>JAZQQZ010000019.1:0-136049 GCA_045629305.1 Acutalibacteraceae bacterium | reverse complement strand
TCTGCCTTACCACTTGGCTATGGTGCCATATAAAAAAATGGAGCGGATTACGGGGCTCGAACCCGCTACCTCCACCTTGGCAAGGTGGCGCTCTACCAGATGAGCTAAATCCGCACTTATGGTGCTTCCGGTCGGAATCGAACCAACGACACGAGGATTTTCAGTCCTCTGCTCTACCAACTGAGCTACAGAAGCGTATAAAAAAAATGGCGACCCGGAACGGGCTCGAACCGTCGACCTCTAGCGTGACAGGCTAGCGTTCTAACCAGCTGAACTACCGGGCCATTTTCCCTCGCCATTTAAATAAGGGTGGTGGGAACAACAGGGCTCGAACCTGTGACCCCCTGCTTGTAAGGCAGGTGCTCTCCCAGCTGAGCTATGCTCCCACACCGATATCGCGTATTCGCGACGTCTTATAATATACAACACACGGCCCTTGATGTCAAGCAATTTTTTAATAAAAAAATCAAGCCTAACATGTGCCTAAAATGCGTTTTATATCTTCCCTTGTGAATATGTATTTCTTGTCGCAGAAATGACAGCAAACTTCAGTCTCTTCATCTTCGAGAAGATTTTCGAGTTCTTCTCTTCCCATAGAGATAATTGCCTTCTCTACGCGACTTTTACTGCATGTGCATCTATATGTCGCATCCGCTGTATCAAGAAGATCAAGATCGAAAGCCGGAAGCACTTTTCTGCATATTTCCTCAGGTGTCAGACCATCTGTGAGCATCCTTGTAATTGAAGGTATATCTCGGAGGCCTTCCTCAACTTTATCAATCGTCTCATCCGTCGCTGTTGGAAGAAGTTGAATAAGGAAACCACCAGCTGTGATTATCTCCTCACTCTCTGGCGCACAAAGGACACCGAGTGCGCATACAGATGGAATCTGCTCGGATATCGCAAAATAATTTGTAATATCCTCTGCTATCTCACCAGATACGATTGGCACCTGGCCTATGTATGGTTCTTTAAGTCCAAGGTCCTTCATGACCGTCAGCGAACCGTCTTTTCCAACGGCGCCGGCCACGTCGAGCTTACCCAGATTATTAAGGGGTAAAGAAACGCGCGGATTACCTATGTATCCGCGCACATTTCCTTCATAATCTGAAACGGCAATTACGACCTCCGCCGGGCCGTCGCCATTAAGGCGAAGCGTCAGCGAGTTATCCTGTCCCTTGAGGGTGGAGCCCATAAGGGACGCGGCGGTCAGCAATCTGCCAAGGGCAGCTGAGCAGACATTAGACGTCTTGTGTATCTCATGAGCGCGACGAACTATATCAGTGGAATCGGTAGCGATTACCGTAAGGTCGCCGGCTTTCGAGATCAAGCGTACTACTTTACTCATTATTTTGCCTTCTCTTTAATTCTGTCAAATATCTCATCATATCCACCCGCTCCATATGCAAGTGAACGATTAACACGTGAAATTGTTGCTGTTGAAGCACCAGTTGCCGCAACAATATCAGAATACACACAATCCTCTGTAAGCATCTTTGCAACTACAATTCTCTGTGACAATGACTTAAGTTCATTAATAGTGCAAAGGTCCTCGAAAAACTTCTCACATTCTTCTTTATCTCGAAGTTCAAGAACTGCATCATAGAGGAAATTTAAATTGTCTTCATTTACGCCTCTAATTGACATATAAAACACCTCTTACTTTAACACTTTACCACGTGATTATCACAATGTAAAGCGTTAAAATCTAAGAAGCCAAGATTTTACCTTATCTACGCCGTCTCCTTTGGTGGCTGAAAAAGGAATAATTTCCTGTGGACCATACTGAGAAATAATATCAGTATGCATCTTAAGGCAATCCTGGAACTCAGTTTTATTGAGCTTGTCACACTTCGTTAGAACAGCGATAAACGGGGTACCTGTCTGATAGAGGAAATCAAGCATCTGAAGGTCGTCCTCAGTTGGCTTGTGACGCATGTCAACAAGCTGAAGGACTAGCTTGATGTCTCTACCTGACTGGAAATATTCCTCAATCATTTTGCCCCATCTATTTCGCTCATCAAACGAGTGTTTGGCATAGCCATAGCCGGGGAGATCGACAAGACGAGCTGTATCAGCTTTATAAAAGTTGATTGTGATCGTCTTGCCAGGCTGTGAGCTAACCCTGGCGAGGTTCTTTCTATTTAATACCTTATTTATTAAAGATGATTTTCCGACATTGGAACGGCCCGAGAATACTATCTCAGGAAGTGTCGATGCTGGGAGCTGGGCGTATGTACCAGCTGAGAGTTCATAATCAACTTTAGCAAGATTCATATGCCACCTCAAATAAGTGCTTCACTAAATACCTCATCAAGTTTCGTAACTGGTACGAACTTGATGTTCTTTTTTACTACCTCTGCACAGTCCTTAAGGTCTGCAGTATTATCCTTTGGAATTACCACAGTCTTAATTCCTGATTTATATGCCGCCATCGTCTTCTCACGAAGTCCGCCGATTGGCATAACCTTACCGGTGAGAGAAATCTCACCTGTCATGGCAACCTTGCCATTGACCGGCTTACCTGTGAGCGCAGAGAGAAGCGATGTCGCCATTGTTACACCAGCTGATGGACCATCCTTCGGAACGGCACCCTCTGGAACATGGATATGGATATCTTTCTTCTCATAGAAGTCAGCGCTTATACCATACTTATTAGCATTTGTTCTGATATATGAAACAGCTGCTTTCGCAGACTCCTTCATTACGTCGCCGAGTGAACCAGTGAGTTCGAGTTCGCCCTTACCAGGCATTACTGCTGTCTCAACCTTGAGCATCTCGCCACCAACTTCAGTCCAAGCAAGACCGTTTACTACTCCGACTTCATTTTGAAGAAGTTTTTCATCTTTATATTTAGCAGGTCCTAAAATATCGAGAAGGTCCTCGCTCTTAATAGTAATAGAGTAATTAATGTCCTTAACTACTCTACATGCAATTGTTCTTGATATCTTATCAATCTTACGCTCAAGATTACGTACTCCAGCCTCTCTTGTATAGCCGTCAATAATCTCTCGAATCGCCGTAGCACTGAACTTTAACTGCTTTGCTTTAAGGCCATGGCGTTTGATTGATTTCGGAATCAAATGCTTCTTCGCAATGTTGAATTTCTCGTCTGCGGTGTAGCTGTAAAGGTCAATCACTTCCATCCTGTCAAGAAGTGGCGCAGGTATGTTGTTTTTATCATTAGCTGTTGTTACAAATACAACCTGTGACAGATCAAACGGTATCTCTACAAAATGATCGACGAAAGCCTTATTCTGCTCTCCGTCAAGAACTTCGAGCATCGCTGATGCTGGGTCGCCGCGCATATCCGAAGCCATCTTGTCGATTTCATCGAAAAGGATGAGCGGATTGCGAGTGCCAGCATCCGATACTGCGGAGATGACGCGTCCAGGCATACTGCCTATATACGTGCGTCTATGACCGCGTATCTCTGCCTCGTCGTGTACACCTCCGAGGGAGACTCTTGCAAAACTTCTGCCCATAGCTCTCGCGAGACTCTCGGCAATTGAAGTTTTGCCGACTCCCGGAGGTCCTGCGAGGCAGATAATCTGTCCCTTTATATCTGGATTAAGATTGCGTACAGCAAGTATCTCAATGATTCTATCCTTTACCTCATCGAGGCCATAATGGTCCTTATCAAGCACTTCACGTGCATGGGAAAGGTCAAGGTTGTCCTCAGTCTCCTTATCCCAAGGGAGATCAAGCACGCAATCGAGATAGTTTCTCACTACAGTTGCCTCAACCTGGGATGCAGGGCCCATCTTCTTTAGACGGTTACATTCCTTGTTGAGCTTTGCTCTGGATTTCTCATCAAGGTGCTTTATCTCTTTGATTTTATTTTGATATGCCTCTATCTCATTTTCTTCAGTGTCGCCAAGTTCTTCCATGATGGCATTCATCTTCTCGTGAAGGAAGTATTCCAACTGTCCTCTCTCAAGAGACTCTTCAACTTTGGCAGTGATTTCCTCGTCAATCTTCTGAATCTCAACCTCTTTGATTAGGATTTCATAAAGTTTCTCAAGACGATCGATTTGACTCAGAGTCTCAAGTATTTTCTGCTTATCCTCAAATGAGATTTTAAGAACTGAAGCGATATAGTCAGCCATAGAGCCTGGCTTATCACCTGCTATCACCTTAATCAAAATGTCCGGTGACATCGAAGGACTAAGAGATGCATATTCTTCAAATTTGTCACTTACCTTACGCATAAGTGCCTCAGCATGGTTCTCACGGCTCTTTGCATAGCCTTTTTCAAGCTTCGGCTCTACAAGTGCTGAGAGATACTTGCCGTCGTCAATACCACGGTGCAATTCTGCACGTGATACTCCTTCGACAACAACTCTTACAACACTGCTTTCAGGCACAGCGACAACTTGGCGTACTTTACAAAGTACACCCATTTTAAACATATCATTAAATGTAGGTTCCTCAATTAACATATCTTTCTGTGCAACAAGGAATATTTGGCTTCCATCATCCATTGCGGTCTTAACTGCAGCGATAGATTTCTCTCTTCCTGCATCAAAATGGAGAACCATTCCTGGAAATACAACAAGATCGCGAAGAGGAACTACAGGTACTAGTACTAAATTATCTTCCATAAAAATCACTCTCTATAAAGCAAGAACTGCCATTGGTTTCCCGTTGGCAGTTCCACATACGTTATGCGCGTTTACGAGTCTTAGCAGGCTTGCTCGCAGCGCTTCCATCTATGAGAAGTGGCTCTGGAGGCTTCTTGTTAGGATTGCGAAGAACCTTAGGTTCTTTACCTTCTTCAACACACTCCTTGGTAATTACGATTTTTTCAACCTTGTTATCAGAAGGAGAAGAGAACATTACTGGTTGAAGAATCTTTTCCATTACACCACGGAGTCCACGAGCGCCGGTCTTTTTCTCGAGTGTCTGGCGAGCCATTGCTACAAGGGCATCGTCCTGGAATTCGAGATCCACGCCGTCCATCTTAAAGAGTTCCTGATACTGCTTGACGAGCGAGTTCTTAGGTTCTTTAAGAATCTTAACAAGTGCATCCTCATCGAGGTCTGCGAGAGCTGTAATTACTGGTATACGACCAACGATTTCTGGAATAAGACCATATTTTACGAGGTCCTGAGGAATTACCTTGCTCATTGCCTCTGTGAGGTCCATTTCCTTCTTCGTCTTAATATCTGCGCCGAAGCCAAGTGAGCCCTGGCCCTCGCGCTTCTCGACAATCTTTTCAATGCCGTCGAAAGCGCCGCCACAGATAAAGAGAATATTCTTTGTGTCTACCTGGATAAACTCTTGTTGTGGGTGTTTTCTGCCACCCTGTGGTGGAACATTAGATACTGTTCCTTCAAGTATTTTAAGAAGTGCCTGCTGTACACCTTCACCGGATACATCACGTGTGATAGATGGGTTCTCAGACTTTCTTCCTATCTTGTCGATTTCATCGACATAGATGATACCGCGCTCTGCACGCTCAACATCATAGTCTGCAGCCTGGATAAGACGGAGAAGGATGTTCTCAACGTCCTCACCTACATAACCTGCCTCTGTGAGTGTTGTAGCATCAGCAATAGCGAATGGTACATCGAGCATACGTGCGAGTGTCTGCGCAAGCATTGTCTTGCCGACACCTGTAGGTCCAAGAAGAAGTATGTTACTCTTCTGAAGTTCTACGCCAACTTCGTCGCCATAGAAGATTCTCTTGTAGTGGTTGTACACTGCAACTGAAAGAGCAACCTTAGCCTCATCCTGGCCAATTACATATTCATCAAGAGCCTTCTTGATTTCTTCAGGCTTTGGAAGTGGTTTGCCCGTGTTAGGCATGTGTGCCTTATGTTTCGGGCCATCATCCTCATGTAATGCGTCCATGCAAAGCTCAACGCATTCATCACAGATAAAGATACCTGGGCCTGCTATTAATTTGTAAACCTCGTCCTGAGTTCTACCACAGAACGCGCAAAATACTTTGTCTTTGTCCTGTACTGCCACCCGGTACCACCTCTTTATCTCTTAGAAATAACCTTATCAATCAAGCCGTACTCGAGTGCCTCTTCAGCTGACATATAGTTGTCACGCTCTGTATCGATAGCAATCTGCTCAATTGACTTGCCAGTATTCTCAGCAAGAATTTTATTAAGGTTCTCACGTGTGCGTACCAAATGGTCAGCGTGAATCTTAATCTCTGTTGCCTGACCCTGAAGTCCAATATCACCGCCGATAAGTGGCTGATGAATAAGAATCTCAGAATTAGGAAGAGCGAAACGCTTACCCTTAGCACCTGCTGAAAGAAGGAAAGCACCCATAGATGCTGCCATACCTACGCAGATTGTTGATACATCACACTTGATGTAATTCATTGTGTCATAGATAGCGAAGCCGGATGAGATAGATCCGCCTGGGCTATTGATGTAAAGACTGATGTCTTTTTCTGAATCCTGTGATTCAAGGTAAAGGAGCTGAGCTACAACAAGTGATGCAGTCTGATCATTTACCTGGTCTGATAAAACGATAATTCTATCTTCGAGCAAACGTGAGAAGATGTCATACTGACGCTCTCCTCTATTTGTCTGTTCAATAACATAAGGTACAAGTGCCATATGTAAACCTCCTTACATTGGAGAAATTATTTGTCTGCCTTCTTAGCAGCTGGTTTCTTTGCAGGAGCCTTCTTTGCAGGAGCTTTCTTCTCTGCTGCCGGCTTCTTCTCTGCAGGAGCTTTCTTCTCTGCTGCTGGTTTCTTCTCTGCAGCGCCATCCTTAGCTGCTGCCTTAACAACTTCAAGAGCCTTAGCCTTCTTGAGGTCAGCGCGAACTTCCTCAACTGGGAATGAGCTCTTAACGAGGTCAACCTCAACTTCATATGTCTTAGCAATCTCTTCGAAACGAGCGTCAACATCAGCATCTTTGATCTCGATCTTCTCGAGCTCAGCAATCTTCTCAAGTGCAAGTGTGCACTTAACCTGTGTCTCTGCACGATCTCTAAACTGCTCACGCATTGATTCAGGTGTCATACCTGTGTACTGCATGTAGAGTTCTGGATCCATGCCGGCCTGCTGAAGCTGATAACCGAACTGCTGAATTGAGTCGTCGATTGCGCGCTCATACATAACCTCAGGAATTTCGCCCTTTACAAGACCTGCGAGCTGATCAGCGAGATCCTGCTCAACTTCCTGCTCTGCCTGATCCTTCTTCTGAGCCTCAAGGCTCTTCTTTGTCTCTGCCTTGAGTTCCTTAAGTGTATCAAATTCAGAAACATCCTTTGCGAACTCATCGTCGAGTTCTGGGAGTTCCTTCTCTTTTACATTGTGAAGCTTGATTGCAAATTTTGCATCCTTGCCTGCAAGTTCCTCTGAGCCGTAATCCTCTGGGAACTTAACATTTATATCAAACTCTTCGCCAGCTTTGTGGCCGATGATCTGATCTTCGAAACCTGGGATGAATGAACCTGAACCAATTTCAAGTTCGTATTCCTCAGCGTTGCCGCCCTGGAATTCTACGCCGTCAACAGAACCAACGAAGTCAATTGTTGTAAGGTCGCCCTTCTTAACCTTGCGGTCAACTTCAACAAGACGAGCTGAACGCTCACGCATCTGCTCGATTTCCTCGTCAACTTCCTTAGCAGAAACTGTTGTGCTTGGCTTCTTAACTTTAAGTCCTTTATACTTGCCGATTTCAATCTCTGGCTTTACAACGCACTTTACTGTGAAAGTGATACCGTTCTTACCAACGTCTTTGAAGTCGATGTCATATGGTGAATCTACAAGTTCAAGACCTGCTTCATTTACAGCAGCCTCAACTGTGTCTGGATAGATAAGTTCGAAAGCATCATTGTAGAATACTTCTTCACCATAGTACTTGATAATCATACCCTTTGTTGCCTTGCCCTTACGGAAGCCAGGAACCTGGATAGATTTCTTAACTTTCTCGTATGCCTTGTCATTGGCATCTGCCCAAGCAGCGGCATCTACAACGATTTCAAGCTCGTGTACGTTTGCCTCTACTTTCTTTGCTGATTTTAAGCTCATAAATAAGCCTCTCCTTCTAAAATCTATTTATTGGTCTCTAAAAGCCAATATATTATAGCAAAACTTGTATTCAAATTCTACTACAAATTACTCTCTATAAACTTTGGGGTGAACTCCAAAGAATCTGCGGAGATCAAGTCAAATTTAATCCCCTCGTAAGTGCCGCGAAATGCGTATCCGATTGACGCACCGTGAAGATGCGCATAGTAGCATTTCTTTATGCCGGAATCCATTAGGACCTGCATGATCGGTTCGCAGATTTTGTCGCCGGATATCGGCGGATAATGAAGAAATGCGACTGGGCATTTGCCAGTGGCAACTGCCGCGTCAATCGACGCCTTTAGGCGTCCGCATTCGCGGTTGATAATCTTCTCCGATGAATCACTGTCATCGTCGAAGAACCAGCCTCTTGATCCGCATATTGCAATATCATCCACTTCATATGCGTTGTTAAAGAGGAACTTGATCGTTGTAAGATTATTCTCCGAAAGAAAAGCATTCATCTTAGTGAGTGTCTCCCACCAATAATCATGGTTTCCTTTGCCAATAATCTTAGTTCCCGGAAGTGCATCGAGGAATTTGAAATCCTCGAGCGTATTCTCGAGATTAAGAGCCCATGAGATGTCACCCGGAATTACAACTGTATCCTCCGGTGTGACCAATTTTGTCCAATTTTTCAAGAGGCGATCCTGATAGTCCTGCCAGCCGCCGAAGATATCCATCGGCTTATCGGCGCCAAGTGACAGGTGCGTATCGCCTATTGCGAAAACGGCCATACTAAACTCCTAACATATCATATACACACTGCTGCATATCAGAGATCTCTGATACTGATGTGAAACGAACTGTTCTTCCCTTAAGACCAGCAAGAGGTGCAGGCACCTCTGTGCCAGTTACACGAGCGAGCTCGTCAGTCATGTCGAACTCATCAAGTTCTGGTGCCTTTCCAAGGATTGCAGCGAGAACACTCTTCGGGAATTTGTAAGGTGATGCTGTAGCTGCAATAACTGTAGGCGTGCCATCCTTCAATTTGTTATATACATCGATGGCAACTGCGGTGTGGGTATCTGGGAGATAACCTGCCGCATAAGTCTCTTTAATTGTCTTCGCATCCTCCGCCTCAGTTGAATAACCAGCGGCGAAGTTTTCCTTGATGCCAGACATAATCTTTTCAGATACTGTATACTTGCCAGTCTCTGTGAGATCCTTCATATATCCACGGATCTCCTCGTCATTCTCATCTGAGAGATGGAAAAGAAGTCTCTCAAGGTTGGATGAGATGAGGATATCCATTGATGGTGAGGTTGTGAGATAGAAATCCCTATTTCTATCATATGTTCCAGTCTTTAAGAAATCTGTAAGAACATTGTTGCTGTTGGAAGCACAGATAAGTGTCTTAATTGGAATACCCATAAGCTTAGCGTAATAAGCTGCGAGGATATTACCGAAGTTACCTGTCGGCACTACAACGTTCATAGGCTCGCCCATCTGGAGCTTGCCGGCAGCGAGCATATCGCAATATGCGCTGCAATAATATACAACCTGAGGAACAAGTCTGCCCCAGTTAATTGAATTCGCTGATGAGAACATCATTCCGTTCTCAGCGAGTTTCTCTGCGACTGCTTTATCTGTGAAAATCTTCTTAACACCTGTCTGAGCATCATCAAAGTTTCCTTTGATTGCGCATACACCAACATTTGCGCCCTCTTGGGTCTGCATTTGAAGTTTCTGCATTGCGCTTACGCCCTGGTCAGGATAGAAGACAAGGATACGAGTATGAGGAACATCTTTGAATCCCTCAAGTGCCGCTTTACCTGTGTCACCTGATGTAGCAACAAGAATTACAATCTCCTTGTCTGGAGCTGCTCTCTTAGAAGCAGTTGTAAGAAGATAAGGAAGAAGTTGGAGAGCCATATCCTTAAATGCACAAGTTGGGCCAAGGAAGAGTTCAAGAATATTTGCCTTATCATCAAGTGGTACAAGAGGAGCGACCTTTTCGCTTGAGAACTTGCCGTCCTTATAAGCGCCCTCTACGCAATATTCAATCTCATCTTTGGTGAAGTCAGTAAGGTAGAGCGCAAGAACTTTCTTAGCACGCTCCTTGTAGGACATGCCGACCATCTCTTTGATGTCGGCAGGAGAAAGTGCAGGAATTTCGCAAGGTACGAAAAGGCCGCCCTCCTCTGAGATGCCCTTTGTGATAGCTTCTGATGAAGTAACCTTTAGGTTCTTATTTCTTGTGCTTGTGTAATACATATTGTCTCCTTATTCAAATGCTGCTTTCAGCATATCAATATTCACTTTGCCAGTTTTCTCATCGATATTGACCTCTATGCAATCGAAGCGCGGTTGCAAATTTAGATAATGTCTATTGGTGATGAGAAAATAGTTCGCGGTACTTATTATCTTTCTCTGCTTCGCAGGTGATACCGCCTCGTACCCGCTCGCAATATTTCGTCTCGATTTTCTCGTCTTAACCTCGATAAAGCAGAGATAATTTCCTTGCTTCGCAATGATGTCTATCTCACCGAAACGAGAGATGAAATTGCGAGCAATCATTTTATATCCGTGGGATATTAGGTATTCGGCGGCAAGGTTCTCACCGTCGACTCCAAGACCTTCTTTTTTCATAATGCCTTCCCACGATAGCCAATCCATTAATGCATTTTCTTTAGGAAAGTCTTTCTGTGAATTTCAGATGGTCCGAAATTCCTAATCATCTCATAATGAAGTGCTGTGCCATATCCCTTGTGCTTTGCAAATTGATATTCAGGGAACAGTTTATCCATCTCGAGCATATATCTGTCCCTTGAAACTTTCGCGAGAATAGATGCTGCTGCGATACTCATTGATTTCGCATCGCCTTTTACAACTGTTTCCTCTGCACAGGAAAGCCCTGGCTTTCTGTTGCCATCGATGAGTGCCATATCCGGCGTGATGCCGAGGCCCTCATATGCACGTTTCATTGCAAGATAGGTGGCATTCAGGATATTGATCTCATCAATCTCCTTCTCCGATGCTGATGCGACGCTATATGCAATCGCCCTCTCAATTACGACATCGAAGAGTGCCTCTCTCTTTTTCTCAGTGAGTTTCTTAGAATCATTGAGGCCAGGTATTTCGCAATCAAGTGGCAGTACAACTGCCGCTGCGAATACTGGGCCCGCGAGAGGACCTCTTCCTGCCTCATCTATTCCACAGACAACTTTATAACCGGAATCGAGCGCTGCCTTCTCATATTCATATGTGGGAGTTGTAGTGCTCATATTACGGCCTCTCAAAAGTGAGTCTTCCAAGTTTACCGCCACGGTACTCATCAAGGAGCGTTACCGCAGCTCTCTCTGTGTCAACCTCGCCACCGCGGATTTTCATACCACGGGCAGCGCCGATTTTCTCAAGGATCTCATAAGGTTCAAGTTCGAGATCCTCCTCACTGATTTTATATCTCTGGAGAAGTGTCTCCTTATAGTCTGTTCTAAGAACTTCGATGAGTCTTACTGCAATTGTCTCGGAGTCAAGAATCTCATCCTTTACCGAGCCAATGAAGGCGAGCCTGTCGCCAACGAGTGGATCATCGAACTTCGGCCAAAGTACACCAGGGGTGTCAAGAAGTTCGATGCCGTTGCCACAGGCAACCCATTGGCTCGCTCTTGTTACGCCCGGCTTGTCAGCCGTCTTCAAGCGGTTCCTACCGCTCATCTTGTTTATGAAAGTTGACTTGCCAGTATTAGGAATACCGACAACCATGAAACGGAGTGCCTTACCAGGCATGCCGCGCTCCTCGTTGGCTGCGATCTTGTCGGCAAGGGCTGTCTTTACCATGTCGTCGAATTTTCCGAGCCCCTTGCCCGACTTGCAGTCAACCGCCAAGGCATGCACGCCCTCTGCTTCGAAATGCTTTATCCACTGCGCTGTCGCATTTGCATCCGCAACATCGCATTTGTTGAGCAGAACGATGCGAGGCTTGCTGCTTGTCAATTCATCAAGCTCTGGATTACGACTCGACACTGGAATCCTCGCATCCACCAGCTCAACTACAGCATCGACCAGCGGTAAATTTTCTTTAATTTTTCTTCTGGTCTTCGCCATGTGGCCGGGAAACCACTGGACAACCTGATCTCCTATGTCTGCCATTTCGTTCTCCTTATTCTAGGTACTGTGAAACGTCAAGTGATACGAGTCCGTCATTCGTAATTCCAAAAGTTGCCTTTCCAATTATTGATCTGTTGTCGATAAGACCTACAACAGTTGAACGTGAATCAAGTGAGCCCTGTCTATTGTCACCCATAACGAAACAATATCCTTCAGGTACTGTGATTGGGAAATCCATATCATATGCATTAGTTGTCGGATTGCCAATATAGTCCTCCTCGATTTCACTACCATCAAGAAATACTCTTCCTGATGTGAAATCGATGTTGATTGTCTCACCCTCTGTTGCAATTACTCTCTTGATGATGCTCTCATCAAGTTCACCTGGCCTTGAGATGACAACCACATCGCCATAATTTGGCTTATAGTTCATGCCAAGCTGTGAAACTCCTGTAAGATCTCCAGAGGCAAGTGAAGGATTCATTGAATCTCCTACAACACTTACAAAACGGAAAAAGAAAGTGAAAATTATAGCGAGAATAATAGTCGCCATAATGAGTATGCTTACGATTTCATAGATTATGCTAATTACTCTTTCCATCTATTTTGCCTCCTTATTACTTAAATCAACAATCATCTTTCCAAGTATATATTGCTCATTGATAAGTCCGATTGATTCGGATCTTGAATCGAGCGAATTATTTCTATTATCTCCCATAGCGAAGTAGTAGCCCTGAGGAATCGTAATTGGGAATTTCGGACCATCTTCATATGACAAATATGTTGGCTCCGCAATGTAATCCTCTTTTAAGACCTCTCCGTTCAATGTGACTACGCCGGTCTCAAAATCTATGTCGAGCGTATCGCCCGGCGTGGCAATAATTCTTTTCACGAGAGAGACTTCGTGCTCTCTGTGAATTATCACTATGTCACCATATGCATACGAATTTTTAAATGGCGAAATAATGAGTTGGTCTCCCTCGTACAGTGTCGGTTCCATCGAGGCGCCGACCACAGAGGATACTCTAAAGAAAAGGCAAATGATAACAAGGACAGCAACGACGGCGCCGACTAAAACCGACACAATGTCATATATGAAAAGCGCTCTTTTGATGGCAGGTTTATTCATGCGTTCATCATCTTTCAAAGTTACGCCTTCATATTCTGTCACTTGACTCACTCCTTTCCCATAGTGAACATTAATTTTACTACAAATAGGTTACAAAATCAATTAATATTAAAAATAAAGAAAAAAGAGGATGGCATTTGCCACCCTCTTGAAGCCATATAAAGTTAGATTTTCTCTTTAACCTTAGAAGCCTTACCAACACGATCACGAAGATAGTAGAGCTTGCTTCTACGAACCTTACCTCTACGAGTAACTTCGATCTTAACAACGTTTGGTGAGTTGAGAGGGAATACTCTCTCTACGCCTACGCCGTATGAAATACGACGAACTGTAAATGTCTCAGATACACCGCTGCCACGCTTTGCGATAACTGTGCCCTCGAATGTCTGAATTCTCTCACGGTTACCCTCTTTGATGTTTACGTGAACTTTAACTGTATCACCGACATTGAACTGTGTCTGTTCTGGCTTAATCTGGCCCTCTGTGATAATTTTAAGTGCGTCCATTTTTATTTCCTCCAAATTAAAAATCAGAACGTTCATACACACATTCAGTGTCAGAGGACCGTCCGGGAAGTTGCCTGAGCCGTGCTCAGACGCTTAATAATAATAACAAAATGCTTTATAAAGTGCAAGCATTTTTTTATTTTAAAATTATCCTACCAAAATCAAGCACCAATAATACTGACCGGCAGCGTCCTTCATACGGCCGACGCCCATCTTAGTATAGTTTGGTGAAATTATATTGGCTTTATGGGTTTCGGACTTCATCCAAGCGCTTACAACAGTGGCAGAATTAGGATATCCATAGGCAACATTTTCACCGTGATATCCCATCTCATAAGATGTTCCTTTAAGCACTGTAAAACAGCTTGTTCCATCCGGACGAGTATGGCTGAGACTCTTCGCTCTAGCCATCTCATTTGCCCTATCCTGGGCACATCTGTTGAGTTCAGCATCAAGCTTAATCGACGGCTGACCAGCTGCTGTTCTTGCAGTATTTATGCGCTTTAAGACATTAGTTGCAAGCTCACCAAAAGTCACATTTGCAGTCTTCTTAGCTGTTGTAGCTTTAGTAGTTGCCTTAGTTGTGGCTTTGGTTGTAGTTGTGGTCGTTGTAGTCGTCGTAGTTGAAGGTTTAGTTGTAATCTCAACTGGAGCGGTCGTGGAAGCCTCCGTCACAACAACTTCTTCGGTTGTTGTCTCCTCTGTTGTCGTAACTGTGGACCCAGTTAATCCCGCATCTTCAAGCGAAGATGTGCTATTAACTCGTGTCTTTCCCATTTCCACTTTAATAGTTCCGAAGGCAACGGCAGCACAAAGTACTACAGCAATAACCAATTTGATTGCTGTACCTTTCATGTAACCACCATCCTTTCGTTTATTTCAAAGGTTATTCCTTTGGTGTACCACACTTAGGGCAGAACTTGCCTGTGCAAGCCCCGCCACATGCTGGACATGTCCATGAATCTGCATCTACAACAGGTGCCTCAGTTGGTGTTACATCAACTACTGTAGCAGTTGGTGTAGCAGGAGCAGCAGTTGGAGCAGCTGGTGCTGCAGGCTTCACATCTGTTACAACTGTACCACCGTTTGATGTGCCAAAATCAATTACTGGAACATCAGATGATGGGAAGCACATAAATACGATGAATGCGATGTTTCCAATTGTAGGAATAAAGCCTACAAAGAAGAACCACCATGGGAATCCCGCATCACGAAGACGACGGATTGAAAGTGAGATATCTGCAACTGTAAGCAAGATCAAGAAAATACTTGCTACTACAAGGAGAAGAACACCAATAATTGCACAAATTCCACTGTCAGCGCCTTCACCTATTCCAACGAAAACTGCGCCTGGAATATAAGCAATAAAGCATACAATTGCAAGAGCAAGCTGTGCCCACCAATATTCTGGGCGTGTTGCTTTTCCGCTAAAATCTTTCCAATTTTCGATCATTTTTTTGAATGCATCTACCATATAGAATCACTCCTATTTATTAAAATAACACACTAATTATAAATATTTATCAAGTTCTTTGTCAATATATGCATCCTTCTTAATTTTTGGATCGCGATAAAGTTTTCCAGATGACATTACCATTGATAAATTTTTAAGTGTTTTGAGGCCCTCAAGAGGGTTGTCTTTTGTGACAATCATATCGGCAGATTTTCCTGCTTCGATAGTACCTGTAACATCGCCAACGCCTATAATTTCAGCATTTCTTTTGGTTGCAGTGTACAGTGCAAACGCAGGTGTTACGCCACAATATTTAACAAAGTAACAAAGCTCACGCCACATGTCATAATGACGGATAAATGGGCAACCGGTATCTGTACCAATACCTACCGGAATGTCATTTTCAAGACAAGCTTTCGCGCAATCGATCATGCCATACATAACGATTGTGCCGTTGCGCTTGCCGACCTCATTTGTATGGGATATAGAGAGGTCGAACAGACAATATGGAAGAGCTGGAGATACTGTCAAAATATCTGCAGCACCGCGTTCTTTGAAGAGTCTAATCATCTCATCATCAGGCTTTGCGCCGTGCTCAATTGTATCTACGCCATTTTCAAGCGCTACCTTCACGCCCTCTGGGCTCTCAACATGTGCAGCTACTTTATAGCCGAGGCGATGCGCCTCGTCACAGGCGGCTTTAACCGTCTCTGGAGGCATACGGAGAACGCCCGGTTCTCCATCCTCAGAGGCGTCCATAACGCCGCCGGTAATCATAAGTTTTATAAGATCTGGGTTGGTCTCATGTATCTGTCTTACATGCTCGACAGCCATCTCCGGTGTCTCTGCCTCGGTTGCGAGGGAGCCGGCGAAATGTCCGCCCGGCACTGAGACAGCGGTATTGGCAACGAGCATACGTGGTCCAACTATTTTACCAGCATTTACTTGATCGCGAATTTTACTATCAAAATCCATTATTCCGCCAACTGCACGAAGGGTAGTAACACCTGAGAAAAGTTCATCTTTTACATAGCCCTTTTCCATCTGCATGAATGCCGGCTTAACTCCTGGAATAGCGAGAAGTTTAAACAGTGCCTTATAGTTAGTAGGTTTATCCGTCTTTGGAGGTTTATTGCCCGCAACAGGAAGATGTACATGAGGATTTACAAGGCCTGGCATAAGATATTTCCCCTCAAGGTCAATCTTTGTATAACCAGTAAAATCTGCCTCAGATTCTGGGATTACTGCAGTAATCTTGTCCTCATCGACAAGTACAGTAAGACCAGACTCTGGCTTCATATCTTCATTGCCATTTAAAACATATCCATTTACAAATGCATATTTCATAATATACCTCCTAATTCTGCTTACGAACTATAGAATACTCATCGCCAAATCTGAAATATGGGCACTGCTTATAATGGCCGCTCATAAGGCGCGACACCTCATCCTGGTCCATATTTACAGAGCATACATATTCCTCGTACTCTTCATCATATTCATAATTCATACATTCTTCGCAATTTGTATTCATCAGTGAATTATCCCTCTTATTTCTGGAACTAAAATGCTGTATACGGTTACAGGGCGTTTATAACCTTTGGTCGAAGATGTGGATGTGATGTTGTCAATTTGAACACCACGGAATTTACCAAAGCCTTTTCTGCCGGCCGACTCGAGTTTCCAATGAGTCGAGCCCGGCTCGTAGTCGAAGACATACTTGTCAAGCGACCTATTTATGCCCAATTTGTGTAAATAATCAAGCAAATCTTGTCTCGTCTTAAATTCTCCGAGATAGATAAACATATGACCGGCATGGTTGCTATCTGGTGGCACTACGACAATTGATCCACTAGGAATCATTGTTCCATTTTCCATCTCATAATATGGCATCTCATCCTCGTGAATACCCTCTTTGAGAATAGGAATTGTCACTTTTTTGCCATTGTATTCAATCATCGGTCTATCTTTATATGAAAGCCACGCACCCGTGTAATACGGATTTGGATTGTTATAGAGGAAATTATAGGTCTTACATCCGAGGCTAGACAAAGTCCAATAAATTAAACCAGAACAGTCTATACCCTCTCCATGTATCTCTCCCACTGACAGAGCATCGAAATTGTTATATGTCTTATAGTATTCCTCTTCGACATCAATTTTATGCCCATCTGGAGCCCTATTTGCATATGTACTAGTACCATGCCCACCGAGAAAATATGGCGTGCCAAGTAGCGAGCATGTTTTAACTATAAATTCATCATATGGGACGATAGGCTCACAGTTTTTTGGAGCCTTTTCGGTAATTACAGTAGGAATCGGAGTCAGCCAGTAGCTAAATGCTATGCCAAGCACAACAATTATCGCTGCAATAACCGCCACGAGAAGCCCGCGTAAAAACGAAACAATATTCATCATCTTTTACCCACGCGGTCTCCGATTGATACTGGCTTCTCCCTCTTACTCTCTTTAATGTCTGCCGCATCTTTCTTAAGAAGAATTACAATCGTCGATCCACCAAATTCAAAACAGCCCTTTTCTTCTCCGCGTTTTACACGACCTTTTATCTTGTCATTTGTGATTCGTCCGATAAGGAGAGCGCCGATTTCAACCTGTGCAATAGTGCCGAAATTATTAGTATCAATAATTGTTACCTCTCGGCTGTTTTGCACATAGACAGGATAGCGCTCTATTGCGATCGGACGAACTGTATGTAAAACGCCACGAATCTTCTTATGCTTTATAATTTTACCATCATCAATGAAGATATATCTATGATAGTTGCTCGGTGTCAGACGATAAATAAGTGCCGTACCACCGGAAAAATCTTTAGCAAGTTTCTTATCCCCAAGTAAATCAGAGACAGAAAACTTAGTATGCTTTATTTCAAATCGACTTTTTCTGTCAATTTTATAGACTGATAAAAAGCCGTCGGATGGGCTAATAAGATGCGAATTCTTCTCATCAAAACTTATATCAAGTTTCTTCCTTGTGAAGAATTCGTTAAATGAATAAAAGCCCTCCGCCGGCATATCAATTCCATCTAAATTGATTTTATACATCTTGGCAAAAGGCTCTATTAAAAATGCAGAAAAGCCAGAATCGAGAAACGAACCGGCAATTTTAGAGATAACAGGTCTGGTCAGAATCTTAAGACAGATTCTGCCAGGAACTGTTTTGTATAAAAATTTTAAAACAAGTGAATCTCTCATAATACTGTTACAAGTATGAGTCCAGCAATTTCAAGAAGACCAAAAAATCCCATTATTGCTCGACCTACAAGTGATGGATTCTTTAATTTAAACGGAACAACAAATGCTATTCCAATAAGTGCCATAAAAATGTCAATAATGATTGTACTATCAAACAATCCTGCTTGATAAAGAATAAAAATTAGTGGCAGCCCGAGAGAGCTCAGTGTTATCGGAAGTCCGTAATAAACTTTCTCTTCCTGCTCTCCGGCACTGTGCCTATTGTCCTCAAGAACATTAAAATATGCGAGGCGTACCACACCGAGCAGCACATAAATAATAGCTATTACTGCCGACAAAATTGTCTTTTCTGAAATAGCATATGTAAAAATGGCCGGCATAACGCCAAAGCAGACGAGATCACAAAGAGAATCAATCTGCATTCCAAATGACTTTTCATTATCGGTTCTGTCCTTTTTTGTAGAAGCAATAGCGCCATCAAATGCATCGCAAAAACCCGCTCCAAAAAGGCAACCAATAGCTGCTATATAATTTTCATTAAATGCTAGAAAAATGCCTGCAAGTGCACTTGCAAGACCGATATAAGTTAGGATTACTGTATAATTCCAAAATCCTAATACTTTCTTGGACATTTTACTATCTCTCCAACTAATTAATATGCGTTTCCCCACATAACCATGCACTGTGCAGGTTTGCCACAGCAAACGCAGGTATCGGCGATATGCTCTTGCTCAAATGGGATACAACGAGAACCTACACCTGTATCCTCTTTAACCTTATCCTCGCAAGCTTCATCGCCGCACCACATAGCTTTTACAAAGCCATCGCCATTCTTTGCGAGGGCCTCTTTTATCTCATCGAGTGATTTACAAGTAAATGTGCGTCTCTCTCGATTCTCGAGAGCCTTCTGATACATAGCGTCACGGATTTCGCCGAGTTTCTTCTCAATCTCTTCAGAGAGATTGTCAAGAGAAACGATGGTCTTCTCACGATTGAAACGAGTTACGATTACGCACTGGCCTGCCTCGATGTCACGTGGGCCAATCTCAACACGGATTGGAACACCCTTCATCTCATATTCAGAATACTTCCAGCCAGGGCTGTTGTCGGAATCGTCGAGTTTTACTCTGAAATCTTTAGCGAGCATATCTTTGAGCTCATTTGCCTTCTCAAGTACGCCTTCCTTATGCTGAGCAACAGGAATAATTACAACCTGAATAGGTGCAACTGCAGGTGGAAGAACAAGGCCGTTATCGTCGCCGTGAGTCATAATAATTGCGCCGATAAGGCGAGTTGTCATACCCCAAGATGTCTGATGAGGATACTCAAGTTTGTTCTCTTTTGACTGATACTGGATGCCAAATGCTCTAGCAAATCCATCGCCAAAGTAATGGCTAGTACCTGCCTGAAGTGCCTTGCCGTCGTGCATAAGGGCCTCGATAGCATAGGTTGAAACTGCGCCAGCAAATTTATCTGACTCAGTCTTCTTTCCACGTACTACAGGCATTGCGAGCTCTGCCTCGCAGAAGTCGGCATAGACACCGAGCATACGCTCTGTCTCCTCGATTGCCTCCTCCGCTGTTGCATGAATTGTATGGCCCTCCTGCCAGAGGAATTCACGTGAGCGAAGGAAAGGACGGGTTGTCTTTTCCCAACGTACTACTGATACCCACTGGTTGTAGAGCTTAGGGAGATCTCTATGTGAGTGAACAATATTAGCATAGTGTTCACAGAAAAGTGTCTCTGATGTAGGACGAACACAGAGTCTCTCCTCGAGAGGCTCAGCGCCACCATGAGTTACCCAAGCAACTTCTGGTGCAAATCCTTCTACATGGTCCTTCTCCTTCTGAAGAAGACTCTCTGGAATGAACATAGGCATGCATACATTCTCATGACCAAGTTCTTTAAATTTTGCATCAAGTATCTTCTGGATATTCTCCCAGATAGCGTAACCATAAGGGCGAATTACCATACAGCCCTTAACGCTTGTATACTCAATAAGTTCTGCCTTCTTGCAGATGTCTGTGTACCATTTGGCGAAGTCCACATCCATAGATGTGATCTCTTCGACCATCTTTTTATTGTCTGCCACGATTTACTCCCCTTTAAGCAAAAACCCCACGCAGAACGTGGGGTATAAGTTAATCTAAATTATTTGTTAGCCTCAATATACTTAACAGCGTCCCCGATTGTTCTCATATTTTCAATAGCCTCATCGGGTACTTCAATTTCAAATTCATCTTCGATTGACATAATAAGGTCAACGACGTCAAGACTATCTGCTCCAAGATCTTCAATAAGAGCAGATTCCATAGTAATATCTTCTTCTGCGAGATCAAGCTGTTCAGCAATGATTGCTCTGATTGTTTCAAATACCATAAAACATCCTCCTAAAACCCTATAGGTTTTAAAATATTAATGCTCTTATATACTATTTATTTTTATTTATTTTGTCAACCTTTTATAAATAAAAATCCCTGCGGAAATTCCGCAGGGATAATTAATTAAATCAGTAATTAGTCTACCTTACCGAGCATCTTCATTACTTTGTATCCGCCAAGTACTACATACTTGTAAGCTGGATCAAGAATGCAAGCTGGGATAAAGTCGATAGCTACAAGATACCAAGTGTTCTTGCACTTGTAGTTACGTCTTGGCTTATCAGCATAGATAGCATCCATAACTGTATCTACAAGATACTTCTTGTCATGAGGATTTGCAAGAGCAACGCTCATGATTGGTGAGAGAACCTCAAGAACTGGCTTGTAGTGTGTTGTTGTGTTAAGGATGTTAAGATAACCAGCATTAGCCTGCTTGTGCATACCTGTCTTGAAAGAACCTGGCTGAATCTTTACAACTGGGATGTCGAGGAAGTTAAGCTCACGACGAAGACCGATTGTATAAGCCTCAACAGCAAACTTTGTGATTGCATATGGTGTGTTGAAAGGCTGTGGCTGCTCCCAACCGCACTCAGATGAGAAGTTGATGATTCTACCCTTGCAAGCGTCTACAAGTGGGAAGAATGACTTATTAACACGGACCATACCAACAACGTTGATGTCGAGCATCTTAGAGATGATTGAAGCTGGGTCAAGCTCTACAAGAGAAGCCATTGTGTGGATACCAGCAGCATTAACAACTACGTCAATGTGATCTGTGTACTGCTTACAAAGCTCAGCAGCTGCATCGCAGCTCTCCTGGCTTGTGATGTTAAGTTCTACAGGGATAACGTTCTCAGATGTACGAGCAACGAGGTCATTAAGACCATCCATGTTCATATCTGCAGCGAAGATTGTCCAACCGCCACGAGCGTTAAGTTCTTCAACGCAAGCACCAGCAAGTCCGCCAGCTGCGCCTGTAATGAATGCATACTTCATTTTACATACTTCCTTTTCAAAAATTGTTCTCCAATTAGTTGTCGAAATTGGTTACCGTTTAATTTTAATCACAGCGTTATATATATGTCAATATAATCTTAACAAACCATCTTAATTGACCAAAAAATGCGCAGATGGCATACTGTAAAGTAAAAAATCTTTACGGTATGCCCCGTTGTGCGAAAATCGGTTGAAAATGTCAAGTTATTTTCCGATTTAGAAAATAAATGTCTAAAATTCGTAAAGATTTTTACTTGCGTTTAACAATTTCATTAACAATTTTTCTAAATTAGAAAATTAAAGTTTTTTTAAAAGCCCGCCAAAATCGACGGGCTTTTTGTCTTACTTAATGTTGCTTTTTAAAGTTTCAAGGCAATCATAGAGTTCTTTTGGAACTGTATTACCAAGGGATTGATAAAATTCTTCGATGCCGAGAGCCTCTTCCTGCCAAAGTGACTTATCCACTGAAAGCATAGCAGAGAGAGAATCAATTGATACCTCATCTTCAATTCCTTCAATATTTATGTCCTCTGGCTTCGGCATGAAACCGATAGGTGTCTCAACAGCATCGACCTTGCCATCGCAACGGTCGAGTATCCACATAAGGACACGGAGGTTGTCGCCGAAGCCCGGCCACATAAAGTTACCTTCATCATCCTTGCGGAACCAGTTAACATTGAAGATCTTAGGTGCTTTGTCAGGATCAAGTGTCTTACCTATATCGAGCCAGTGCTGGAAATATGTTCCGCAATCATAGCCGATGAAAGGTCTCATTGCCATAGGGTCACGGCGTACAACACCAACTGCACCAGTGGCAGCAGCTGTTGTCTCAGAAGAGAGAACCGAGCCGATGAATACACCGTGGTTCCAATCTCTTGATTGATATACAAGCGGTGCAAGTTTTGCACGGCGTCCACCGAAGATAAATGCTGAGATTGGAACTCCGGCTGGGTTCTCAAACTCTGGACTGAGACAAGGGCAATTTACTGCAGGTGCAGTAAATCTTGAGTTAGGGTTAGCACCAGGACGGTCAGTGTCAACTGCACCGTTCCATGGCTCGCCTGTCCAGTCATTTGCATTTGTTGGAGGATTCTTGTCGAGGCCCTCCCACCATACTGTATTATTATCAAGATTGTGGCATACATTTGTGAAAATTGTGCCACGCTTTGTTGATGCGAGTGCATTTGGATTTGATTTGTCGTTTGTACCAGGGGCAACGCCGAAGAAACCGTTCTCTGGGTTAATCGCATAGAGGCGACCATCAGGTCCCTTACGGATCCATGAGATATCATCACCGACTGTGAACACCTTGTATCCCTTAGCTTTATAACCCTCAGGAGGAATCATCATCGCGAGATTGGTCTTACCGCATGCAGATGGGAAAGCGGCACATACATACTTTGTCTCACCCTTAGGATTTTCAATTCCAAGAATGAGCATATGCTCTGCCTGCCAGCCCTCTTTCATTGCCTGATATGAAGCGATACGGAGAGCGAAACACTTCTTTCCAAGAAGTACGTTTCCACCGTATCCTGAGTTTACTGAGTAAATTGCATTGTCCTGTGGGAATTGGCAGATATATCTCTTCTCTGGGTCAATGTCACATTTGCAATGTGTACCACGTACCCAGTCATCAGAATCACCAAGCACCTCGAGAACCTTAGTACCTACGCGAGTCATAATTGCCATATTAGATACGACATAGATTGAATCTGTGATCTCAATTCCTATCTTAGCAAGAGGTGAACCAATAGGGCCCATAGAATAAGGGATAATATACATTGTACGGCCCTTATAGCTTCCACGTGCAATATCGTCGAGCATCTTATATGTCTCGCCCGGCTCCATCCAGTTATTGAGAGGACCAGCCTCCTCTTTGGTAGGTGTGCATATGAATGTACGTGCCTCTACTCTTGCAACATCATTCACAGCTGTTCTATGGAGGTAACATTCTGGAAGAAGTTCCTCATTAAGTTTAATAAGTTCACCTGTTTTGCATGCCTCTTCTTTGAGTGCATCAAGTTGTTCTTTCTCGCCAGTAATCCATACGATATTGTCTGGGCAGAGAAGTGCAATGCGCTCATCAAGCCAAGCGTTGATTGTAGGATTCTTAGTAAGTCTTTCCATTTTGCAAGTGCTCCTTATAAAGTAATTCATTATTTACACAATATTTAAACATATTAGGTGTAAAAATGCAAGAATTACTTATTTGAAATTTCATTTTTTTATTGTATAATCTATTTACCAAACTAAAAGGAATTTGTCTATGAAACTTTCACTTGTTATCCCTTGCTTCAATGAGGAGAAAAATGTACTTCCCCTCTTTGAAAAGGTAAATGAAACATTTCAAAACAAAATAGACTCTTATGAATTCATCTTCGTGAATGACGGAAGTGCAGACGGCACAGCAGCAGTTCTCGAGGAGATCTGTGACGCGTCTGAATTCCCAGTTAAGGTGATTAATTTCTCGAGAAATTTCGGCAAAGAAGCCGCAATTTATGCGGGCCTTAAAGAGGCCGAGGGTGAGCTTATTTCCCTCATTGATGCCGACCTTCAACAGGACCCAGAATATGTGGTCAAGATGGTTCAGTATCTCGATGAAAATGAAGAGTATGACTGCGTTGCCGCCTTCCAAGAGACACGTCGCGAGAACTTCTTCATCCGTTTCTGCAAGAGAAGATTTTATCATCTTATCAATAAGATGTCCGACACAGAATTTGTCGATGGGGCATCTGATTTTAGGACCTTCCGCAGCGCTATGAAGGACGCCATCCTTGAGATGTCAGAATATCATAGATTTTCCAAAGGAATTTTCTCATGGGTAGGCTTCAACACCTATTACATGCCTTATGATGCAGACGCCCGTCTCTCTGGAAAGAGCAAATGGTCTTTCTGGAAACTCACAAAATATGCATTTGAAGGAATCGTAGCATTTACGACAGTTCCACTTAAGATCTCCACGGGCGTGGGACTCTTCACAGCCCTCGCATCATTCATATATCTGATTGTTGTAATTATTCAGAAATTAGCATTCGGAATCGCCGTTCCAGGTTATGCGACAATAGTTGTGCTCATCCTCCTGCTCGGAGGCCTAGAGCTCTTGGCACTTGGCATAAACGGCGAATATTTGAGCAAAACTTATATTCAAAGTAAGCATCGTCCAATTTATATTGCGAAAGAAATTAAAACAAATAAAAAATAGACATATAAAAAAGCCACTCGAACGAGTGGCTTTTATTTTTTATTCACTATAGAGATCCGACATCTGACCTATGCTGTTCCAAAGTTTATCAGCAAGTTTACGCCAAGGCTCAAAAAGAAGTGGAGTGCTTGGATAAAGGTTATAAAGAACAATAATTCCTACAGCCTTAATAGCGCCTGCACCTACGACTTTAATCTCGTTCCATGGAATGTTTCCATTGATGAGACCGAAAATAAGTTCCTTGCCCTGATGAAGGATATCAGGAAGATCAACTGTTTTGCCGAGATCGGCAAGAATTGTCTTACTCATTACGCAATCTTTTTCAAACATATATTGGATTGTCTCACGTGAGCAGTAAAGCATTCTTGCAAGAAGTGCAAGAGTGCCTGCAAATTCAGCACCTTGAACCTTGTTATAACGCTTGTTGATTGACCACATATTTTCACGCGTCGGAACTAGTCCCTCTCTTAGAACATTGCCTATAACCTC
Organism: Acutalibacteraceae bacterium; assembly: GCA_045629305.1. Lineage (GTDB taxonomy): Bacteria > Bacillota > Clostridia > Oscillospirales > Acutalibacteraceae > UBA1227. The sequence goes on along the minus strand of JAZQQZ010000019.1, from coordinate 110,578 downwards.
TGCTGCGATGTCCATGTGATTCATTGCAACAGCGACGCCTTCCCCGTTATCCGGCTTATTTACGATACCTGCGTCGCCTATTGCGATAAAGCCATCTCCTACATATGAATAAAGAGAATGTCTATATGGAGTTGGCTTCTTTTCAATCTTTGCTACCTCATAAGGTGGAAGCTTATCTGATACTTCTTCAAGGAATTTTTCGTAAACCTTATCGCCAAACTCATATGAGAGACATGAACCGATGCCAAGGATACCGTCATACTCAATATTTGATGGTGCAAGCCACATCTTATACCAAAGCCAGCTGTGATTTGTAAGCCAGCGCTCTTTAGGTGGCTCCTTATACTTAATGTAACGGAGAGTTACGAAGAAAACATCTTTATTTGTAAGTTTAAAGTTTTCAACACCAATTCTATCAGGAAGGCTAGTCCTTACTACTGCTCCTTGGCCAGATGCATCAACGACAATTTTTGCATTGACTGATACCAACTTCTTACCCTGCTTAAATGTAATGCCTGTTACACGTGTGCCGTTTGTCTGAACTGATACGAATGGTGCATCGTAAACAAACTCAGCACCAGCGTCCTTTGCCTGCTTCGCAATGAGCATAATATATCCATGCTTATGCATACCAACTGTTGGCACATGGAATTTTTTTGGAGAATCATAGTCCGGTGAATAATGTGCACCATCTGCGAATTCAAATGACCATACAGGGTCGCCTTCTAAAGGTCTTGGCAAATTATGCGCTTCAATGTCTTCCACTGTAATATGGAAGATATCATAGTCCATACTTGTTTCTTTCATTGAATCCTTTTCGATAACTAGCACCGAAAAGCCTTGCTTTGCCATCTCTCTTGCAAAATAAGCACCTGCTGATGATGCGCCGACAATAACTACATCATAATTACTCTTCATATGGTTACCTCCTATTCAAATATCTCTCTTACCTTCTCGGCTCTATGTATGTCTCGAATCTGTCTATCAAGCGACTGACCATATGCAACATTAAGTGTCGCCGGCTGCATTGAATAGATAAGCCTGTTGAGCTCTTCATTCGGAATATCTATCTCTCCAGCATATACACCGATTCTTACATATGCGAGCGCTTCCATAAACTCGCTGAACGAAAGAACGCGAGCGTTCTTTAAAGTTCCAAAAGAACGCCAAAGAGCGTCCTGAAACTGAAGGTTCTGCATGAGTTTATCCCTAAGTGCTCGCTCCTGCTCGGCAATTGAGAGCGAGATTGCTCGCAAGTTGTCAATTGCCGCCTGCTCAGATATTCCAAGTGTAACCTGATTTGACAATTGATATAAGCATCCGATTGGTTTAATTGCCTCACCATATGCTCCAGTGAGAACAAGGCCAAGCTTGGATACTGTAGATTCAAGATGAGGAATCTGTCCACTCATTGAAAGTGCTGGAAGCTGAAGAATTACAGACGCTCTCATCGCTGTTCCTATATCCGTTGGACACTCAGTTAGGAATCCAAGCTTCTCATCGAAAGCATATTCCACATCTTCACCGATTATATTATCGAGTGTATCGACGAGATTATATGCCGTGTCGAGCATAAGACCAGGAAGCATCGCTTGCATCTTCAAATGATCTTCTTCACATACCATGATGGACAAGGTCTCATCCTTGGTTGTAATGAATGTTCGTCCCTCCGCATAGCTTACGAATTCAGGGCTTACCAGATTTCTCTCTGCGAGTGAAATCTGAAGATCGCGCCCAACCTCGTTCATCGGCGTAGATACGAACTTTCCTGGAAGTTTTTCATCTAGAATTGCGTCAATTTTATCAGCAATATCGTATTTTTCATCACTCGAAAGCTTTTGTGTAAAGCTCTCCCCCTTTACATTGCGCGCTATGGTGACTTTAGTGCTTATAGCTACGTCATTTTCAGGAGTTGTGGTTACAGTCAAAGACTCTATATCTGAAGGAGAATCATTTGCGGTCGTTGACTTGCCAACGTGCGTCGCTTTTCCATGAATTCTATCAAGAGATGGCTTGAGCTTCTCATAGAATGTCTTGTAACACTCCTCGCATCCCATAGTTCCATTTCGTAGAATCTCATCGAAAGTTGTACCACACTTTTCGCAGTGTTCCTCCTCCGATGGAAGGAATGCACCAAAATTAAAACCAAAGCCAGAAAAGACATTGGCATATCCAAGATGATGAGCACAATTGTGGCAGAGATGTATCTCTGTTGCCTCACCATTTACTATTCTTTTTATGTGCGTGGTAGCTTCGGCATTACCACAGTTTTGACAAAGCATTTACCTCGCCTCCTTCGTGATAATTTCATTATCAACTAATATAAGATTTTCGTCAATATTTATTTATTTTGTATTGAAATGAAGCGACGAAAAGTATAAAATAATTTAATGTGTATGTATATAATTATGTAATAAAATAATTATTAATAGGAGTGAAGAGAATGGCCAAAAAGAAAAAGACAATTCTTACTGGCACAGTTGTACTCGTTCTCGCTGCAGCCGTCATCGTAGTTGCAATACTCCTTCAAGGAAAAGTAAGTCTTAAGACCCCTACCACCAACACTGGAATGGGTATGGGCACAGTTATTATAGAGTCTTTCTATTGCAAAGATGAAGACGTGAGCAATGATGCAATTAAATTCTGCACAGATTCAATCAACAAACTTGATTTTGATCGTCTATCCTGCAAGAAAGACACTTCTGAGATTTACAAGATTAACGAAACCGGCTCAGGTTACGTTGACAAGGTGACATATGATTGTCTTTCCACTTGCATAGATATTTCTAAAAATTGCGGTGGACGATTTGATGCAACAGTTGGAAATCTCTCCAGTCTTTGGAACATCACCACTGCGGAAGATCCAAACGCATACCTCCCTACTGAATCTGAGATCAAAGAAGCTATGTCAACTGTTGGCTATGGTCTTTTAGATCTCAGCAGCAAAGATGGCGCTTATCGAGTTGAAATTGGCGAAGCCCAGAAAATTGATCTCGGCGCAGTTGGCAAAGGCCTTGCCTGCGACGTGATTCGTGATTATCTCAAAGATACAGAGGTTGTCGGTGGCACAGTATCAGTTGGCGGTTCTATTCTCGTTTATGGAAAGAACCCTACATCCGACGATGGTTCTTGGAATATTGGAGTACGCGACCCGACAGTATCCTCCGATAACTCATATATGGCAATCCTAAACTGTGGTGCTTGTTGCATCTCTACATCTGGAGATTATGAGAAATTCTTCTATGAAGGTGGTCAAAAATATCACCATATTATTGACCCTAAAACCGGATATCCAGCAGAGAGCAACATCACAAGTGTCACAATTGTTGCAGATTCTGGAATAATCACAGATGCTCTCTCAACCGCCTGCTTCATCCTTGGATATTGCAATGACAGTCTTGCACTTATTGAGAAATATGATGCAGAGGCAATATTCATCACAAAAGACAACAAAGTCTATATGACAAATGGCTTAAAAGGCGATGTCACCATTGTAAATGACAAGTTTACAATTGGCACAGAGGTGGCATAATGAATCTGAAATTTCTAAAAAAGAGCGACCTTATTCTTGTCGCTGTAATAGTTCTCCTCTGTGCAGCATTTCTCGTCCCTAAATATTTAGGTGTGAAAAGCAATCTCACCGCGGTTATCTATAAAGATGGTGAAATAGTTGAGCAAATCAACCTTTCTTCTGTCACTGAATCTTATGAGATAGATTTGGAATGTATGCCAGAGGCGAAGCTCACTGTTGAGCCAGGTTGTATATATTACTCTTACGCAGATTGTCCAGATAAGTTATGCGTAAATACCGGACGCCTCTCCCGCGCCGGAGATACAGCAGCATGTATCCCATCTAAGACACTTGTTGTCCTTGTCGGTGACAAAGAGGCAAATTCACCGGATGTTATAACCTATTAGGAGACTAAGATGAGCAAAGCCAACATCAATAAGAAAACTGCATATGTTGCTCTGCTCGGTATTCTTGGAGCAGAGGCACTCGCACTCTCATTCCTTGAGAATTTTATTCCGGCTGTCCCAGGACTTCCTCCTGGAGCTAAGCCAGGATTTTCCAATATCGTGACAATGTTCACAGCAAGTACGATGGGTCTTCCATCTGCCCTCTTGATTACAGTCATCAAGAGTTTATTTGCCGGCCTGACGAGAGGCATAACCGCTGGCCTTATGAGCTTTGCGGGCGGATTGCTCTCCACCTTCGTTATGGTGGCACTACTCAAATGGAAGAAAAATCCATTTGGCATACTCGGTGTGTCGATTGCATCTGCAATCGCCCACAACTGCGGCCAGCTTATCGTCGCGTGCATAATCTCGGGTACACCTACCCTCGCGATTGGCTATGGCCCGCTCCTTCTGCTCTTCGCCCTCGTGACTGGTGCCATCACCGGCACCGTACTCAAAGTCGTCATGCCGGCGCTCGAAAAGCAGAAATCAGCCCTCGGGCTTTAATTAGTTTAGAAAGCTTCGGCTTTTTAATAAATTCTTATTCTATGGTTGTCGCCTTAGTCAAGCGACAGAAATCCAATGAGGAGTTGAATGAATGGCAAACGAAAAGATTGAAGGCGTACTTAAACCAGTAGCTAAAGGTCACGGCGGCGTTCGCGTTTCTCACAACAAGAACACTTCTAAATTAGAAATCGTCCGTATGCCAGCTCCTGCAAAAGTAGTCCTTCCAATGCAGCAGCACATTGGTGCTCCTTGCACACCAACTGTAGCAGTCGGTGACGAGGTCAAGATTGGCCAGGTTATCGGTGACACAGATGCGTTTGTAAGTGCTCCAATCCACGCTACTGTTTCTGGTAAGGTTACAGCAGTAGGTCCGGTTAAAGTAGCCAACGGCTCAATGGTACCAGCAGTTACCATTGAATCAGACGGAGAAATGGCCCTCTATGAAGGCATCAAGGCTCCAGAAATTAACTCAAAGGATGACTTCCTTAAAGCAGTTAGAGCTTCTGGTCTTGTTGGTCTCGGCGGTGCCGGTTTCCCAACACACGTAAAGCTCGCATTTAAAGAGGGCACAGTTGATACACTTATCATCAACGCTGCCGAGTGCGAACCTTTCATCACAGTTGACCACAGAGAGTGCGTAGACAACTCTTGGGATGTTCTTTCTGGCGTTTATGCTATCAAAGAGATCTGCAACTTCGAGAAGGTTTATATCGCTATCGAAGATAACAAGAGTGATGCTTTCACAGAGCTCATGAAGGTTGCAACTGACAATGCAGACTGGGATGACAGCGTTAAGCTTGTTATGCTCAAGTCTCGTTACCCACAGGGTGCAGAAAAAGTTCTCATCCAGTCAGTAACAGGTCGCGAGGTTCCTCCTGGAAAGCTTCCATCAGATGTAGGTTGCGTAGTTATGAACGTAGCATCTGTCTCTTTCCTCGGTCGTTATCTCAAGACAGGTAAACCACTTGTTTCTCGTTCACTTACAGTTGATGGTTCTGCAATCGCTGAGCCTAAGAACATCAGAGTACCAATCGGTACATTGATTTCTGATATCATCGAGTTCTGTGGCGGATTCAAGGCAGAACCTTATAAGGTAATCGGTGGCGGCCCTATGATGGGTATGGCACTCTGCGATATCAATGTTCCTCTTCTTAAGAACAATAACGCAGTACTTGCTTTCGCAGGCGATTCAGTTCGTGTTAAGACAACTCGCGCTTGCATCCGTTGCGGACGTTGCGTAGACGCTTGTCCAATGAACCTTATGCCAACTAAGATTGAGACTCGCGCTCATCTTAAGGATGCAGAAGGTTGTGCAGCAGCTGGCGCAATGACATGTATGGAATGCGGTTCTTGTGCTTATGCTTGTCCATCAGGCAGACCACTTGTTCAGTACATGCGTCTTGCTAAGGCAGTAATTAGAGAGGAGAGTGCTAAATAATGGAACTTAATAATAAGCTTACCGTTTCAGCATCACCTCATGTTAAATCTGCTGAAACAACAACAGGTATCATGCTCGATGTATGCATCGCATTACTTCCAGCAGGTATCGCATCAATTTTCATTTTCGGAATAAAGGCACTTTTTGTAATTCTCGTTTCAGTTGCATCTTGTGTACTTGCTGAATTCTTATCACGTAAAGCAATGAAGCGTGAGCAGACAATCGGCGATCTTTCAGCTGTTGTAACTGGTCTCCTTCTCGCTTATAACCTTCCATCAAACATTCCACTTTGGGAAGTAGCATTCGGTGCAGTTGTAGCTATCGTAGTAGTTAAGCAGATGTTCGGCGGTATCGGCCAGAACTTCGTTAACCCTGCACTCCTCGGCCGTATCGTACTTCTTTCTGCTTTCCCTGGAAAGATGGCAGCAGCAGGTTATGCTGGCCTCAACCAGATCGGTTGGGACGTTGATGGTGTTACAGGAGCTACACCAATGGGTCTCATCACTCTTAAGGATGGTATCGCAGACGGTGCTCCTTCACTCATGCAGTTATTTATCGGTACAACATCAGGATGTCTCGGTGAAGTATCAGCTCTTGCTCTTCTTCTCGGTGGTCTTTACCTTATCGTACGTAAGGTTATCTCACCTATCATCCCTGTTGCTTATATCGGTACAGTTGCTATTATCATGGCAATTGCATTTAAGTTTGATATGACAGCTGTTGCTTATGAGCTCCTTGGTGGCGGCCTTATGATCGGTGCTATCTTCATGGCAACAGACTATACAACATCTCCAATTACCAATAAGGGCAAATGGATCTATGCAGTATGCTGCGGTCTCCTCACTTGTGTAATTAGACTCTTCGGTTCTCTTCCAGAGGGTGTTTCATTCTCAATCATCATTATGAACATCTTTACTCCTCTCATCGAGAACGCTACAAAGCCAATGGTATTTGGTGCTGTAAAAGAAAAGAAAGAAAAGAAGGAGGCTGCTGAATAATGAAAATGAATCCAAAAGACATTTTAGTCCCTACAGTCTCTCTCTTCGTTATCTGTCTTGTAGCTACATTCCTTCTTGCCCTTGTTAACAGCATTACTGTTGATAAGATTGCTGAGCAGACAGCTCTCTCTGAGGCTTCCGCTCGTGTAGCTGTTCTTCCTGAAGCTAAAGAGTTTAAGGAAGTAGATATGGATGGCGACAAAGTAACTGATTACTATGAAGGCGTTGATGCAAACGGCGCAACAATCGGTTATGTATTTAACACAATTGGTGAAGCCAAGGGTTACGGCGGAGACGTTGCAGTAACTGTTGGTGTTGACACAGAAGGTAAAATCACAGGAATTAAGCCAGGTGACATTTCTAATGAGACTCCAGGTCTTGGCCAGAACGCTGGTAAAGAATGGTTCCAGAAACAGTTCATCGGCGAATCAGGTGATATTACAGTTGTAAAGAGCGACAAAGCTGCTCAGGAAGATACTACTGATGGCAAGATTAACGCTCTCACAAGTGCAACAATTACATCTAAGGCTGTTACAAGCTCTGTAAACGTTGCCCTTGATATGTATGAAGAGATTGGAGGCGAGAACTAATGGCTGAAAAGAAATCTTTAGGCCAGGAATTTTCTAAGGGCCTCATCAAGGAGAACCCAGTTCTCCGTCTTGTACTCGGTACCTGCCCTACTCTCGCCGTTTCAACATCAGTTGAAAACGCTATTGGTATGGGCGTTGCCGCTACAATCGTTCTTATTTGCTCTAACATCGTTATTTCAGCATTAAGAAAAGTAATTCCTAACAAGGTACGTATTCCTTGCTACATCGTTGTAATCGCAGCATTCGTAACGATCGTACAGCTCTTCGTTAAGGCATTTGCACCATCACTTGATGCATCTCTCGGAATTTATCTTCCACTTATCGTTGTTAACTGTATCATCCTCGGCCGTGCAGAAGGTTTCGCTAACAAGAATGGCGTTATCGCTTCCGCAGTTGACGGTATCGGTATGGGCGTTGGTTTCACAATCGCTCTTACACTTATGGCTGCTGTCCGTGAGTTCTTCGGTTCAGGTAACTTGACACTTAAGGTTCTCGGATATGGTACAACTTTAACAGACATCTTCGGTCTCGGTGAGACAGATGTTCTTTCTGCAATTGGTCTTGAGCCAATCCTCATCTTCATCCTTGCTCCAGGCGGATTCTTCACATTCGGTCTTCTTATGGCTTGTGCCAATAAGATTGCCGAGAAGAACGGCAAGCCTAAGGCAGAACTTAAGGGTTGCGAAGCTTGCCCAATGGCAGCAACTTGCGCTATGCGCGCTGACGGAAAGGAGTGTGCTGAATAATGTATATTACAGGTTTAGTTTCTATACTTCTCGCAGCAATCACTACCAACAACTTTATTCTTTCTAAGTTCCTTGGTATCTGTCCTTTCCTTGGTGTATCTAAGAAGACAAACACAGCAGTTGGTATGTCAGCAGCTGTTATCTTCGTAATGTTGCTTGCAACAGCAGCAACATATCCACTTAATAAACTTCTCGAAGCTAAGGATATTGCTTATCTTGAGACAATCGTTCAGATTCTCGTTATCGCTGGTCTTGTTCAGTTCGTTGAGATCGTTCTTAAGAAGTACATCCCAAGCCTCTATCAGGCTCTCGGTGTTTACCTTCCTCTTATCACAACAAACTGCGCAGTACTTGGTGTTGTTCAGCTCAACGTTCAGAACGGTTATGATTTCTGGCAGTCAATGATCAACGCACTCGGTGGCGGTCTCGGTTTCATGGTTGCTATGATCATGTTCTCTGGCGTTCGTGAGAGACTTGAAGGAAATGAGTATCCTAAGTTCTGGGAAGGTCTTCCAATCACACTCGTTGCCGCTGCTATCACAGCTTGTTCATTCCTCGGATTTACAGGTCTTGTTGATGGTATCTTCGGTGCATAAGAAAGGTAGGGAAATTATATGAATCCAATTATTTTGGCTGTAATTATTGTTTCCGTTGTCGGTCTTGTGCTCGGTCTCATCCTTGCTATTGCATCAATCGTAATGGCAGTTCCAGTAGATGAGAAAGCGGAAGCAATTCAGGAAGTACTTGCAGGCGCTAACTGTGGTGCTTGCGGATATTCAGGTTGTGCTGGTTACGCTGGCGCTCTTTCTAAGGGCGACTGCACAGACTGCACACTCTGTGCACCAGGCGGCCCTGACTGTGCTGCAGCAATTGCAGAGATTATGGGTCTTGCAGCTGGTGACATGAAGCCAATGACAGCAGTTGTTATGTGCCACGGCACACCAGACAAGTGCGAAAATTCTATGAATTATGTTGGCGACTTAAGTTGTAAAACAGCAGCTCAGCTCTACGGTGGTCCTAAGGCTTGTAACTATGGTTGTCTTGGTCTTGGCGACTGCGTAAAGGCTTGTCCTTATGGCGCTCTCGAGCTCAAGGACGGCATTGCTGTTGTCAATCCACTTGCTTGTAAAGCATGTAAGGTATGTATTAAGACTTGCCCTAAGGGCATCATTGATCTTGTTCCTCTCTATGAGAAGAAGACAGTTAACTTCTGTATGAACAAGGATAAGGGTAACCTTACAAGCAAGCAGTGCACAGTTGGTTGTATCGGTTGTATGAAGTGCGTTAAGGCTTGTGAGTTCGACGCAATTCATGTTGAGAACAACAATGCAACAGTTGACTACGACAAGTGCACAGGTTGTAACAAGTGCGTTGAAGGCTGTCCAAAGCACTGCCTTGAACTCGTTACACTTGGTTGCAACGCATAATCAATTCATTCAACAAATACGCCCTCCAGGGAAACCTGGAGGGCCTTTTGTTTTGTCTACTATTAAAGTTTCATTATTTCATCATATATTCTTTGACAATTGTTATAATCCGAGAACGGGAAGAATTTATCTGCACGCTTCTTATACTCGTCTTCTAAAGCACAATCATTCTCTATGTAGTGAACAATTGCATCAACTGTACTTTCTAAATCATATGTTACTGGACCAAATCCTTCATCTTCATAACTGAAATATGATTCTTCGCCATACGTATGATCATTGGTAAATATTGAATCAAAGTGCGGATAAACAATAGGTTTTCTCTGATAACCAAAATCAAATCCAACACCAGAGAAATCTGTTACCAGCAATGCTGACTGGCTCAATACTTCCTCATAATTTGCCACGCTTGAGCCTACAGTTATAACTTCATTGCCTTTAAAATCAGCTGCTTGCTTTTCAAAAGCTGGATGAACATAGAACTCTCCCACGTAGCCATTACGGCGCATACAGTCAAGTAACTTCTCATTACCTATAAGCGAATTATAGAACTTACAATAATCCGTATTGCAGAAATACTCGTTATACACTCTTTCTGTTGTGCCTGGTATAACCTTTCCCGCAATATTGGATCTCCATGTTGGTAAAAAGGCAATTTTACGGATAGTGTTTCCTTGATTATATCCATCATATCTTGCCATTCCAAGGAGCTTTACTTCCTTCTCAGTATATCCATATGCATCTGACACGAGATTGTCGTATTCACAATAAGCACTGATTGCATATAAAGAAATATTTGTCTCCAAACGATTGAGCATTTTGGATAAGTCACCGAACAATGTACCATGAGTCAAATATACGAAATCATGATGAATAAGATCTTTGACTAAGTCTCTTTCATCACCGAATGGATTTCTTACTGCATATTCTGTCCTCGATGAAATCATAAATCTTGATCTTAAGAAAATGATCTTATACTTAAACGAATACGGCTCTACAACATTTCCATATTCTTTTACTTGCTTATAGTAATCACTGTTTTTCTGTATTGCGAACCACAACTTATCCTTTTGGTTCGTCTTACATGCGTATCTATACAAATTCTCTGCATTATCTCCAGCAGACCATTCTTTATCCATAAATAGCCATGGTTTCTTCTTGCTAAATATAGATTTTATGAAGACTAACCACCTAAGTAATATATAGTTGCCTTTTATATTGTTAGAATATTTAGTGCTTCTTATTATTCCTAAAGTCCTACGAAGTTCCGAAATAAGATGAGTTCTAAATCTGTAAGGGATTACCAATAATTTTTTACCGGCATATTTAAGAATGTACTTATCTAAAACCGTATATGAGGATCTGATGCTTCTATCAAGAAGTGCATACTTTCTAAAAGCTGGATTTAATTGGTACTCCTTATCTGACAAATTATTGAATCTAACATAAAAAGAAATCGATGTGCCTTGCTTTATTGGAAAATCAAATTCGAATCTATAGTATTCATTTACTAATTTGCCTGTTATTAATATATCGTCATATCTCGTAAAGCGATACAATGAAGCCTCGTATTTTTCTCCAGATTCTTCATCAATGCAAAACAGAGAGAAATCTTTTGAAATACAAGAGAAATTAGTATATCCATCGAGATGAAGCTTATTATCTTTTAAGTCTATGTTACCAACGCTAAAGAGATAATAATTGGTAAAATCAACTACCTTTTCATCACCGATATATATTGAACCTGGTTCTCTAATCTCCAATTTCTCCTCGAAATCAACATATTTAAATCTTAGAGTTTGAAGTTTGTGCTTATATTTCATCCATGGCGCATTACAGATGATATCATCATCTACAAATTGTAATAAACCATTTATGGACTGTATCCACTTAGTTTCATCCTCTTTTGAGAACTTAACAGGAGATATTTTAAATATCTGCCATCTTATGATATATAGAACTTGAGATTGTACAAATCTTTTAATTTCGCCATATTTGCTTTGTGACAATGAAATCAAACGATTGCATACAGAGAGATTGTCAAAGATTGTTTTCAAGGAAATGCTATCAGTTAAAGAGGTATGATCTTCCCTTTTGCGATAATAATAGACTATTTCTGAATCAAGACCATATTCTAAAGTGTCGAGCAATATTTCATTGACGAACAATGTGTCTTCAGACATTGAAATATCTTCGACAAATTTCTTTTGATCGCCTATCACATCAAATTTTATAATGCAATTACCGATTGTAGTTTGAAGGGAGAAAGGCGAACTTTCTAAATCCACAACCTGCATATCAAAGTCCTTAAACTTTGCGTTCATTATATGCTCTTCATCCACAAAGCCGAATCTTTCCATGCGACAGCCAATAATAGATACATCATTGGCTTTGAAAAAACTATATGCTTTCTCGAAGGCATCTTCAGCCCATAAGTCATCGGAATCAAGAAACGCCAAATATTTACCCTCGACATAAGTAAGACCAAGATTTCTGGCGCTAGAAGCTCCGCCATTTTCTTTATATATATACTTAATATTAGAAGGATACTGCTTTTCAAATTTTCGACAAATTGCCTCTGAGCCATCAGTGCTTCCATCGTTAATGAGGATCAATTGAATGTTTTCCGAAAATCCAATTGTCTGATTAACAATGCTACCGATAGCATCCTCAATATATTTTTCTGAATTATAAACTGGAATAATTACAGAAAAAAGCCAGTCATTTTTCATCATTTCACATTCCCTAATACTAATAAAATAGTAATAAAATTTTATCATTTTTTCTTTATTTCTTCAATAATCTTGTAAAGTTAAAAATAGATTTAACTTTAATTGTTAAAAAATATAACAACTTTTCGGGCAAAATCATCATATTTCGATAAAAGTTTGTTAAATTTATGTCAAATCTATTGACTTTATATTATTACAAATATATAATAACCATTGTAATTTATATGGCGTATATCGCCGGAGGTATTAAAATGGCTAGAGTTTATAATTTTTCAGCAGGACCATCAATGCTCCCTGAATCAGTTTTGAATAAAGCAGCAGCTGAGATGCTCGACTATGAGGGCACTGGCGAATCAGTTATGGAGATGTCCCACAGAAGTAAAGAGTACGACGCAATCATCAAGGGCGCCGAGGCTCTCCTTCGCGAGCTTATGAACATCCCAGATAACTACAAGGTTCTCTTCCTTCAGGGTGGTGCTTCCACTCAGTTCGCAGCAATCCCTATGAACTTCATGAACGGTTCAGGCAAGGCTGACTATGTAGTATCAGGTCAGTGGTCCAACAAAGCTATGAAAGAGGCTCAGAAGTATGGCGACGTTAAAGTTGTTGCTACATCTAAAGAGCAGAACTTTAGCTGCGTTCCAGATGTTCCTAAAGAGGAACTTCGTCCAGACGCTGACTACGTATATGTATGTCTCAACGAGACAGTTCACGGCAATATCATGAGAAAGCTTCCAGAGGCCGGCAACGTTCCTATTATCGCCGACATCTCTTCATGCTTCCTCTCTGAGCCACTTGATGTGACGAAGTTCGGCATGGTATATGGCGGCGCTCAGAAGAACGTTGCTCCTGCCGGCCTCACAATTTGTATCATCCGCGAGGATCTTCTCGGCAAAGCTCGTGACTATACACCATCAATGCTTGACTACACACTCATGGCTGAGAATGAATCTCTCTACAATACACCACCTTGCTACAACATCTACATCTGCAAGCTCGTTCTTGAGTGGATCGAGAAGCTCGGCGGTCTTGATGCTATGAAGCGTCGCAACGAAGCGAAAGCTAAGTTGCTCTACGATTTCCTTGATGAGTCTAAGATGTTCAAGGGAACAGTAGTTGCGAAAGACCGCTCTCTCATGAACGTTCCTTTCGTTACAGATTCTGATGAACTCAATGCAGAATTTATCAAAGCCTGCACAGAGAACGGCCTCATCAACATCAAGGGTCACCGTTCAGTTGGTGGTATGCGTGCATCCATCTACAACGCTATGCCAGTTGAAGGCGTAGAGAAGCTCGTTGCATTCATGAAAGAATTTGAAGCAGAGCATACTGAGAAATAAGAGGTAAGAAAGATGTATAAGATTTTAACTTTAAATAAGATTTCTCCTTACGGCCTCGACAACTTCGACCGTAAGACATATACATACGGCACAGAGATGGAGAACCCTGATGCAATCATGGTTCGTTCAGCTGCTATGCACGATATGGAATTCGCCGATAATACAATCGCTATCGCTCGCTGTGGCGCAGGTGTCAACAACATCCCTTGCGACAAGTGTGCTGAGCAAGGCATCGTTGTATTCAATACACCAGGCGCCAACGCTAACGCAGTAAAGGAACTTGTTATCTGTGGCCTTTTCCTTGCATCACGTAAGATTGTTGCTGGTATCGACTTTGCGAGGGACCTTAAGGACACAGCTGATGCTGATGTTGCAAAGCAGGCAGAAAAAGGCAAGGGCGCCTTCGCAGGCCCTGAGATTAAGGGCAAGAAGCTCGGCGTTATCGGCCTCGGTGCAATCGGCGTCCTCGTTGCGAACGCAGCGAAGAACCTCGGCATGGAAGTATTTGGCTATGATCCATATCTCTCAGTAGACGCAGCATGGAACCTCTCTCACTCAATTCACCATGCAAAATCAACACAGGAGATTTTCGCAACTTGTGACTACATCACAATCCATGTTCCACTTAACAATGAAACACGTGATCTCATCAACGAGACATCTATTGCCGGCATGAAGGATGGCGTTAGAATCTTGAACTTCGCCCGTGGCGAACTTGTAAATACAGACGATATTATCGAAGCTCTCGGTACAGGTAAAGTTGCCGCTTATGTTACAGACTTTATTAATGAGAAGATTCTCGGTGTACCAGGCGTTATCGCTCTCCCTCACCTCGGTGCTTCTACACCAGAGTCAGAGGATAACTGTGCTGTAATGGCAGCATTCGAACTCATTGATTATCTTGAGAATGGTAACATCAAGAATTCAGTAAATCTTCCTAACAGCCAGATGGACAGAAATGCTGCTTATAGAATCTGCGTTATCCACAAGAATATCCCTACAATGCTTAACCAGATCACAACAGCAACTAATATGAACATCGTTGATCTCTCCAACCGCTCAAAGGGCGATTTCGCTTACACAATGGTTGATGTAGATGACGAAGTAACTTCCGATATTGTTGAGAAAATTAAAGCAATTGACGGAGTAATTCGTGTTCGCGTAATCAAATAATTTTATATGAACGAAGTGCCTATACGTCCTAGTATAGGCACTTTCTTTTAAATTTTCACTATGATATAATTTTAATGTAATATTTTAATAAAGGAGATAATAATATGAGCTCATTTGAAGATCTTAGAATTGTTGATAACTTCTACCAGTCATCACTTTTCTTCCCAATGCCAACTGTATGTATCACAACAGTTAATCCTGATGGATCACCTAATGTTGGTTCTTATTCACTTGTAGCACCTTATTATGTTGCAGGTAGAGAGTATTATGCTATGATGCTCAACTGCCGTAACAACTCTAACACTTGCCAGAACCTTCTCCGCACAGGCAAGCTCGCTATGAACTTCATCACAGACGATAAAGCAGTATTCAAAGAGGCTGTACGCCTTGGCTTCCCTGGTCCTTCATCAGACAAGATGCCTGATTTCAAGTGGCCTCTTGAGCCAGGTCTTGCAGACCCAAATGATCCTGATCGTCCTCCAGTAATCACAGATGCATTCCAGGTAATCGAGTGCACATGGGATTCATCCCTTGAAGATGGTTACAAGTGGAAGCCAGGCGAGATGGATGGATACGAAGGACCATATAACAACTTCAACGGCATCACATCTAAGCTCGGTGCTACATTCATCTTGAAGATTGACAAGATTCTCATGAAAGAGAAGTATTATAATGCAATCGTAAACGGCGTTACAGCTAAGGACTTCCCACCAGTACCAGTTGACTACGGTTATCGTGATTCAACTAACTTCTGGTATACACAGTTCCCACGTTTCAAGAAGCCACACGCTGAGCCAATTCCAGCTCCTAAGGAAGTTGATATCGCATCAATCCGTTATGCAGCTGACCGTTGCGACGACAACATCAAGTTCACAGACGCAGCTCTTGAGAACTTTGTAAAGATTCCTCGTCCATTCCTTAAGACAGCTCTTATGGGTTGCGTAGAATGGGCTAAGGAGAACAATGTAACTGTTATCGATGTTGAAGAAGTAAAGATCATCAACGATAAGAGAAAGCAAGAGAAAGACGCTAAGAAGAACAAATAAGCATATATAAAAAAGACCCTTCACCGATTGGTGAAGGGTCTTTATTTTGCTTACTTCTTGAAGATGAGTCTCCAGAGATCTGTATTGAGAACACCTGTGCTATACATCTTCTTCTTTGATACAACTGCTTTTACGGAATCAACATATCCATCAGGGATTGTCGCACCTTCGTTTGGCGTGAATGTTCCACTCATGTATGTTCCGAGGTCTGTCTTCCAGCTGTTACCATCGATAACAAGCGGTGATGCATCTGAAAATACGTCACGACCTGGAAGAAGTCTTGAATCATACTCGATACCGAAGAGGTTGAAGAGTGTTGGAAGAATATCGACACTATAAGTCGGTGTATCTACAACGATTGGCTCCTCAGTTTCAAGGCAACCACTCCAGATGATAAGTCTGTTCTTATCCATAAGAAGGTTCTGCTTGTTAACCTTAAATCCATAGAGCTCGTTAACATACTGCTCTGAATCACCGCTTGTGTTACCAAGTCCATAAGGATAGTGATCGGCTGAGATAACGATTACTGTGTCATTGGCAATACCGGCCTCTTCAAGAGCGCCTACAAGATATGTAAGAGCATCTTCGAACTCAAGCTGAGCTGCGATATAGCCCTTGACCATATTTGAATATGGAAGGTTCTCTACACGGCTCCAGTTCTGCTTTGTCCAGTAGTTAGCAGACTGTGGATAGTAGTTGCTGTGGCCTGATACAGACATGTAATAGATGTTGAACGGCTGCTTGTCCTTATAAATCTCAAATGAGCCCTTGAACATCTCAGTATCCGACTCTGGCCAATGCTTGGTTACAAACTTCTCGGCACCGTTGCCGTATCCCATATAACCTGCTGAATAGCCAAGGTTATTATGGGTCTTATCTCTATCATAATATGTGTATGTGTTGTTGTGGAAAGCCTGACCATAATAGCCCTGCTCGTTGAGGCGCATACCCATTGTATAGTAATTATAGTGAGTGGCTGTAGTCTTCATAGACTTACCGCCGCCCTTCTTACCACTACCGATAAGAAGACCCATGAGGTTCTGATACTCACCGCCTGTTGTACCAGCACCCTGTGGCTGATAATAGTCGGTGAACTGCATACCCTTATTGGCAAGACGATAAAGTGTAGGAGTAAGTTCTGGGTCAATTACATATCCGCTGAATGCCTCAGCTGAGATAAAGATGAGGTTCTTACCCTTGAACATTCCTGTGTATTTATTCTGTGAAGTTGGAGTCAATGTCTCGACATAATTGAGAAGTTTCTTCTGCTCTGAGTTTGCTTTCGAGCGAAGAGCATCGAAGTCGAGGTTGGTTACATTGTCGCCGTAGTTGTTGAAGTCGTCTTCATCAAACGCAGGCTCCTCTTCCTCTTTTTTCTTAATCTCATTGTTTCCGCCACCGAAGTCTGACTTTGAGCCGAAAATCAATGTCTTAATATCAAGTCTGAATCCAGTGAGAAGACCGAACTCAGTTGTAGAATCCTGGAATACATAGTTCTTTCCATAAGGTCCGCTATAATTCTTACTTATGTTGATAATAAGAATATTGCTAAAGAAGAGGAAAATCATTGTGGCTACGCCAAGGATGATAAGGACCTTGCGGTCGCGAGCGCGTGCGCTCTTCTTCTTTGTCTTAGCCGTCGCAGGACGAACCATTTCGATTTCGTCTTTCCTGCCCTTTTTCTTTTTCTCAGGTCTTGGAGCCTTGAGAACTTTAAGAGCTACATAAGAAAGAACACCATAGAGAAGTGTTGGAAGTATTGTGAAAAGGAAAATATGGGAAATACCATCCCAGCAGAAAATGAGATCCATGATTTCTTTGGAGTAATCCTTTGCCGCGTCCCCTGCGCCGGCAAACATGGTCTCAAGATCATAGAGAAGATGGAATTCCTTGAATATGAAATATTCAATTATATAAGGGAGTGAGAATATGAAAACGAACACCGTTTTCACTATTCTACGTGTCCACCTATTCTTGATAAGAAGGAAAGCCAATGTAAAGAAAAGGCCTGCACAGATTGAGAAAATCAATGTGAAGAAGAAGCCTGCTCCCCATTTAGTTCCCA
This sequence comes from Acutalibacteraceae bacterium, assembly GCA_045629305.1. Lineage (GTDB taxonomy): Bacteria > Bacillota > Clostridia > Oscillospirales > Acutalibacteraceae > UBA1227. The sequence continues at coordinate 92,559 of JAZQQZ010000019.1, read as the reverse complement.
CTGTCGAATAGTGGAGCAAAATTTCAAGATAAGAAATAATTAAAGCCAAGTCATTTTCCCCTTTTCGTTATATACATAATACTAATTTATTTTACTACTAAATAAAGACTTATACAATAGTTTGCGCGAGGGCTACAAGGAATGGCAATGTCGCTATCGACAGGACGGTTGTGATAGAGAGGAGCTGCGCTCCGAGCTCCGCGTCCCTGTCGTAAAGTGTTGCGAACATTGCCGTATTTGCGGCGGTAGGCGCCGCAGCAGCAATCGTGCATACGACAGCTATTGTTGGATCAAGATGAATCACATAAGCGATACGGACAAATATGCCCGGTATAAGTAAAAGCTTGATAAAGGCAACGAAATATTGTTTCTTGTCATCAATGAAATTGTGGAGTTTCAAGTTGCCGAGATAGTAACCAATTACAATCATTGGAAGCGGTGTATTGAGGTCGGCAATATATCCGATAGAGTTGCCAAGTACTACTGGTAGCTTAATCTGGAATACGAAAATCAGAACACCAATAAGAACACCTAAGATTCCTGGATTTGTGAGAAGTGATTTTGGCTTTATAGTGCCCTTGTCCCCGCTCATAAGCCAGACTCCATAAGTCCATGCAAAGAGGTTGAAAACTGCCACATATACAGCGCCATAGAATGTTCCAATGTCACCGAGTACGGCGTATTCAAGTGGCAATGCCATGAAACCACAGTTGCCGAAAACCGCGCCGAACTTGTATACAACCTCTTTGCTCTTATCCGCATCACGAACAATAAAATATACAAAGAAAATTGATACAAGAAATGTCGTAAATGCAATGATTGCGGTGATTCCAAGACCTTTTAGGAGGTCCGGTTCCATCTCTCTCGAGAAGGAGTTCACGATAACGCATGGCGTTACAAGATAGAGCAGGATGTTGGTCATACCTTTGATGGCACGTAGATCAAGCCAATGTACTTTGTTGCATACAAATCCAAGTGCCATGAGTACACATAGCACTAAAACTTGGTTCGCAACAACTATGAAATTTGACAGCATAAAATCACCACCAATAAAAGGGCTCCTTCCCGCTATGAGAAGGAGCAAGGCTTAATCAATTTCCGGTTCCATCCAGTAATACCAATCAGTCGTTCCTTGAACCTCTGATTCTGTAGTTGTCTCCGGTGCCGTCGTAGTTTCAGACACACTTGAGGTTGTAGCCTTTGCTTTCGCTTCAGCATCGCGTTTTGCCTCAACACGGGCCTTCATGATAATCATACCATATACAAGAACGGCCGCTATTAAAATGTAGGTGACAATAAGATGCCATTTCACTACAACTTTTTCCATTTCTTCACCCATCACTTATGATACTTTCCGCCCGTGCTTATCTGGAATGCTCTATAAATTTGTTCAAGAAGCATCACCCTTGCAAGCTGGTGCGGGAATGTCATCTCTGACATCGAAAGTCTTACATCTGCGCGATTTTTCACCTCGTCAGAGAGGCCATATGAGCCTCCGATTATAAAGGTGATATTGCTCTTTCCTGAGACTGCAAGCTCGTCGAGTTCCTTCGACAGAGCGACAGACGAGCGCTGTTTACCCTCTATGCACATAGCATAGACAGCGGCGTCGTTTTTAATCTTCGATAGAATCTGTTCGCCCTCTTTGACGAGGCCTTTTTCTATCTCAGATTTCGACGGATTATCAGGCAGAGTATATTCGCTCAGTTCAATTATATTTACCTTACAAAATGCCGTCAACCTTTTATTATATTCAGCGACCGCATCACGGAGATATTGTTCTTTAAGTTTTCCAATACAAATTATATCAATTGTCAGCATATTATATCTCCAACTTTGTAACTTCGTTCCTGTTGGCAACGTCCAGTGTGAAATCCGTATCAAGAATGGCGCCGCCGATCTGAAGCTTGGACAACGTGGTCTGATAAGCGAGCTGAGGGATATTATTCTCAGCACTTAGATGTCCGAGTATGAAATGCTCGGTGCCAGTTTTTACAAGTTCCAATGCAGCATCCGCACAGGCATCATTCGAAAGATGTCCAAGCTCCGACATTATGCGGCGCTTAAGCGGATACGGATATGGGCCGTTGGTCAACATACCGATATCATGATTGGATTCAAGCAAAATTGTTCTCGCGCCGATTATACCGTCCATCACCTCCGGCGTCATAACGCCGAGGTCGGTCGCAACAGCGACCTTGGTATAATTCGGCAGTGTAATCGTATAACACTGACTTTCCGGAGCATCGTGTTTCGTTCTGAAACACTCGATGTGGAAATCTTCCACATCAGCTCCGCCACTTATGATAAACGGAGTGAAATCTCCGTTTAAATGACCGTAATCATCGAGAGATGACAGAGTTCCATTACTCGCATAAACAGGCGTGTGATATTTGTTGCAGAACACTCTAAGACCTGCGATATGATCGCTGTGATCATGCGTTATAAATATAGCTTTAACTGCCTCAGGTGGCACTCCAATACTGGCAAGAGACAAAGTTGTCTGCTTCGCATTCTTTCCTATATCGATAAGGATTCCGCTATGTTCATCCCCTATGTAAGTGGCATTGCCTGAACTGCCAGAAAAAAGCGAACAAAACTTCATACTGTCTCCTAAAAAATAAGGGGTGCCGATGGCACCCCGTAATTATCTATACTAGCCAGCGCTACGTGCTTCACGTGCTGGATCATTTTCGAAATTAACTCGAGAGATATCAGCACCGATTGCGCCAAGCTTTCCAACAATATCCTCATATCCACGGTCGATATAGATGATATTTTCTATCTCGGTACGACCACGTGCTACAAGACCTGCAATTATCATTGCAGCACCTGCACGGAGGTCGTCTGCCTTAACTGGTGAACCATTGAGATGATCAACGCCAGTAATTACGGCAACTTTACCATTTACCTCTATCTCTGCGCCCATACGGACAAGTTGGTCAACATACTTAAATCTATTATCCCATACACCTTCAGAGATAATGCTTGTGCCACTGGCAACGCAAAGTGCAACTGCAAGCTGTGGCTGCATATCTGTTGGGAAACCAGGATGAGGCATTGTCTTAATATTGCATCTTCTAAGTCTTCCACTTGAGATGACTCTTATTGTGTCATCCTCTTCGATCACTTCAGCACCTGCCTCAACAATCTTAGCAGAGATTGACTCAAGATGTTTCGGTACAACATTTCTAAGAAGAACATTGCCACCTGTTGCAGCGACTGCTGCCATATATGTACCAGCCTCAATCTGGTCTGGGATAATTGAATATTCACAACCGTGAAGATATGTAACACCACGGATTTTAATAACATCTGTACCTGCGCCACGGATATCTGCACCCATTGAGTTAAGGAAGTTGGCAAGGTCAACTATATGTGGCTCTTTAGCTGCGTTCTCGATGACTGTGAGGCCACGAGCTTTAACTGCTGCAAGCATAACGTTTACTGTTGCACCAACTGATACTACATCCATGTAAATTGAATTACCAAGGAGCTGTTTGGCTGTTGTATTTACAATAGCATTTTCTTCCATTGTAACTACTGCACCAAGGGATTCGAATCCCTTAAGATGCTGGTCGATAGGTCTTACACCACCAAAGTTACAACCACCTGGCATTGCAACTCTTGCGCAGTTGCAACGGCCGAGGAGTGCACCGATCAAATAGTAAGATGCACGAAGATGCTTGGTAAGTTCATAAGGTACTGTATATGAAGATACTGTTCTAGTATCTATTTCATAGGCATTCCTGTTGAGCATACGGATCTTGGCGCCCATGCTGCTTAATATCTCAAGCATAACACGAACGTCACTAATTTCAGGTACGTTATCTATACGACAAACGCCCTGTGCGAGTAGTGTGGCTGGAAGAATAGCTACTGCTGAGTTCTTCGCACCACTTATATTAACTTCACCGTAAAGCTTGTTGCCCCCATTAATAACAAACTTCTCCAAGTGATTACACCTCAAAACTAAAATATTACAAATCAGTTACAAAAATAATAACACAAATCTATACTAATTGAAAGTATTAATATATAAAAAACCTATTTTTTGTGTATTTCATCGATAATTGCCATCATATCTTGTGGAAGAGGCGCGGAAATCTCAATCACATCCCCCGTAAACGGTTGATTGAATTTCGCCTCGCCACAATGGAGTGCCTGATGACAGATCCTGTCATCGGGTTCTCCGTACATGGTATCGCCAATAAGCGGAGCGCCGACGCTGGCAAAATGAACGCGAATCTGATGCGTACGGCCGGTCTCAATTTTAACCTTTACAAAAGAGACCGGAAGGCCGTCCGAAAGCGCTCCGTTTTGCAGCACTTCATAGTGCGTCAGCGCATAGTCTCCGCGCGGGTCAACCGTGCGAAAAGTTTTGATAGGATCGGGCCTATAAATCGGCGCTTCAATGCTGCCATTTTCATCGAAAATTTTGGTCGAAATTGCGAAATAAGTTTTCTCAATATTGCCCTGTAATTTATTGGCTGCGAACGCATTTTTCGCGCAGATTATTATGCCCGAAGTCCCCTTGTCGAGACGTCCTACCGCACGGAAAGTTGCCTTTTGGCCACTGGCCAAAAGATACGCAGCTATAAGGTTGGCGAGAGTATCGCCCTGGTGATTATGAGATGGGTGAACGGCGAGCATGGCCGGCTTATTCACCACTAGAATATCGTCGTCTTCATAGAGTACAGAGAGCTCTCCGAAATCGGCTCCATCGTACTCTGAAAGACCCTCGTCCATATCGTCCTCGGGGATGTTGATCTCAAGGATGTCGCCGGTGTGAATTTCGTCCACCGTGCGGGTGTGCTCGCCGTTCAAAATCAGTCCATTTTCGACCAGTTTTAAGCTACGAATCAGACGGGAAGAAAGCCCTGCTTTTCCCTTGAGAAAATACAGAACTCGACTGCCGTCATATGAACTTGGAATCTCATATTTTAGTGTTCTCATAACAGTCAAATTATATTGGAAATGGCCGAGAATGTCAAAAAAATATCAATCTTATTATTGAAAAAAATTAAGGTAAAATATATAATGTGTTAGTTAAGAACTATTTTTAATAATAGATTTATTATTAAAAGATTAATTGGAGGCAAATTATGAAAGACCTTGCCACAAAGTACAACCCATCTGAGGTTGAAGACAGACTCTATCAATCTTGGCTTGATGGAAAGTACTTTCATGCAAATTTAGACGAGAGTAAGCAAGCTTACACTATCGTTATTCCACCACCAAATATCACAGGACAGCTCCATATGGGACATGCCCTTGACGAAACTCTTCAGGATATTCTTATTCGTTTCAAGAGAATGAAGGGCTTTGATACATTGTGGCTCCCTGGCACAGACCACGCATCCATCGCAACAGAGGCCAAGATTGTTGAGGCCCTCAAGAAAGAGGGAATCACAAAGCAGGACCTCGGCCGCGACGGATTCCTCGAGCGTGCTTGGGAGTGGAAAGCTCAATACGGCGGTCGCATCGTCGAGCAGCTTAAAAAGCTCGGCTCATCTTGCGACTGGGACCGCGAGCGTTTCACACTTGATGAAGGTTGCTCTAAGGCAGTAAAGGAAGTTTTCGTAAATCTCTACGAGAAGGATCTTATTTACCGCGGTGAGCGTATCATCAACTGGTGCCCACACTGCCTCACATCTATCTCAGATGCAGAGGTTGAATATGAGGAGAAAGATGGCTCTTTCTGGCATCTTCGTTATCCATTTGCTGATGGTAGCGGAGAACTCATCCTTGCAACCACACGTCCAGAGACAATGTTCGGTGATACAGCTGTCGCTGTTCACCCTGACGACGAGCGTTATAAGGATCTCGTTGGTAAGGAACTCATCCTCCCTATCATGAATACTAAAATTCCAGTCATCGCTGATGAATATGTTGAGATGGACTTCGGAACAGGCGTCGTAAAGATCACTCCAGCGCACGACCCTAACGACTTCGAAGTAGGCCTCCGCCATGACCTCCCAGTCATCAACGTTATGACAGATGATGGTTATATGAACGATTATGTTCCAGAGAGATATCGTGGAATGGATCGTTATGAGTGCCGCAAGGCTCTCGTTTTGGAACTCGAGGAGCAGGGCTACCTTGTAAAGGTAGAGCCGATGAAGCACAACGTTGGTACTTGCTACCGTTGTGGTACATCTGTTGAGCCAAGAGTTTCAAAGCAGTGGTTCGTTCGCATGGAACCACTTGCAAAGCCTGCAATTGATATAGTAAAGAACGGTAAGGTTAAGTTCGTTCCTGACCGTTTCGATAAGACATATTATCACTGGATGGAGAACATCAAGGACTGGTGTATTTCACGTCAGCTTTGGTGGGGCCATCAGATTCCAGCTTGGTACTGCGACGACTGTGGTGAGATCACAGTATCACGCGAGGATGCAACTAAATGTTCACATTGTGGAAGCGAGCATATCCACCAGGATCCAGATACACTTGATACTTGGTTCTCATCTGCTCTCTGGCCTTTCTCAACACTTGGTTGGCCGGATAAGACACCTGAGCTTGCTCACTACTTCCCTACCAATACACTCGTAACTGGTTACGATATCATCTTCTTCTGGGTAGCACGTATGATTTTCTCATCATGCGAGCAAATGAATGCTGAGCCATTCGACACAGTACTCATACACGGCCTCGTTCGTGACGCCCAGGGCCGTAAGATGTCAAAGTCTCTCGGCAATGGTATCGATCCTCTCGAGATCATCGAGCAGTACGGTGCAGACGCACTTCGTTTCACGCTCGTTACAGGTAACGCGCCAGGAAACGACATGCGTTTCTCAATCGAGAAGGTTGAGGCATCCAGAAACTTTGCAAATAAGATTTGGAATGCAGCACGTTTCATTCTCATGAATATCGATGACGATGAACCGGCTCCTCATGTTCCAGAAAATCTCGCTATTGAGGACAAATGGATTATCTCCAAGCTCAATACTCTTGTCAAAGATGTAAATGAAAATATTGATAAATACGAACTCGGTGTTGCAGTACAGAAACTCTACGACTTTATCTGGGATTGTTTCTGCGACTGGTACATCGAGATTGCAAAGATTAGATTGAACCAGGGCGGCGAAGAGGCCAAGAACGCTAAAGCAGTACTCGTATATGTACTTTCTAACGCGCTCAAACTCCTCCACCCATTCATGCCTTTCCTCACAGAGGAAATCTGGCTCACTCTTCCACATGATGGCGAGACCATCATGCTTGCTCCATATCCAGAATATGATGAGAAGCTCAGCTTCGTTTCTGATGAGACAGAGTTCGAGCGCATCATGGCCGCTGTTAAGGCCATCCGTAACAGACGTGCAGAGATGAACGTTCCACCTTCAAAGAAGGCAGAGGTATTCATCGACACACCATACGAGAGCACGTTCATGGCTGGAACAGTTTACATGGAGCGTCTTGCTTATGCATCTAAGGTAACTGTATGTGGCGGCATCGAACTCGATGGCGCAGTTAGCATCGTTACAGAGGATGCTAAGATCTATATCCCAATGAATGAACTCGTTGACTTCGAGGCAGAAAAAGCCCGCCTTAACAAAGAACTCAAAGAGGCAGAGAAAGATCTTGAATTCTTCAATCGCAAGCTTAACAACCCTGGCTTTATGTCCAAGGCGCCAGAGGCTGAGATAGAGAAAACTCGCACAGCCGCTGCCAAGATTGACGAGAAGATTAAGATGCTTAAAGAAAGCATTGAGAAACTTGCATAAAGCTCTAAGGAGTTGAATGTTATGAAATTTGCCAAGAAAGAACGCGTGATTATCGTAGGCTGTGGCCGTCTCGGTCGTCGCCTTGCATCACTTCTTTCCAATAAGGGCTATCAGGTTATCCTCATTGATAACGATGATGCCGCATTTAGGAAACTTCCAGAATCATTTGGTGGAATTCAGATTAAATCTGATGGTGTCGACCTCGACACCTTCCGCTACGTTGATGCGGATGAGGCTACAATGCTCATCGCCTGCACAGGCGACGACAACTTAAACAGCCTCATCGCACAAATAGGCAGCCGCATCTTTGGAATTCCAAATGTATATGTTCGTTTCGAAGATACCAATAAGGAACTCCTTATCAAAGGATTCAACATTCAAGGAATCTATCCTTTCAACCTCACAATGGAAGAATTTGAAAGCGCTGTATTTGGCGAAGCAAAAGAGGAGGATGAAGAGGAATGAGAATTGTAGTCGCAGGCGGCCGTACACAGGCTGACTTCCTTATCGGAAACCTTCTAAAGAAGAAACATAAACTCATAGTCATCAATGACGATCAACAGTATTGCGATTATCTCGCAAATACTCATAAAATTCCTGTAATACAGGGTGACCCTTCTAAATACAGCACTTTAAAAAATGCTCAGATAGAGGGATTTGATGTCCTTGTAGCTCTTACATACAAGGACGCTGACAACCTCGCAATTTGCCAATACGCCAAGCGTTGCTTCGGCGTAAAGCGAGCTATCTGCTCGGTTGCCAACCCTAAAAACGTTGCACTTTTCAAAGAATTGGGAGTCAACACTGTAATATCTTCCACACACCTTGTTGCCGAATATATCACCCAAGCAACAAGTGTTGAAAATTTGATTAAGACAATGACTCTTGAGAACGACAAAGTTACTATTTCAGAGATTTCAATCGAACCGGAATTTGAATGTGTTGGCAAAGAGGTTAAAGATGTATCTTTACCTTCCAACACAATCATCGGATGCATTATCAGAAAATCTTCCGATATGATAGTTCCAAATGGTAACACAGAAATCAAAGCAGGCGACAAACTCCTTATTATCTCATCACCTGAGAATCAGAAAAAAGTTTTGTCGGCAATTGCCAAATAATAGAGGTAGTCTATGGAAAACACGGAACATTCACGTATTTCCGAATATCTTACAATACTTGGTTCTCTCTCCTATGTAATTATCATGATAGGTGCAATTATGCTTTTGCCGCTTGTACTTATTCTTTTCTACAAAGATGAAGCAGATCAGCTCCCATATTTTGCACTTCCAGGAGTTCTATCAATATTTGCAGGATATTTAATTAAACAATTTTCTCCAAATCATTCACTAAAAGACCTTAGAAGACATCAGAGTTCTGTTATAGTGCTCCTCATTTGGATTGTTTCAATTTTAATCGGTTCAATTCCATTTATGCTCTGTGGCGATTACACTTTCACAGAAGCAATTTTTGAGACAACCAGTGGTTTTACCACAACCGGTTTTACGGTTACAGATGTGGAGAATACAACTCATGTCATACTTCTCTATCGCTCCCTTCTCCATCTCTTTGGTGGTGTTGGACTTATTCTTATTTTAAGTTCAGTTCTATCCAATGTTTATGGAATGCAACTTTTCAGCGCAGAGGGACACAGAGATAGATTGACACCAAGTCTTCTTCATTCGGCGCGCACTATCATTTTGATTTATTTGGGCTTTATCATCAGTGGCACCATTCTTTATATTGTCTTTGGAATGAGTCCATTCGATGCACTAAACCATGCGATATGCGCCGTGTCCACAGGTGGATTTTCAACTAAATATCAAAGCATAGGATACTGGTCTGCATCACTTGTCGGTGTAGCAAACAGCATAGGCATTAAAATAACTACCATTGCTCTAATGCTTCTCGGTAGTATAAATTTCATGGCAAGTCTTCTATTTTTCCGTGGTAAATTCCGCGACTATTTTTCGCACTCAGAAACCAAAGTCACCGCATTTGCTATAGCCATTGCAACCCCTATTGTTGTCGTAATGTTACTTGCCACAGGACTTTGCAATACCACTCTCAGTGCTATAAGTGATGGTATATTCCAAGTTGTATCACTTATCACAACAACTGGTTATACCACAGTTCCAAACTTCGTTGCGCAATCGAGTTTTGCATTTGTACCTATTTTCCTATTGATGCTTATAGGTGGACACAGCGGTTCCACCTCCGGTGGTATAAAAGCATCCCGCGTTGCCATGCTTATTAAAGCTGTTTTCTATGATGTATGCGAGCAAATTTTCCCAAAAAGAATCTCTTTCTCTCGCAGCATAAATAAGTTTGGAAAGAAAGTTCAAATCACCCGTGAAGATCAATCTCAAAACTATGCATATGTTTTCACATTTATCTTCATCGGTCTATTTGGTGCCTTCTTGCTTTCACTTGATGGTCATGATTTTGGTCAAGCATTTTTTGATGCTTTTTCAACACTCAGTACAATAGGACTTTCAATTGGAACAGTCACAAGAGAGATGAGCAACTATACAATGTGGGTATATACCGCACTTATGATTATTGGACGTCTCGAAGTTTATATAGTAATTCTAGCGATTGCTAGAATCGGCAAAGATATTGGCGATGGCATAAAAGAATTGAGGAGCAAATAGTATGGAAAAATTTTCAATCAAACGCACCATTTTTAACATACTCAATGTAGTGATAATTTACATTCTCACTACGCTCCTTTGTTATGTCTCATTCCAAGCAGATGTTGATGCTGAGACACTTTTAATGTTCTATCTTCTTGGCATTCTTATCGTAATCATCGAGACAAAGAGTTTCCTTATCACAGTATTCTCAACTGTACTCTTTATTCTCACTCATGACTTTCTATTCATAGAGCCACATTTTGCCTGGGGCGGAAGCAAAAACTTTATCGTATCCTCAGTCGTTTTCTTCGTGGTAGCTTTGATTGTTAACCTCCTTGTAATAAGGCTTCAATCACAGATTAAATCCTCTAAAGAAAATGCTAGACTTCATAAAAAACTCTATGAGGCATCGGAGGGTCTTCTCTCCGTTCATGGAAAAGATAAAGTCATTGAATATTCAGATAAAGCTCTCACAGAACTTGCCGGTGCCGAAGTTGAATTCTACTTTGACGTTGATGGTTCAGAGAAAAACGAAGCTATTAAATGGTGCTTTAAGAACTCTGCAAAATGTGGTCATAAAGAAGCAGAGTTCCCAGAACTCTCACATAAGTACATTCCAATTCGAAGCAACAATAAAACTGTCGGAGTAGTATCAATAGACTGTAGTGAAAAAGAGATGTCAAGCGAGACAGAAAAATGTATCACCGCTCTCCTCTCACAAATCACAATCGCAATTGAACGTGAAGATCTCACTGACGAGAGAAAAGAGGAAGAGAAAACTCTTAATCACGAGCACATTGTAGCAGGTACGATTAAATCTCTTTCAAGAGAGATGTCACCATTTGTATCTTCTATCAGCAAAGAAACCAAATCTCTTAAAGAGAATATCAATCTCTTAGAGGAGACAGAAATAAATGAAAAACTCCAAGGCCTTGAGGACAACAGTTCAGAACTTACAAGAATTCTCGATAATTTGATTGACCTCACCAAGGACGAATAAGGAGAAAAATATGGCAGTACTAAACATAGTACTTGTAGAGCCCGAGATTCCTCAGAACACGGGCAATATTGCGCGAACATGCGCATGCACAGGTGCCAGACTTCATATAGTAAGACCAATGGCCTTCGAGCCGGATGACAAGCATCTAAAGCGTTCCGGCCTCGACTATTGGCACTTCCTTGATATAACCTATTACGACAATTTGGAGGATTTCTTCCAGAGAAATCAAGATGGCAAATTCTTCTATTTCACCACCAAGGGACAGAACCGCTATTCGGATGCGACATATCCGGATGGCTGCTACCTCGTCTTCGGCAAGGAGACCAAGGGTCTCCCAGAAGAGCTCCTGCTCCGCCATCCGGACGACTGTGTACGCATCCCGATGATGGATGAATGTAGAAGTCTCAACCTCTCCAATTCCGTCGCAATAGCAGTATATGAAACACTTAGGCAATGGGATTTCCCAGAGCTTTTATGTAAGGGCGAACTCCACAACTATAAGTGGTCGGACGCCAACAATATAACCTAGCAAATCTAAATGGAGGTAATGCAAATGAGTAAAACAATGATTATTGTCGACACATGTTCCGACATCCCAGCAGAGCTTACAGAGGATTATGATATGGAACTTCTCGCAACGACTTTCAACATTGATGACAGATACTTCAATGAAGGAATCGATTTCACTAAAGAGAATTTCTATGAGATACTTCCTGCTCCTAAGGGCAAAATCAAAAGTTTCTACATACCTTCTGCCGTTTATATCGATAGATATAAAAACGCAGCCACATGTGGCTATGAAAACGTAATCGTTTTCACAATCGGCACAGAGGAAGAAGTCCCAATGTATGCCGCTGCCAATGAGGCTGCAGAACTTTTCAAAGAGCAGAACCCTACATCAGACCTTCGCATTGAAGTAATCTGTATTAAGAATTACTCAATCTCCGCAGGTCTTATCGCGCTCAGCGCTGCCAAACTTGCCAATACTGGATCAGATATTGATACCATCATCAAAAGCATAAATTCTGATATAAGCAGAATGACTATGCTTGTAGATGCGTTCAACGTCCCTCCTATATACAACGACCCAACTTTCAAATGGCGTAAGTGGGTCTCATTCAGTGGTTCATACCATCCTTTCCCTGCACTTAAAATCTGCAACGGTAAGGCAGTTGAACTTCCAATCATCAAGGGCGACCATTCAGCATTTGACCAGTTCTATGGATATTGCAAAGAGGCACTCAGTGCCGAGAAACCGGAATATGCCATAGGCTATGCTTCCCGTGAAAAGGAAGCACGTGGACTTGCTCTTCTTCTTGAAGAGGAACTCGGTTACCCACCAATCGCTTTGTACAAACTTGGTGCCCTCTCAGCATACGGTGCAAGCAAGGCTTCACTCGTACTCTGCTACAAGGCACCTAGCATAGAAAATCAATTGAAAGGCTAATTTAATCCAATGAATTACGACAAAAAAACAGTAGACGATCTTAAAGTAAGCGGTCAGCACGTTCTTATGCGTTGCGACTTCAATGTACCTCTTAAAAAAGGTGTAATCACAGACGATAACCGTCTTGTAGAAGCTCTCCCTACAATTCAAAAGCTTCAGTCTGACGGTGCTAAAATTATCCTCTGCTCTCACCTTGGCAAGCCAAAGGGCGAGCCGAAGCCAGAGCTCTCTCTCGAGCCAGTTGCGAAGAGACTCACAGAGCTCCTCGGCATCGAGGTTAAATTTGTAGCAAGCGACAAAGTTGTAGACGATGACGTCAAAGCAGCTGTTGCCGCTATGAAGGATGGAGAGATTGTTCTTCTTCAGAACACTCGCTTTAGACCAGAGGAAGAGAAAAACGAAGATAACTTCTCTAAAGAACTTGGCGAACTCGCAGATATCTTTGTAAACGACGCTTTCGGCACTGCTCATAGAGCACACTGCTCCACAGTTGGCGTTGTAAAGTATATGAAAGAATGTGCTTCTGGATATCTCATCAGAAAAGAGCTCAAATATCTCGGCGAAGCAGTTGCAACACCAAAGCGTCCATTCGTAGTTGTACTCGGTGGTGCTAAGGTTGCAGATAAACTTCCTGTAATTGAGAACGTTATCGACAAGGCCGATGCAATCGTTATTGGTGGCGGTATGGCATTCACATTCCTCCGTGCACAGGGCCTTGAAATCGGTGGTTCTCTCCTTGACGAAACTAAGATTGACTACTGTAAAGAAATGTTTAAGAAAGCAGAGAGCAAGGGTGTAAAACTTGTTCTTCCAATAGATACTATTGCCGGTAAGACATTCCCGGATCCAATCGACGCAGATATCGAGACTGAGATTTTCGATATTAAAGATATCCCTGCTGACTATATGGGTCTCGATATTGGTCCTAAGACAGCAGAACTCTATGCAAACGAGATGAAGAACGCTGGTACCATCGTATGGAATGGTCCTATGGGCGTATTTGAGAATCCTTCACTTGCTGCTGGCACACTTGCAGTTGCCACAGCAATGGCAGATTCAGGTGCTGTAACAGTAATCGGTGGCGGTGACTCTACAGCAGCAATCAACCAGCTCGGTCTCGCAAAGAAACTTACACATGTTTCAACAGGTGGCGGTGCATCACTCGAATTCCTTCAGGGAATTGAACTTCCAGGCATCGCAACAATGGACGATAAATAATTTATATAGAGGTCATAAAGATGAAAAAAGAAACACGCCGTGCAGTTATCGCAGGTAACTGGAAAATGAACAAAACTCCATCAGAGGCTAAGGCTCTTATCGAAGAGATGAAGCCTCTTGTAAAAGATGCAACTTGTGACGTAGTTCTCTGCGTTCCTTTCGTTGATATCTATGCTGCAGTAGAAGCAGCAAAGGGCTCCAACATCAAGATTGGTGCCGAGAACGTTCACTTCAAAGAGAGTGGCGCATATACAGGTGAAATTTCAGCAGCTATGCTTAAAGAAGCAGGTGTTGAATATGTTGTAATCGGTCACTCAGAGCGTAGAACATATTTTGCTGAGACAGATCAGACAGTAAACCTTAGAACTCTTGCCGCTCTTTCGGCAGGTCTCAAGCCAATTATCTGTGTTGGTGAGACACTTGAGCAGAGAGAACTCGGTTATACAGAGACTCTTCTTAAGTTCCAGACAAAGATGGCTCTTACAAATGTACCTGCTGAAAAGATGAAAGATATCATTATCGCTTACGAGCCAGTATGGGCTATCGGTACAGGCGTTACTGCTACCGATGACCAGGCTGACGAGGGCAACGGTTTCGTACGCGCAGCAATCGCTGAGAAGTACGGTGAGGATGTTGCTGAAGCAACAACCGTTCAGTACGGCGGTTCTATGAATGCTGCAAACGCAGAGGGTCTCCTCTCTAAGATAAACGTTGACGGTGGTCTTATCGGTGGCGCTTCACTCAAGGCACCTGACTTCAGCGTAATTGTAGCTGCAGCAAGCAAATAAACTTGAAGGATATAAAATGAAAAAGCCAGTAGTACTTTGTATTCTTGACGGTTTCGGCTGGGTACCAGACGAAACTTACGGCAACGCTATTGTTGCCGCGAACACTCCTGTAATAGACAACATAATGGCGACATGCCCTCATACAACAATTGGCGCATCTGGCCTCGACGTAGGTCTCCCAGATGGTCAGATGGGCAACTCTGAAGTTGGTCATACCAACATCGGGGCAGGTCGCGTTGTATATCAAGAGCTCACAAGAATTACTAAAGAGATAAATGAAGGCCCATTCTTCCAGAATGAAGCTTTTTTAAAGGCAATAGAAAATTGCAAGAAAAATGACTCTGCCCTCCACCTCATCGGACTTCTCTCCGACGGTGGCGTGCACAGCCATATTGAGCATCTATTTGGACTTCTCCGTCTTGCAAAGCAAAACGGTCTTCATAAGGTCTATGTTCATGCCATCCTTGATGGACGTGATGTGCCACCAACTTCAGCTGTAGAGTATATAACACAGTTACAGGACTTCATGACAACAAATGAAATTGGTCATCTCGCATCAATCATAGGTCGTTTCTATGCAATGGACCGCGACACAAGATGGGAACGTGTATCAAGAGCGTATGCCGCTCTTGTAAATGGAGAGGGTGTCCATACAACCGATCCAATTAAGACTTTGAAAGAGTCCTATAGTACCAAAGACGACGAAGGCAAATTCATCACTGATGAATTTGTTCTCCCTACAATAATTGACAGTGATGAGAACGACAGAATCAAAGAAAATGACAGTATCATTTTCTTCAACTTCCGCCCTGACAGAGCAAGAGAAATCACACGTTCATTTGCGGATCCAGATTTTGACGGATTCCCACATACCTACTTCCCTGTAACATACATCTGTATGACACAGTATGATGCGACAATGCCAAATGTAGATGTTGCATTTAAGCCTCAGAGCCTCACTAATACACTCGGTGAGTATCTTTCAAAACTCGGCATGAAGCAGCTTCGTATTGCTGAGACAGAGAAGTACGCCCATGTAACCTTCTTCTTAAACGGCGGTGTAGAAACCGTATACGAGGGCGAGGACCGAATACTCATTCCAAGTCCTAAGGTAACAACTTATGATTTAAAACCAGAGATGAGTGCACCCGAGGTTACTGATAAACTTGTAGATGCAGTCCTCTCAGAAAAATATGATGTTATAATTATCAACTATGCCAACTGTGATATGGTCGGCCATACAGGCGTCTTTGATGCTGCAAAGAAAGCAGTTGAAACTGTTGACACCTGTGTTGGAAGGCTCAAAGACGCTGTTGAAAAAGTCGGCGGCGCCATTCTTCTCACCGCAGATCACGGCAATGCTGATAAGATGTATGAGCTTGACGGCTCAGCATTCACCGCTCATACAACGAATGTCGTACCATTCGCTGTAATTGGATGCGGAGACAAGAAGCTCCGCGATGGCGGCCGCCTCTCAGACCTCTCCCCAACTATTCTCCATGTAATGGGAATAGAGCAGCCAAAAGAGATGACAGGCGAATCCCTTATAATTGACTAAATAAAAATCCCGCTCAGTAGAGCGGGATTTCTTTTATTTCTTAGATTGTTCGTATGCTTCTCTTACGCCTCTTGCAAATTGATCTGCGCAGGATGTAGGTCTTGGTCCACATGTGTTGCCGAGAAGTTTTTCCTCTATCTCGTCAACCGTCATTCCCTCACAAAGTTTAGAGATGGCTTTAAGGTTACCGTTGCATCCACCCATAAACTCTATGTTATGAACTACATCTCCATCTATTTCAAACTGCACATAAGATGAGCAAGTACCTTGATTTTCATGAATAAATTTCATGTCAGTTGTCTCCTTTATTATTAAGAATTTTCTTAACTTCTTTCCAATTTGGCATATAAGTATTAAGAATTGCTTTGAAATCAGCTCCATGATTCGGAACTTTCGTATGAGCGAGCTCATGAAGAATTACATACTCGAGACATTCGACAGGATGCTCAGCGAGTCTCACGTTGAGCCAGATTTTATTGGTTTTCGTATTACAAGTTCCCCATCGGGATTTCATGTTCTTGCTCTGCCAGCCATTTGACTTAAGGCCTGTATATTCCTCCCACTGTGGAAGAAGAATATCCACGCGTTCCGAAAGTTGATCTCTATACCATTTTAGCATAAATGCTTCTCTCTGGTCCACAGTAGAGTCAGCACGAACTATAAGAGTTGCTGTACCATCGTCATTCAGTGTCAGCGAGTATCTTGTGTCCTCGAGAACGTTAAGTTTATAAAGTTCTCCCCATACAGAGATGACATCGCCAGTTTCATAGGTCGGATCCGGTGTAACTGGATTCGACTGAATCTTTTTCACGTTTGCAATTATCCAGTCTGCCCGCTCGGAAATAAATTCTTCTATATCTCTATCACTAACATACTTCGGAGCGGTGAGAAGGACATCACCATAAGGAGGCTTAACATAGAGATGCAAATTTTTAATTTTCTTCTTTTCAACTTTAATAGGAATATCGCCTAAAAAATATTGCATTCTCTCACCTCCATATATTTATTGTATCATATTATATGTTATAATTAACTTACAAAGTTTAGGAGTTACTTATGAAATATTTTATAATTTACATAGCCTGGAACGTTCTTGTAATGTTCATCTATGGCATTGATAAAAAGAAGGCCGAAGCCGGCAGATGGAGAATTCCAGAGAAAACTCTTATAGGTCTTGCCGCAGTTTTCGGCGGCATCGGCGCTTATATTGGAATGCATCTGTTCCATCATAAGACAAAGAAGAGTCTATTTAAAGTCGGTGTGCCACTTTGCATATTACTGAACATAGCCGAAGTAGCAATTATCATATTAATAATTTAAATCCCGCTTTATTTCAAGCGGGATTTTTTATTTATGTTTTATAGGCAATGTAAATGAGAAGCAGGTGCCGTTCTCATTGGAATATTCGAGCATGATATCTCCGCCGTGGGCATCCATAATTTGCTTGGCTATTGATAGGCCAAGACCGGAGCCACCGTGTTCCCTGGTTCTTGATTCATCCACGCGGAAGAAGCGCTCGAATAGATGCGCCTGCTTCTCCTCTGGAATTGCAAGGCCTGTATTGGAAACGGACACTTTGATATTCTTTCCAGTGTTGCTTGCGGACACTACAATTTTACCATTGTCATTTACATATTTAAGTGAGTTATCGAGAAGAACTGTGAGCACCTGATTTATGCGCTTCTCATCTGCCTTTGTCACAAGGTCAGGTATAACAGCAGATGTGAGTTCCACTCCCTTTTCGTATGCGACCGACTCAAGAGTCAGGACGCAATCTTCACAGACTTTACTTATATTAATCTCTTGGAAATTATATGTCTCCTCTACCTCTGCATCAGACTTTGCGAGGAACAGCATATCGTTTACAAGAGTGGACATGCGTGTAGCTTCAGATTTGGTGTTCTCAATCCACTTCTTTTGATCCTTAATTGTCGAATTTTCATTGGACTCCATTATATCCATATTGGCAAGTATTACTGTAAGTGGAGTCTTAAGCTCATGAGAAGCATCTGCGACGAATCTGTTCTGCGCATTCCAAGACTTCTCAACTGGCTCGATTGCCTTTTTCGACATAAACCTTGAAACAAAATAAATAATTACGAAGAAGCCAATGCAAGCGAAAGCGAAGAGACGAACAAGGTACATAAACGATACCTGCTCTGAGGTCCTGTCTGCGAAGGCCATTCTATATCCGCCACCGGATGTTATTTTAACATATCTAAGATTGTACTCTGAGATAATTCCCTCTTCGTCCTCTTCTTCTAAGCACTCTTTTACAATCTTTTCTATTGTTTCGTTATCATAAGTCGATGTGACTGACTGCTCTGATAGAACAATCATCCCACCCTTTGATACAACGGTTATAAGCGATACGGATGAGAAACGTTCATTGTCGAGCACACTATCACGTGGTCTCTGTATCTTGTTCTCTTTAAAGCCGTCAATAACCATGTCATCTTGGAAAAGACGTGGATTGATTTCACCCTGAAGAGATGCATAGAGAACATCGTAAGTCAAGTTGCGCTCATGGTTATAGGTTATCGCTGTAAGCGAAATGAAGAGAGCCAGTATGACAATGCCTACTAGCAACATGTTGGAAAATATAAATTGATGTCGAAGCTTCTTAAGCATCGGCTGCAACCTCCAAGCGATAACCTACTTTACGAATTGTTGAAATCTGAACTTTCGATTCTATATGGCTAAGTTTCTTTCTAAGGAAACTTATATAGACCTCTACATTGTTGTCCTCTGCATCGGATTCTGTTCCCCAAATTTTTACGAGAATGTCCTCCTTCTGGACAATCACTCCTGGATTGGACATAAGGATCTTCATAATATCGAATTCCTTAGGTCCCAAATTTATGGAGCTTTTATCTGTGCTTAATGTATAATTTGAAAGGCTCAAAGTGAGGTCCTCGAACTTGATTTCATCGAGTACAACCTCTCCCTGTCTGCGCGAGATTGCTCGTATTCTTGCGAGCAACTCGCCTGGTATGAACGGCTTCGTCAAGTAGTCGTCCGCCCCACAGTCGAGCCCCTTAATCTTATCCGAAGTACTATCCTTCGCAGTTAGCATAATGACGGGTGTATTGTCTTTCGCCTCGCGCATCTTGCGGACGATATCGAAGCCGTTCATATACGGCAACATGACATCCATCACAATTACGTCATATATGCCAGAGAGTGCATAATCAAGGCCAGCCTCACCGTCGTTCACAATATCGACAGTGTAGCGCTGGCCTTTCATTATCTCTCCAAGCGCCTCCGCGAGGCGCATTTCATCTTCAACTATAAGTATTCTCATGTGTTCACCTCAATTTGGATGATACAATACTATTTATAAATACTTAAACTTTTCTTAAAATATATATTTCTATTATACCACCGACACCCTCTGTTGCGGTAGCATCAAGAGTTGCGCTAAGTTTTTTTGCAAGTTTGCATGATGCAATATTTCTTGGATTGGCACGCCAAATGATGGTCTTGTAATTGTAGTTCTCGAAAAGTGTAGGGATTAGCGCACTGAGAGATTCGTAGGCGTAGCCACTTCCTTGGTATTCTGGAAGGAATGCCACCTGTATCTCAGGACTGCTTGTTGAGACTGAGACAAGGCGGATGTATCCAGCCGTCTCATCATCAATAATAATCTCGAAAACGAGCTCATCAGTTGAAGTCTCAGCGGCTTGCAACGATTCTACAAGCTTGCCAATAGCGGACAGAAAATCTTCTTTCTTCTGTCCTGGTTTAAGCTTTATAGAAGGCAATTCAAAGAATGTCTCTGCCCTCTCATCAATGTTCTTTTTTAAGTCCTTATTATTGCTCTCTTTTATGAGGCAACGTTCTGTTCTAATCTCCATAATTTAAGTAAAAAGCCCTCCGAGTTGGAGGGCTTTGCTAGTCATCTTAGATTAATAAATTCCCTGTGCAAGCATTGCAGTTGCAACCTTCTCGAATCCGGCGATATTAGCACCGGCAACGAGGTCGTAGCCGAGACCGTATTTCTCGCATGCTGCAACTGAAGCACTGTAGATGTTCTTCATAATTGTATGAAGTTTAGCATCAACCTCTTCTGCAGTCCAAGAGAGTCTCTCTGAGTTCTGGCTCATCTCAAGGCCTGATGTTGCAACGCCACCGGCGTTAACTGCCTTAGATGGAGCAACGATAGCACCACTGTTGATGATATACTCAAGGCCCTCTGCTGTTGTTGGCATATTTGCAACTTCGATATAGTACTTTGTACCATTGGCAACAATCTTCTTTGCCTCGTCGAGATTAATTTCATTCTGAGTTGCACAAGGAAGGCAGATATCAACCTTCTGTCCCCATGGCTTTTCGTTAGGGAAGAACTGTACACCGAACTTGTCAGCATAATCCTTTACCTTATCACGGCCAGATGCACGCATCTCAAGCATGTAGTTAATCTTTTCCTCTGTTACGATACCGTCTGGATCATAGATATATCCGTCAGGACCAGAGATTGTAATTGCTTTACCACCGAGCTCTGCAATCTTCTTGCAAGCGCCCCAAGCAACGTTACCGAAACCTGAGATTGCAAATGTCTTACCCTCGAGTGTCTCACCCTCATGAGCAAGAACTTCCTGTGTATAGTAGATGGCACCGTAACCGGTTGCCTCTGGGCGAATGAGTGATCCGCCGTATTCAAATCCCTTACCTGTAAGAACGCCATTATCGAACGAATTTCTGATTCTTCTGTACTGTCCAAAGAGATAGCCTATCTCACGACCACCTACACCGATATCACCTGCTGGTACATCGATTGATGGGCCAATATGACGATAGAGTTCTGTCATAAATGCCTGACAGAAACGCATAATCTCTCCATCTGACTTACCGCGTGGATCGAAATCAGAACCACCTTTACCGCCACCCATTGGGAGTGATGTAAGCGAGTTCTTAAATGTCTGCTCGAAACCGAGGAACCAGATAATTGATGGGTTAACTGATGGATGGAAACGAAGACCACCCTTATATGGACCGATAGCTGAATTAAACTGTACGCGATAACCACGGTTAACCTGTACCTTACCTGCATCATCAACCCATGCTACACGGAAGCTGATGAAACGCTCTGGCTCAACCATACGACCGAGGATATCAGCGTCGACATAGTCAGGACGCTGATCAATTACTTTTTCAAGTGATGAGAAAACCTCTTTTACTGTCTGGATAAACTCAGGCTTGTCTCCATCACGAGCTTCAACTTTTGCAATTACACTTTCGATATATTCGTTCATTGTAAGGAATCCTCCCTTAAAAATTATGTTAAAAATATACTACATAAATAATAATATTGTCAACAGTTTTGCAAGTTTTGAATTCCGAACTTGCAAAATGCCTAACATGTTGGACAATTTGTGTAATTTGTATGTTGAGATTTTTATATGTTTTGTATATAATAATTTTGTCTTTATTTGTTTTAAATTAAGGAGGACGAAACATGTTGATCAAGAAATTGATTTGGAGAGCAGAAGAAGTTGTCTACACTGTTCTCATGTACGCATGGGGCTGGTTCTTCCCAGACCCAATCATCCTTGACGGCCCTGGAGCAATCAAAAAGCTTCCAAAGGCAATCAAAAAGGAAAAGAAAAAAAGAGTACTCATAGTTACTGATAAAATGCTTATGAGCCTCAAGCTTCTCGATGGTCTTTTCAAGGCTCTTGATAAAGCTGGCATTAAGTATGCAGTATATGACGAAGTACAGCCTAACCCAACAGTTGCTAACGTAGAAGCTGCTCTTGCAATCTATAACGAGAACAAGTGCCAGGCAGTTATCGCTGTAGGTGGCGGTTCACCAATGGACTGCGCTAAGGGCGTTATCGCTCGTGTAGCTCGTCCTAACAGACCTATCAAGAAGATGAAGGGCACATTCAGAGTATTTATGCCTGCTCTTAAGATGAATGGTCTCTTCCCACCAAAACTTTATGCTTGCCCTACAACAGCAGGTACAGGTTCTGAGACAACAATCGCTGCAGTAATCACAGATCCAGATACTCACAACAAGTTCCCTATCATGGATCCATTTATTCGTGCTCACTATGCAGTTCTTGATCCAGAGCTCACACTTGGTCTTCCAAAGCCAGTAACTTCTACAACAGGTATGGATGCTATGACTCACGCTATCGAGGGTTATACAAACATCTGGTACAACAACAAGAAGTTCAACGACTATGGACTTAAGGCTATCAAGCTTATCTTCGAGAACCTCGAAGAGGCTTATAACAATGGTAAGAACGTACAGGCTCGTGGTAACATGCTTCTCGCTTCTCACTATGCAGGTCTCTGCTTCACACGTGGTGGCGTAGGTTATGTTCACGGCATCGGTCATAGACTTGGCGGTCTCTATGGAGTACCTCACGGTCTTGCAATGTCTGTAATTCTTCCACACGTATTCTCAGATGCTTTCCTTGCTCCTTATACATACAAGAAGCTCGCTGAGATTGCTGATTATGTTGGCATCGATGGTGAGACAAAGAAGGAGAAGGCTAAGAACTTCATGGCTGAAGTTCAAGCTATGAACGATCGTATGCAGATTCCTACATCATTCGATTGCATCAAGGATGAGGATGTTGACTGGATTGCTAAGGAGTGCCTTGCAGAAGTAATGCCTACTTACCCAGTTAAGAAGATCTTCAAGAAGAAAAAGATCAAGAAGTTCATCCGTGACGAACTTATGGCTCAGTAATTCTTAAAAAGATTGCGCCGTTGGTATTGTACCAACGGCGCTTTTATTATATAATTATACAGTATATCTTACTTATATTTTATATAGAGGTTTCTTGCAAAATGAACTATTCAATGAGTAAAAAGCAATTTAAGGAAGCTGTAGTTTCTAAACTCTCCCATCTCTATGGAATCGACTTCGAAACTGCAGAAAATCCTCAGATTTATAAGGCGGTTGCAACCGTTGTAAAGGAACAACTTGCGAACGGCTGCCAGGAGTTCGTTGACGAGGTAAAGCACAACGAAAAATCTAAGACCGTCTACTATATGTGTATGGAGTTCCTCATGGGCCGTTCGCTTAAGAACAACCTTTACAACTTGGGACTTACAGATGTTGCAACCGCAGCACTTAAAGATCTCGGAGTTGACCTTGAGACACTCTATGAGTGCGAGCCAGACGCAGGCCTCGGCAACGGTGGTCTCGGTCGTCTTGCCGCATGTTATCTTGATGGACTTGCAACAGGCGGCTACCCATCAATGGGATACAGCATTCTCTACGAATGCGGTATCTTCAAGCAGAAGCTTATTGATGGTTGGCAGACCGAGCTCCCAGATTACTGGTTGCCAGGTGGCGATGTATGGCTCACACCTAAAGATGATTTGAAACTCACCGTTGAATTTGGCGGCGACCTTGAAAGTTCATGGCAAGATGGCTATTTCGTAACCAAGACAAGCAATGCCATCTCAGTTATTGCAACACCTTATGATATGTACGTTCCAGGCAAGGACGGCAAGGGCTACTCACGCCTTCGTCTTTGGAAGGCCGATGCCCCTGGATTTGATATGTCGCTCTTCAATCAAGGCGACTACATCCGTGCTGTTGAACAGCAGGCTATGGCTGAGGTTATCTGCAAAGTTCTCTATCCTGCAGACAACCACCCTGAAGGCAAGAGCCTTCGCCTTCGTCAGCAGTACTTCCTCGTATCAGCATCTATGCAGGATGTCGTTCGTCGTCATCTCCGTCAGAACAAGGGTCTCGAATCCATTCCAAAGAAGATGGCAATTCATATCAACGACACCCATCCTACTCTTGCAATTCCAGAACTCATGAGAATTCTCATGGATGAGTGTGGATACAGTTGGGACGACGCATGGAAAATTGTCTCACAGACATTTGATTATACTAACCACACAGTTATGAAAGAGGCTCTTGAGTGCTGGCCTGAGGACATTATGATCACACTCATTCCTCGTATCTATCAGATTGTAAAAGAGATAGATAATAGATGGAGAGCTTTTATATGGGATCTCTATCACGATGCTGAGAAAGTCGAAAATATGGCAATCTGCAGCAATGGTATTGTCCGCATGGCCAATATCTGTGTTGCAACTTGCCACCGTGTAAACGGTGTATCTGCACTTCACAGTGAGATTCTTAAAGATACTGTATTCCACGACTTCTATAAGCTCACGCCAAAGAAGTTCACCAATGTAACAAACGGTATCGCTCATAGACGTTGGCTTTGCCAATCCAACCCAGAGCTCACCGCCTATATTGAGGAACTCATTGGCCCTGACTTCATCTACAACGGCATGGAACTCGCGAATCTCAAGAAGTATGCCGACGACAAAAAGGTTCTAAAGAACTGGGCTGAGATTAAGTACAACAACAAAGTTGCTTTTGCAAAATATATCAAGGAGACCCAAGGTATCGACATAGACCCGAACTCTGTATTCGATGTACAGGTAAAGCGTCTCCACGAGTACAAGCGTCAGCTTCTCAATGCGTTTGACATTGTAAATGAGTACCTGACACTTAAAGAGAATCCTGATATGGATTACACACCTCGCACCTACATCTTCGGTGCGAAGGCGGCCGCTGGTTATTACATGGCCAAGAAGATAATAAGCTTCATCTGTAACCTCGCCGAGGTCATCAACAACGACCCAGATATAAACGGACGAATCAAAGTCGTATATCTCGAGGACTACAATGTATCCCTCGCCGAGCACCTTATGCCTGCTGCCGATATCTCCGAGCAGATATCCCTCGCAGGTACAGAGGCATCAGGCACAGGTAATATGAAACTTATGATAAACGGCGCCGTGACTCTTGGCACACTCGATGGTGCCAATGTCGAGATTCATGACGCAGTTGGAGAAAACAACATATTTATCTTCGGTATGAAGACACCTGAGGTTGTAAATCTCCAGAATCACTATGATTCATACAGCTACTATGTTTCCAACAGCGATATTCATCGCATTATTGATTTTATAAACGGCGGTATAAATGGACAGCAGTTCCCTGAGATCGCCAACACAGTCAATGCGGACCCATATATGGTAATGGCTGATTATGCCGACTATCATAGAGTTCGCAGCGAACTCTATGAGGCATATAAAGACAAAGAAAAATGGGCTCGTATGTCTCTTATGAATACAGCAAGCGCTGGCATCTTCGCAGCAGATAGAGCCATCGGCGAATATGCGGAGAACATCTGGCGCACCAAATCCATAATCTAAAAGGAGTGACCCCCGTTGCCAGAACACATCTATAATTCTCGTGACAAGTTCTATAAGAACATATATGGCGCAGTAGCAGTCGGACAGACAGTGACTTTCCGTCTTCTTCTCCCTCTTGAATATTTGAGTTCAGATGTGACCAGTGCAGAGATGAGCATTATGGGTGACTGGGGTAAACATATCGAAACTTATGAGTTTACCAAGACTCCTTCAGTCTATTCCGGCTCAGCAGTATGGGAACTTCAGTATACTCCGAAAGAGGTAGGTCTCTACTGGTATTGCTTCAGTTTTCAAGCAGGCGCAGTTTCGAAAAATGTATATCGTGGTGACTACAGTACCGGATATGTAAAAGACGAAGAGGATCGTTGGCAACTCACAGTATATGATGCCAATCAGACGGTTTCACCTGTCTGGAGAGGCGGCATCATGTACCAGATTTTCCCAGATAGATTCAACGCATCAGGTGCGAAAAAGAAAAATGTGCCGAAAGACAGAAAGTCTATCAAGTGGGGATCCACCCCATCTTGGACAGTCGACAAAGACACAGGCACATGGAACAACGACTACATGGGTGGCGACCTCAAAGGTATCGTAGAGAAGCTCCCTTATCTTAAAGAACTCGGCGTAACTTATATCTACCTCAACCCAATATTTGAGGCGCATTCCAACCATAGATATAACACAGCCGACTATATGAAAATCGACCCAAGCCTCGGCACCGAGCAGGATTTCTTCGAGCTCTGCCAAGAGGCACATAAGCTCGATATGAAGGTTATCCTCGATGGTGTATTCAACCACAGTGGTGTCGACAGTATCTATTTCAATAAATTTGGCAGATATGACAATATCGGTGCATATCAGTCGAAGGAGTCACCTTATTTCGGTTGGTACAACTTCAAGGACTGGCCAAAGTCTTACTCCTCATGGTGGGGAGTTGAAGACCTTCCTGACCACAATGAAGAGAATCCATCATTCAAGAACTTCATCACCGGTCCTGGTGGTGTTATCGAAAAGTGGCTCAGTCTCGGCGCAGACGGTTGGCGCCTTGACGTCGCAGACGAATTGCCAGATGATTTCATAGTCGCAATTAAAGAGCGCATGAAACTCGTCAAGCCGGATGCTCTCCTCCTCGGAGAGGTATGGGAGGATGCTTCCAACAAGACAGCTTACGGTATCGGTCGTGAGTATCTCTTCGGCAAAGAACTTGATAGTGTAATGAACTATCCTTTCAGAAATGCAATCATTGATTACATCACGAACGACAATGCCGAAGATTTCTTCGAGCAAATACTTACAATCACCGAGAACTACCCTCGTGATATTGTAAATTCACTTATGAACCCGCTCGGCACACACGACACCGTTCGTATCCTCACTCGCCTCGCCGGCTACACATGTGAGAATATGGACCGTGATGCCCAGAGCCTTATTAAGCTCACCGACGAGCAGAGAGAGAAGGCAATTGGCCTTCTCAAGATTGCTGTCGCAATGCAGTTCACCCTTCCAGGATTCCCTTCCATCTACTACGGTGATGAGATAGGAATGGAAGGCGGAAAAGATCCATTTAATAGAATGGGCTTCCAGTGGAAGAACATAAACGAAGATATTTTGAACTTCTACAAAGAGCTCGCAAACATGCGTCAGCATCAGAGTTTCCTCCGTGACGGTGAGTTCGTTCCTATCTCTGCTGCAGACGGTTGCGTATGCTACGCACGCTGCGTAAACGGTGACCCAAGCTGCTCACTCATCTTCATTTCCAATATTGCAGATGAAGCCATAAACTACAATTTGCCTCCATATCTCAGCGAGACCAAACTTGTTATGGGAACAGATGGCACAGACGTAGCGGGCGACTTCGTACACCTCCCAGCAAGGAGCTTTGCAATACTTGAAAATGTACATGTATTCCTTCCGGGACATAGACGTGGTTCTAAAATTTAACTTTATTTAGAACAGTCTTTATGATATACTTTCATTGATAATTTAGTTAAAAATTCATTTTATTTTAGGTGGGATAAATATGGAAAAGAATAAGGTTAAACTTTCAATCGCTGGTAATGATTATTACGTAACAACTGACGATGATCCAAAGTATGTTCTCGACCTCGGTAATTCCCTTGACGAGGCACTCTCTAAGATTATCGCAAGCAACAACAGACTCTCTGTAACACAGGCAGCTATCCTCGCTTCTCTCGAGTATGCTGATGAGGCTCGCAAGGCAACAGAAACAGCTGATAACCTTCGCTCTCAGATCAAGGAATACCTTGAGGATTCAGCTCGTTATAAAATGGAAGCTGAAGTTGCAAAGAGAGATGTTGAACGTCTCACAAGAGAACTTGAATCACGTGGCAAGAAATTTTGAAAGTCAATATGCAAAAGAATATTGAAATTTTAGCCCCTGCGGGTGGCATGGATGCCCTTGTTGCCGCAGTTAGGTGCGGAGCGGATGCCGTATATCTCGGCGCCGGAAAGTTCAATGCGCGTCGTGGCGCAGAAAACTTCTCAGAAAAAGAACTTCGAGAAGCCGTTGAATATTGTCATATTCGTGGCGTCAAAGTTTATCTGACTCTTAACACCCTTGTATCAGATGCTGAAATTCCAATTGCTCTTGAGCTAATCGCGTGCGTCTGCGCCCTTGGTGTAGACGCACTTATTATTCAGGACATGGGAATTCTGAATCTCGTAAAGCAGGTCGCACCAGACATGCCGTGTCACGCATCAACCCAGATGAGTGTCACAGATGTCGAGGGCTTTAAGAAACTTGAGAAACTTGGCTTCAAGCGTGCCGTTCTACCAAGAGAACTAACATTTGAAGAAATAAAGATGATTAAAGAGAACACCACTATCGAACTCGAGATGTTCATCCATGGTGCTCTCTGTATGTGTGTATCGGGCCAGTGCTATCTCTCATCGATGCTCGGTGGACGCTCCGGCAACCGTGGGCTCTGTGCCCAGCCGTGCCGTCTTCCGTTCACGGCACCGGGTGGCACAGGATATGATCTATCTCTCCGCGACTTGTCGCTGATAGACCATATCGAGGAGCTTCGCGAACTAGGAATTGCATCACTTAAAATCGAGGGCAGGATGAAACGTCCTGAGTATGTTGCGGCGGCTGTGACCGCGTGCCGTAACCCAAGTGATAGAAGAACGAGAGAAGACCTCAAAGCAGTCTTCTCACGCACAGGCTTTACAGACGGATACTTTAAAAATGACCGTGGCATCAAGATGTTCGGCACGCGTCGCCATGAGGATGTCACCGCCGCCTCCCCTGTTCTCAAAGAACTCACCCACCTCTATGACAAAGAACCACAGAGAATAGGAGTATCATTTGAAGTTGTAGCAGAGAAAAATAAGCCACTTCATATCTCTGCAACAGCCAATGGCGTAACCGCCATATATGCATCTCATCACAATGTCGAAGAGGCAATCAATCATCCAATAACTAAAGAGACGATTGAGGAACAGCTTCATAAGACAGGTGGTACACCATTCAAAGCTAAAGAAATCAATATAACACTCGACGAGAATGTAAATCTTCCACTGAGTGAAATCAATAGTGTTAGAAGAAATGTACTTGAATCTCTCGAGAAGAAACTCGGTACTGGAAATATCAAGACCACTATCTTCGAAGAAACCGGCGAGATAATCGACGATTATTGCGAGAACCGCCTTCTCTCAATGAGCATTCATAAGACAAGTTGGCATAAAGCTGGAAAAGCTTCCCCTGCCTATGTTGCAAGATTCAGCAGTCCGGAGCAGATTCCAGACAATCTCGCTGACTTTACAGAGGGCGACAGAAGGATCTCGTCCATGATTGTGCCTCTCCTGTCCTCTGAGGGCTCATTTGACGTTTTACAGAGATATGGCATACCATTTGGAGTTGAACTTCCAAGAGCCATTTACGGCGATACTACAGTTCTACGCGATAAGCTCCAAATCGCCAAGAATGAAGGTGCAAGCTTCGCATTCGCTGGAACGCTCGACGGTGTTCTCCTTGCGAAGGAAGTTGGCCTTCCAGTTATGGGCGGTCCTACGCTTAACGCGTACAACAGTTTCGCGCTTCAAGAGTGGAAGAAGCAAGGCCTCCACTCCATCATCGTCTCAACAGAACTTGAACTTTTGAAGATCAAGAATCTAAAAGGCGATTTACCAAGAGGCATTCTCGCATACGGAAGAACACCTCTTATGCTCACAAGAAATTGTCCGGTGAAAAACGGTAGACGTTGTCCATCATGCAACGAACAGCTCTATCTCATCGATAGAAAGGGAATCAAGTTCCCAATTACGTGCAAGCCAAACGGTGGAAATGCATCAGAGATGCTTAACTCCAGACCGATAAATCTCTCGGACAAGCAAAGTGAACTCACATGTGCCGACTTCCTCTTCCTCTATTTCACAGTTGAGGACAAGGGAATAATTGAGAAGGTAATAAAATCATTTATCTCCGACTCAGCACCTTTCGAAGAATTCACAAGAGGCCTCTACTACAGAGGTGTAGAATAAAAAACAAGGACCTAAGGCGAAAACCTTAGGTCCTTTAATTTTATATAAATTTATGCTTTAACTTTCTTTCCTGTAATAAGCTTGATTACGAAGAGAGTTGCAATTGTTGCTACAACACCGATAGCAAGACAGATAGCTGCATTCTGAACGAAACCTGCGATTACGAACATTGCGAAAGAAATTGCTGCAACTGTGATTGCATATGGGAGCTGAGTTGATACGTGGTTCAAGTGGTTGGACTGAGCACCAGCTGATGACATGATTGTTGTATCAGAGATTGGTGAGCAGTGGTCGCCACATACAGCACCTGCAAGACAAGCAGAGATGCAGATTGTTCCAAGTGTAGAACCAACTGGGAAGATTGCTGTAACAATTGGGATAAGGATACCGAATGTACCCCATGATGTACCTGTTGCGAAAGCAAGAAGGCAAGCAATAATGAAGATGATTGCTGGAAGGAATGACTGGAAGAGACCAGCTGAGCCCTCTACAATACCACCTACATACTCAGCAGCGCCAAGAAGACCAGTCATGTTCTTCAAAGATGTTGCAAGAGTCAAGATAAGGATTGGTGGTACCATTGCGATGAAGCCCTGAGGAACACATTCCATTGCCTCTTTAAATGTGATAACTCTTCTTAAGATGAGATAGATGATTGTGAATACAAGTGCAACAAATGCAGCCCAAGGAAGACCGATTGTAGCATCTGTATTAGAGAAAGCGTCGATGAAGCCCATGCCAACCATGCGCTCTGATGGAGTGAATATCCAATCGTCGCCAACCATGCACTGGCCAACATAGATAAGTGAATATACAGAGAGACCGATAAGAACAAGAATTGGAAGAACGAGGTCGATTACCTTGCCCTTAGGGTTAGCTTCGATATCCTTGTCACCCTCGAAAACGCCTGTTGTGAAGAGATCGCCATTCTCCTTCGCATTCTGCTCATGAATTGCCATTGAACCGTAGTCGAAGCCCATGATTGTGATTGTGATGATGAATACGAAAGTAAGAAGTGAGTAGTAGTTATAAGGGATTGCTGAGATGAAGAGCTGGAGGCCCTGACCATCTGGAGCATAACCTGAAACTGCTGCTGCCCAAGATGAAATTGGAGCGATCATACATACAGGTGCTGCTGTTGCATCGATAAGATATGCAAGCTTTGCACGAGAGATTTTCTTAGAATCAGTTACAGGACGCATTACAGAACCAACTGTAAGGCAGTTGAAATAGTCATCGATGAAGATGAGTACACCAAGTGCGAAAGTTGCGAGCATTGCGCCTGCTCTTGTCTTAATATGAGTCTGAGCCCAACGGCCGAAAGCAGCAGAACCGCCTGACTTGTTAAGAAGTGCAACGATGATACCAAGGATTACAAGGAATGCAAAGATACCAGCATTTCCTGATACGGCTGAGGTTACACCTTCAACTGTGAGATAGTTTACTGTGCCAATTGGGTTAAAGTTTGCTGCGAGCAAACCGCCAAGTACTGTACCGAGGAAAAGTGATGAATAAGCTTCCTTGGTAATAAGTGCAAGGCAAATAGCGAATACCGGTGGAAGAAGTGCCCAAAGTGTGCCGCCAGCTTCCATAATGCTTCCGGTAAATGTGCAAAGAACGATAAAGAGAATTACGAAAGCAATTGCGCCTATCGCCTCAGCAGAAATTTTCTTTTTGTTTTCCATTTCGAAAACCTCCAAATTAGTATATCAATAAAAAAGAGGTCGTGATACTATCACGACCTCACCAATTTGCGGTTATAGTAATGACAGCTCTCCACATAAAAATGTGACAGTCCGTTATGTATTTCATAACGGTCCAGCCGAGAGATCCGAAAACACGAATCAAACGCTTCGGCGGCTTCGCCTTTCACTCTCGACCGTGTTTTCGGTATTGTGGAGAGCTACTCTTCTTTGCCGCGCCTCTATCAACGACTCTTTTAAATTGTAAATGAATTATAACATATAATTATAATCTTGCAAGCATTAATTTCTTCCTGTAGAACCAAAGCCACCGCGGTCTTTGCCGTCGAGGTGGTCCACCTCGATAAAATCAATGTGCGGCTGATTCTGCATAATACGAAATTGACAGATGCGATCATTTACATGAATCTCAGTGTCACGCATTGCAAGTGCTGGCCAGTACCACTGGTCATTATCACCACAGTATGAGGCATCTATAACACCCATGCTGTTGGTCTGAATTACTCCAAAATTCTTATATGTTGAAGAACGAGGAACAACATGTGCCTCGTATCCATCCGGAAGTTCGATTGCGACACCGAGTGGAATAAGTTTCCACTCGCCCTCCTTCAGCACCACATCTTCTGCGGCGCGAAGGTCAATCCAATCGGACTTCCCGTCGATGTAACGAAGCTTTTCTATTTTATCGCTAAAATATTTAATCTTAAGTTCCATAACTTAGTTGCCACTTATAGCCTGTGTAGCATCAACAGCCTGGAAAGAAGAAAGCATTGTCTGGAACTTTCCTGTCTCTGGTGTTGGAACGCTATATGTGCAAGATATAGAAACTGGATCCTTAGACTGATCATCAACACTCTGAATGCTGTACATTACAACATTGTCAGCATTGTCATAGAAGAATACATAGTACTCACGAGAATCATTGTTGATATAAGCCTCTGTAGTATATGTAGCATCATTGAGAGTTACATCAGTTGGATAGAGATACTGGAATGTATATGCGATTCCATAAGTGTAATTAAGGAATTGCTCAAATGCTGAAACATAGTCACTGAGTTTATACTTGTTTATAACTGCATCAGTAAGTTCAACATAAGTTGCGCCCTTCTGATTTACCATGTACTTCTTTCCATCAGGACTTACAAGGTAGCCTAAATCCTTAGACTGAAGATAGAAGTAATAATAGCCTTCCTGATATGTGCAAGATACGAGTGTCTGGCCTTCTTCCTTATCCTCGTAATATGTCTGTACTGTGAAGTTCTTATTCTGAATCATCTTAGCAGTTTTATAAAGTTTCTTATCAGAAGTGATTAAATTAACTGCCTCTGTCTCATTCTTTTTCTTTGGTTCTGCCTTACCCTTCTTGTTACATGCTGCAAATGAGAAAACCATAACAAGAGCGAGTAGAATACTTAAATATTTCTTCATAATGTTCCTCCTATATATTAAATATAGTAAATAATGATTAATGTTATCATACTGACCGATATTAGTCAATTATCATCAATCGAGAACGATATTGAAATACTGGATATTAGAAACGATTCCATCCTCAATAAAGAATATGAGTTTCATATCACTTGCGAGATATGTAATAGAATTATCTGTCTTAGATGTTGGCTCACCATAAGTCTCCTCTACCTTCGCAGCATCTGCGCCGATATAGATACCTTCAGGTGTCTCAACTGAGTCATCCTTTAAGAAGACATAAGAGATATATTCAATGCCATTCTCTTGATATGTACCTATCTCAATTCCAGGGAATGTATAAGTTGTATCAAGTTCACCGAAGGCACAGCTTGGTGCTTCAAACTTTGTAGATGGCTCTGGAAGTTTTTCCATTACACCATTTGCCTCTGCGAGAATTGGAATCTCTACATCGTTATAGACAAATACATATGGCTTTGCTCCATCTTTTGCATCTTCATTGTCACCATCTCTTGTTATTACCTTTTCGCCACCGCAAGCTGCGAGTGCGAATGCCATTACAAGTGTAAGTAAAATCGCTATAAATTTTTTCATGATGTTACTCCTTATCCTTCATAAATTTTTGAAAGTGCTATCCTATCAGTTTTACCATTTGGTGTGAGTGGCATCTCAGACAATTTAATTATTTTATTTGGAAGCATATATCTTGGAAGTTTTAGGCGAAGCTCGGCTGTAAGGTCACCCTCGCTTATATCTCCGACATAGAAAAGAACTATCTTGCCTTTTTCTTTGTCGTAGATACAACCAGAGAATTTGATCTCGTCAACCATGTTGACATTGACCTCAATCTCTCCAAGTTCTATGCGATGTCCCATATGTTTTATTTGAAAATCCTGTCTAGATACAAAAGTTAAATCGCCATTCTCATTGTACTTGCCAAGGTCTCCGGTACAGTAAATGATTTCCGAATCATCTAAAGGATTTTTGATAAAGCTCTCCGCAGTCTTCTCTGGATTGTTGTAATATCCGAGAGTAATAGATGTACCACTTATGCATATCTCTCCAGTTTCACCGTCTCCAGCAAGTTCTTTCCTGTCTTTCAGAAGCATAAGCTTTGTGTTGCAAAGAGGTCCTCCGATTGGAATCACTTCGTCGAGTTCAAAACTACGGTCGACTTTGTAATAGCAGCAGACACCAGTGCCCTCTGTAGGGCCATAAAGGTTGGTGAATGCTGTGTCCGGCATAGCCTCTTTCCAACGATTAAATTGCTTGATTGGAAATACCTCGCCGACGAAAGCTATCGTATGCACATATAGAGGTTTTATCTTCTTAAATGTTCCAAATGCGGAAATCATTGTAAGCGCAGATACTACCCAGCAAAGTGTGTTTATCTTTTTCTCGTTAAGATACTCGACGAGATTAATAGGAGTCATAAAAAGTGGCTTTGGAATGATATAAGCCGTAGCGCCGAATTTCAGTGTCGGGAACACATCTTTAAAACATGCGTCGAAGTAGAGAGGCGCCTGGCTTCCGAAGACGGTATCTTCCGAGAAGCCAAGTGTTTCCGACAATGCATCGGCGTAATCAATAACGGCTCTGTGGCATCCGACTACACCCTTTGGTACACCGGTTGAGCCAGATGTGAAAACGATATAAATAGGGTCCTTATCAATTTGTTTCTCATATATAGAAGCAAGAGCCGATGAATCAATCTCTGCTTTTATCACATCATCATAAGATACGATTTCACCAGTGAAATCAAAACCACGCGCAGTCGAGATAAGCTCCTCATCACAGATGACGAGTGGAGACTGCGTGTTCTTTAAAATCAAATCAATCCTTGATGCTGGCATCTCCTCATCGATAGCAACATAAAAATTGCCAGATGCTATAACACCGAGAAATGTTACTATCTCACGAGGTGCTCTCCTCATAAAAACAATAACTGGTTTTTTATAAATGTCACGACCGGCAAGGTATGAGCCTACTTTATCCGATGTATGCTTTACATCAGAGAATGTAAAGCTCTCTTTGTCGGATGCAAAAGCGACCTTGTCCGGTTTTACCTTTACTGTTTCGTAAAGGTAATCAAGTACATTTTTTTGCATATCCTACTCCTCTACGATACCCGTATATTTGGAATGATCATAATTGTGGCTGTCATTATGAGCCTTAGAGAAAGCCATAAGCTTTGCATCACCCCAAAGAATAATTCTCTCCGAAGAACCGGACCTTGGGCAGGCATCAAAATGGCGCCAGCCTTTTCCGTCGATATCTACAAGATTCCAGTAATGATCAGAATGTCTGCCTGCATTTACATGGATCTTTCTAATGTCAGAATTCTTTATGCCCGCTCTTGTAAGAAGTGCTTTAGAGAGTGCAGCATAATTAAAGCAGTCGCCCCTCTTTGTCTCAATTGCAATAATTGCAGCCTTCGTATAACTGCTCTTATCGGATGTGCTGACGAAATAGAGATTTCCTCTTACATAGTTATAGATGGCAGTTACTTTCTGTTTCTTAGACATGCCACTCTTTATAATCTTAGCAAGTATCTCATCACATAGTTCATTGAGTTCTGCCTGCGAATATGTCCTCTCTTTTACTGTTACCTTAAAAGATGCAGTGGACTTATTCCCAGCCTTATCTGTCGCTGTTACATTGACAGTATAAGTGCCCTTCTTTTTAAGATTAACCTTGCTTGAATCAATCTTAAGATTTACATTGCCAGCACCAGCATTATCTGTTACTGTGATAAGTTTTCTATAAGAAATTGTCTTTCCGATATAGACTGTTCTATCTTTTATTCCTTTGATTACAGGTGCCTCTGTATCCTTTTTCAAAGTGATCTTTGCAGAGACTTTTGTCTCATTGCCACCTTCATCCTTTGCAATGACTGTGACATCCTGAGTGCCAACAAGTTTAAGATTTGGAGATTTTTCAAACGAGTAAGTTACATCAGTTTTATCCGAGCAGGATGAAACAAGGCTTTTCGCATTTATGGAAATAAGTGTATATCCACTATAATCTTTTGTTTTAAGTATAGGTACTTTAGTATCGACAACTTCAAGATTTGTCTTATATTCATTACCGTCAATTGCGACAATGAGCTCTGTCGTTCCGACATGTCTCATAACCTTTTTCTTGTCGAAGCCATCTGCAAATTTAAACTCTGCTTTTTCGCCAGTACTATTCTCACCGAGGAAAGCAGTTGCTTCTGGGAATTCGTCGCCTGCCTCAAATGTGAGCTTGTTAACAACTGGAGTTATGAGAACCTTAACTGTTTTCTTAGTCTGATTTCCGCCGAGATCAGTTGCAATAACTGTAATCTCCTGCTCTCCATTCTTAGAAAAATCAGGCTCTTTTTCATATGTGAATTTAACTTCTGTATTATCCTCGCATACATCAACAAAAGCCTCTGGTTCCACAGCCTCACCATTGCCGACACTTATCTCTTTAAGTGTAAGACTAGGTGCGACTGTATCTTCTACATTGAGTTTTACTGTATATTTGAGAGGTCCAACTTTTAAATGGATTTTATAAAGTCCTGGGATGGTTGTATCAAATTCTTTCTCATCTATAAATGAGACAGCGACAGATTCTGTCTTTGCAAAGTCGGATGCGAGCACCTTCGTGCACACCTCGACTCTTGCAGAGCCATAAACTGCAAATGCCTTAAAACCGAAAAATGCGCCAATAATTAC
Source organism: Acutalibacteraceae bacterium (assembly GCA_045629305.1). GTDB lineage: Bacteria > Bacillota > Clostridia > Oscillospirales > Acutalibacteraceae > UBA1227. Next base: position 55,643 of record JAZQQZ010000019.1, on the reverse strand, counting down.
AGCTGCTACTGCCAAGATACCAATTGCGATTTTTGGAGCCTTGCCAAGAGATTTCTTCTGATTCTTCTCTGCCACTTTCGCTTGCCTCTTCTCTTAAGAGATTTTAGGATAAATTGATTTATCGTAGTTATAACAATTGTCGTGTGCCGTTGAATATTCCATGAGCTCGGCATCAGTCCACATGATAATCTTTGGATTGCTATCATGTCTCGGACATGGATCTGTGTGATACCAGCCGTGACCATCCTCGACATCTACAAGATTCCAATAGTGGTTGCTATGGACTCCGTTGTCTGTCGGAATTCTCTTTATTTCCATACACTTAATGCCCGCTTTTGTGAGAAGTGCTCTTGTATAGCAAGCATATACGTAGCAGTCACCGCTCTTTTCTTTAATACCTGTCATTGCAGCTTTTATCCAATCGCCTTTCTCAGATGTGTTGACAAAAGACATATGGTGTCTTACATAAAGGTAAATCTGCTCCACTTGCTCTGCCTTTGTCATATTATCTTTGATGATTGATTTTATTATCTTGTCACACTCTTTGAAGAGTTCTTCCTCTGTGTAGGTTTGTTCTACAACCTCAACTGGGAATGTTGCTGTCGCTTTGTTGCCAGCAGCATCCGTAGCCGTGCAAGTTACTGTATATTCACCAGCGGTGTTAAGATCAACGGCGCTCGAATCTATGTCGAGCTTTACGTTGTCTGCACCGGCATTATCTGTATAAGTTATGAAACTTCTATAGGCGATGCTGCCGCCGACATAAGCGATCATATCGCGTGCACCATTTATAACCGGTTTTTCGTGATCCTCGACAACAAGTTTAACCTTATGTCTTTTAAGACCTACTCTTACATGGACCTTATACTCACCTGGTTTATTGATATCAAATTCCTCTGGATTTGTAAATTTAGCCTTGCGGCTCTTAAATCTCAAATAGTCAGATGCAGATATGCTCACTCCGGTGTTCACGGTCAATGAATTTCGAGTAACTATACACTGATATATTACATTTGCAATGATAAGAAGGAAGATAGAGAGTACGACCATTGTCGTAATTCTCCTTCTTCTCATCATTTTCTTTCTAGCTGCAATCCTAGCATTCCTGCGTGCTCTTGCACGTGCAAACTCCTCTGGAGTTAGCGGTCTGTCAGGAGGCCTCCTAGGAGGCCTTTGCCTCGGTGTCTGATTCAATATGGTCACCTCGTGAGTTCTACATTGTAGTAGTCGCACTGTCTTTCAATCTCTGCTTCATAAAGTTTAAGATTGTTCTCCCATATAGCGGAGATTTCTTTGCTGTCTCGTCTATCTGGAACATCATATTCATCTCGAAGAATCTTTCCGAAATAGACTGACATTTTCTCTGCACCAGTGAGATTAAGATGAAGTCCTGCATCATAAGTGTCTTTCGTATAATCAAGACCGATTTCATCGGTGTATTCAAGTAAATTGATATATGGGAGATCATATTTCTCCGCATATTCAGTCACCTGCTCATCCCACTGTGGATACCAGTAAGGATAAAGTGACGGCGCCTTTATCATGATAAGTTGGATGCCATTGGCATCACAGAGTTCTCTCATCTTATCAAGATATGACCATGCGTTCTCACCGAAACTGTAATCTGTGAGAGGCATGCCCTCTGGCACATTCTCTGCAGCTTTGCTGTCGACTCTCATATAATATCCGTTATATGAGTTCTTAACAGTCTTCCACATATACTTGAAATCATCAGATGTGATTTCACTCCATCTCGAATGATATCGGAGAATTGGGAAGACGTAGTCAATGAAACTTTCATCCTCTGTCATGGATGCTTTAATGCAGTTCACTTTCGACTTTGACCATTTCATTCCATCAATGCTCATTCTGTTATATGGCTCAGACTGAGACTTATTGTATTGGAGTGACTGGATGTTGAATACAACAACCTTCGGAGTATAGTAGCGAAGCGTATCTTCCAGCAGATAATATGACTGGAAGATATACTGCTGAGCGCTACCACGGATATAGCTATTGATTCCGTACTCAGTCCAAAGTTTCGCCGGGCTGAAGTTCTCGTAGACCTCACAGTCGCCGACGAATATAACGTCGAATTCCTTATTCTCCTCCTCGTAGTACTCGGCGACAAGTGAGCCTTCGAGAACGCCGGTGTTGTACTTCGGCATAAGGATTTTTGTCAGCAAGAAGATTATTCCTGCAATTATCACTACGGCGATAAATGCACGAATAATTTTTTTCGTTTTACTCATACTATTTACCACCTATTAAAATCTGTTGTATATAAACTGGCTTGAATCGTAGCCGATACCATAAGCACCGAAGACAAGAGTTACAACTATGAGAGCACCCCATACTGTAGCTCTAAATGCAAATGGTTTCTTCGCAATTTTCTCGCGAACTGAACCGGACCTCTGGATAAGGCTCACGGTGAATACCACGAGAATTGCGAGGGCGACAACGATGAAATCCTTCGCGCTGAGGCCCAGTGTGAGCACTGTGCCGTCGAAGAATATATTGTAATTCTTCACTGTTACCATTGACGCGAAGGCTCTGAATGTGTCGCCCACGCTGCTGTAACAGTCGAAGAGTTTGAGACAGGTTACGAGGAAGAAAGTCCTAAGTGCCTGGAATCCTCTATACCATGTCTTCCGATCAAGGTGCGTCTTGTTCTGGAACTTTTCGTAAAGTGGCTCGAACTCTTCGGATACCATAAGAATGAACCAGTTGAGAAGGCCCCATACAATGAAGGTCCAATTCGCACCGTGCCATATGCCGGTGACGAACCACACTGCAAACGAGGAAATATATACAGGAGCTCGTTTGCCGATTCGCTCGCCAACATTCTTCTTAAGGAACTTTGAAAGCTTAAGAAGCGGCTTGCTCATCGATACTGGATAGAAGATATAATCACGGAACCATGTTCCCATTGTGATATGCCATCTACGCCAATATTCTTTGAGTGACTTCGAGAAATATGGCCTGATGAAGTTCTCCTTCACAGTCACGCCGATGCTCTGTGCGATACCGATTGTGATATCGATACCACCTGTGAAATCGGCATACAAATCAGCTGTGTAAAGGAACATCGCAAGGAGCGCATACGCTCCATTGTATTTATCAATATCACCTGTGATTGTGATAATTGTCGGCAGCAGCCTATCTGCGATTACAAGCTTCTTGAAGAAGCCCCAGAGTATCCTCTGGAGGCCGAAGGTGAACTGCTTGTAATCGAATTTATGCTCACCATAAAGTGTCTCCGTAAGATCCGCATATCTTGAAATAGGACCCTGGACTAGCTGTGGGAAGAACGAAACGAAGAGTGCAACCTTGAAGAAATTCTTCTCCGCTTTTACCATTCCTCTCTTAACATCGAGGACATAGCCGATTGCCTGAATCGTGTAATAACTGATACCCATTGGGATTACAAGTCCCATAAAACTTAGGTTAATTCCCTTGAAAAGGAAGCCCGAATACTTGACCAGTGCAAGTATTCCAACGTTTATAACAAGCACTAAATCTACCCAGAGTGCGCGTTTGCTCTTCTGGATAGATTTATATTTCTTCTTTTCTTCTCTTGTAAGTTCCTCTTTTTTCTCCTTGAGATAGAGTTCCTGCTCATCAAAATTCTTTTGCAAGATAAGTGCAATAAGATAGACCGTGACGGTCGTAATAAGGATATAAATGAGGAAAACGGGGTTCGCTATATAGTAGAAAAGATAACTGAATAAAAGCACCAGAAGATACTGGCACTTCTTAGGTACTATATAGTAAAGCAGGAAGAACACTGCCACGAAGGCAATGAATTCATATGATGTAAAAAGCATATAAGTCCTTAGTCTTCAAGTGATTGGATTAAAGCATAGAGAGCTTTAGCACTATTAAAATTCTCTGGGATGAGATGCTCTGCGCTAATCTCAACATCAAATGTGTCGCCAATTTCAGCAACGAGAGATACGATGTCGAAACTGTCGAGAATACCCTTATCAATAAGACCTGTCTCTGTCTCATAGTCAACATCACTGTGGAGTTCCTGCAAGATTTCAAGTAATTCTTCCATGTCTTTCTCCTTATATATAGTATATATAATATATAATAGATAATTAATAATACCATATTTAGGTAAATATATCAAGATTTTGACACTTAATTAAACATTCATAAAAAAAGAGAGAGTAGGAAAATCCTATTCTCTCTTTCAATAAATTAGTAATCAAATGTTGGAGATATAGAGTAGTTTAATTTCACAGAATCTAATTTTTCTTTAATATCTCTTACCTCCACAGCATTAGATGTAAGTAAAACAACTGGAGCATTCTTTAACAATTCTTTTGCCGAAATAAAATTTCCGGAAGTAATTTTTGATAAAACTTTTAATGCACCAATTGAAGCATCATCATTCGGAAGGAGCATAATTGTATACTCCTTTGTATCATTATAAATTGCTTCAACAAGGGAAGTTGCAATCGAATTATCGCATGTCTCACATCTCCAACCGCAAGATCTTCCTTCCTCAAAATATTTCATCTCGGAGTTACATCTATCACATATCATTATTTTTTCCTCCTCTGTGGATAATAAGTTTTAAAATGTCCAGGTTTGCTATAGTCCGGCACGAGTTCTCCATTAACAAGTTTACCCCCTGTTACAAAATGATTTCCATCTGCACCAGCCCAAAGATATGTAGTGGGAGCATGTACCTTTACATTCAACTTGTTTGCTAAATCTTGCGCAAAACTAGCATTTTTTGCTCCTGTGTTGCAAGATAGCAAACGAATATCTTGACCGTGATATCCTGGAAGTTGTTTTATAAGTCTTGCGGCAACTCTAGAATTAATCTTGACTGTCGCTCCATTATGTTCAATTTCTACATGAGAAAGAGAACCATGTGCTATTAAATCAAATTGCCCGTTTATGTCGACATCTTTACGATTTTTAATATTTTTTAAAAAATCTTCCCTGTCGCCCATAAAGGTCGCATCGCCATAAGCATAATGAGAAGACCCAAAAGTTTTCCCAAATCCACCATGATAACCCGCGCCCATATCATACCACCGCCTTTCGGCTAATGGCATAATCAGATTCAAACGAAACTATATTAATGCCGCGCAACTTACAAAACTCAAAAATTTCATCAGGTGCTCTACCATATATGACAATAGTTGTAGGATTTAATGTTTCTACAATAAACTTAAGATTATCTATGAAATATAATCTATCCGATCTCAATTTGATACATCCATGAGAACCTATAGCAATTGTTCCGCCCTGTTCTAATCCTAAGCAACAAAACGAATGAGAACGACTATCACTAGCTCTCACATTCGCTATTACATTAATCCCATTAAACTGAAGCCAATGGCCAATTGCTCTACTACGATATGTATTCCACTGTTGCATAACAAGTGGCATATCTCTATAAAGACTAAAGTCAGGAGCGATTACTCCATTAAATTTTTTTAATATAGGCAAATATTTTTTTGGATTTCGCCAAATCCTTTCAAACGAAGTATCGTCTTCATAAAAGCACACCCACTGATCATAATCAGTGCATTTTAATGCCTTTGAAAACAAAATCAACTTATTTGGAACTTCATTTGTTGGAGATATTGGAGGTATCTCAATATCTCCAAAATATTTTGATACATCTTCAACCAAAAATGCGTTGAAAACGTCTTTACACCCACTGCGGGTAGAATTAATTTTTGACATTATTATGCCTTCTTTCTAAAAATTTAAAAATATATGCTTGAATATTTCCTCGAAAGTTGGCATAATTATATATACACATATGGATGTCAACATCCGAGGAAATTGCGTTATTCAAGTTGTTCGCACCAACTTGTATAGCGCATTTTCTATTTTTATTAACTACAATCAATTTTACCACCTCTTTTCATAGGCATTTATTAAAAGCTCCACTTTGAACGTTCATTTTCAAGTTCAAATTCTTCTTCAAAATCAAAATAATTTTTAGGAAATGGAGCTATTTTATTAGTAAAACTAGAAAATTTCTGAATAATAATATCATCATATTCGCACTCTCTACGAGAATGCCACTCTGATTGATAATTTTGCATAGTAATAATTCTTTTATCTGCCGCATCATTAGTAACTTTAAAAGAATTCATTAAAAATTCTACCGTAATTCCTTTACCTCTTTTTTCAAATTGGCGAATAATCTGTTCCGGCATCAATATTTGTGCAGCAAAACAATTTGCTTCTATCTCTTGGTTTTTATATAAAGGATCATTTTTACTTACATTCATCTTGTGGTTTAAAACATAATGACCAAATTCATGAATAATTGACCATCGTTGCCTATTTTCAACATGGCTATCATTACAAAAAATAATATGCATACCGGCATATTCAAAAATTATTGCAGATTTGCTTCCAAAATCGATCATATTTAATGAATATTTTTCTTTTGCTCTTGAAAAAGAGCAAAACGAAATATCAGATTCATCTCTAACCAAACTAATTGCATCAAAAGGGAAATTTGAAATTAGGCTTGATTTAACCAATATTTCATTTGCGGCACAATATGCTTTAGAAAAATTTGGATTACTATCTCCCACTTAATACTGATCCTCCTCAAAAATATCTTTAAATACTAGTTTTAACATATCTTCAGCTCTCTTTAAATCTTCATCATTAAGTTTTTCAAGGCCACGTTGTAACCTTTGTATTTCACTATTTGAAGGCATATTACCTTTCATAGTATCATTTCCAAGAAGATAATCTGTTGATACATCAAAATATTGAGATAATTTAATCAATACGTCTTCTCTTGGTATAGTGCCAGAGCTTTCCCACATGCCTACACGGCTCTTGTTGATTTGGAGTTCTTTTGCTAACTGGTCTAAACTTAATCCTTTATTTTGTCTTAATAATTTAATCCTTGCTGCAAAAATTTCGTTCGCCATAATTACCTCCTTATGTACATACATTTTGTATCGTACAATTTTATTGTACTCAAAATCTTGTATTTGTCAACTCTTTTTTTACAACATTTTGAAATACTAAATATTTTCTAAGAAGATACTGCCTTGCGCCAAAGTGCTAAACCGTGTATTATATATTGGTATGTAACTTATATTAAAATATATAAGCTTTATTATGCTGGAATAGCTCAGTTGGTAGAGCAGCTCATTCGTAATGAGCAGGTCGCGTGTTCGAGTCACGTTTCCAGCTCCAGAAAGGAAGGTGCTTTTATGGGCGATCGTAACCGAATGGAACGAATTGTATCAGAATATTTGGAGACAACATTTGCTTTCAATGTCGTTATAGACCTCACCGAGGATGCGTGCTATGGGCTACGCGACAACTCGGATTTTGAGGATATGAAGGTGCAGGAGCTCGTTGACATCACCCTTAAAAGCGTACATCCACTATTCGCTAGTAGGATTAAAAACGAGTTGTCGCTTAAGAACTTAAGCGACGCGCACGAGAGCATGAGGCTTATTCGTTTCGACGTGCTTATGATAAGCAGGCTCGACAACGAATATCACTGGTATCGCGTGCGCCTTACGCCAATAAGCGAGGGCTCAGGACATAAAGTGTTCTATTTCAACGCACTTCCGATTGATGAGATCATGAAGAAGAACGAGCTTGATAAGACACAGGCGTTCAACGAGACGGTGCTCAAGCAATTGCTCCACGACCATATTCTCGTATATGTAATCGACCTCGACAATGAGATGAGCAAGCTCGTATATTCAACAGGAAAGAGCGAGTATGACAACTACGCAAGCCAGTTCGAAAGCCATAAAGAGATGATGAGAGATCTCATCGACAACTATGTCTCAGAGGACTTCGTTCAAAGCGTAGAGAAGTTCATCGACTATAAGTACATCCGTACACAGTTCGAGACGAAGGACAGAATCGTTCTTATTTTCAGAGATAAGAAGAATAAAGCTTTCGAACTCAACGTAACAAAATACTCAGAGTATGCAAAAGATTACCCGCTCGTAATCTTCGCAATTAAAGAGATTGTTTAATGAAGAAGAAATTATTAACCGCAATTGAAGTTCTCTGTATCATAGTTTTCGTAGTCAGCATCATAATGTTGGTGATTAGCGAAATTAAATACATCAAGGGAAATAAAATTTACTCCGCTCCAAGAAAAACTTACGTGAGCGAAGAAGTAAATTCTAATATCCCTGAGAAGTACAGAGATTATCTTGATATAAATGTTGATATGGCGACGATAGTCGCAGAGAATCCAGACGTTGTCGGCTGGATTTATATAAAGGATACGGGCGTGAATTACCCGCTCGTCGCTGCGACGGAAACGAACGACTTTTATCTAAGCCATGCATATGATGGTACAAAGTCGAACTTCGGAGCAATCTTTATCGATTGCTCATGTTCACCAGATCTCAGCGACATCAACACGGTAATTCACGGTCACAACACAAGGGATGGTTCCATGTTCGGAACGCTTAGAAAGTTCCGAGACAAAGACTTCTATGACTCTCATCCTTATGTATTCATTTTCCTTCCATCAGGTGAAGTGAATGTATATAAAGTATCGCTTGCGAAGACAACTAAAGCAGCAAGTGATCTGTATTATGTGGGCGACAACAAGAATACCCGTGTAACACTTTCAACATGTACTAAGAACGGCACAAAACGTTATGTAGTAATCGCAGAACTAGTTGATAAATTTTATGGAAAGGATTCAAAATGACAAAGATTGGTTTCGACAATGACAAATATTTAAAGATGCAATCCGAGCATATTTCGGAGCGTATCAAACAGTTTGGAGGAAAGCTCTACTTGGAGTTCGGAGGTAAACTCTTCGATGACTATCATGCATCCAGGGTGCTCCCTGGTTTCAAGCCAGACTCTAAACTTCAGATGCTCTTACAGCTCAAGGATCAAGCAGAAATCGTAATAGCTATCAACGCCGGAGATATTGAGAAGAACAAGACTCGCGGCGATAATGGCATCACTTATGATCTTGAGATCCTTCGCCTTATCGACGCATTTAAGGCATACGGCCTCTATGTTGGTAGTGTCGCTATGACACGTTACCAGGGCCAGCCTGCAGCAGATGCCTTCAAGACACGTCTTGAGAATCTCGGCATCAACGTATATTGTCATTACCCAATCGACGGTTACCCAAGTAACATCCCTCTCATCGTATCCGATGAGGGATTCGGAAAGAACGACTATATTGAAACCACTCGTTCACTCGTTGTCATTACAGCTCCTGGCCCTGGTTCTGGAAAGATGGCCGTATGCCTCTCCCAGCTCTACCATGATAATAAACATGGTATCAAATCAGGATATGCCAAATTTGAAACCTTCCCTATCTGGAACCTTCCACTGAAGCATCCGGTAAACCTCGCATATGAGGCAGCTACCGCAGACCTCAATGATGTAAATATGATTGACCCATTCCATCTTGAGGCATATGGTGAGACCACAGTAAACTACAACCGTGATGTAGAAGTGTTCCCAGTACTCAATGCGATCTTCGAAGAGATTTCAGGAAAATCTCCATATAAATCTCCTACGGATATGGGTGTAAATATGGCGGGTAACTGCATCGTTGATGATGCTGCCTGCGTAGAGGCATCCAACCAGGAAATCGTTCGTCGTTATTACACAGCAATGTGTGACAAGAAGAAGGGCATCGGAGACAACGAGACAGTTATGAAACTCGAAGTTCTTATGAAGCAGGCAGGCATCACAACCGATGCACGCCCTGTTATCAAGGCAGCCCTTGATAAAGCGGAAGCGAGTGACGGACCAGCCGCTGCAATCGAACTTCCAAACGGAAAGATTGTAACCGGTAAGACAACAGATCTTCTCGGTCCTTCATCATCAATCCTCCTCAATGCTCTTAAAGAGCTTGCAGGAATTGAAGATGAATATCATCTCATTCCACCAGTTGTATTTGAGCCAATCCAGGAGCTCAAGACCAAGACACTCGGCGGAAAGAACCCTCGCCTCCACAGCGATGAAGTTCTCATCGCTCTCTCAATTGCCGCAGCAACAGACCCGAAGGCCGCTGCCGCATTTGCTTGTCTCGACAAGCTCCGTGGATGCGAGGCACATAGTTCAGTAATCGTATCCGAAGTTGATGCTAAGACATTTAAGAGACTTGGAATCAATCTCACATGTGAGCCTTGGTACCAGACAGCGAGCTTATTCCATATGTAAAAGAAAAGCCCCGACAAATTGTGAAGGTGTAAGATGAAAGTAGACACTTAAAAAAGTGTCTACTTTCTTTTTTTGTGTAGCACAACCAAAACAGAAGTAAAGGTACGCTTCGCTCTAAAGACCTTGACTTCTGTTTGTGCTTGCGCTACTGTCCAATTATCGAAAGCAAAGGAAAACTTTGCTTTCGCAAATCAATAATTTTGTGAGGAGGTTAGTTTGATGGCGTCAAAAGGGCAAAAGTTTAAAAAGTACACCCCAGAAGAAAAAATTAGATATGCAAAAATGGTTGTTAACGGCGAAACTTCTGCTAAAGAGATTGCGAAAAAATTAAATACTGGCCACAAAACCATTACTAGATGGCGTGATTGGTTAATAAATTATGGAGAGGACTATTTTTTCGAAGAACATCGAGGAAAAAATTCAGGCAACCCATATGCTGCGCTTCACACAAGCAAGAACTTAAGTGAATTAGAAAGACTAAAGTTAGAGAACACAAAACTCAAAGCAGAAAACATGAAATTAAAAAAAGAATATATGTTGAAAGGAGTTGGTGCCTACAGGGAGAGCGTTTCGAAAAAAGAAAAACGTATGAAGTCATCGAAAAAATGAGTGAAGAAGCACCTGTCAAAATGCTTTGTGAAATATTAAATGTTAATCGTTCTGGATACTACAAATGGAAAGCAAGACAAGGAACACTTAATAGATATGAGCAGAATCGAGAAGATTTAACAAAACTTCTTTTAGATGCTCATGGAAGGCACAAAACATATGGATACCATCGTTTGGCGGATTTAATTAGACGTGAAACTGGATGGGTATTCTCTGACAATCTCGCTCATCAGTGCTGCAAATATTCAAACATCAAAGCTAAAGGAAGAAGAACATACAAGTATCACAAAGGAGAAGAACACGTTAAATTTCCAAATATGGTTGCAGGTCAATGGACAGCAACAAGGCCGATGGAAATTGTTGCTTCTGATATGACGGTGTTAAAAACAAAAAACGGTACCAAGTATGAATGGACATACATACTTGATACCTTTAACAATGAAATTATTGCTTCCTCGCTTTCTAAGAAGCCAGGAGATGTGAAACCATATTTTGATTGCTTAAAAGAACTTGTACAAAAAGCAAAAGAGCAGACAGCCCTAGTTGTTTTGCACACCGACCAAGGATCTGTCTACTCATCCCGAGCTTTCGAACAAGCTCATGCTGATTGTACCAATTTGAAGAGATCAATGTCAAGGGTTGGAACCCCAACTGACAATCCAATCATTGAATCAATTAATGGATGGGTTAAGGAAGAACTGTATATTGACTTTGGATTATACAGATGCGAAGACGTTCCAAAACTCATTGATGAATACGTGCAATATTTCAACAATGATCGCTATTCAACAAAGTGCAAAGGAAAAACCCCAGTTCAGTATCGGACTGAACTGGGGTACTAGGACTTTTTTAGTGTCTACTTTTTGTTGACAACTTCACAAATTGTCGGGGCTTATTTTTTTAATACTTAACTGTTCTCTTACGCTTTCGCCAATTCTCCTTGCTGGCCGCTCCATCGAAATCTATCATTTTTAGAATTCCACGGAAGAGAATAAGTGTCACAGTAAGTGACATGAACTCAGCGATTGGGAATGCGAACCATACGTTTGAAAGTACTCCTGTGCGTGAGAGAAGATATGCTGCAGGCACGAGGACAACTAGCTGACGCATAAGTGAAACGATGAGTGAGTTGACCGCTTTACCGAGAGCCTGGAATGTAGAACCAAGTACAATACAGAAACCTGCGATGAGGAAGTGCGTACAGATGATTCTAAGGGCCGGTACGCCCATTTCAACAAGTGCGGCATCCTCTGCTGGGTTGCCAGACTTAAAGAGCATAAGGAGCGTCTCAGGGAAAGCTTCAAAGCAGATAAATCCAAGTGTCATATATGTGACACCGAAGATAAGTGCAAGCTTAACAGTCTTAATAATTCTCGCACGGTTACGAGCACCGTAGTTGAATGCAATAATCGGAATGATACCGTTGTTAAGGCCAAGTACCGGCATGATGATGAATGACTGAAGCTTGAAGTATACGCCGAATACAGCGACTGCTGTATTGCTGAATGCGATGAGAATCTGGTTCAATGCATATACCATGATTGAACCGATTGAACCCATTGCGATAGATGGTATACCTACAATATAAACTCTCTTTATGATGTTCCAAGATGGCTTCATATATTTCGGCGAGAGTTTTATGTCTTTGTTTTTTAGGAAGTTCAGCGTTATGCCGAGCAAGCACGCTGTGCTCTGTCCAATGACAGTGGCGATAGCGGCACCGCGTACGCCGAGTTTCGGCGCGCCGAGAAGGCCGAAGATAAGAATCGGATCAAGAATGGTATTAATAACCGCACCAGTCATCTGGATGATCATTGTATAGAGAGTACGACCAGTGCTTGTAAGAAGACGCTCTGTGAACATCTGGCCGAAAAGACCAAATGAGCAACAGAGAATAGTTCTCATATATTCAATGCCATATCCCAGAATATTAGGATCATTTGTCTGGGACTTAAAATATGCCTCTGTTGCAAATAGACCAGTGATAAGGAAAATCGCATATGAGATTGCCCAGAAATAAATTGTGTGATTCGCAACACGGTTAGCTGTTTTAAAATCTTTCTCGCCGAGGCTCTTAGAGAGAAAGGCGTTGATACCAACGCCAGTTCCGGCGCCAACAGCAATCATAAGATTCTGAAGCGAGAAAGCGAGTGAAACAGCTGATAGCGCATCCTGCGAAATACGCGATACGAAAATACTATCAACGATATTGTAGAGTGCTTGTACAAGCATCGACAATATCATAGGCACAGCCATCGAAACTAGAAGTTTTCCGACGGGCATTGTGCCCATTTTATTTTCTTCTGGATTATAATCAGCCATCAGTCAAGAAAACCTCCAAATCTTTCACGTGCTATAGTCTCAAGCATCTTTGCGGTTTCAGGAAGGCCGATCTTGGTGTTGATAAGGATGTCATAACTCTCCTTATCTCCCCACTCGCGTCCTGTGAAGAACTCATAATATTTTGCACGACGTTTGTCTTGATGTTTAAGTTCCTTCTCTGTGATTGAATCATACTCATGATATTCATCAATAAGTCTCTTGATTCTGTCCTCATATGTGCCGTAGAGGAAAATGTTGAGAACATTTTCATAATCACGAAGAATATAATCAGCACACTTGCCGACGATTACACATGAGTGATTGTCGGCAAGGTCTTTTATTATCTTAACTTTCGAGAGGAATACCTGCTCCTCAAGGGAACCGGACTTGCCATATGTTGCAGCACCTGGAATGAGGCTTGAGCCCTTTCTCTCCATAAGTTCAGAGACGAGGTCCTCGTCGATGCCACAGTCGTCAGCGATAAGCTGATGAATAATATTCTTATCATAATATTCAATGCCAAGTGCGTCTGCGAGAGTCTTACCTACTATACCACCGCCGCAACCAGATTGACGACCTATTGTGATTACGAAATTGTTTGCCATTTGGTCCTCCTAATTAGCGAGTTGCTTGTTTATGAATAAATTTAGTCTTGTATTTTGAGTAGATAATAATTTGGTTTTTATAAATTGAGAAATATCCTGAGAGCATGTATGAAAGAGCGATTGCGATACAGAAGAACCAAAGTCCCTCTGAGCCAAAGAGTTCAATGCCAATCAGGATTGATGAGATTGGTGAATTGGTTACACCACAGAATACAGCAATCATGCCGACTGCTGCGCAGAAGCCCGCTGGGAGGCCGAAGAGCAATCCCAGTGCGCAACCGAGGGTTGCACCCATATAGAGAGTTGGAACAATCTCGCCGCCCTTATATCCGCCTCCGAGTGATACTGATGTGAAGAGGAGTTTTATAAGACATGCGTACCAGATTACCTTGCCCGAGATTGCGTCGGCAATGATTGCCGAACCCAGGCCATTATAATCCTGATTGCCAACTATGAATGTTGCAAGAATGATAAAGAGTCCCGAAACGATAACTTTGATATATGGATTTTTAAGCCACTTATCAAGTCCCTTCTCTGTGTATGCAAATCCGACACAGATAAGGATTGAGAAAGCGGCAAAGATAACTGCCATAAGTGCAGTCATAGAAACTGAATACGGTGTGAAATCTGGAACTACAATATCGGCGTAGTTTGGATATTCCACTCCAAGAAACTTCGCGAGATTAAATGCTGTGAGTGATGCAACAAGACAAGGCACCAAAGCAACATAGTACATAACTCCGATTGAAATTACTTCCATCGCAAATATGCTTGCTGCAAGCGGTGTGCCGAAAAGTGCTGCGAATGCTGCGGCCATGCCTGTCATGATGAGCAGTTTTCGGTCATTCTCGTCGAACTTTAGAAGTTTGCCGAGAGAATGGCCTATGCCGGCACCCATTTGAAGGGCTGCGCCCTCACGGCCGACAGATGCACCGAACGCATGCGAAATAATTGATGTAACGAAGATGAGAGGTGCCATTATAAAATGCACCTTGTCATCTGAGTTGATACATGCGAGGACCGTGTTGGTACCCTTCATTACATCAGAGCCAAATTTCTCATAAAGGAAAGTAATAAGAAGACCGGCTACTGGAAGACCCAAGATAATCCACGGTTTCGATATTCTAATGTCAGTGACATAGTCCAAAGAATAAGCAAAAGCTGTTGCAATAAGTCCTAAGATGGCACCCATAAAAATAGCGAGGCCAATCCACTTGATGCAAGTTAGAAGATGCGAGCCAGTATTTCGAAGTTCGCTCTCTACACTTTCCTCGTTATCCTTTGTAATCTGTGTCGAGAGGGTCGTATCCGCTTTCATCCTCGTAGTCTCCCTGCTTTTTCTTGAAAACTATTAAACAAATAATGCCAACTATAGCGATAAGTACTAAAGCCACAATACCAATAATGATAGTGATTCTTTTCACTCTTTCATTTTCTGCGACAAGGTCAACATCTTCTTCAGTAACATCTTCAGTATGTGGAGCAGTTGTACTCTCTGTGGTGGATTCCTCTGCTGTGGTCTCTTCACCGATATACTCAGATACACCCTCCTCGCCTACAGATGCATTTGGTGCAGGCTTCGGAGCTGCTGTTGTTGTCGTTGTGTTTTGCTTTGTCGTCGACTTGGTTGTAGATGCTTTAGTTGTAGATGCAGTTGTCGACGGCTCCGTTGTAGGAGGTTCTGTTGGATCCTCTGCGAAAGCGACAATAGACATTGTGAAAAGCATTACAAGAATAAGTGAGATCGCGCTTACGAATTTCTTGCTCATAGTATCACTCTCCTATTATTTCGAGGCCGCTCGTCATCGGTTTTAAGACGAAGGTCTCTTGCCATTTATCTAAAAGTTCTGCAGCTGCGCTGCGTGCTTTAATTTCGTTATCATAGAGTCCATATACAGATGGACCGGAGCCGGACATGCAGGTTGCTCTGCAGCCATGTGCCCTCATGATTGATTTAATCTCTACCCTGTCAGGCACCTCGACAAATTGTTCGAAGATGTTCTGAACTCTCGGGTAGAGTTCGTCGTTGTTGCCGCTGACAAGGGCGCGGAGGATGCCCTCCTTGTCGCAATGGCGGATACCGCTTGCGGTATCGAAAGCGTCATATGCCGCTTTCGTGGAAACGCCCTGCTTTGGCTTAACCAATACGATATAAGGTACAGTAAGTGGTGGTAGAGGTGCTAGCACCTGACCGATATCGAGGCCCACCATCGTGCCACCCTTGATGCAGAACGGAACGTCTGCACCGACCTTGGCACCGATGGAACAGAGTTCCTCGATATCAAGGTTCGCACCAGAGAGAATGTTCAGAGCGACAAGGACTGCCGCACCGTCCGCGCTTCCCCCGGCAAGGCCGGCCTCGAAAGGAATGTGCTTATCAATATCAATCTTAACACCAGGGAAAGGTTTCTTTCCAAGATGTGTAAAGAACTTGTCATAGGCCTTATAGACTATGTTGTTCTTATCAGTCGGAAGAGCCGAATTGGAACAAGTGATTTCAACTTTGGAAGTCGGAAGAAGTTCCACCGTTACATCGTCGTAGATACCTATCGACTGCATAACAGTGAAAAGACTATGATAATTGTCATTCGTTTTTCCAAGAATATCGAGAGCGATATTTATCTTGGCATAGGCACGAATAATCATCTCTTACTCCTTTACTCTGTGTTCCTCTACAAATTCCGGATTTTGATCCGCATAAATCGTCCAGTTCTCGTGAAAGATGACCTTACCAGGTCTTGCGCCTGTCGGCTTCTTCAAATTCTTCACGAGTGTGTAATCAACCGGTATCTTCTTTGCATCACCGGCGGTGCTATGGAAGGCTGCAATAATCGCTGCCTCTTCAATCGCCTGATCGGATACCTTGCCATCCTGATTCTCAATAATTACATGTGAACCAGGGAAGTTCTTGGTATGCATCCACATATCAAGTTTAGCCGCCGTCTTCATTGAGAGCTTGTCGTTCTGAAGATTGTTGCGGCCTACAAGCACCGTATATCCATCTGAAGTTATGTACTTTATAGGTGGAAGTGAAGGTGCTGCTTTGCCCTTCTGATAACCCTTCTTTGAGAGTTTTCCTGATAGGGCATATTTGTTGCTGATATATCCCTCCGCTGTGAGCTCTGCTCTTATTGCGGAGATATCTTTCTCATTCTCAACTCTTGAGAGTGCATCCATAACCGAGTCGATATACTCAAGGTCAGCCATATTCTGATCAATCTGTTCCTTGAGTTTCTTCTCTCTTGCGAAAGTCTTTTTATAGAGCTTGAAATATTTCTGTGAGTTCGCAGCAGGTGTCAACGCTGGGTCTGCTGGAACTTTTAAAATCTTATTATCATCATAATAATTTTCAAGTTCATAGAAATCTCTGCCCTTCTCAAGCTTATAGAGATTGGCATTGATAAGTTCCGCATAGATGCGAAGTGTCTCTCTGTCGTCGCACTCGAGAAGCTCGCCCCTCTGGGCGTCAAGCTTACGAAGGGTTCTCTCCTTTGCATTCTGAAGAATCCTTCGGATACTCGAGGTGCGCTGAGACATTCGCTCAATGCTGTCGCGAGTTGCATAGTAGTCATCGAGAAGTTCCGATGCACTGTCATACTCTTCGACCGTGACAGCAGCGCCATATTGATTGATTGGCATGAAGGAGAATTCGAACGGTTTACCGTTCTCGTCCTTTAGGAGATAGAACTTATCGGAGCCGTCCTTGTAACTTCTAAGAAGTTCGACTGCCTCCATCTGAGGCTTGCCTTCAAGTTCTCTTGCAACAAGTGGAGATATTCCCTCGATTGCAGCGAGGTATGTCTTTCCTGTGCTAACTGAAAGTCTTCCGAGAAGTTCTTTATCCTCCGCAGTGAAGACATTAAGTTTGTCCTGTTTCGGAGGCCATTTATAATCAACATTTGGAAGTACCAAACGATATGATGACTTGCTGTAGTCGACTCTCTTTAGAGCATCGACAATTATATTATCGCTGTTTATGAGGATGACATTGGAATACTGTCCCATAATCTCAACGATGAGAGAGAGTCGCTCTTTCTCGCCCATCTCATTGGTTGCGAGAAAGTCGATATAGAGGATACGGTCCGTATCGTCCTGACGAATGGCAGTGACGGTTGCGCCACCGAGCCTTTTGCGAAGCAACATGCAAAGCATAGGTGGCGTGTCCGGATTCTCATATACAGCATTCGTAATAGAGACACGCGGACTATTGGCACGGGCACAGAGAAGAAGTTTCTTTGTGCCATCATTTCTCGTCCTAAGACTTAAAATGATGTCCTCTTTGGTAGGCTCGAACACCTTGTCAACTTTGGCACCAACTATTTTGTTTTCAAGTTCAATCTTCAAGCAATGAAGAAAGATGCCATCGAGTGACATGGTTTCACCTCTTAGCCGATATATTCAACGATTGGATCCTCGAAATACTTCATTTCGATATCCGGGAATTCTTTCATAAGAAGATTCATAAGCACAGGCATAGATATCTCTTCAGTCTCATAGTGACCGGCGCTGAGCATTGCAAGGCCGTGCTCACGTGCCTCAAGATATTCATTGTGTCTTACCTCTCCTGTGATAAACGCATCCACTTCCTGCTTTATAAGTTCAGGGATGAAGCTTCCGCCTGCGCCACCGCAGACAGCGACCGTCTCGACATCCTTGTCTGGGCACGATACAGCTACCACTGTATCGAGTGCATCTGAGACAAGGCCCGCGAGGTCGCGTGCACTCATCTTAAGTGGGAGTGTTCCAATACGGAGAAGTGCATTGTCAGCATCACCTGATACCTTCTTTACATTCTGAAGGTCAAGGATGGTAGACAGTACATCATTTACTCCGCCATCAGCGAGATCCCAGTTTGTATGACATGAGATGACGTTTATCTTATTTCTAATTGCCGTTGCTGCAGGAAGATCTGACGGAACGAACTTCAGTGGTTCCCAGATAATCGGATGATGGGTCACAACAAGATTGGCACCGTACTCTATAGCCTTAGAAAGTGTCTCCGTTGTAGCATCAAGGCAGAGGGCAATTTTCGTAACCTCTGACTCCTCAGAACCTATAAGAATTCCGGAGTTGTCCCAGTCCATCTGTGAAGAAAATGGAGCAATAGAATCTATGAAGTTGTAGATGTCTTTTACTGTTGCCATGCTTTTACCTCCGAAATAAGTTTCTCAAGGTCAGGATCTTTCGTCGCTTCAAATTTCTTAGTGAGCCTTGAAATTACCATATCGATATATTCTGTACTCTGTACTTTTCCGATATAGCAATCCGCCTCGCTAAAATCTCTCTTCTCGCCGTTATAGATTGCCTCTATGGCAAGATAGAGATGACGACCATCACGGACAACCTCCTCTTTCAGAATTTCATATCCATTCGTAAAGAGAAAACGTCGAAGGTCCTCCTGATGCGTCTGTGGTTGTAGGACAAAGTGATTATCTTTCTCCTCCACCCAAGGGGAATCGCTTAGAATCTTGGCTATGAGTTCTCCGCCCATACCTGCAATGATGAAATCATGGCAGTCGTGCGGAATGTTCTTTAGGCCATCGGATAAAATTGGAATGATTTTATCCGAAAGATCCCGCTCATCGATTGTTTTCTTCGCATTGTCGAGCGGGCCCTGCCTTACATCTCCTGCATAAGCAGACTTCACTATTTCATTTTCAATTAGATATACGGGTACATAGGCATGATCCGTTCCAATATCGGCAATTCTATCGCATTTTCTTACGAGATTTGCCACCATAGAGAGTCTCTTATCCAGTCTCATAAGCCGTCCTTATAAATGTCAAAAAGGCGAAGGTCTGCCTTCGCCTTTAATGTTCTATTTAGCCAACGATAGCGTTCATCTTCTCGATGATCTCGTCAGGGTTAACACCATGTACCATGCAAGCCTGCTCAAGTGACTCACCACGAGCTGATGGGCAACCGAGGCAGTGCATGCCCATTTCAAGAAGGCATGGAGCTACATCTGGGAACTGATCAAGAATATCACCGATAAGCATTTCTTTTGTAATCATAATTATTACTCCTTTATCTAACTTTAATTTTTCAAACTTTGAAGTGGTGCAGGAATCTTGCCACCACGATTTATGAACTTACTTGGGTCAGACGTGTTGACCGGCATTACCGGGCCGGAGCCGAGGAGGCCACCGAACTCAAGTTCTTCGCCGACTTTCTTTCCTATTGCAGGAATTACACGTACTGCTGTGGTCTTACTGTTGACCATTCCTATTGCGGCCTCATCGGCGATAATGCCGGAGATAACCGCTGGTGTTGTATCACCAGGGATGACTATCATATCAAGACCTACAGAACATACAGCAGTCATAGCTTCGAGTTTCTCGATCTTGAGACAACCCGAGCGGGCTGCATCTATCATACCAGCATCCTCAGATACAGGAATGAATGCTCCAGAGAGTCCACCTACTGATGAGCTTGCCATGATGCCGCCCTTCTTGACTGCATCATTGAGAAGTGCGAGGCAGGCGGTTGTGCCGACTGCGCCACATTGGTCGAGACCCATCTCTTCAAGGATGTGGGCAACGGAGTCGCCCACAGCTGGTGTAGGTGCGAGTGAGAGGTCGACGATTCCAAATGGAACGTCGAGTCGCTGCGATGCCTCGTTGGCAACAAGCTGACCTACTCTCGTAATCTTAAACGCCGTGCGTTTTACCATCTCAGCGACCTCGGTGATGCTCGCATCCGGAATCTTAGATACTGCGGAGCGAACTACGCCTGGGCCTGATACACCGACGTTGATAACACAGTCTGGCTCGCCGGCACCATGGAAAGCGCCTGCCATAAATGGGTTATCCTCAGGTGCATTGCAGAAGACAACAAGTTTCGCAGGACCGATGCAGTCCTTATATGCTGTCACCTCTGCGGCCTCTTTTACGATCTCACCCATGAGCTTTACAGCGTCCATATTTATACCGGCCTTGGTTGAACCGATGTTGACACTTGAGCAAATGTTGTCAGTTATATCAAGGGCCTCTGGAATAGATTTAATAAGTTCAAGGTCACCCGCAGCGAAGCCCTTCTGCACGAGTGCAGAATATCCGCCAAGGAAGTTGACACCGATGGTGTCAACAGCACGCTGAAGTGTCTTCGCGTACTTAAGCGGATCTCCGCCTGACGCTGCGAGAATCATTGAGATAGGTGTTACGGATACTCGTTTGTTGATGATAGGGATACCGTACTCACGTTCGATCTCCTCACCAGTTTTAACGAGGTTCTCCGCACGACGAACTATCTTCTCATAGACCTTCTCGCAGGACCTGTCTATATTCTCGTCGCAACAGTCGAGAAGCGAGATACCCATCGTTATAGTACGTATATCGAGGTTCTCGTTCTCAATCATGCGAACGGTTTCTAATATGTCACGAATTTCAAGCATTTCTCTACCTCTTAGATTCTATGCATTGAGTTGAATATATCTTCGTGCATCGCACGAATATCAAGGCCGCTCTTTTCGCCTTCGGCTCTCATGATTTCTGCGAAATCGCCGAATGGGATATCGAGCTTGTCTGTCTCAACAAGCATAACCATACAGAAGAGATCCTCGAAAATATTCTGAGAAACTGCATTTATATTTACGTTGTGCTCTGCGCAAAGCTGAGATACTTTGGCACAGATGCCAACCTGGTCTTTACCTACCACTGTAATTACTGCTCTCACAATTTGCCTCCAAATTAACCTACATAATTTCTAGGGTTTACACGGTTACCGTTGATACGTACTTCGAAATGTAAGTGTGGACCTGTTGAATGTCCTGTAGAACCAACTCTACCTATCGGCTGTCCACCCGTTATATATTGACCCGTCTTTACCTTAAGCGAGCCCTTCTGCATATGGGCATAGCATGTACTCATCGAACTACTGTGCTTGATTACAACATGGTAGCCATATGAACCGTCGTATCCTGCCTGTACGACTGTACCGCTTGCAGCGGCAACAACTGTCTTACCATTGCAGTGACCGTTCGTAATATCGATACCGCCGTGGAGACGACCCCAACGTCTACCGTATGGGCTGGAAATACTATATACACCAGGGAGTGGCCAAATGAGTTTCGCACCACTTCTCTTATATGTGCTTGCGCCACCACTGGTCTTCTTCGTTCCTACCTCGACAAGTTGATCAACTGGCTTCGAGATTACCTCACGTGCAATCTCCTTAGAGTTTGTCTTCTTGCCGTCAATGTATGTAACAAGATAGGTTACTTTGTCTGTACCCTTAACGCCCTTACGTTTTGTACGAGTTGTACCCTTGTAGAGCTTAGAACTTTCAGACTTCACAGTCTTAAATGCTGTTGACTCTTTTACGACAACAGTCTTTACAACCTTAACTCTTACAACTTTATCAGATGAAAGTTTTCTGCTGAGCTCTGCGGAGTCCCAAATTGTCTCCTCGTTGTCATCGTAAAGTCCTTGAACGAACTGAACGTCTTCAACGAATCCGACGATATCTGTCTCTTTCTCCTTAGGGTATTTATCAAGAATGTTGTTAAATACCTGGCGAGCATCAAGTTCACTGTTAAGTGCGCAGATGAATTTACCATCAACATAGATGCCACATGCATACTTTGCATCCGCCTTAGCGTTCTCAACGATACTATCGCTGATAGTATCTGAATCGATAAGGTCGCTTGGCTTTGCCGTTACAACTTTGAAAAGTGGTTCTATTGAAACCGTGCTGTCATCACCTGTGATGTCAGCGGATATACTCTGACGAACCTTGTTCTCTGCAGCCGTATATACGCCCTCATTTTCGATAATACCAAGTTGTCTATCACCTGATGATACAGAGAGTGCATAGGTTGTCGAACTCCAACGAGTGATTGTTGCGAGGAGAATGACAAGTCCCAATGTCGGAAGAAGAACGTTTGAAATCTTCTGGAACATGTGGGTATAGCGATCTGCTACTTCCTGTCTGTTTTCCCTGTTGTCCGCCTCTTTGAATTCCTTGCGGAAGAACTTCCAGTCGGAGCTTACATCATTCACCCATGTGTGAACTCTGTTCTTCACTCCTCCTGCAACCCAGAGAACGAACTGCTTCGATAGATTGAAAATATCAATAGCGACAGTGGAGATAACAAGCCATACGGTTGTTACCGCGAACATAACCATAAGGCCTATGGTCGTTGGGAAATCAGCACCTTCGAAAAGTGTACGGATGTCAACAGGCTGCGGTGCCTCCTTGACCTCTTCCACTTTCTCTGGCTCATCCTTCGTTCTATCCTCTTCTGCGATAGCGGAGATGACTTCAGCGACAATCTGGTCAGGAGTCTTAACCGAAGTCTCTGGCTCTGGTTCTGGCTCCTCTACCTTCTTGACATCTTCGCCGAGCATGGCACGAAGAGAAGCGATAATCTCACTTACCTCTTCCTCTGCCATAAGTTCCTCAGCGCCCTGTGACATTTCGATAGCGTCTGGATTAATATTAACTTTTTCTTCACGGTTTTCTTCTAACATGGAAACCCTCCGAAAAGTTACATTTTGTAATATATATAATTATAAAATTATACTCATAATACCTTAATTGTCAACTTGACGTCTCAATTCGTGCGAAAAGCGAGTCGACTTCTTCGAGTATTGCTGGATAGTGAGAAAGTTCTGGATCCGCAGCCATTATCTTGTCTGCGGCCTCCTCGGCGAGCTTGAAAGTATCCATATTTTCAAGCATGTCGCGGAGGTAGAACGGCTGGAAGCCGTGCTGGCGCGAGCCGTAGAAATCACCAGGTCCACGGAGTTTCAGATCCTGCTCCGCAATCTCGAAACCATCATTTGTCGAGGTCATAACCGAAAGTCGTTCCTTCGTCTGCTCCGACTTATTGTCGGAGAGCAGAATGCAGGTCGACTTCCACTGGCCTCGACCTACGCGGCCTCGAAGCTGATGAAGCTGTGAGAGACCGAAACGCTCAGCATTCTCGATGAGCATGATGACAGCGTTCGGCACGTCGACACCGACCTCGATTACGACGGTGGAGACGAGAAGTTGTATCTCGCCGTCGACGAACTGTCTCATAACTTCCGCCTTCTCGGCCGGCTTCATCTGGCCGTGGAGAAGACCAACTTTATAATCTTTGAAAGCGTCATCTTTAATGAGGTTGTAATACTCAGTTGCTGAGAGGACGCCGTCTATCTCACCCTCTTCGACAAGTGGACATACGATATATCCCTGTCTTCCCTCGTCGAGATGTTTCTTTATGTAATTGAATGCTCTCTGTCTCTTATCACTGTCAATCTTATATGTCTCAATTGGAATACGACCACTTGGAAGTTCATCGATAATCGATACCTCGAGATCGCCGTACATCGCGTGAGCGAGTGTACGAGGGATTGGCGTCGCAGACATTACAAGTACATGCGCGCCCCTTCCCTTCTCGAGAAGCTTGCCACGCTGGCGTACACCAAATCGGTGCTGTTCATCTGTGATTACAAGACCGAGATTTTTATAATCAACGCCATCTGATATGAGGGCATGAGTGCCGACGATTACATCTATCTCGCCAGACGCAAGACGTGCGAGCAGGTCGGAACGCTCCGCACGCGGAGTGTTACCTGTCAGCACGCATACCGAGACATCCGTACCGTCGAAGAACTTCGACAATGTCTCGAAATGCTGGCGAGCGAGGATTTCCGTCGGCGCCATCATGGCGCTCTGATAGCCATTTCTTGCCATGTTATACATGAGAGCGGCAGCGACCATGGTCTTACCAGAACCGACGTCACCCTGGACAAGTCGGTTCATAAGTGACCCGCTCATCATGTCACTCATAGCCGTGTCCACAGTGCGCATCTGCGCACCCGTCGGTGTAAACGGCAATCTTGTGAGAAACTCACCTGTGTAGTTCTCACGAAGTACCACATCAGTGGTACGACTATTGCTTCGTTTGTTTCTCTTGAGTCCGAGCTCCAAGTAGAAGAGTTCCTCGAACATAAATCTATTTCTTGCCTCCATCATTCTTTCCATCGATGAAGGGAAGTGAATCTCTAACAAAGCCTTTTTGATTGACATAAGTCCGTATTGCTCACGGAGCTTTATAGGAAGTGGATCCACGAGATATGCGCCATATGAGGCGAAGGCCTCACGCACACATTTCTCGATATAGTTAGAAGTGATTTTTCCAGATCGTTTATATACTGGATGAATGCACTGCTTAGTATCTGGATCACTGATTGACGGTGAGAGTATCTGATACTTTCCATTTCTAACTACTACCTGTCCATAGAGAAGATACTCATGTCCGGCGAGCATTCCGCGGGCAGTGTATTTCTGGTTGAAAAATACGATATGAATTGATGCAGAATCATCGTATGCATCGACTTCGAAGACGGTTACGCCGCTCTTCGCTTTATGATATTTTACGTTTCCGCCGACAGTAACTTTGATGCAACAATTGTCGTACCACTCAGCTCCACGGATAGGTACTGGATGGCTCCAGTCCTCATATGTTCGTGGGAAATAATGAAAAAGAGCGTCGATGGAAGTCACGCCGAGAGCACAGAGCTGCTCGGCGCGTTTTTCCCCAACACCCTTTAAAAATTTTATCTGAGTATCAAGAAGCATACCGCCTTCTCCTGAAACTATTCTACAGAAATAATGAAGTAATAAACTGGCTGTGCGCCGTTTATGATTGAAAAATCAACTGATGAGAATTTCTCTTCAAGCATCTTTTGAAGTTCCTGTGCTTCTTCCTCTGTTGTGCCTTCACCATAGTAGATGGTGATGTACTCAGTGTTCTTCGTACAGAGATGCTTTGTTACTTTAAATGCTGCAGTGAGCTTGTCGTCCTCTATTGTTGTGATGGCGCCATTCTCCATACCGAGCATCTGTCCCTCTTTGACTGGCTTGCCATCGACAAGGCTGTCACGTGCAGCGAATGTTACCTGAGCTGTACCGACATTGTCGATTGCCTTGGTCATTGCGAGGTGGTTCTCCTCAATTGCTGCATCAGGATCGAAGCTGAGCATTGCAGATATACCCTGTGGAACTGTTCTTGTAGGAAGAACGATTACCTTTCTTGTAGAAAGAGGGATTGTCTGCTCAGCAGCCATGATGATGTTCTTATTGTTAGGAAGAACGAATACTGTCTTCGCAGGAGTTGCCTCGATAGCATTGAGAATGTCCTCTGTTGAAGGGTTCATTGTCTGGCCACCGGATACAACTATATCTGCGCCACACTCTTTGAACATCTGATGAAGACCCTCGCCAGCAGCAACTGCAACGAAGCCATAGTCATTGACTGGCTCTACTGGTTTAAGTTCCTCATTAGTACTGTTGGCAATCTCAGCCTTCTTCGCTTCGTTCCTCTGCTGTGCGAGGTTCTCAATTTCACAGTCGATAAGCTGGCCGAGTTTCATAACCTCTACCATTACAGGACCTGGCTGATCAGTTGCAAGTGTAACTGTTACCTTATCGTCCTTCTCGGCGATTTTAACACTGCCACCAACGGCCTCAAGGTATGCCTGAAGGCCTGGTATATCTCCGCCTTCGCGGATTACAACATATTTGAGTTTATAGTCAAATTTATCCTTGACATCTTCCTCGTTATTTTCTTCCTGTGCCTTGCCAGCATCTGAATCCTTGCCGACAATAATGCCGCCTTTGAATACACTAAGCATTCCATAGAAAGCATATACAAGGCCCTGTCCACCTGAGTCAACAACGCCTGCCTTCTTAAGAACTGGGAGAAGATCAGGAGTTGTTGCGAGGGCCTCTTCTGCTGCCTTGCATACAGTTTCCCATACCTCGGCGATGTCTGCATCCTTATTGGCGGAGCCGTAGGCTGCTCCATCACGAGCAGCAAGACGAACAACCGTAAGGATAGTTCCTTCGGTTGGCTTCATTACTGCCTTGTAAGCAGATTCAACACCGTATGAGAGAGCAACGAGGAGATCGTTTGGTTCCATTGTCTCCTTGCCCTTAAGTCCCTTAGAAATTCCACGGAAGATAAGAGAAAGAATTACACCAGAGTTACCTCTGGCACCACGAAGCATCGCAGATGATGTTGTCTTGGCAACCTCAGCGATAGTGACTGTATCTGGAAGAAGCGCGAGCTCTCTCGCTGCTGAATCCATAGTCATACACATATTAGTACCGGTATCACCATCTGGCACTGGGAAGACATTGAGTGAGTCGACCTCTTGCCTGTGGTTCAAAATATTATTGGACGCTGAGATAATCGCGTCTCTAAATATAGCACCTGTAATCAATGTACTGTACCACCTTACGAAATCATTGAATCGACATATACGTTAACTGACTTAACATTAAGACCAGTTGCCTGCTCGATTGTGTATCTTACCTTATTCTCAATACTCTGGGTAATTGTGGCGATGTTTACGCCATAGGTAACAACAATATGGAGCTCGACAATAAGTCCGTCGTCTTCACGTCTTACGTTAACGCCTCTATCGAGATAATACTTTGTTCTATTGAGTACTGAACGGATTCTCTGGTATGTACCGTTATTGGCCATGCCAACAACGCCAAAGCAAGTTGGTACAACGGCTCCGAGAAGTTCAGAGAAATATTCTTTAGAGATAGTAATTTTACCAAGAGCGTTTTCGTAATTTACCACTTTGACACCTCTTTCCTATATGAACCAATCTGTTATGCTTGCGAACGGATTGTTCGGAAGTGGTTTAACAGAGCCCTCCAATGCCTCTGAGTAAGCGAGAACGCCATATCTCATACACACTGGAATAATTGGTTGCGCTTCATTAAATACTGCCATGAAATCCTCTGGCTTTATATCGCCTGCGAGCATTGATTGATAGCTTGTCAGCACATCACCCTCGCCGAGGATTTCAGATATATTCATATCATTGGTGAGCTTATACTCTCCAATGTATAAGTCGTATCTACCTGCTTCAACAGCACTCTTGTAAACTCCATATTTTACAGCGACAATCTTGGTCTTGATGCCCATGAGCTCAAGTTGTGACGAGAGCTCATCCGCCATCTTCACCTTGAAGTTGTTGTCCGAGTTTACAAGTATATTGACAACATATTTATCAATATGGCTGTCCATGTATGACCTTGCCTTATCTCTCGCAATTGAATTTGCTTTGAGATTCTCGGCAGCATACCAGTTGAAATTGAAAGGAAGATCCGTCACAGCGCCGTAGCCCTCGAAGCCCGTGCTGAGAAGTGCCGCTCTATCAAGTGCGCAGAAAAGGTTCTGACGAACTTCCGCCTTCTTGAAGACCGTGACATTCTGATTGATGCCGATATAGACCAAATTATTGAGGTCCACCTTCGTGGAACTTCCTGTAATACGTGTCGACTCGCCGTCGGCGAAGTCGTCGAATATCGCGTCCACATTTCCAATGACGCGATTGAAATGCAATGTCTCGGAATCAGCTATGTTGACGAGCGTGATTTTATCAAGCTCGTAGCTGGTGCTATAGACATTGCTTGGCACGAGCACGCCGCCCTCGGCGCTTGACTCGTACTTATATGCTCCGGAACTTGCCGGAATAGAATCTGCAGATTTCGCAGAACCACTTTCCACAATTGGGAAGGTTAGAACCGATGCGATATATATGTCCTTGTAGTTCAGTGTGAACTCAACTGACGTTGAGGACGAAGCATAGCAGGACTTGATAGTTCCAAGTGAGGTGCCATAGTAAGGCGACTCCTTGGCTCTGTTAAATGAGTAAACTACATCATCTGCCGTTATGCTTCTTCCATCGGAGAATTTGCGTGATGAATTGATGGTTACAATTACATGCTTGCCCTCAAATGAAATGCCACTTGCAATATCATTCTCCGCTTTGTAATTCGTATCGATCTTGAAAAGTCCCGAGTAGAGAAGAGGCATGATTTGCTCGTTCATAAGGCTGGTAGCCGCGTACGGGTTCACGCCATCTTCACGGGAGTAAGGAATTTCAAGGCCAGTAGATTTCCGTTTTTCCTCATCTTTGGAGAAAAATCCGCCATTTGATTTCTTGCACGACGTGCAGAATCCGAGTATTAAGATACTCAGAAAAAGGCAGAGAAATCTTTTCACCCCTCTATTCCTCCTTAATTAGAATTCGGCGGACGGATGTTGTCCTGCCGGTATTGTCATCAATATCGAATAGTACTGCATCAAATTCACATGGTCCGCGTTTCCAATCGAAACGTGCAGGCATGTTGTATTTGAATTTATCGATTACGATACTTGGCTCTACGCCAAGTACGGAATCCTCTGGACCTACCATTCCAAGGTCCGTCACATATCCTGTGCCGGCAGGGAGAATCATCTCGTCCGCCGTTGGGACATGTGTATGTGTACCAGCAACAGCCGATACACGGCCGTCGAGATATATGCCCATTGCTCTCTTCTCAGAAGTTGTCTCCGCGTGGAAGTCCACAAGGATAATCTTGCAATCAGAGAGTTCTGGGAGAATCTTGTCGACTATATCGAACGGGTTGTCTATGGCATCCATATACATGGTGCCCATAAGATTGATAACACCAACCCGTACCTTGCCCTTGTCGAGGATGCAATATCCATGACCTGGGTTGTGCTCTGAATAATTCGCTGGGCGAAGCAGGCATTCAGTATCTTCGAAATACTGATATGCTTCGCGCCTGCGGTATGTATGATTTCCTGTTGTGATGACGTCTGCTCCACTTGCGAAAATGCTCTCAGCCGACACGGCAGTGATGCCGTTACCGTCGGCTGAATTTTCGCCATTTACGACGCAGACGTCGACGCCGTTGTCACTCTTGCATTTCGGCAGAAGCTTGCGCAATGCCTCAAGTCCAGATGTGCCGACAACGTCGCCAACCATTAATATTTTCATATTACTTTGCGAAATCAGTTGCACGGCTTTCGCGTACAACGTTTACTTTGATCTGTCCAGGATACTCGAGCTCGTTCTCAATCTTCTGAGCGATGTCATGAGCAAGAAGTACCATCTTGTCGTCAGATACCTGCTCTGGCTTAACAAGGATACGAACCTCACGACCTGCCTGGATTGCGAATGATGTATCAACTCCGTCAAATGAAGTTGCAATCTCTTCGAGTTTCTCAAGACGCTTGATGTAGTTTTCAATGTTCTCACGGCGTGCGCCTGGACGGCCGGCAGAGATTGCATCTGCTGCTTGAACGATGAATGCTACAACTGTCTTAGGCTCAACATCGTTGTGGTGTGCCTGAATTGCATGAAGAACGGCATCGTTCTCTTTGTACTTCTTCGCGAATTCATAACCAAGCTGAACGTGTGTGCCCTCGAACTCATGGTCGAGTGCCTTACCGATATCGTGAAGAAGACCAGCGCGCTTTGCTGTCTTTACGTCGGCGCCGAGTTCTTCAGCGAGAAGGCCTGAAATGTATGAAACCTCAAGTGAGTGGTTAAGAACATTCTGGCCATAGCTTGTTCTGTACTTAAGACGACCAAGGAGCTTGATAATCTCTGGGTTGACATTGTTGACGCCGGCGTCGAGCACAGCGCGCTCACCTGTCTGCTTGATTGTCTGCTCTACCTCGCGCTTACATTTCTCGACTGTCTCCTCGATACGAGCAGGATGGATGCGTCCATCCTGGATGAGACGCTCGAGAGTCTGACGCGCGATTTCACGTCTTACTGGATCGAAGCAAGAAACTGTGATTGCCTCTGGTGTGTCATCGATGATGAGATCAACACCAGTGATCTGCTCAATTGCACGAATGTTACGACCTTCACGACCGATAATGCGGCCCTTCATCTCGTCATTTGGTAAAGCAACTACGGATACAGTTGCCTCTGCAGCATGGTCTGCCGCACAACGCTGAATGGCTGTCGTGATAATCTCACGTGCGATTCTGTCTGATTCGTCCTTAGTTCTTTCTTGATAGTCAAGAACGCGGACTGCCTTCTCATGCTCAAGTGTCTCTTCGAGTTGTTTCAGGAGCTCTGCTTTCGCCTGCTCCTTGGAGTAACCAGAGATCTTTTCGAGCATCTCGAGCTGGCTCTTCTTCATCTGATCAACCTCAGCGATTTTAGCTTCAGCCGTCTGAATCTTACCAGCGAGGATTTCCTCTTTCTTTTCGAGTGCGTCTGTTTTCTTGTCTATGTTTTCTTCTTTTTGAATGAGTCTGTGTTCTTGACGCTGAATCTCTGCGCGACGTTCCTTGAGATCTTTCTCAGTTTCCGAACGCTGCTTATGGATTTCGTCTTTAGCTTCAAGAATTGCTTCTCTTTTCTTTTGCTCGGCTGATGTCATAGCCTGATTGATAATTCTTGCTGCCTCTTTGTTAGCAGAACCGATAGCTGCCTCAGCAACTTTCTTACGGTATGCTCCACCGGCGATGAATGCGATAACGCCGACGAGAACAGCTACGCCAATTATCAATGCAATAGCGAGTCCAAGTTTCAAGAAATACACCTCCTAGATTTATTTTGTGATATAAAAAGTTTAAAAATATAAACAAAGCACCACATTATCCGTAGTATTATACCATTAAAAACGCAATTAGTAAATAATAATATATAATATAAAAGGGCTCCCGATGTCGGGAGCCCTCTTCTTTTATTTGTTAGCGTATGGATTTATGAATTCGCCCTCTGACTTTTCAGTCGTTCCTGTCGTGCCGCCAGTGTCCTTAACAAGTGCCACTGTGAGCTTGTATTTCTCAACTGAATAGTCATCTTTTACATGTACGAGTGTAAGTTCAATCTTGTCACCCGGCTTTGACTTCTCAATTATATTAAGCAATGTGTCTGTCTTGTTGAGGTCGCTGCCATTTACTGCGATGATGATGTCGCCGACCTGTGCCTTAGTATCAGCAAGTGGGCTGTCATCAGAGATTGTTGCGATTACAACTGAACCTGAAGGGAGTTTGTTCTTCGTTGCAATCTTCTCATACGTCTTATTCTGTGAAAGTGTGAGATATGAGATGCCGAGCTTCGCTCTGTCCTGAACATATCCAGTTGAGAGAAGATCGTCAACTACGCTCTTCGCAACATTGATTGGGATTGCGAATCCCATACCCTCATATTCCTCGTCGGCAATCTTAGATGAATTCATTCCGATTACCTGACCATAACTGTTGATGAGGGCGCCGCCAGAGTTGCCCGGATTGATGGCTGCGTCATGCTGGATGCAGTCCATCGAGTAAGCGGAGGCGGATGTGGAAGTCGGTCTGTCGATGGCTGAAACATAGCCTCCGGTGAATGATCCGAAGAACTCTGCGCCGCCCGGATTTCCTATAGCATATACAGGTTCGCCGACCTTAAGGACTGAAGAGTCGCCAAATTCTGCAAGTGTAAAGCCTGTTGCCTTTACACGAAGTACAGCGACGTCTGTACGGGTATCCATTCCGACGATTTCAGCATTATACTGCTTGCCATCTTCCATCTGAATCTTAACGTCAATTCCACTGTAATTGACGATATGTGCACATGTCAAAATATAGGTATATTCCTTGGATTTATCAACGCTCATGAATATTCCTGAGCCCTCGCCTGCCTGCTGGCCGTACTGATAAATTACGACAGCCATAACAGAAGGTTTTACCTTCTCGGCAATCTCCACTGATGTGAGAGTGCCGTCAGAATTTGAGCCCTCATATTCTTTGGATTCGCCTATTGTGATAGATGCATTACTGTCTACATCATCACCTTTTTGTTGCTTTTCCGTACCGTCACCTTTTAGGACAATTGCAATGGCTGCAATGCCGGCTATCAAGATGATGGTGACAAGAAGAATAATGAAAAATAATCTACCCTTATTCTTTTTCACTATTATCACTTCCCAAATTATTTTTTAGGTATCCAGAAGCTGAAAGTTGTCAGACCTCCTGGCACTGATTTTGCGGAGATTTCACCGCCGTGAAGTTCCACAATATTCTTGGCGAGATTGAGTCCGAGACCCACGCCTTTGACGTGTTCGCTTCTGGACTTATCCACCTTGTAGAAACGGTCAAAAATGAAGCTAAGTTCGTCCTTGTTTATACCCTCTCCAGTGTTAGAAATCGACACAGTTACGCGGGTTTCGGACTCTTCGAGCTTCACAGAAATAGTGCCCCCGTGGTTCGTAAATTTAACCGCGTTATCGAAGAGATTGTAGAGCACTTGGTATAGCATTTTTTCGTCTGCAATCGCCTTGATTGGGCCCATAAATTCGAAGCCAGAAATCTCAATTTCTGCCTCGTTAATCTGTTTTTCAAAGTTAAGAAGAACATTGAAAAGTAAGTTCTTCATATCTGTCTCAGCAGGGTTCAAAGCCTCCTCACCAGCCTCGATTTTCGAGAGTGTGAGCATGGTCTGAACAAGGGATGAAAGACGCTTTACTTCATCACTTACAATAGCGAGATATTTCTTCTCTTCCGACTTCGGAATAGTGCCGTCAAGAATGCCATCGATGAAGCCACCGATGGATGTCATCGGCGTCTTAAGCTCGTGGGAAACGTTCGCCACGAAGGCGCTTCTCGAGCGGTCGAGAACCGCGAGCGACTCCGCCATCTTATTGAGCGAGTCGGCAAGATCCGTGAGCTCATTGTTGCCCACGAGCACGATTCTCTGGTTGAAATCACCCTTCGCATATTGCTTGGTAATATCGGACATTTCACGGAGTGGTTCCGTCATACTGTCACTGAATACATATACAAGAATAAGTGCAAGAACAAGCGATACTATAGCAGCTCCGAGGAACATGCTCGCCATATCACCTATATATCCCTTAAGCACAGTTGATACCGCCATTGTGCCGAAAACATAAATGGTTGTCTCTTCATCAAGAATCAACTTCTGGCCAACGATAAGTTGTCCAGCTTCCTGCACATAGTATCCTTCATTTGAGACACTACCAAATGTCACATCAGAGATTTTTCTCTCTTTATCTTCACTGCCACTGTCGCAAATTATGACCTTGCCGTCTGCATCAGTGATAAAAATATCACTGTTCGACGCCTTCGACAGAAGGTGGATATCCGCCTTCACTCGGTCCTCATTTTCTTCCGTGATTCCACTTGCAGAAAGTTTATTAACCATCGTACCTACGTTGCTTCTAAGCATTGCTGCATTGGTGGATGTCCAATAATTAATCGCGAATAGGAAGAAGACAAGACAGAGTGCAAGTGTCGTGATAAGCGTGATAAGGAAGGTCACCCTCGAGTATTGAAGAAAGAGCGTAGAGCGGCGTGATTTAACTTTAGGTTTACTCATGCCTATTCCTTCGTTTCAAACTTATATCCTACGCCCCATACTGTTGAAATTGCCCATTTATCTGAGACGTTTTCGAGCTTCTCACGGAGACGTTTGATATGAACGTCTACCGTACGGCTATCGCCGTAATAGTCGAAGCCCCATACCTCGTCGAGGAGGTGGTCACGTGTGAATACTCTATTTGGGTTGGATGCGAAATGATAGAGAAGTTCGAGCTCTTTAGGTGGTGTATTGATAATTTCACCTTTTACTTTGAGCTCATAATTTGTCATGTTGATGTAGAGATTCTCATACTCAATAATCTTCTGATCATCCTCTACTGCTGTGCCTGTACGACGGAGAATGGCCTTGATTCTTGCCATGATTTCCTTGGTGTCGAAAGGCTTTACAACATAGTCATCTGCACCGAGTTCGAGACCGAGTACCTTATCGAAGGTCTCGCCCTTTGCTGTAACCATAATAATTGGTGTCTCAGCAATTTTTCTTATTTCACGGCATACCTGCCAGCCATCCATCTTAGGGAGCATGACATCGAGGAGAACGATGTCAGGCTTGAATTCTGAAAATGTCTTAACTGCTGTTTCGCCATCGTTTGCGAGTGCCACTGCATAGCCATCTTTTTCAATATAGAGTCTGAGTAATTCGCAAATATTTACGTCATCATCTACAACAAGTACTTTTCCTATGCTCATATTGCCACTCCTTTCATTTGAGTATATGCCTATTGCTTAAAATATTCTTAACTGTTAAAGCCAAGTTCGAATGCCTTGAGATTGAGCTCCAAGAATTTCTCTGGAACTGTTGTCTTTATTGTCTCAATCCAGACTTCTTTTGGTATCTCCATCTCTTTCGCCATAACGCCGATGAGAGATATGTTTACTGCCTTAGGATTACCTGCGGCAAGAGCGATGCGAAGCGCGTCAACAGCAAGTACATCGGCGCCTGTCGCTTCGAGTTTTTCGATTACGGCGCCTGGATAGGTTGCCGCGCCTGTGATAACAGGCATAGGTTCAATCTTCTGGCTGTTGACGATTATCTTGCCGCCTTCCTTCAAGAAAGGAAGCCAGCGTGCCGCCTCAAGTTGTTCGAATGACAAGATGATATCGGCCTCGCCTTTTTCGATAATTGGAGAATCAACTTTCTCGCCGTATTTTACATAAGTTACAACGGAACCGCCACGCTGGCTCATTCCGTGTACCTCAGAAATTTTAACATCATATCCCTGTGAGAGAAGGGCATTTCCGAGAAGGCGTGATGCAAGGAGTGTTCCCTGTCCACCAACACCGACAATCATAATAGCTTTCGTCATATTATTCGCCCTCCTTTATAGCATCAACAGGGCAATATGGCTCGCACATTCCGCAACCTGTGCACTGTGTGAAGTCGATGTATGATTTGCCGTCCTTCATTGAGATTGCAGGACAGCCAATCTTCATGCACTTCTTACAGCCGATGCACTTGTCATAATTCACTGCGAAAGGCTTGCCTTTCTTTACGTCCTTGAGAAGTACACAAGGACGACGTGAGATGATGACAGATGGTGCCTCGACCTGGAGCTCAGCTGCGATAGCAGCCTTGGTGCTTGGAATGTCATATGGGTCAACTACTATTACTCTCTCGATACCAACTGCATGGCAGAGGGCTGTGAGATCCACAGCAGTAGTCGGATCGCCATTGATACGTTTACCTGTTGTAGGATTCTGCTGATGACCAGTCATTCCTGTGATTGAGTTATCAAGGATGATAACTTTGGAATTGGTCTGGTTATAGGCGATATTGATAAGTCCTGTGATACCGGAGTGGATGAAGGTCGAGTCGCCGATAACTGCGACTGACTTCTTCGCCTCATCCGGGCGGACTTTATTTCTACCGTGAAGTGATGATACGGATGCACCCATGCATACGCATGTGTCAATCATAGAGAGTGGTGCGAGAGCGCCAAGTGTATAGCAACCGATATCACCGGATACGAATACATCGAGTTCCTTAAGAGCTGTGAAGAGACCTCTGTGAGGGCATCCTGCGCAGAGGCAAGGTGGACGGCCTGGTATCTCGACATCGGCTGAAAGAGATGCGTACTCCTCGCCGAGGATGACCTTTCTAATCATTGCCTGGCTGTACTCACCTTGAAGTGTAAATGCCTCTTTACCGATAACCTTGATACCGTTTGCCTTGCACCAGTTCTCGATAACTGGGTCAAGCTGCTCGAGCACGTAGAGAGTCTCTACTGACTCGGCAAATTTCTTGATGATATCAACCGGAAGAGGATATACAATTCCGAGCTTAAGATATGAGGCCTTATCGCCAAGTGCCTCCTTGGCATATTGATAAGATATGCCGGCAGCGATAACGCCTATCTTGGTGGAGTTCATCTCCACCCTATTAATAGGTGCAGTCTCTGCGAACTTGCGAATCTTTTCAATTCTCTCCTCGACAAATACATGGCGCTTGATTGCCATAGCTGGCATCATTACATACTTGCCTGGGTCCTTGACGTAATCTTTAAGTGGAACGTCAATTGGACCTGTCGTATCGACAAGTGATGATGAGTGAGCGACACGAGTTGTAAGACGGAGAATAACTGGTGTGTCGAATTCTTCAGAATACTGGAATGCGAGTTTCGCGAAATCGTAGCATTCCTGTGAATTTGACGGCTCGAGCATCATAATCTTAGAGCCTTCTGCATGGTGGCGCGAGTCCTGCTCGTTCTGTGACGAGTGCATGCCTGGGTCATCAGCGACAGCAATTACAAGACCACCGTTTACACCGGTATAAGATGCGGTGTAAAGTGGGTCCGCTGCGACATTAAGACCTACGTGCTTCTGTCCACAGAACGCACGAGCGCCAGCAATTGATGCGCCGATTGCGGTCTCTAAAGCGACCTTCTCGTTTGGAGCCCATTCACAATAGATGGACTCATATTTTACGGCATTTTCTGTGATCTCTGTCGATGGGGTGCCTGGGTAGCTTGATACAAGCTTACAGCCCGCATCGGCAAGACCTGCGGCGACAGCCGCATTACCGATAAGTATCTTCTTCATCATTAGTCCTCCTCAACCTGATGAGCAACAACAGATGTGCCACAGTACCTCTTACGAAGAACTGGCTTTTCAATCTTGCCTGTTGGATTTCTTGGGATGTCAGCGAAGATTATCTGTCTTGGTCTCTTGTATCTTGGAAGGTCGAGGCAGAACTCGTTTACTTCATCCTCTGTTAAGGTGTAGCCCTCTTTTATCTCGATTACCGCTGTTGCCTTCTCACCGAGACGTTCGTCCGGTGTGCCTATTACAGCGGCATCTTTAATTGCAATATTCTTTCTAAGGAAGTTCTCAATCTGTACCGGATAGAGGTTCTCACCGCCGGAGATGATAACGTCCTTCTTTCTATCTACGATATGGATGAAGCCCTCTTCGTCCTTCATACCCATATCACCTGAGAGAAGCCAACCATCTTTGAGTGTCTCCTCAGTTGCCTTCTCATCGTTGTAGTAGCACTTCATAACGCCAGGGCCCTTGATCCAGATTTCGCCTACCTCACCGTCTGGAACTTCGTTTCCATTCTCGTCGCAGAGCTTGATCTCCCAACCGTATCCAGGTACACCGAGTGCGCCGACATGCTCGACGTTCTCGACGCCAAGGTGGATACAACCAGGACCGATGGACTCTGAAAGTCCGTAGTTGGTGTCGTACTGATGTGTTGGGAAAATTGTAAGCCAACGCTTGATAAGTGCTGGTGGAATTGGCTGTGCTCCAGAGTGGGTCATTCTCCACTGTGAGAGCTTGTATTTACCGAGGTCAATTTCACCTCTATCTATTGTGTCGAGTACATCCTGCATCCAAGGAACAAGGAGCCAGATAATTGTGCACTGCTCATCAGACATAGTCTTGATGATGAGCTCTGGAGTTGTACCTTTAAGGAGTACTGCGCGTGAACCGGAGATGAGTGATCCGAACCAGTGCATCTTAGCACCGGTGTGATAGAGTGGTGGGATGCAGAGGAAACAGTCGTCCTTCTGCTGACCGTGATGCTTCTGCTCAACCTGTGCTGAGTGCATAAGTGAGCGATGAGCATGAAGAATTGCCTTCGGGAAACCTGTAGTACCCGAAGAGAAATATACAACTCCATCATCGTCGTCTGTAATCTGAATGTCCGGCTTCTTATGGGAGCAGAACTTAATCATATGCTCATATGAGTCAGCGAAAGATGGACAATCCTCGCCTACATAGAAGAGCTGATTGACATTTGGAATTCTGTCAACAATCTCCTCAATACGACCTACGAACTCAGGTCCGAAGATGAGCATTGATGAGTCAGACTTCTCAAGACAATACTTAATCTCTGATGCGTCATATCTATAGTTAAGTGGAACAGCAACTGCTCCAGCCTTAAGTATTCCAAAATAAATCGGGAGCCATTCAATGCTATTCATAAGGAGAATAGCAACCTTTTCGCCCTTCTGAATTCCACGGGTGAAAAGGAGGTTCGCGAACATATTTGCCTTGTCATCAAATTCTTTCCAAGTGAGTTCGCGACGGAATGGCTCACCTGGCTGTGGCTCTACGAGAGAATAGTTCTTCCAAGTCATACGAGCATTTGGCTCATACTTTGGATTGATCTCAACAAGAGCTACGTCGGAGCCGTACTCCTGTGCATTCCTCTCAAGATATTCAAAAATCGGCATTTATATCACTCCAGTAAATTATTTCCATTTTCCAAAATGTTTCTTCGGGCAATAAGGAGTTGTTACAACTTTCTTGCCCTCGAAAACAGAGTCGCCGCAAAGAGAAATTTTCTCTGCGACAGATGAGCCGAGCTCATCTTTAACATAGGCATACGCCTCATCCATATGAGGTGGACGTTTATTTATATTGTGGGTGTCAGATGAGATTATCTGAACGAGATCCCACTCGATAAGTTTCAAGACGAACTTCGACATCTCGTCACGACGTGCGAGTGTGACTGAATTCGTCTGCATGAGGAAGCCTGATTTTACCCAATCGTAAACCATAGTGAGATCCGCCATAGCGTAGGCGTATCTCTCCACGTGTGCGAAGACAGGAGTAATTCCCTGTGACACGATATGGGCAATCACCTTATCAAGTTCCTCCGGTTTATCGAAGAACGGGAGTTCGAAAAGCAGATAATCCGTATCTGTTATACAGAGAGGTCGAAGGTCCATCGAAAGCAATTTCTCAGAGTAGAGAACCTCTGCTCCAAGTTTAAAATTGAATTCCGATAGGAGTTCCTCTGGGACACCATCAAGAATCTCTTGATAGGCCTCTTCTCTCCACCTAAGAAAATCTTCCAAGGCTACTTCCTCTGGAAGGAAGTGTGATGTAAAAGCTACGTTGTGGACACCCTGATCTCTTAGCATTTCAAGAAGGTCAATAGATGTCGCAACGTTTCTCGAGCCATCGTCCATCCTTGGAAGAATGTGACAATGTAAATCGGTCATTATAACTCCTTAACCTTTAAGAGTGCTGCTGCAATTACCTGATCCATATCGTAGTACTTGTACTCGCCGAGACGGCCGCCGAAGATAATCTTATCTTCTGCGTCTGCGAGTCCCTTGTACTGCTGGTAAAGAGCGCCATTTTTCTCATCGTTAACCGGATAATATGGCTCGTCGCCAAGTTTCCACTCAGATGAATATTCTTTAGAGATAACGGTCTTCGGAAGGTCGTTTCCATCTTCGTCCTTACCGAACTCGAACCATTTATGCTCAATAATTCTTGTCCACGGAGTCTCACGGTCCGTGTAGTTTACAGCGGCATTACCCTGGTAATTGCCGTCGTGAACTTCGTTCTCGAAACGAACGGATCTGTACTCAAGTGGACCATATTTATATTCGAAATATGCATCGATTGGGCCTGTGTAGATAACCTTGTCTGCCTTCGCATCATAAGCTGCTTTGTTCGCAAGGTAATCAACTGACAATTCAATGTCAGCACCTTTAAGCATATTTTCAACCATCTTCGTATATCCGCCAACAGGGATACCCTGATAGAGGGCGTTGAAATAGTTGTTGTCGAATGTGAAGCGTACCGGAAGGCGCTTGATGATAAATGATGGAAGTTCTGTGCAAGGTCTTCCCCACTGCTTCTCAGTGTAACCCCGGACAAGTTTCTCGTAGATGTCTGTACCTACAAGAGAGATTGCCTGTTCCTCAAGATTGCGTGGCTCTGTGATGCCAGCAGCGGCCTTCTGCTCCTCAATCTTCGCTGCGGCCTCCTCTGGAGTCACAACGCCCCACATCTTGTTGAATGTGTACATATTGAAAGGAAGAGAATAAAGTTCGCCCTTGTAGTTGGCAACTGGGCTATTGGTAAATCTATTAAATGTTGCAAATTGATTTACGAAATTCCATACGTCAGTGTCATTGGTATGGAAGATATGAGCGCCGTAAACATGTACGTTTACGCCCTCCTGTTTCTCTGTGTAAACGTTGCCGGCAATATGTGCTCTCTTATCAATTACGAGCACAGATTTGCCCGCATCCATAAGTTTGCGCGCAACGGTTGCACCGTATAGGCCGGCGCCGACAATCAAATAATCATACATAATATCACCTATGTGCCTTAAGTCTTGCGAAGACTTTGGTATTTCTTGATTTTACGAATGAGATAACCTTACCCTCTGCGAAAGTGAGAAGCACGCTTCCCATCTTCATCGGGATAAGCATAATTTTCATGTAAGTTGAGCGAGGTGAGTCAATCATAAGTGCACCCTTAAATCTCGGTGTCTTAATCATCTTTCTTATCTCACGAAGCTGGTCGAGAATTCCTAAAGTGCAATTCTTGTTGGTGACATTCTCGATACAGCCAATTACACGCTCGACATAGCGGCGTGCGAGGAACTCGCGTGACTCGACAGAGTCAACGCCCCAGTGTCTATAGAGGTCCTCCATCCAGTCGGCCTCTTCCTCGCGCTTGTCATACATGTCAGCCCTGTACTTAGCTGTCTCTGACTCTGCGCGTTTGCGTATGAAGTGGTAGTACTTCTTCGAAGTTACGCCAACGCGCTCGATGTCGCGCATGACGCTTAAGTTGAATGGGAAGTCATCCCAGAAAGTCTGTGGGAAATAAAGCTTGTTCTCTCTGATATAGTCAGCCTTGTAAAGTTTGTTCCAAGGTGTATAGAGAAGGTTCTGGTCGAAGAGTCTATGAGCGTCAGCGCGGAACTCCGCCTGTGAGGCATAGATCTTGTCAGGAACGAACTGCTCCTGAGTGAACTTCTCTGTATCAGAGTAATATGTGTCGATATAGTAACCGGAGATGACATACTGAAGGTCATGCTCAAGTGCCAACTTCACCATGTCCTCGAGCATAGTAGGCTCGGTCCAATCATCTGAATCCATGAAATAGAAGTAGTCGCCTGTGGCCTTGTCGATGGCCACATTACGAGCTGATGGCGCACCACCATTCTCCTTATGAATGACGATAATCCTATCATCCTTCAAAGCGTACTCATCACAGATGATTCCGCTTCTGTCCTTCGTGCCGTCATCGACGCAGAAGAACTCCCAGTTCTGATAGGTCTGTGCCTGTATGCTTTCAATAGCTTTTCCTACATAGTCCTCAACGCCATATACTGGCATGATTACTGATACTTTAGGATTATCCATATATCCTCCAATTATGACGCATATTCAATCGGTGGATTGAATGATATGCCTTCTATTGTGCTTCCAATAATCACTTTGATTCTCTCAAGTTTCTTGGAAGGTGAATATCTTAGAACCTTGTAAATATGAAGTGGGGTTCTAAGCAAAATGTGTGCGATACCGGAGATGCCCTCTCGTCTATAGAGATATACCTCATTGCGGTATGCATATTTATATCTGCTTATTCTTGCATCCTCGTCTGTCGAGATATTAGCTCCGTTGTTAGTGGTGCATTTATGGAGAACTACACTTTCTGGAACGATATAGCAAGGATATGAGCGGGATATTCTTCTTGTGTACTCAAGGTCATCTGCCCAGATGAAGAACTCCTTGATTGGAAGTCCAACCTCGCGAATTACAGATACTGGGAAAAGAACTGATACGAATGTCGCAGCACCTGACGGAATAAGGTCCGTGCTGTAGGCAGAGAAATCGATTGATTTAAGTTCCCTGTCTCTTGGAATATTCATATTGCAAAGTGAGCCATCGGTCCACATAACCTTGCTTGCGACATATCCATACCTGCCGAGCGAAGCTGTGGCAGAGAACAGTGTCTCGAGCGATGAAGGATAAGGGATGCAGTCGTCATCCATTATCCACGCGTAGTCATAACCGTTCTCTGCGGCGAAGCGAAGGCCGTATTGGAATCCGCCCGCTCCACCGAGGTTGGCACCTGTGTTTCTATAGATGATCTTATCCATATAAGGTGCAACCGCATCTTCAGTACCATCGGTCGATGCATTATCAACTATAAGAATTTCAAGTCCCGGAAAAGTCTGCGAGAGGAGTGCATCTATGCACTCAAGAAGCAGCGCTTTTCTGTTGTAAGTAACTACAACTGCAAGTACTTTATTCTCCATCTTCTACCTCAACTAAAAGTTCTGGTTTATTTTTCTTTATGATATTGAGCGCTGCTTCGATAGCCGCATCGGATGTGCCCTCTTCAAGCACAGCTTGAAGTCTCTGCGCCTCCGTGCGCTGCTTCTTCTCGCGCTCAAGTTTCATTCTCCAGTTGTGACCTTCTGCAAGCTCACGAACTTCGTCCTCGTTATGAGGCAACTGCTTTGTAACGAGGAACTCCTCGTAAGCGTCGCAGTAGAACTGAACATCATCCGAGAAAGCGATCTGCTTTCCGTGATCTATCCAGAGGATCTTGTTACACATCTCGCGTACCTGCTGTACGGAGTGTGATACAAGGATTCCTGTAACACCGCTGTCGAGTATCTCTCTCATCTTCGTTCCACTCTTTTTACGGAACGCACCATCACCAACTGAGAGTACCTCATCAAGGATGATGATGTCAGGATTTACAAGACAAGCGATGGAAAATGCAAGACGTGATTTCATACCACTTGAGAGCTGCTTGAAAGTACGGTCTTCGAATTCCTCAAGTTCTGCGAACTCGATGATCTCCTTGTACTTCGCATCCATGAATTCCTTGGTATAACCAAGCATAGCTCCGCGGAGATATGTATTCTCTTTGATAGTCATCTCTTTATCGAATCCGGCGGTGAGCTCAAGGAGTGCAGCGATTGTGCCCTTGGTCTTCATAGTTCCCTCTGTAGGCACCATGATGCCAGATACGGCTTTAAGAAGAGTTGACTTGCCGGCACCATTGGTGCCAATAATTCCAAGCATGTCACCTTTCTCAAGAGAGAAGGTGATATCTTTATCTGCCCAGAATTCTGTAACGTGATAGTTACCGGAGAGTTTACGGACCACATAGTCCTTGAGGCCTATGTCCTTAAAGTCTCCGACCATATAGCGTATAGATACGCCTTTTGCTTCAACAACAGCCATATGCGTACCTCCTATACGTAATAAAGGAATTTCTGATTGTAATGCTTATAAGTGAATATTCCGAGAAGGAACATAAATGCAGCATATCCAAGGCACAGACCATGGAGCCAAAGTGGCGGGATCTGGCCGTGTAGAACTATCGTTCTGAAATATGTGATATAACAATACATCGGGTTGCAATAGAACCACTTCTGAACTGAGATTCCGAAGAGTGTACGCTGCATTGTACTTACATCGTAGAAGATTGCAGACAAGTACATAAGGAGCAATGTGAAGATATCGTAGAGATACTTCGTATCCTTGAAGAATACAAAGAATGCTGAGAGTACAAGTCCACATCCAAGATTGAAGAATATGAGGCAGATTATTGGATAGATAAGTGCGAAGTACCAAGGTCCAATTGGCATTGTACCTGTTTTAATCTGCTCAGCAACAATGAATATTGCGAAGATAATGAGCGTCAAACCAAAGTTGATAAGTGACGACACGTTCTTAGAGAACAAGAACAGATATTTTGGAACATTTACTTTCGTAAATATTCCAGCATTAGATGTCAATGCGTTCATACCGCCATTTGTAGAATCTTTAAAGTAAGCCCAGAGAAGGTTACCGCAGAAAAGATACATCGTATAATGTGGCATTGCTTTACCGAAGAATTCAGTAAATACGAAGCTCATTACAAGCAACTGGAGCAATGGAGACAGAAGGCTCCATAGAACGCCAAGTATAGTTCTCTTATATTTCTGATTGAAGTCTCGCTTTACGAGTTCTTCAAAGAGGAACTTGTTTTTCTTTAACTTCTTAATCATAAATTCCCTTCCTACTTATCTTTTTCTGAGTTGGATTCGAACTCCTCTGTGCTCTCCTTCATAAAGAGCACCTTGATTGTCATAAACATAAGACTTATGTCTGTTCGAATCGAGTAGTTCTCAATATAGAAAAGATCAAGTTTAAGTTTGTCATATGCA
Organism: Acutalibacteraceae bacterium; assembly: GCA_045629305.1. Classification (GTDB taxonomy): domain Bacteria; phylum Bacillota; class Clostridia; order Oscillospirales; family Acutalibacteraceae; genus UBA1227. Next base: position 11,359 of record JAZQQZ010000019.1, on the reverse strand, counting down.
GTCGTGTTGTATTTTCCATACACCTGTGCATATCCTGTAAGGCCTGCTTTAACTTTAGTTCTGTAAGCAAATTCAGGTATCTCTTCCGTATATTTTTCAACATTCTCAACGCATTCACAGCGTGGGCCGACAATGGACATGTCGCCCTTTAGGATGTTGAAAAGTTGAGGCCATTCGTCCATGCGAATGGCACGGATAACTTTTCCAACCGGCGTGATTCGGTCGTCATCTTTGACAACCGAGTGAGCTTTGCCTCCATTGTCGGCATCGGCATTCTCACGCATCGAGCGGAATTTAATAACCTTAAATATCTTGCCATCCTTCGTAACTCGATCCTGCTTGAAGAATACCGAGCCACCGTCATAAGCTTTGATACAGATAGCTGTAATAAGCATCGGGATGGCCATTACTATAAGACCAAGGACGGAGAATAATATATCGATAAGACGTTTGAAGAAACGTTCTTCAAACGTAAGGCCGCTATTGCGGCAAAGAAGAAGCGGTGTGTCGAAGAGGTGAACCGTCTCACCGCTTCGAATGATGATATCTGAAATCTTAGGGATGACATAAACTCGTTTGTTATTGTCAAAGCAATATTTCAAAATATCATTTCTATCTGTCGCATCAACTTCGCAGATGATTGCACCATCGTACTGATTGATTATTTCTTCTACTCCAATTACTCCGAGTTCATCTATCTTCGCAGCAATTGAAATTATGAACTGGTCATCACGGAAAGCCATTTTCTCAACGATATTTGTAACGGATCTGTCCGAATATACAAGCACCATCTTCCTCGGAGGAAAGAGCTTGTTGTTGAGTTCTGTGCAAATGATTGCCCAGACAAGAACAATTGCGAACTGCATAAGAAGCATTGCAAAGTACGGGCCAACCGGCAACATCGCACGAGCAACAAGACAGGTGATGAGGTACATAAGTACATCTACAATTACAGTCGTCAGTGTCTGTGAATAGATTACGTACCATACCTTGTAAAAGCCTACTTGGAAGGCTCCATATACCCTCGAGAAGATATATTGCAAGATAAAGTACAAAGTGATAATCAGGTAATGTCCCCTCTTATCGAAAGGCATTACATCCACAAGATTCCTATTGATCCAAATCCATGAAAAAGCGAAGACAGCGGTAAGACCAACTAGTATAGACAGTGATACTGCGAACTTTGATAGTTTATTAAACTCATCATTGTTTCGCTTTTTCGTATTTCCCATATCCATAACGAAAATTCCCCTAGAATGATTTATAACTCGATTAAGTCCTTGCCAGAATAGAAGTCCTCAGCAATTGAAGCAAAAGCTTTGGACACTTCCCTATCAACGTAAAAATCTGGCTTGCTAGAATTGATAATTGCTTTTACGAAAGCGACAATCTCATATCTAATACCTTCACCATCGAGCTGATAAAAATATCTTCTATTTTGAGTCATGTCCTCGAATCTAATTTCGAAATAATCTGTCTTCCACCATGGCGCTGGAACATATACATAACCCTTCGTTCCGGAGACAATAAGTTCGCCCTCTGACTTTACACCCTTGCCGACTTTGATAGATGCGATTGCATTCTCATATTCGAATGCGACCTTAGTGAACAAGTCATATGTCTTACTATCATCGGCAAATTTAGAAGTGATTCGCTTATTGGTATATTTGGTGCCAAGAAGTTGGAATACCGGAAGCATGGCCGTAGGGCCCCATGCGCATATGCTATTCCAACGGTTGTCAAGCTCGCTTGCATCGATATTGGAAATATCGCTAATGCTTGTGCAGATTGTATCTACCGATACAACCTCACCGATCTTTCCACTCTTTACAAGGAGAAGAAGTCTTGAGTAAGCATTGAGATAGGCAGTCTTTACTGAGTCCATCAAAATGCAACCTTTTTCCTCTGCGAGTGAGAGCAATGACTCGAAGTCGGCAACAGATATTGCAATTGGTGCCTCGCAAAGTACATGCTTGCCATTTTCGAGTGCATATTGCACCTGGGAGAAATGCTTTGCAGGTGGAGATGCGATATAAACTGCATCTACATTTGCAACCATTTCCTTGTATATCTCCATTGAGTATTCTTTCTCAACGATCTTCTTGTCGCCGAGGGAGCCCTCTGTGAGGCAAGCATACTCAACCGAAATTCCGTTTACGAATTTACATTCGTCAACGAATTTCGTGAGAGTCGTCTTAGAACCTACGACGCCGATTTTAATTGAGGCTTCCTCGGCACGAAGTTCTGAACTTGAGACACCCTTGGTACGCTCGAGATATACAACCTCGCAGTACTCATTGAGATAGTCAAAATATCCGACCCAGTCAGAGCCGACAGTAAAGATGTCGACATCATATCTTCTGATGTCGTCAATTTTCTGTCCCTCATACTCCTCAACGATTATCTCGTCAGCAAGACCTGTTGCTCTTACTGCTGCGATACGTTCTTCAAGAGGCTGAGATACATTGATCTTTCCCCTTGTCTTATCGAAGTCATCAGCAGTTACGCCAACTATCAGATAATCGCCAAGTGCCTTGGCTCTTTCAAGGAGTTTGATATGACCTATATGGAGTTTGTCATATGTACCATATGTGATAACTTTTGTCATTAGACTCACCCTATCATTACTTGTAGTAATTTATGATATCTTCCTTAGTTTTTAAGCCGAAATTCTGTGGGATTCCGGTTGATAATATATCTTTTCCAAATTCACCATTTGGCTTAAAGTACTCGATACCCGAAATGTCTTTATAGAACTCAAGCATCATATCGATTACCGGTGTATCTATTCCAAGTATCAATGCAAATGCTTTCAAGATACATACACCAAATGGGAAATCTTCAACGAACATTCTTGATCCAAGATCTGGAACATATGCGTCGCCGCTCTTCTTCAGCGGCACGCGAACAGCTTTGAATGATTCAATGCTTTGAAGCTTACGAGTCATATCCGAAGGAGTCGGTGACTCGTAATAAATTGGAAGTGGAACTACGTCTTTCAAATCCAGTGGGCTTAAAGCACCGCAGATATTCTGGACCTCAGTGTCATATCTAAATAAAATTTCTGAAGTCTCATCAGTCCACTGCTCATAGAAAGGAATCTCTGATGGATAGGTGTCCCCATCCTTGTAATCCTTAAATGCTGTATACATTCCAGTTATATGGAGCAAAGGATTAGATGGTGCCAAAGTGATTGAAAGGTACTCTTTAAGTGATTGGCACGGAATATCAATGAGACTCTCTACCAGTGCTGCTGTTTCATCTGTATATGAGTAAGGAATTGTTGCAAGGAATAGAGATGATTTCTTAGAAAGTATTCCTGCAACTATTTCCGTCTCAGTCTTTTCATGTCGTGCAACATAAGGAACACGCTGAAGGCCGAAAACTATAACGCCCTTTTCAATTAGGTTCCTGCACGCATATTCTGCTCCGCCGTATCCCGGAACGAAGCCAAGGCGAGCGCCTGGCTTGATATAGTTTTCGACTTCTTTTATAAAGTCCATACGGAGGAAGGCAGGATAAGTGCAGAATACAATATCTGCACTGCCGAATGCTTCCTCACGTGAACCAGTCGCAGTGAAATTGCTGGTACTCTTTCTTATGCCACCTTCGACATCATTCATTGTGATCGAAGTTGGCATAGGTTTATTCGTATATAGTGTTACTTTGTGTTCGCCTTTAATTGCAAAATATGCGGTCATTGCAAGACCCATATTGCCAGCACCAACAATTGTAATGTTCATACTATTCCTCCGGCAGAAGACCAAGTCTCTTCATTGATTCATAACTCTTGTCATATTCAGCTTGAAGTTGCTTCTCATTAAAGAATTTAGGATTTCCTACATCCTTCGGGAATGTCCATATATCTCCAGCCTCACGAACTATCATATCCATATAGTCAGCAGGAGCTGGGAACATCTTTCCTTCAAACTCAATTTCACAGAGCGGGAAGATAGACTCCTTAGTATAGAGTCTTCTCTTATCAGGAGCCTTACTTGTAAAGTTATCAACGCCCCAGATAATTACATCACCATCGTCATAATAGTAATTACACATGTCGATGTACTTCTGTGTTATAGCAGTTGCCTTCTCATAATGACCTGGCTTATGAATAAGGTCTGTATTATGAACATCCATATTGCTAAGCTTGAACCACTTGAGACGTCTTACATATTTGCATCTGATGCGCTTCTGCTTTTTCCATACGATGTTGTACTTTGTTTCAAGTGATGCACCGCTTGGAATGTCATAATCCGAGAAATTAGAATAATCGAAGAGGATTATATCCATTGCAAGCTTAGTTCTAGAACCTTTAAGGACAATCTTCGGAATTCTGTAATAGTTGTTGAGATTATAGAATTCAAGGATTTCTAACTTATCTGATTTTTCAAGAACTTCGCGAAGCTTGTCATAATCTTTTCTCATCATTCCGATATCGACATCGTCGTCCCATGGAATGAATCCCTTATGACGGATAGAACCTATAATTGTTCCACCCATTACCCAGTAATTAATATCGTTTTCCTTGCAAATTTTATCGAGCTCGCAGAGCAAAACAAAAGCTAAGTTCTGGATATCTCGAAGGACACCTTCAGCAGGTGGTAAATTTGCGAAGACACGTTTCTTCGTATCGGACAATAGTTCTCCTGGCTCATTCTGGTCGATCCAGAAGAGATAGTCCTGCTTATTCTCAATTGCTTCAATCTCTTTTCGAAGGAAGGAATCGAGTCCTCTGCCTATACGGTAATTGAGGGATACCTTAGCATAGGCATTTGCTATAAATCTTTTAATTATTGCAATAATTCTATTAACCATTTTCGTGCTCCTGTGAAATTAAATCTTTATAACTTTTGTCAACATCGAAAATCATTTCACCGTGATATGTTCCGCTATCAACTGGAGTTCTCCAATCTCCGTATTTTGATGTCAGTATGCCGTCATAACCAACCGGACAAGGAAGTGAGAGTTCGTCGAAATTGTGATATTCAATATCGTCGAACCATTCACGCTTTACAAGGCGCTGTCTATATTCCTTGTTATAGGAAAGAAGCGTAAGCGTATCTGATTTGCCCGAATATTTTTTACACAATTTGTCGAAGTGCTTGTACACCACTCTTGAATCTAATAATTCACCAATTGGTGCAGCACATTTCTTTACAACCTTTTTGATTGGATTTCTTGCAACCGGATCATAAAGTACAGCCATTACCTTCTTCATGAACTGAAGTCTTAGCCAATGTACTTTCCCCTCTAAATTATCATCCGGTACTCCATCATATGGAAAGACATCTATGAATATGCCCTGATTGAAACTTACAGAAGAGAGTTCTTCTTTCCTTGCTCCGCAAGTATCAGTTCTTCTTATCTGAATATGTGGCCTTACATAATCATCATCCGTATATGCGCTTTGGAAGAAATAAGGATACTCGAAACAAGATGGACCTATTTCCATGAATCTATCATATTCATCTCTCATCATCGCCATATCGATATCATCATCATATGGGATGAAGTGCTGGTCTCTTACTGCACCGAGTAATGTTCCACCCTCAGCAAATATACGAAGATTATTTTCTTCACATACAGAAAGAAGTTTTCTAAGAATGTCTTTCTCAACTTCTTGAACTTGGGAAATATCACAATTCTCCATAATGCACCTAAGTTATTTATCTAACTCAAAGAGAGCTTCGATAAAGCGTTCCATGTATTTCTTTTCACCGATTGAAACTCTAAGGCAATTGCCGAACTGTCCAACATTTGGATATACCTTAATCAAAATGCCTTTTTCTGCCTTCATTCTATTGACGATTGTCTCGGCATCTGTCTTAGGCTCGATGAATATAAAGTTACCTGCTTCACCTTTATGTCTATATCCATTTGCATCGAGTGTATCTACCAAATAATTTCTACCCTCGTTGAACTTTGCAATAAGATCATCAAGCATTCCTGGTGTTGTGAGGATCTTCTCTGCGAAGAGCATTGCAAATGCATTTGTGTTATGAGGTGTGCAGAACTTCTGTACATATTTAATATCATCTGGATGGCCGACAATATAGCCAAGTCGGCATCCAGCAAGTGAAAAGAGCTTAGAGAATGTTCTTGTTACAAGAACGTGCTTATTATTCAAAGCATATTTGATGAATGTCTTCGGATAGAAGTAATGATATGCCTCATCAATAAGCAATGTGATTTCCTTCTCCTCGCATGCCTTGAACAATGTCTCGAACTCCTCATCCGTATATACATTACCCATTGGGTTATTAGGATTGAGAAGGATAAGCATCTGTGTATCCTCTGTGAGTTCTGCGAGAATATTCTCAATGCTGATTGAGAGGTCCTCGTTGTAAGGAACCTTTACGAAATTTCTTCCATACATCTCAGAGTAAACCTGGAACATAAAGTATGAAGGAACTACTCCGACGATTTTTCCGTTTACTGATGTGAACGCCTGTATTGCATAGCGAATAGCTTCAGCAGAACCATTTGTGATACAGATATGTGAAATATCTGTTCCTATATGATCAGCTACAACTTCTGTGAAATGAAGTGTCTCTGGATACTGTGCAACAAATTGAGGTGTGACTTCTGAAAGCACGGAGTCGATAAACTCCTGTGGCAATCCACCTGGATTCTCATTGAGATCCAATCTCAAATAAGACTTTCTTTCATTTTGATCGAAAATTCTGACTAAATTTTCAATATTCTTATCAAGATAATACATGACATCACCGCCAATAATCATAAAAATGCATTATAATTATAACATAATAATATAATATTACAATATAATGCTATTATATGTTATAATCTATCTGAGGTGAAATTATGAAATATACGCTTGTATTACTGCTTATTTTTACACTTTATAAATTCAAATTTTTCGGCAAAGACTTCAACAAAGATTACCTAAACAAGTCTCAAACCGATGCAATCAACGGAATATTTGTATTTATCGTCTTCCTCTCCCATATGAGGGGCTATCTTCCTGACATCAACAGCAACTGGGCGATCGCTCAATTCTGCTCAACACTGGGTCAGATGATGGTTACAACTTTCCTATTTATTTCCGGCTACGGTTGCACCATTTCTTACCTGAAAAAAGGCGATAATTACATAAATAAAATACCAAGAAATCGCCTCCTTCCACTGCTCATAAATCTCGACATCGCAGTCGGAATTTTCCTTATAATACAGCGTTTTATCTACAAGAGAACCTTCGAGACAACTCACATTCTCAAGTCCCTCATCGGCTGGGAATCAGTGGGCAACAGCAACTGGTATATTTTCGCAATTTTATGCCTCTACATCGCATTTTATATCGCATTTAAATTCTTTAAAAAAGACAAATTTAGCATCCTATTTTCACTCTCTGTCCTTACAATCGCATACATTAAAATCGTAGAATATCTTCTCGACGGCAGCAGTCATTGGTACTATGACACAGCAATTTGTTTCACTTTCGGTGTCCTCTATGCCTTCTACAAAGACAAAATTTATGAGACTGTCACTAAGTCGAACATCAGATATTTTGTACTTCTTGCCTTCTTCGTAGCCTCATTTTTCTACCTTAATAAGACAGGCTTCGGATACACAGCAATGTACTATAATCTCTACTCACTTACCTTCATCAGCGCCATCATTTTAATTATGATGAAAGTCCAAATTGGCAATAAAATATTGGCATTCTTTGGATCTCATGTCTTCGAGATTTATATTTTCCAAAGAATACCAATGATGATTTTATCAAGCTTTACACCGCTTGTTTCTGATGTTAAATATTACTATATTTTCTATATCGCAGCATTCGGAAGCACCTGTCTCATCGCCTGGGTGATGAAACTGTTCTTCAACAAAGTTGATGGCCTAATCAAGTCGAAGTAGCACTATCAACAGATATTTCAGACAGGAATCGCTCCATTTGAGGAGTCAAAACACGATTACAATTATATACAATGAAGTAGTGGCGAGTCAGCGATACGCCCACGATTTTCACAACGTGAAGAGAGGGATCATAGGCGAAGGAACGAGCCGTATCACTCGACACTACAGAGAAACCGTTTCCAATTCGAGCGAGCTCGACAAGGCTCAAGGTGGAGTTAGTTTCCGCTTTAACGATCGGCGTCAAGCCACGAGAGCGAAAAGCGGAATCGATGCACAATCTTGAGCCCGTACCCTGCTCTTGCAGGTACATTCTTTTCCTGGAAAGTTCTTCAATAGTGATGGTCTTTTCAGAATAATATTTAGGATTACAAATAAGTATCATATCGCACTGGTAAAGCTTCTGCTTTACCAGTTTTTTCGGCGCAGATACAAGATCAATTATTGCAAAATCGAGTTCGTTATCGAGAACCATCTGTTCGAGAAGACCAGAGGACTTGATTGTATAATTGATCAGAACATCATCGCCTGCAGCGCGCACGCGTTTAATAAGATCACCCATATAAGCCTCGGATGTAACAACGTTTACACCGAGGTTTATTTTATTGAAATTATTAGTATCATGGAGCAGATCAGATGTTGCCATGAATTGATCCATTATTGCTGTCGCATGGGCGAACAGCACCTCTCCCTCAGGAGTAAGATATATTTTTCTATTAGCGCGAATGAAGAGCTGGACATCATAATATGACTCCAATTCTTTAATAGCTATAGACACAGCGGGCTGTGTCATATACAGCTTATCTGCTGCCGCTGTGATGCTCTTGCATTCGCATACAGTCTTAAATATATTTAAATGTCTTAAAGTCATATACATGCCTCCAATCCATAAGCAAATATTTATTGATTGCATATTAACATACGAATTGATAAATGTAAATACCCGATGTATATTTGAATCACGGAAGAAAATTTCCGCGACATAACTCGATACAATACGACAAATACACTAAAAAAAGAAAGAGGTGATCCCCTTGACAGTAAATTATTACCATTGCAGACACTGCAAAAAAAATGTTTGTCTGGTAGGTGATGAAATGTTTACACCAACAACCTGCTGCGGAGAAGTAATGAAGCAGCTAATCCCTAATACAGTTGATGCAGCAACCGAAAAGCATATTCCAGTAATGAAACAAGATGGTCGCTTAATCGAAATCACTGTAGGCGAGGAATTCCACCCAATGACCCATGATCACTACATTCAGTGGGTATCTCTTGCCACAACACATACCGTTCACACCAGATACTTAGAACCTGGTGAGATTCCTAAAGTCTACTTTGCACTCCAACCAGGAGAAGAGCCTATCAAAGCCTTTGCATACTGCAATCTCCATGGTCTCTGGAGTACATAACGCTAACAAGCGGGCTCTCAAATACCTTTCAAATTCTCCTATCCGATAATATTCCCCCTAAACACAACCAACTCCTAAAACTAAATACTTCCTTCTGGAGCCCGCTTTTATATATACACCCCTATTAAAAAAAGAAAAGCCAGAGCGCAAGCTCTGGCTTTTCGTCATTGTTTAGTAAATTTTCCTGTAGCAATAAGTTCTGGAATAGTAACCGTCTTACCATCGAAACTTATAGAATACTTTACCGTCTCATTATCAATATTGATATAAAGCTTCTTGTCATCACCGATTGACCAAGTGCCCTTCTTAATCACCATTCCAGGCTCCCAGTTCTTCCTAAACTTACTCTCAAAATAGTCCTCAGTAAATCCACAGTCAGCAAGGAAACCTGTAATCTTAGATTTATCAATATTATTAAGCACGAAATAATCTTTCAGTCCATTATAATACGCATTATAAATTCCCTTAGCTACGTTCTGTGCTGCAAGTTCGAAGTCCTTAGAACTAAGCAAGATTTTAAATGTTCCATCACTATCGAATACAACATTGTAATATACCATTACAGGGAAAGATTCCTTCACTTTATCGTACTCAATATTTACATACTTAAAGAATTTATCATCTGGAGAAACCTCAGCAGACAACTCATCAAGAAGGCTTACCTGCTCACTCTCCCATGTGCCTACAATCCTCTTTTTATAAGATCTTGCATTCACAATAGACAGAATCACAATCAGCAATACAATAATCAGCACCACTGCCGCAGCCCCAATAATTATCGTCTTCTTATGCTTCTTCCAATCAATCTTAATCTTTTTCTTCTTCGGAGCATCAGGATCTTTCGAGCCATCTTCCTCAGTACTTTCTTCAGCACTCTCCGCTACATCCTCTATAGCGCCCTCCGAAGCCACATCCGAATCAGCAGCCACATCCAAATCAGCAGCCAACCTATCAACGTCATCACCAGACGAAGGCGTCTCCGCAGGCTTGTCCGGCCACTTAAACGGTTGCCCGCAACCCGGACAAGGCGTTACGCCTTCCTCAATTATCTCACCACATTTAGGACACCTAAATTTCATATTTCCTCCAATTTATGCGTAAAGTCCAAGCACAAAAAACATTACGTATAAAATAATTAATAATGTATATAGTATAGCACTAACGATACCACATACCAAACCAATTTTTGCCTCTTTGGTCATTACACCGCCAGTTTTTTCTTTACTCATATAAGCGAAAACTATAGCAGCGATACTAGCCACAGGCGTGCCTGCAGCACACAAGCTAACTATGCCTACTATCATCGCAATTTTATCCAATGTCATGCCCACAGCTTTCGTACCCGCATTGCCCACGCTACTACCGCAGCCAGGGCAAAACTTTGCATTATCCGAAACCTGTGCTCCACAGTTCTTACAAAACATATCTATCCTCCAGAACTAAAATACTAATCTATTATATAAAACAAAACAGCAAAATAAAAGGGCTCCATTCAAAAGAATGGAGCCCCCATCTATTCAACCAGTTCAAACGCATCTGCCCCATGTTTACATGTCGGGCAAATGAAATCATCTGGCAACTCATCACCTTCATATACGTATCCACATACGCTACATACATATCTCTTCTTAGCCTGAGGCCGAGGTTTAGTATTGCTCTGGTAATAGGCATACGTCAAGCTCGCAATATCTGACACTACTTCTGCATCTTCCACCGAGCACAAGAACATACCATGTGTTCCAAGATCTATATACTCCTCAACCACCAATGAAATATATCCATTGATATAATTCGAGAGTACAACAAGTCCATTCGATGATCTATAGAACTCGACACCCTCCAATTTATCAGCATCCCTGCCACTTCTAAATCCAAAGTTCTGGAACACTCTAAATGGAGTATCAACAGTAAGGCAATTAACATTCATCTTGCCACTACTCTTTACCAAATCATGTGTATAGTTCATCTTATTTATGCACACAGCAAACCTATGTGGCGTATCCGTCACCTGCATCACTGCATTAACAATACATCCGTTATCATGTCCAAGCTCATCCACAGCCGTAATC
>JAZQQZ010000018.1:0-14423 GCA_045629305.1 Acutalibacteraceae bacterium | reverse complement strand
GCTAAGGCAGCTGCTGAAAATTAAGTTTAATTTATAAAAGGAGCACCTTTCAAAGGTGCTCCTTTTGTAAAAGTGAGGATTAAGTTATGGTAAAATTGCCAGCGTTTTGTGATGTTCATGTGCATTTCAGAGAACCGGGATTTGGTTACAAAGAGACAATTAAATCAGGATCAATGGCAGCGGCGCATGGCGGCTACACAGCGGTGTGTACGATGCCAAACTTAAATCCTGTACCAGACTCTCTCGAGCACCTAATGGTCGAGAGGGAGATAATAGAGAGAGACGCTGTGATAAGCGTCTTGCCATACGCCGCAATCACAGTCGGCCAGCGCGGAGAGAAACTCGCGGCGATCGAAGAGATGGCAGATTACTGCATCGCCTTCTCCGACGACGGGCACGGAGTGCAGGACGCCGGTATGATGCGCGAGGCGATGGAGAGAGCGAAAGTTCTTGATAAAATGATAGTTGCTCATTGCGAAGTAAATGAGCTACTCCATGGCGGCTTTATTCACGATGGTGAATATGCCAAAACTCATGGACATAGGGGAATATGCTCCGCATCCGAATGGAAGCAAATAGAGCGAGACCTTAAGTTGTCCGATGAGACTGGATGTGCATACCATGTATGCCATATCTCAACAAAAGAAAGCGTCGAGCTGATACGCGACGCGAAGCAGTCAGGTGTGAATGTCACCTGCGAGACAGGACCGCACTATCTAATACTTTCGGATGCGGACCTTCACGAGGACGGATTCTATAAGATGAATCCGCCTCTTCGAAGTGCAAAAGATAAGGATGCACTTCTACTTGGAATAGTGGACGGAACAATCGATATGATAGCGACTGATCACGCTCCACATTCACTTGAGGAAAAATCAAAGGGACTCGAGGGTAGTGCCTTCGGAATAGTCGGTCTCGAGACCGCGTTCCCGCTTCTTTATACAGAGCTTGTTTTAAAATCAAAAATAATAACGCTCGATAAACTTATTGACCTTATGTCAATGAATCCGAGAGAGCGTTTTAGCATATCACTGAATGATGACTACACAGTCTGGGATCTCGATGAGGAATTCATCGTAAATCCAGACGAGTTCTTATCAAAGGGCCGTGCGACACCGTTTGGCGGCATGAAACTTCACGGTGTATGTAAAGAGACATTTTGCGGAGGAATAAAAGTTTATGGCTAAACGTACTGATTTAAAGAAGATACTAATTATCGGCTCTGGTCCGATTGTAATCGGTCAGGCAGCCGAGTTCGATTATGCAGGAACTCAGGCATGCCTCGCGCTTAAAGAGGAAGGCTATGAAGTAATACTTTGTAACTCTAATCCTGCGACTATCATGACTGATACTACAATCGCAGATAAAGTTTACATGGAGCCACTTACACTCGAATATATAGCAAAGATTCTCCGCTTTGAAAGACCTGATGCAATCATCCCTGGTATCGGCGGACAGACTGGTCTTAACCTCTGTATGCAGCTTCAGAAGAAGGGCGTACTTGAGGAGTGCGGCGTAGAACTACTTGGCACGTCATCAGAGAGTATCGAACGCGCTGAGGACCGTGAACTCTTTAAAGAGATGTGCCAGTCAATCGGTGAGCCGGTTATTCCATCAGAGATCACTTATAATATCGAAGAGGCGAAGAAGGCCGCACTGGATATAGGATATCCAGTAGTGCTCCGACCTGCGTTTACGCTCGGAGGCACAGGCGGCGGCTTCGCCAATAACGAAGATGAACTTATTGAAATTTCAAAGAATGCTTTTGCATTATCACCAGTTCATCAAGTACTTATCGAGAAGTCAGTAAAGGGCTATAAAGAGATAGAATTTGAAGTAATGCGCGACAGTGATGACAATGCCATCACTATCTGTGGAATGGAAAACGTGGATCCTGTAGGTGTTCACACAGGAGACTCTATGGTTGTGGCACCTATTCTTTCGCTTGATAATCACGACCTTAAGATGCTAAATGACAGCGCGATTAAACTTATTCGCGAACTTAAAATAGTAGGCGGATGTAATGTCCAATTTGCACTAAATCCTACATCATCTGAGTACTTCCTTATCGAAGTAAACCCAAGAGTATCCCGCTCATCAGCGCTAGCATCTAAAGCATCTGGATATCCGATTGCTCGCGTTACCGCAAAGGTAGCGACAGGTATGGCTCTTTCTGATATCCCTGTCGCTGGTGGTACAGCAGCAATCGAGCCATCACTCGATTATATAGTTGCTAAATTCCCAAGATTCCCATTTGATAAATTTGCATCTGCACCAAATACACTTGGCACACAGATGAAGGCAACTGGTGAGGTAATGGGCATCGGCTCCACTCTCGAGGAGTGCTGTCTTAAATCAGTTCGCTCACTTGAGATAGGTGTATGCCACTTCTATATGCCAAAGTTTGACAATATGGCAACAGATGAGATTTTTAAATATCTTGAGACATTCCAGGATGACAATGTTTACGGTGTATTCGAACTTCTCCGCCGTGGCGAGGACATTGCGAAAATTCATGAAGTCACAATGATTACAGAACTTTTCCTTGAGTCCTTTAAGAAAATTGTCGATATGGAAAAAGCTCTTAAAGCAAATATCAACGATGTAAATACACTTAAGGCTGCGAAGATTATGGGCTTTAGTGATAAATATATCGCTAAAATTTGGAACCTTCCGGAGATAGATATCTATAACAAACGCAAGCAGAATGGTATCACACCAATCTTTAAGATGGTCGATACTCTTCACACAGGAAAATACATCGCATATCTCTACTCATCATATACGGGTGAGAATGCATCAAGACTTACAGATAAGAAAAAGATTATAGTACTCGGCGCCGGCCCTATTAGAATCGGACAGGGCGTAGAGTTCGACTATTCAACAGTTCATGCCGTTCAGACAATCAAGAGAAACGGATATGAAGCAATTATTATCAACAATAACCCAGAGACCGTATCTACTGATTACACTACAGCAGATAAACTCTATTTCGAGCCACTCACACCTGAGGATGTAATGGCAATTGTTGATTATGAAAAGCCAGAGGGTGTTATCGCATCCCTCGGTGGACAGACTGCAATTAACCTCGCTGATCCTCTTATGGAGCGTGGCGTAAAGATTATCGGCACAGACTGTGCCGCAATCGACAGAGCTGAGGATAGGGACCAGTTCAATGCAATCCTTAGTGAACTGGGTATCCCTCAGCCAAAGGGCCACGCTGTTACGAATATCGAGGCTGGAATAAAATCTGCAAATGACGTCGGATATCCTGTTCTTGTTCGTCCATCTTTCGTACTCGGTGGCCGTGCAATGCAGATTGTATCCAACGACGAGGACCTTAGAACTTATCTTAAAACAGCTGTTGAAATCGATGAGGATAAGCCTGTGCTTGTAGATAAATATATCCAGGGCAAAGAGGTTGAGGTTGATGCTATCTGTGATGGCAGAGATGTCTTTGTTCCAGGTATTATGGAACTTGTAGAGAGAACTGGTGTCCACAGTGGTGACTCAATCTCTGTATATCCATCATTCAGTATTTCAAATAAAGTTAAGGGCATTATTCTTCAGTATGCTAAGGCGCTCGGCCTTGGCATTGGAATAGTTGGTCTTTACAATATCCAGTTCATTGTTGACAAGGATGAGAATGTCTACATCATTGAGGTTAACCCACGTTCATCAAGAACAGTTCCTTTCCTTTCAAAGTCAACAGGTTACAGCCTTGCTGATATCGCAACTGAAGTAATACTCGGCAAGTCACTTAAAGAGCAGGGAATCTTCGATCTTTATCCAAAGGAGAAGAACCGTCACTATGTTAAGGTTCCAGTATTCTCATTTAATAAGATTAAGGGACTTGATGCTTATCTTTCACCTGAGATGAAATCAACAGGTGAAGCAATCGGCTATGATGACAGACTTACACGCGCACTTTATAAGGCTCTTCAAGCAAGTGGAATGAAACTCAAGAATTACGGTACAATAATTGTTACTCTCGCTGATGAGGACAAAGATGAAGCACTTCCACTTGTTCAGCGCTTCTATGATATGGGCTTCAATATTCAGGCAACTGAGGGCACGGCAAGCTTCCTCAAGGAGCATGGAATCCGCACTAAGGTACTCGGTAAAATTTCCGACGGAGATACATCGCTCCTTGATAACATCCGTGCCGGTTTCGTAAGCTATGTAATCAATACACGCTCAATTATGTCGGGCAAGCATTTGGGCGACGGTATAAAGATGCGCGCATGCGCTATTGAGAACAATGTTACAATGTTCTCAAATCTTGATACTGTACGAGTTCTTCTCGACGTACTTGAAGAGACAACACTTACAATTTCTACAATTGATGCAGAATAGGTGAATTATGAAACAAGAGATTTTTAAAATCGTATCAAATAGCGCACTGACTGATAATGTGTTTAAGATGACTCTTTTCGGTGATACCGAAGAGATAACAGCACCTGGCCAGTTCGTAAATATTAAAATCGATGATTTATTTCTCAGAAGACCAATCTCTGTATGTGATGTCTTTGGCGACACATTAACACTTGTATACAGGATCGTCGGCAAAGGCACCGAAAAAATGTCAGAGATGTGTGCTGGTGAAGAACTCGATATATTAGTCGGCCTCGGCAATGGTTATAATTTAGAACTCGCCGGCGAGCGTCCACTCCTTATCGGTGGTGGCGTCGGCGTGCCACCACTTCTGTGGCTTGCCAAGGAGTTAAAACTCGCCGGCTCCGAGCCGACAGTTGTACTCGGCTTTAATACAGCATCTGAAGTTTTCCTTGAAGATGATTTTAAATCACGAGGCTTTAATACTATAGTTACAACTGTCGATGGCAGTTATGGTACTAAAGGATTTGTCACAGATGTGATAGGAGATCTCGATTACTCTTATTTCTATACATGTGGCCCAGAGCCTATGCTCCGTGCAGTATATAGTGCTACAAAGACATCTGGACAGATGAGCTTTGAAGAGAGAATGGGATGTGGATTCGGCGCTTGTATGGGATGTTCTTGTAAGACTATTACAGGCAATAAGCGAATTTGTAAAGATGGCCCAGTGCTAAGAAAAGAAGAGATAATTTGGGAGGACTAGTATAATGAGCACTAAAGTGAATTTATGCGGAATAGAACTAGATAATCCCGTAATTCCTGCTTCTGGAACATTCGGATATGGTTATGAGTTCGCAGAACTTTATGATATTAATGCCCTTGGAACATTTAGTTTCAAAGGCACTACGAAAGAGCCACGCTTCGGCAATCCGACACCTCGTATTGCCGAATGCACAAGTGGCATGATCAACGCCGTCGGTCTTCAGAACCCAGGCGTTGACGCAGTTATAAACGAAGAACTTCCAAAGCTCAAGGCTTGCTTTAATAAGCCTGTTATGGCAAATGTCAGTGGCTTCTCATTGGAGGAGTATGCCTATACTTGTGAGCGCCTTGATAAGGAACCACAGGTGGGCTGGCTTGAGGTCAATGTCAGTTGCCCAAATGTCCACGGCGGTGGCATGAGCTTCGGCACAGACTGTGAAAGTGCTGCCTCTGTTGTAAAAGCAGTTAAGGCAGTTACAACAAAGCCGGTTATAATAAAACTATCACCTAATGTCACAGACATCGTATCTATTGCGAAAGCATGTGAGGATGCTGGTGCAGATGGCATCTCACTTATCAATACGTTGCTTGGTATGAGAATAAATCTCAATAACAAGAAGCCAGTTATTGCAAATAAGATGGGCGGTTTCTCTGGTCCTGCAATCTTTCCAATAGCTGTGCGTATGGTATACCAAGTGTATGAGGCAGTGAACATTCCAATTATCGGAATGGGCGGTATCAGTAGCGCAAATGATGTTATCGAAATGATGCTCGCCGGTGCTACCGCATGCGAGATAGGTGCAATGAATCTTGTAGATCCATTCGCATCTTTGAAAATTGTTGAAGAACTTCCGAAAGTTATGGACCAGTATGGCATAACTGATTTAAGCCAGATAATAGGAGGTGCACACTGATGGGACGCGATGTAATTATCGCTTGTGACTTTGCCAGTAAAGAAGAAACTTTTTCTTTCCTTGATAAATTCTCTGACCTTGAGAGAAAGCCATTTGTTAAAATTGGCATGGAACTTTATTATGCTGAGGGTCCTGAAATTGTAAGGGAAATAAAGGCACGCGGTCATAAGATTTTCCTTGATCTTAAACTGCACGACATTCCGACAACTGTTAAGAAATCTATGTCTGTGCTATCAAATCTTGATGTTGATATGACGAATGTGCACGCTGCCGGCACGACACGTATGATGGAGGCCGCAATAGAGGGCCTCACACGTGCTGACGGCACAAGGCCAATCCTTATCGCGGTTACACAGCTTACATCAACTGATCAAGAGATAATGGAGCAGGACTTACTTATAAAAGAGCCAATAGATAAAGTTGTTATGCATTATGCAAGCAATGCAAAATCATCTGGACTTGATGGCGTTGTCTGCTCACCGCTTGAGGCCCAGAAGGTCCACAGCACCTGTGGTGTTGACTTTATAACTGTCACACCAGGTGTACGTTTCGCAGATGGTGATGTGGGTGATCAGAAGAGAGTTATGACACCTGCTGAGGCGAAAAAAATTGGCTCTGACTACATAGTTGTAGGCAGGCCAATAACCAAAGCTGATGATCCAGTTGCAGCATATAAGCGCTGCGTTGATGAATTCGTTGACTAAAGGAGAAGATTATGAAAGATATTGAAATCCAGATAGCAAAGGATTTACTTAAGATAGAGGCAATTTTCCTAAGACCTGATGAGCCATTTACTTGGGCATCCGGAATCAAGAGCCCAATCTATTGTGACAACAGACTCACATTGACTGCTCCTGAGGTTCGACTTGATGTTGAGAATGGACTTGCAGCTCTCGTTAAAGAATACTTCAGTGATGCTGAAGTACTTATGGGTACTTCAACTGCAGGTATTGCACACGCAGCAATTGTAGGCCATATAATGAATCTTCCAATGGGATATGTTCGTTCGGGTTCTAAGGATCATGGCCGTCAGAATAGAATCGAAGGCAAACTCGAACCAGGCCAGAAGGTAGTTGTAGTTGAGGATCTTATCTCAACAGGTGGAAGCGTTATCGATGTGGTTGATGCTTTACGTGAAGCCGGAGCACAGGTGCTCGGCGTTGTATCAATCTATACCTATGGTATGCAAAAGGGTATCGATAGACTTAAAGAGGCCGATGTAATCAATTACTCTCTTACAACATTTGACACTGTAGTTGATGTTGCAGCGGAGGAGGGTTATATCAAGCCAGAGGATAAGGAACGCCTTATCAAATTTAGAAACAACCCATCAGACGAGTCTTGGATTAAATAAGGAGAATAAGCGTGAAGAAAGATTTAATTGACATAAGGGATCTAAGCCTTATTGAGATTGATGCACTGATAACTACTGCTGAGGATATTATTGCAAATCCAGAAAAGTACTGTGAGAAGTGCAAGGGTCGTAAAATAGCAACACTATTTTACGAGCCATCAACTCGTACGCGCTTTAGCTTCGAGTCAGCAATGCTCGACCTCGGCGGTAGCGTTATCGGCTTCTCGTCGCCAACTGATTGCTCAGTGGCGAAAGGCGAGAGCGTAGCCGATACAGCACGTACCGCAGAGTGCTTTGCTGACATTATCGCTATGCGCCATTATAAGGATGGTGCGGCATTCGTCGCCGCCTCCAATGTCAACATCCCTGTAATAAATGCCGGCGACGGTGGCCACCACCATCCGACCCAGACACTTACAGATTTGCTTACGATTCATAGGGAAAAGGGCAGATTTGACAATCTAACTATTGGTCTCTGTGGTGATCTTAAATACGGCCGCACAGTACATTCACTTATCGCTGCGATGTCCCGTTATGAGAATGTTAAATTCATCTTAATATCACCTGAAGAACTTAAAATCCCTGAGAATGTAAAGACAGAGATACTTCTTAAAAATAATATTGATTTTTCTGAGACAGAGTCTCTTGAAGATGCAATTGCTGACCTTGATGTTCTATATATGACACGTATTCAACGTGAACGTTTTAGAGACCAATCTGTATATGAAAGACTCGAGGGAGTCTACATTCTTGATAATGCGAAACTCGAGAGTGCGAAGCCTGACCTCGTAATACTACATCCACTTCCAAGAGTAAATGAAATTGCAGTTGAGGTTGACAATGACCCACGTGCAGCTTATTTTAGACAGGTTAAGAATGGCAAGTTTATACGTATGGCACTAATCCTAAAACTCCTTGAGCAGAAAGACGGAGAGAAGCCGTCAATGGAGGGCGCAGAATACTTTGACCCAAGCGTTAAACATTGCGAAAATGCACGTTGCATTTCCAGCATTGAGCAAGGCTTAAAGCCTATGTTCGTTAAAACAGAGAGTGGCTATAGATGCCTATATTGCGAAACTAAAATTAAATAGAATATAAAAAATAAGACCTGCTGATTTCTCAGCAGGTCTTTCTTTATAGGAAATTACTTCTTCTGATACTCGTCGTAATCTCTGTAAATTTCCTCGCCCTGGCAAAGGTCTTCGTTCTTGCCGTGGTCTGCATACCAAACCTGTGCAAAGAATGGGTTTACCTTAGCGATTGCATCATAGTTCCATGGCCATGGATCGCACTCTGGGCACCAGTGGCCGCCCTTGAGTACTGTGTTAACAGACATGTCAAACTCGTGACCGAATGCGCACTTCCAATGTGAAGGAGCATAAACGTCTGCTGGTTTCTTAGAATCAAGATACTCACCGCCACGGAATTTAGCAGCTGCCTTAAGATCGTTAACTGTAAGATCTTCAAGCTTCTTGCTCTCATCATAACCATGATCGAGTTTGAACTTGTCAGCCTCAGCGATGTCGCGGTTAGGAGTCATAAGCTCCCAATCTTTCCACTCTGTAGGAAGCTTCTTCCAATGCTCCATACCGAATGACTCTGTGTCACCCCAGTAAGCGTTCATACGCTCAGCATTGTTAGTAGCAATCCATGTTCTTGTACCGAATCTCTTGTCCTTAGCGATTGAGCCAAGAGCAACACGAGTGATATCTGAGATACCAGGTACACGTGTAACAGCTGAAAGCTGATAGAATGATGGAATCTTCTTAGACATGTTAGCAAAGTACTGCTCTGCTGGGATGTTCTGACGGAAGTGGAGATACTCCTCAAGAACGTCAGAGTCAGCATACCACTGACCGTGGAAGTTTCTATCGATGAACCAGTTTGGCTTAAAGATACGCTTAGAAGCGTCATGACCCATACCGATAGCCCAGAGGAGAAGATCCTCGAACTGGTAGAGTGTGAGTCTGTATGTATCACCAGAACCGATGTTGTAGAATGATCTGTAGAACTCATCAGGAATATTGTCGTTGCAGAGATGCTCCATAAGGATAGCAGAGTCATCAACTGTAGCCCACTCAAGTACATCGTTCATTGGAACGTGGAACATGATAGGGTCCATATTCTTGAGAATTTCTGGATAGAGGATACCTGACTGACGCATTGAAACCCATTTCTTAAGACCTGACTCTGCGAATACACGCTCAGCCTGAACTTTAGAAATAGCATAATGGTCATATACAGAAATCTTAAGAGGGTCACCTGTACGACCCCAGTGGATACCATATGGACGGTTACCTGTCTCAGCAACAGTACCGATGTAGCATACTGTGATGCTATCAGGGTTCTTCTGAGCTTTAACTGCCTTTACGATATTTTCTGCTGCTGTAACGTTTGTCTTAAGTGTTTTCTTTGGCCAGTAATCAGCTGCAGGAGATACGAGACCACCGATGTGGAGAACGTAAGATGCACCTGTTACGCACTCAAGAATTGCGTCGTAATCAGAAAAGTCGCCCCAAACGATCTTTACACGTGGATCGCCAAGGAACTGTGCGAACTTTTCTCTATTCTTCTTAGAATCACGAAGAAGAACTGTGATGTTGAGATCAGGACGGTTATCATAGATCTGCTTGAAAGAAGCCCAACCCATGTTACCTGAAGCACCAGTAATAAATACTGTTTTTACCTTTGCCTTTGCCATTGGTTTTTCCTCCCAAAAAATATTTTTTATCTCAATAATAAAAAATTATTATCTTCAAGATTTTAACACTTAAATTAATATAATTCAAGATTTATACAAAAACTTTATATTGTAAAATCGTCAACTGTGTAATCTTTTCCAAGTTTAGGTGCCCTTGCTTTGTTAGAAGGGAAGATAACAAGGAGAATAATGAACAAGAGATTGGCGCCTACAACTATGCCAAGATATTGATATTGATTAGCACATGCATAAGCGACAACGCTTCCGAGATAAGGGATAGTGAACATTACACGACCATAGAATTGGTTCTCGTTTACTGTGTATTCGCCTTCGCAATCTTTAACTGTTGCGAGCTTTTCGCCGTTGACAATGTCAACACTCTTCATGGCTGCAACACCAGCTTTTTCCTTGGTTGTAAGAACGAGTGAATCAAGTGGGATTCCTTCAAGGTCGCAGTACTTAATTAGAATTACATCATCGTCGTCAACCTCTGGAGCCATAAGATTGTTCTTAACTGTAGCGAAGCGATAGCCAGCTACTGAATAATCCTTAAAACTGTTGCTAAAGAGATATGCAACACCACTTACAATACCAACTAAAAGTGAGAAGATAAGGAAAATCCAGAAGATTGTTCTAAAGAAAGTTCTAACTGGAGAATGCTTGTGCTTACTATGATTCTTTGGTGCCTCGTTTGGATCAATCTCCGGCTGTGGAGGATTGTTCTTAGCACCAAGTTCAATTTCTATTTTTTCTTCTATTTCGTCTTCTTCAATTTCTTCGATTTCTTCTACGACTTCTTCTTCGATTTCCTCTTCGTCATCTGGTTGGATATCGATTTCAATCTCTTCGTCGTATTCAGGAAGTGCCTCGGAGGAGGCGAGACGGGTGATTTCAGACTTGAGTTCTTCGTTTTCTGCCTCAAGCTCTGAAATGCGAAGCTCTAAATTCTCATTTGCCTTAATTTTTTTCGCAAAAGAAACGCAGTCTCTGTAAAGCTTGGCGTTGCGAGCTTTGAGTTCTGCGTTCTCTTTTTTTAGAGATCTAAGTTCATCCATAAAGTCTTCCTCCTTGGATAAAGTTACATATTTATTTTATATATTATTTATTGAAAAAGCAAGTAAAATAAGATATTATTAAAGTGATATTTCATAGTTAAAGTGGGGTAGTTTCCCCAAATTTTAAGGAGGCTTCACTATGTATAGAAGTTTTTCGGAATTTATCGATGAAATTAAATCAAGCGGCTGGGATTGGGTAAAATCCCAGGCTAAAATTTCAGTGATCACATTCATTCTTTTGAACATCGGCCTTTTTACTGCCGATATTATTTGCGAGCATAAATTTGATAACGGAATTGCTTTTGCTCCACTTATTCCAGCAATTGCTCTTGTAATTGCAATTATTGATGCGATACCTGTATTTGGTATCTCTGCATGCATGCTCCCTTGGGCATTCTTTGCAGCGATTTTCGAAGACAAAAAGATGGGTGCTGCGATTCTTATTGTTTATATTTTCGTTATGCTTATAAAGCAAATTTTGGAACCATTCATCCGTGGCAAGTCACTCGGTGTAAGTCCTATTGAAGCGCTAATCGCAGCTCTTCTCGGTTGGATTGTATTCCCTGGTACAGTTGGAAGTGCAATTGGTCTTATCGTAGTTCCAATTGGATATGCAGTAGTTAAGAAAGTTATTTTGAAGGCCAATCCAAATGCTTTCCAAAATAAGAAGACAAGTTACTTTGAAAAGAAAAATAATGACAATGTTGTTGATATCACAGACGACGTTGTAGATGTAGATGAGGATAAATAATGAGTAAATCTTTGCTTGCTAAAATTGAAGAGATCTATCCGGAACTCTCTAAGAGCCATAAGAAAATAGCTGACTTCGTACTTAACAATTATGAGAAGGCGGCTTACTATACCGCTGCGAAGCTGGGCGCGGAGACTGACATCAGTGAGTCGACAGTAGTCCGCTTCGCCATGCATCTTGGCTTCGACGGTTATCCGGAGTTCCAAGATGCCTTGCAGGAGGATATCAAGGGACAGCTGACATCTCTTCAGAGAATGGAAGTTGCAAGCTATAGAATGGCGTCTGAGGACGTTCTAACGAAAGTTCTCTCAGACGATAGAGCATCAATTAAAGAGACACTCGCAGGCGTATCAAGAGAGGATTTCAACAAGGCTGCAGATGCTATAAACAAGGCTGATAAAATCTATATCATCGGCATTAGAAGTTCTGCTCCGCTTGCGAACTTCATCTATTTTTATTTCAAAATGG
This sequence comes from Acutalibacteraceae bacterium, assembly GCA_045629305.1. Lineage (GTDB taxonomy): Bacteria > Bacillota > Clostridia > Oscillospirales > Acutalibacteraceae > UBA1227. Next base: position 2,080 of record JAZQQZ010000018.1, on the reverse strand, counting down.
TTTATGACAATGTCATTCTTATTGACACAGCAAGTGCCTCCGAGATGTTCGAGAAGGCGTATAGAATCAAGAAGAATGACGTATGCATTGCAATCAGTTTTCCACGTTATTCCAAGACAGTTGTCAATACTCTGAAGTATGTAAAGGACAAGGGTGCTAAGGTTATCGCTATCACAGATAGCACCACATCACCAATTGTTCCACATTCAAATTATGTCCTAACAGCGAAGAGCAATATGGCCTCTTTCGTAGATTCACTTGTAGCACCGATGAGTCTTATAAACGCTCTCATCGTCCAGTCGACGATGGAGAGGAGAGACGAGGTCCTCGGCGCATTCTCAGAGCTTGAATCTATCTGGGACAAATATGATGTCTATGAAAAGGCAGAGGACATAATTAATGAGTAAAGTTGTAGTAATTGGTGCCGGCCCTGCCGGGGTTATGGCGGCCTGTACCGCTGCGCGAAACGGTCACGAAGTGACTCTGCTTGAGCGCAACGAGAAAATCGGCCGCAAGCTTATGATAACCGGCAAGGGACGTTGCAATGTCACCAATGCGGAAAGCGATCCGAAGAAGTTCATAGATAATGTTCCTGTGAACGGTCGCTTTCTCTTTAGCGCATTGGCGCAGTTTATGACTTATGATACGATGTCATTTTTCGAGGAGCTCGGAGTGCCACTCAAAGTTGAGAGAGGCGACAGAGTCTTCCCAGTGTCAGATAAGTCAGTTGATATAGTTGATGCACTTTTTAGATACATCAAACAGTCAAATGTAAAACTTGTGCATGAGCGCGCAAGCGAGATTCTCAGTGACGCAAGTGGCGTTGTCACTGAGAGCGGAAAGACCTACAAATGTGACAAGGTTATCCTTGCCACCGGAGGTGTTTCCTATCCGACCACCGGTTCCACCGGTGACGGCTATGCGCTTGCCCGCGCCCTCGGTCACACCGTGACCCCGCTCTCTCCATCACTTGTTCCCATTGAGTCATCAGACCCATGCTGTAAGCAAATGCAGGGACTTGCACTTAAAAATGTCGGTATCAAGATTGTTGAAAACAAGTCAGGAAAGCCGATATATAAGGACTTCGGAGAACTTCTCTTCACACATTTCGGAGTCTCCGGTCCAACTGTCCTCAGCGCAAGTTCCCATATGAGAACTATCATTGATGGACAGTATTCACTCTTTATTGACCTAAAGCCCGCTCTTGATGAGGAGAGGCTTGATTATAGAATTCAGAGAGATTTCTTAGAACTTCAAAATAAGGATTTCCAGAATTCACTCGGTGGACTTCTTCCTTCTAAGATGATTCCGGTTTTCGTTGAAAGAACGGGAATTGAACCGACGAAGAAAGTGAACCAGCTCACCAAAGTTGAGAGACATGCAATTGTCCTAAATCTTAAGAACTTCCAGATTCCTCTCTCACGTTTCAGACCGATAGAGGAGGCAATTGTAACATCGGGTGGAATCGATGTTAAAGAGATAGATCCGAAGACCATGGAGTCGAAGATTGTCCCAGGTCTCTATTTCGCCGGAGAGGTAATTGATTTGGATGCTTATACCGGTGGATTTAACCTTCAGATTGCCTGGTCAACAGGTTATCTTGCAGGAAATAGTATTTAGTGGAGGATATAATGTTTAATATCGCAGTTGATGGACCAGGAGGAGCAGGAAAGAGCACAATTTGTCGTGCGGTTTCTGCCGAACTTGGATTTATATATGTTGATACAGGAGCACTCTATCGTGCAGTTGGACTGAACGCTCTGCGTCAGGGCCTTGACACGAAAGATGCTGATGCTATCGAGAAAATGCTCGATGATACAGATGTAAAACTTGCATTCGTTGATGGTGAACAGAGGGTAATGCTAAATGGAGAGGATGTATCGAAAGATATAAGACTTCCAGAGGCATCAATGGCAGCATCAAATGTATCAGCAATCCCTGTTGTACGTCAGTTCCTTTTCGACTTGCAACAGAAAATTGCAGCGGAGAATAATTGCCTTATGGACGGCCGTGATATCGGCACAGTTGTTCTTCCAAATGCAGAACTTAAAGTATTTCTCACGGCCTCTGCAGAGGTACG
>JAZQQZ010000017.1:0-18664 GCA_045629305.1 Acutalibacteraceae bacterium | reverse complement strand
GGAAGTTTTAGTTTCTCCTTATATGAGAAAGTCTTGTCAAATTCATCCGCCTCATTCTCATCTACGAAGTATCCCTGCGGAGTTGCATACTCGCCTGTGATACCGTCGAGATATCTCGGTATCAGCTCCTTGCACAGGAAGAATGATGCATCCTCACCCTCAGGTAACCCATGGTATCTGATGCCGTAATCACTCGCAAAACCGAAGCCACTTTTGCCATAGAAATCGATGTTGCCCTCAAAGCATACCGCACCATAGCCGAGCTTTGTAGCCTGTGCGAGGAAGTGGTCTAGCAATGCTTTTCCATATCCTTGACGCTTGAGATTATTGGCGATACATATCGGTCCCATTGTGATGATTGGAATTGAACGTCCATCATCGGATCGTATCTCTGCCTTCATGGCAATGTACTGCCCAATCAGTTCGCCATCCTGCTCCATTACATAGTCCAGTTCCGGTATGAAAGCTGGGTCATTTCTCAGCTGATGGATAACATAATGTTCCAGGCAGCCTGGGCGATAAACATTCCAGAAACTTTCCCTTACCAAGTTCTCAACTTCACGCTCGTCTTCTTTTCTTTCTAAACGTATTATATAGTCATTTTTCATTCTTTTTACCTACTTGAAAATAATATTTCTGTATATTATCCCACTGACGATTTTCACACCAATATACCTTCATTTCCGTGACATCAAATACCATTGATACGACTGTTGGACAGACTTCCTGAGATACCAATCTGAGAATCTCAAAACAATCACTGACATCAAAATCATCTGTAGCATCCAGAAGCTTTTTTTCAGCAAGATGATATCTGTCCCATCCCATCCATGGATGCGTTTCACTGTCCATCTTGAACGGTGAGAAATTTGTCAACACTTGATAAACTGGTTTTTCGTAATACTTATATCCCTGTCCCGGAATGATATGCAGCACGTTGCCGTCTTTATCAGACAATGAAGACATGAATGTAACACCTGGAACGCTATAAATGGGTTCTTTCTCTGCAATCGCACGAATTTCCTGAAGTGTTTTCTTTTCCGTAAGAAGATCAATATCAAGCATGATTATATTATTGCCCGGACCGGCTGGATTGCTTCTTTCATCAAATGGCCAGCAGGTTGGCATTCCGACAAAATCACCTCTTCGGTTCGAACCAAACAGCGGAAGCCATCCTTCCGTTGTATCATTGATTTCTATGAAAACCCCCGTATCAGTTTTGTTAACTCGATACTCCATATCAAGGATATCGAGATTCCATCCGACAATTGTCTTCTTTCGATTTGATATTAAACTCGTACACATACTATTATCCACCCTCTTTACAGCTTTCTTATTTTACCACTAAAAGCAAAAAGAGTCGATACGAATTGTATCAACTCTTTTCTTGTTGTGGCAGCGGAATAGGGATTCGAACCCCAAATAACTGAGTCAGAGTCAGTCGTGTTACCGTTACACTATTCCGCTATATTTAAGGAGCTACGGTTGTAGCTCCTACGTTTAACTTATGCGCGCTGAACCTTGCCTGAACGGAGGCAACGTGTGCAAACGTATATTCTCTTTGGAGAACCGTCAACGATAGCCTTTACTCTCTTAACGTTTGGCTTCCATGTTCTGTTAGAACGTCTGTGTGAGTGAGAAACCTTAATACCAAAGGAAACGTCCTTACCACAAATTTCGCATTTTGCCATTTTGTCTGCACCTCCTTTAAAGATGTACGGCCTACGCCGCTACAAATGCAACAGAAACAGTTTAGCAAAAAGGGACTATAAATGCAAGACTTTTTTTAAATAATCTTAAGATAGTCCTCTGGGTTGTTTACAAATATTCCTGTAGCACCCTTTCGCTCGAGTGATTTCAGATTGTGAAGTGTGTCAAATAATGGTTCTCTCGGATAGATGGCATCTTTGGTCCACACTCTGACATCCATATCTTCAAGCGCAAATGTTGGGCAGTCGAGGTTGCGGATGTATGGGTGGATGGCCTCGCAGTGGACATTGTATGTCGCTGCGTTGAGGCAATCCAGCGCAGACTTGCCGAGGACGGCAACATTTGCGCTACTGTCTATCTCCTTTAGTTTTCGCATTGAGTCAGCGTTGAAGGATGAATAGACAATTTGGGATTCAAGGCCATAGTTTCTGATGAGATCAAGAACCATCTGTTCCATTCCTTCATATGGAACCTTACTGTTCTTGAGCTCAATATTGAGCTTCAAGCCCTCAAGCATATATGGTTTCAAGAGGTCAAGCACCTGCTCAAGAGATGGGATTTTACTGAATCCCTCCATCTCTGTAAAGGTAAAATCCTTTACGCTACCGTATCTGGCAGTGGTTCTCTCAAGAGTTTCGTCATGAATTACCACAAGTTTATTATCTTTTGATATCTGAATATCAAGCTCAATTCCGCAGAGCCCAGGGAGCTTTGCGGCCGCTTCGAAAGATTCAAGTGTGTTCTCAGGATGCCTTAAACTACATCCCCTATGTGCCCATATTTCCACTTTATATCTCCTCGAGTTAAATATATAATATAAATGTATCTTTATTATACACTAGGAGGTTCTTATGGCAATAGATAATTCCTGGTACAAGGAACAGGTCGTTTATCAAATCTGGTGCCGTTCTTTCAAGGACGGCGATGGTGACGGAAACGGCGACCTTCTTGGCGTACTTGAAAAGCTCGATTATATTAAATCACTCGGTGCGACCGCAATTTGGTTCTCACCTATTTACCCATCCCCTAATGCAGACTGGGGATATGATATTTCTGATTACAAAGATATTCACCCTGATTTTGGTGACCTTAAACTCTTTAAGAAGGTCCTTGATGAGGCGCATAAGCGCGATATGAAAGTCATCATGGACCTCGTTGTGAACCACACCTCATCAGAGCACTATTGGTTCAAAGAAAGCATGAAGTCTAAGGACAATCCTTACCACGATTATTATATCTGGAAAGATGGAAAGAACGGTGGCCCACCTAACAACTGGTCATCACTCTTCGAAGGCGGTGCCTGGGAATACAACGAGAATCTCGATCAGTATTATATGCACGCCTTCGCTAAGGGACAGCCGGACCTCAATATGGACAACCCTAAGGTCCGCGAGGAAGTCAAAGACATCATGCGTTTCTGGCTTGATATGGGCGTTGACGGTTTCCGAGAGGACGTTATCACATTTATATCCAAGGACCCTGATTTTCCTAATGGATTCCCGCTCCCTATCGCCTGCGGCATAGAGCACTACAACAAGGGACCTAACCTCATGAAGTACCTTGAGGAATTCCGCCATGATGTGCTTAATAAATATGATTGCTTCGTAGTTGCCGAGTCACCAATGACAGGTGCTAAGGATGCGCTTAAATTTACCGCTGGCAACGACAAAGTCTTCGATATGATGATAAATTTTGACCACATGAATGCAGATTGCTTCATGACGGACACAGTTCATCTTCCTTTCTCTCTAAAGAAGCTTAAGAAAGCACTTGGTTCTTGGCAGACCAAGCTCTATGGCAAAGCATGGAACGCTCTCTATATTGAGAACCATGACCACCCTCGTATCATCTCAAGATATGGCAGTGAGAAGTACTGGAAAGAGAGCGGAAAGATGCTTGCCACCTGTGCCTATATGATGAGTGGCACGCCGTACATCTATCAGGGCCAGGAGATTGGTATGCTCAACAATCATCTCGACTCCCTCGAGATGTTCAAAGATGTAGTTACATTTAATAACGAGAAAGTCTTCAAGAAGTTCGGCGTTCCAAGATCAATCTATCTTAAAATTGCCAACAAGACCAGTCGTGAGAATGCTCGTACGCCAGTTCAATGGGACAATAGTGAGAACGCTGGATTTACTAAGGGTACACCTTGGTTCTATGTAAATCCAAATTACAAGCAGATTAATGTAGCAGATGAAGAGAAGGATCCTGATTCAATTCTCAACTACTACAGAAAGCTTTTCAGCGTTCGTCAGAGCAACAAGGTATTCATCTATGGAAAGTACAAAGAGTATGAAAAGAAATCCAAGAAACTCTATTGTTACGAGATGGTAGATGGAAATCAAAAGGCGCTTATCGTCTGCTCTTTCAGTGGAAAAGAGCAAGAGTTCAAAGCGCCTGCTGGATACAAACTATGTGACAGTAATATTGTACTTCATAACTATGAAGATGTTAAAGGTAGCGAAGACAAGTTGACACTTCGCCCTTATGAGGCAATAGTTTATCTATATTAAAATGAAAGACCTGCACTTGTGCAGGTCTTTTTGTTTATATTTATATCTTATTGTATTTCTCTGCTGAGAGCTTGTCGTACTCTTTTACATATTGCTCAGCAAGTACTGCGTCAGACTCATATGGGAAATACTCAGTGCCACGTTTAAGAGTTGTCTCTGTGCCCTTTCCTGTGATACAGATTACACGTGAATCTTTCTCATCGAGGATGGCATGGCGGATGCATTCCTTACGGTCCTCGATAATCTCATAAGGACATACGATGTGCTTTACAATCTCAGCTGTGATATCCTCGAATGCTTCCTCGCCAGTGTCATCCTCTGTGACATAGACGAAGTCGGAATACTTCGAGCTTGCAGCTGGTTTATCAATACGGCGCTGGAGGGCTTTGCTTCCAGAACAACCGAAGATTGTGATAAGTTTCTTGCCGACATACTCTTTCTTAACTGAGCTACAGAGAGCCTCCATGCTCATCTTGTTGTGGGCGTAATCTACGATTACGACAACTCGCTTGTCCTGGCTCTCGAACTGCTGCATACGGCCCTCAGCGCGTGCCTCCCAGAGTCCAGATTTCACGAACTCCTCAGGTACATCGAGTGCCATGCATATTGCAATTGCTGCAAGCGCATTTTCTACATTGAAGAGGCCTGGCATACCAATTGCAAATTCACCACTGTATTTCGGTGATGTGATATTGAAATAAATTCCATCTGCCTTCTTCGTATAGGCATCACAATAGATCGTGCATGCCTCGTCGAAGCCGAATGTGATGACTTCATCACATTTCTCCTTGGCATATGCGAGGATCTTATCTGCATAGTCTGCGTTCATATTGACGCAGGCTTTCTTTGATGCATCGAAAATTTTAAGTTTAGATGAGAAATAGTCCTCGAAGTCAGGGTGCTCAATAGGGCTTATGTGATCTTCACCGATGTTAGTAAAGCAACCAACATCGAACTTCATATCACGAACACGGCCATATTTAAGCGACTGAGAGGACACTTCCATTGACATGAATTTGAGGCCCTCATCATATGCATTCTGGAAATGCTCATATATTTCAAGAACTTCTGGAGTTGTAAGTAGAGATTCAATTGTCTGCTTGCCATCATAGATGTTGATTGATGAGAGAAGTGCGCAAGGCTTGGCGTCAAGACTTGCCTGCCACTGATCTATGATTTCTTTTACATAGTAGTTAGTTGTTGTCTTACCCTTAGTACCGGTGATACCGATAGTTATGAGCTTATCTGTGATATGGTCATAGTGAAGCATACCAAGGACAACGAGTGAATAACGTACGTCGCTTACTGTGACATACGGTGCATCTATGTCGTGCTTTTTCTCTGCAACATAGAATGCTGCTCCATTCTCCATAGCACTCTTTAAGTACTCATCTTTAAAATGAGCACCCTTTACTATGAAGATTGATTTGCCGAAAAGCTTACGAGTATCGTAAGTGAGGCAATCAATCTCTATGTCGAGTACATCCTCGGGCACTTGTGCCTCGATGAGGATGCCAGCACTTTTCAATGCTTCAACATATTTTCTTGCTGTAACTTTCTCTCTCATCTTTTACACTCCAGTTTTATCTTTGCTGTCACTTATAATCTTTCCATCCTGGAAACGGACAATTCTCTTAGCAGTGGATGCAATTCCATCATCATGGGTGATGAGAATTACTGTTCTGCCCATCTCATTGAGCTCATAGAGCATCTTCATAACCTCCGCGCCGGATGCCGAGTCGAGGTTACCCGTAGGCTCGTCGGCGAGGATAATAGGCGGCTTCGCCGCAAGCGCTCTCGCGATAGCAACTCTCTGTTGCTGTCCGCCTGAGAGTTGGTTTGGCAAGTGAGTCATACGATGTCCCATGCCAACTCTCTCGAGCGCCTCATGTGCGAGCGCGTCGCGCTCCTCTTTCTTTACACCGCGGTAAATAAGTGGGAGTTCTACATTTTCCTCTGCTGTGAGTGATGAGATTAAATTAAATCCCTGGAAGATAAATCCAATCTCACGATTTCTAATGTCTGATAACTCATCATCGGTGAGTTTCTCAACATTCTGTCCGTTGAGAAGATATTCACCTGATGTCGGAACATCGAGGAAACCAATCATATTCATCATTGTCGATTTGCCCGATCCTGACTGACCAACAATAGCAACAAACTCACCATCATCGATGGTAAGGTTGATTCCGTCGAGAGCATGAACTGCATTCTCGCCAGGATTATAGACTTTGTAGATGTCACGAAGTTCTATAAGATGCATTGGTTTCTCCTTTAAAAATTAATAACATTATTATATAGCAAAAAACGGTATTTGGCTACCCAAATACCGCTTAGAAAAGCAAACTAATTATTTTGCTGCACGCTTTACAAGTGCTGACTTTTTACGAGCTGCATTATTCTTATGAATAAGGCCCTTAGCCTCTGCCTGGTCAATCTTCTTAACAGCTGCCTTTACAAGTTCGTCCTTGTCTGCAGCGTTTGTCTCGATTGCAAGGTTAGCCTTTTTAAGTGCTGTCTTGAGTGCTGTGTTTGCTGACTTATTTCTCTGAGCTTTAGCGCCGTTAACGATTACACGTTTCTTTGCTGATTTGATGTTAGGCATAGGTTACACCTCCTCTTGTCGTTACAGTTGAATATAATAACACTAAAATATATAAAAAGCAACAACTTTTTAACCGATAATTGTATAGTAAAAATCCCTGTTTTCAATACCTTTTACGATATATCCAAGACCTGGTTCTGGTTTCCAATCATAAACGTTTTTTACGTCAGTTGAGAACAGCCTGTGCATTATCGTATAAATCGTTCCGCCATGGCATACAAGGACATAGTCGTCATACTCCTTGTCCATCAGCCACTCGTGTTCGAACTTCACATATTCGCTGGCAATTCTCTCCTCCATTTGGGCGAAACTTTCGCCACCCTCTGGAACATTGGTATATGTATCGCCAGTGATGTATTCCTGGTAATCAGGACGATCTTTCAACTCATCATATCCGTGCATCTCATAGATGCCGAAATTGATCTCGCGAAAGTCTTCAATCGCGGTATGCTCTGGAGCGACGCCATTCTCCCCGAACAAGGCGAGGAGCGTATCCTCCGTTCTCTGCATACCGGTGGTGAAGAATTTCGCCTTACCTGGAATTAGTTCCTTGTAAAGGTCTCTGTACTGAAGTAGTTTTTCACGACCTGCATCAGAGAGGGACAGGTCGGATGCGCCATAGTAAAGGCGATGTTCTGTGGCATATGTATCACCGTGGCGTATTAGAATCAGTCTTTTCATTTGAGTTTCTGTGGTAGGCCGCAGAACATGCGAACAACCTCGTCCGCCTCAGCGGTGAGGTACATGCACAGACGACCTGTCATCTCGCGCCATGCGCGATTCTCAGCATCAATTGGGACAACGCCACAGAATATGTCCTCAGAGATGAGGACACTGTCAGCCCACGAAGACTTGTTGGCCTCGAAGTAATCCTTTGCCTCTATTCCCTCTTTTACACAGGCAAGGCAGAACTTTTCGATACCGTTTATACAAGGGTGAGAAAAGTCAATCTCAGTACCCTCACACTCAAAGACATCGGTAATGCCATATTCGGTTTTAGAATAATCTAATTTGCCTTGATAGGCACCGCCGATAACAAGTTTCATAATTCTCCTACCTTAAAAAAGTAATCTCAGCAAATGCAATTATCGCTACTGTCTCAGATACAACGATAGAGTATCCTGCTATATCTCCGTTCATTCCCTCAAGTCCTTTATAGGCCTTGAAGAGAGCATAACCGAAGCCAAGTAAAGCTGCGGCAAGTGTAATTGCATTTAAGTCGCACAGGAAAATACAGCCGACAATCGCGGCAGCTATAGAGAGTTCTATAAATGCAATCATGCCTTTGCTGCATCTTTCTCTAAAATCATCCGTATATTCGCTGGTACTCATAGATGGGAGGAGTGCTACCGCAAGTCCTCCAAGTGATCTTGAGATAATTGGAATAAAGAAGAAAATGTGGAAATCTCCATTTACGAAATCGAGGCTCAAGCATGCTGCATACCAGATGAGGAAAAGCATAATTGCTGCAACTGTTGCAAATGCTCCCACATGTGAATCCTTTAAAATACGACGGCGCTCGTCGAGGTCACGACAGGACTTAAGCGCGTCGTTTACATCCATAAATCCATCGAGGTGAAGTCCACCAGAGATTAGGAATGGATAGAGGGCAAATATTGCCGCAGCGAGAGGTCTTGGGAGAAATTCTCCAGTTACAAGGAATTGTAAAAGAAGGAAAAGAGCGGACCAGATAGCACCGATGATAACACCTATGATTGGAAGGCAAGTTATCATATATGGTCTATATTCATCGTCCCATTTAATATGTCTTACAGGTATGACTGTGTACATAGTAAGGGCCATAAGAAATCCACTCAGTAATTTCTTCATTCCCAATTCTCCCCCTTGTGATAAATTTTATTGCCAGCCGAGACCTCGACTACGCTGTCGGACAGCTCGGCGAGCGTCCGGTCGCACTCTGCGAGTGCCTGTCTGAAGGTCTCGGTAAAGTCATCATATTGTTCTGCATCAGAATAAATGAAGTCGCTGACGAAGACAGCGTTCTCCACATTCATTGCAAATTCTTTAAGGTCGTTTGCACATTTCTTGCCATAGTCAGTCTCACCCATCTCGTTCATAACGAGGGCGGTGACACTGTCGACAAGGAATGTGCCTTTTTTATCTGCGCCATCGAGGGCGGTCAGAATATCTTTGCCACATTCAATAGTCTTAAAGCCCCAGCCGTCGCGTTCACGGAGATGGCGCGCGATACGGGCCCTGTCCTCATCGTCGCTCGGTATCATCGTTGCGACATAGTAGAGCGGGCCATCTCCGGCAATAGTCCGTGCGACGCGCTGGGCGAATAGGGACTTGCCGTTCTTGCATCCACCAGAAATAAATACTTTCATCTTCTAGTCCTTTATAACGAACTTATCCTCGTCCGCTTTGTTGCCATCGCGATACTCATCGAGGAAGGTGTCATCAATTCCTGCATGGTCAAAGTCAGCCATCTCATTGATGATTGTGCAAGCACAATCGAGGATGTGCATAGCGATTGGACAACCACTTCCCTCTCCAAGTCTCATGCCGAGATCGAAGAGTGGCTGAAGATCGAGTTCTGAAATTGCAAGTCTATAGCCAACTTCAAATGATTCATGTGAAGGTACAAGGAAGTCACGAACTGCTGGACACATACGAACAGCAGCAAGAGCTGCTACAACTGAAATATATCCATCAATTACAACTGGGATACGTTTCGCTGCTGTGGCGATATATGCGCCCACCATTGCAGCGATATCGAATCCGCCGACCTTAGAGAGGACATCTACAATGTCATCAGGGTTCGGCTGATTCACTTCAATTGCTTTCGCAACGCATTCCTTCTTATGCTTGAAAGACTCCGCTGTGACGCCCGCTCCCTTACCTGTTACCATCTCTGCAGATGCACCGGTCAAAGTTGAGAGTATCGCTGCGGAAGTTGTAGTATTGCCGATACCCATTTCACCGATGCCGACAGCGTCAGCACCGTCACAATAGGTCTCGACCATCTCGACGCCCGTCATGATAGCAGTGATACACTGCTCCCTTGTCATGGCCGGGCCTTTAGTAATATTCTGCGTGCCATAGGCAATTTTCCTATCAATTACCTCTGGTACATTTACATCTGTATAAATTCCAACATCACATACGTGAATATCTACGCCATAGTGCTTGCAGAGGGTGGCTGCACCTGTCTTTCCACGTGTGAGATTAATTGTCTGCTGAAGAGTAATGAACTGTGGGCATGATGCGATACCCTCCTCTACAACTCCGTTGTCACCAGCGAAGACGAGAAGGACACGTTTGTCCATCTTATTATTAACTTTGCCTGTGATACCTGCGAGTTGAATAGAGAGCGACTCAAGCCTGCCAAGAGCGCCTGGTGGCTTGGCAAGTTCTGCCTGTCGCTTCTCTGCGGCAGACATTGCCTCTTTATCGAGTTCTCCAACTGATGCACAGAGTTCTCTCAGTGCCTCTTCAGTCTTAATCATAAAGTAATCCCTCTTCCATGAGCCAATTTACATTGGCATCACTGTCATGAACTTCAAGTGTATAAGTGACATTCTCATCACATTCATTCTCAACCTGCATGAGAAGTCGTTTCATATCTATAGTCCCATCCCACAGAGCATTGTGGGTATCATAATCACCAAAGTTATTGTGAATATGAAGGTGTGAAATATATGGTGCACAGTCATGGAGCCAAGAATATACATCTGGGCACAAATTGGCTGGCTCACCGATACGGTTGACACCCATCTTCTTGCCATAGCCAATTGATGCATTGGCATGGCCAATATCGACGCAGAGCTTAAAGCGTGCGTCATCAACTGCGCGCACGATGTCGAGGATCATCGACGGATCCGTCTCGAGAACATTCTCGAAGACGATGGTGTAGTCACCTGGATGCTCAGCGAGGAACTCTTTCCAGAATCCTATAGCGCACTCCTTATACCACTCAGTGAAATACCAGTCAGACGAGAATCCGCTGTGGATAATCACCTTGTGTGCGCCATATTCAAGCGCAAGCGCCACCGCTTGTCCATAACGCTTCTTCGTTATATCAAGGACAAGCGGGTCTATAGCGGCGGGGCTGACCTCATTGAATGGGCCATGGAGTGTAAGTCTATCTACACCCTCTATCTCCTCCGCAACCGCTTCTTTGGTTGCGAGGAGTTCCCTGTCCATATTCCACGCTGTACAATATTCAGCTATTTCCACTCCAAGGCCATATTTGCGGGCCGTCTGCCCCGCATCATCGGCCATAGTTGAGACAAAAAGCTGTTCTTTCCTCATAATTATCCTCTCTTATTTGTAGTAGCAATAATCAAGGTCAAGTGCTTTAGATGCGCAGCCGTACATCTTGCCATCGGCGCTGGATGTATACTGCCACATATCAAGTCTACGTGTGTACTTACATGTGCTGCCATATTCGGCAATCCAGATTACATAATCCTCAAGTTTTCTAACATCGAACTTCATATATTTCTCAGCGCCCGGTGTCATCCAAGAACGGCTGCCATATACGCCCGCTCTATAGCCTGCAGACTCTACGGTCTTGCAGAATGCAAGAGCGGCCGCATTTCTATCAGCAAGTGTCGTCTGTGATACACGGTGACTGCTGTTGTCGATGCCTTCCATATCGAAGAAGATTGGGAAGTCAAGTTTCGTACCCTTTACAAGTGATACGCAATATGATGCTTCCTCAACCGCTTCAACATCATTGATTGCCTGCGAATAGAAATAGATGCCGACCTTAAGACCTGCTGCACGAGCATTCTTAATGTTGGTTGCGAAGTTCGCATCAGGTGTAATTTCACCTGTGCTATATCCACGGTATCCACATCTTATGATTACGAACTGGATACCGGCATTCTTCATCTTCTGGAAATCAATCTTTCCGTTATGAGCAGATACATCACAACCCAAGTTCTTAGCAAGTGCTCCATTTGAGTCAAATGTATACTGAACTCCCTTAATTACCTGCTTACCGGTAACCTTGTTACCATTCTTGTCGTAATAATATCTCTCGCCACTGATTGTCTGCCAACCTGTGTACTTGTATGTGATTTCTGCCTTGTAATACTGAGTTGACTTAGAATAGTCATTCTGGTAAGCGCTTACATAATCACTTCCCGACTTCTTATAAAGTGAGTTGCCATCTTTATCCTTAAGTCTTACTTTGGCAGTTGTAGTTGTTGTGGTCTTCTTGGTTGTAGAAGTTGTAGTGGTCTCGCCCTCTTTAGTCGAAGTAACAGTAGTTGTTGTCGTAGTCTTTTTTGTTGTAGTCGTCGTAGGCGCTACAACATTTGCAGCATCAACTTTGACATACTTCCTACTAGTCTCTTTCTTGCTGGACTCGACATATTCTACTGTATCCTTTAGAGTCTCTGTCTTAGTCTCTTTACCCATTCCAGCTTCATCGCCGGTCTGTTTCTTATTGACCTGATCAGATACATCGATAACCTTGGCTTTGACTGTATCTTTTACTTCGATAGTTGCCTCAGTCTTCGTAAACTCATAGATATCAAGTCCGTTTGTTACAACAACTTTATATTTTCCGGCTTTAAGATTGCTGATGATTATACTTCCGTTCATATTGTCATCGAAGAAATCTTTCGTCGTGCCATCTGGGTAAGTTACCTTAACAGCGAACTTAAAGCCTGTGACAAGTTTCTTTTTCTTGTTGTAAATTTTGATACGGAGATCCTTCTTTACAGTCTGCACATCAAGAGCTGCACTCTTATCGAGGGCAGTTGTAGTAACTGTAGTTGCCTCCGTTGTAGTAGTCGTTGTGGTAGTAGTGGTCGTTGTAGAGGAAGTTACCTCCTCTTTATCCTTCTCAACAGGCACAAGGAGCATAGGTGTAACTATAATTGCGGCAGCAATAATGCATGTGGATATAATTGCGAATACAATTCGCACTACCATTGCCTTGTTAGTTCCAAGTCTATTCATATGCCCTCCTTATATGCCATAGGCAATATTCATATCAACGTTGCCGCTGATTCCGGATACCTTACCGCTATCTGTATATTGCCAGAAACTGTATTTACCGCTGTAGTTTGTCTTATTTGTCCAATGTGCAAGCCAGATCTGACAGTTGCCTACGAGGTTACCCGTGCTTATCTTATTGGTGAGATAATCCTTACTTGCATATACTCCAACTTTGTAACTTGAATTTGCACTTATCGTTCTGCAAAATGCATTGATAACTTTAGTCCAAGTTGTCTTGGAGTTGCCATCCGCTCTACCGTTATGTCCTGTGTTCTCAACATCGAGGAAAATAGGATAATTGAGGGATGCACCACCAAGTGCTTCAAGACAGAAGCTCGCTTCTTCGACGGCCTCCGCCTCAGAGGTGGCCTGCGAGTAGAAGTAGACACCGACGCGGAGGCCGGCATTCTTGGCACCATTAAGATTCTTATAAAAATTGGTGTCGAGATTCATACTACCCTCTTTGCCATATCCTCTATATCCCAAACGGATAATTACAAAAGATACGCCAGAGTTCTTTACCTTCGTCCAATTGATATCGCCGTTCCACTTTGATACGTCGATTCCGATTGTACTCTGGAGCACTCCCTTAGAATCGAAGGTATATTTGCCACCGCCAATAACTTGCGAACCAGTGAGTTTCTTTCCATCCTTATCGTAGTAATAGGTCTTGCCATCTATTGTCTGCCAGCCCTGGTAATGGACTGTCTCTTTGCTACGATAATAATAAGTTGTGCTCTCACTGTAGTCTGTGTTATATGCCTTTTCATAATCGTTGCCGCTCTTGACATATAGCTCATGACCACTCTTGTCGCGAAGAACTTCCTTCGCTAAAGTTGTGGCCTCTTCGCCCTCTGTTGTCTCCTCTACTGGAAGAGCAATATTTTCAGCTGCGACTTTGACATATTCATAAGTCGACCATGTCTTGGACTCGAGATAATCAACTGTATTCTTAGTCTGTGTGCCAGAAGATGTCGCTTTATGACTTGCCTTATCCTCTGCCTTGCTACTCTTATCTGCAAGGATGTTCGGAACGGGCTTATATGACACCTTGTCGCTGACTTTAATAGTCGCTATCTTGTCCGCCTTGTATGTTTCCGAACCTATGAGTGCTACTTTATAAGTTCCGTTCTTTAAATCCTTTAGGTTCAGTCGTCCGTCTTTATCGTCATCGGTGTAAGTCTTAGTCTTGCCGTCTTGTGAAGTGATCTCAAATTGGAAAGCGATGCCGGATACAAGGTTCTTACCTTCGAGAACCTTGATACGGATATCGCTTTGTACGGTTGATACCGACAAGGTGTAAACTGCGATACCCGGTTCCGAAGGCGCCTCGGTGGTCTCCTCTGGAGCGACTGTTGTCGGCTCCACGATGACCTCCTCTGCCGGTGT
The DNA here is from genome assembly GCA_045629305.1 of Acutalibacteraceae bacterium. Classification (GTDB taxonomy): domain Bacteria; phylum Bacillota; class Clostridia; order Oscillospirales; family Acutalibacteraceae; genus UBA1227. Next base: position 4,468 of record JAZQQZ010000017.1, on the reverse strand, counting down.
AGGAACAGGTGCAGAGCGAAGCGTAACAAGTGGGAACAGAGTTATTGCTGTTGCCACTATCAAAAATAAAATCCGAATTCTAAAACCGCGCAAGAAATTACACCCCTAAATATTATTAGTAACCAATTCAATATACCATAAAATCGATTTTTTTACAAATAGGAACATTGACAAAGAATTGCTTAGTTTGTAAAATTAATAAAACATCAAAAGAGGCGTAATATGAAAGAAAAGACCAATATTGTAACCCTTGTTCTTTCGCTTTTCATAATTGTAGCAGCCATCTTCTCGACAGTTCTTTTGATTAAACTCGGAGCAAGTGATAATACAGGAAAGACCACTGCCCCTGTTACGACAGAGAAAGAAGTTCCAGAAGTTAAGCTTTCAACACTCGACATCGACTTCCATGAGAAGCAGCCACTGGGTTACATCGATTCAGAAGATTTTGATATCCACTGCAAGTTAATATATGGCACAACCAACGAGAGTCTCAGACTCGGAGCGGGCCTGCATAAATGCAGCACACTCCCAGGTCTTTCGACCCCGCTCAATGAAAACTCAACCTGCCCTATCATCGCAGGACACGTAATGAGCGATTTCCAAGGTCTTAAGATTATGGACCCTAATGTATTTGGTGACGAGATGCCAACTGGCAAGACAATTACAATCACAATGTCTTATGGCAAATTCACCTATGAGATTACAGATGCTGTGATTATGAAAGCGGATGAGTTCCGCTTTAACGCTCACCGTGCCAACGTTGGCAACTTTGAGCCAGACACCATTATTTTCTACACATGCTATCCTTTCTATCGTGTAAGTTACACGAAGACAGACAGACTTTTCCTCACGGGAAAACTTGTCGACAAGACAGTAAAACTTGTTGATGATAGAGTAACAGAATAAAAAACAAGGAGCACTTCAACTGAGAAGTGCTCCTTTTATTTTAGTTAAGTTTTTCTGGATATACTCCCTTGTCGACAAGGTCTTTAAAAGCGTCGATTACAGACTGCTTATCCTCGGCATAAGTTACGCCGAACCACTTGTCGTCTGTTGGGAGGATGCGAACGTCGGCTTTGCCTGTCGCATTGAGTTCACCGATAATCATAGGAAGAAGATATTCTGACTTGATATCATCTGGTGCAAGGCCCTTTAAGAACTGAAGGAATCCATCCTCGAGAAGGTCGATGAAATCTGGGTTTATACCCCACATATTCATTGATACAAGTGTGTCATCTTCATAGAAATTAACGGTGTCGCCATCGCGTACGCCAGCTTTTCCGTCAATCTTTTCGATGTTGCTTGTCTCAAGAATATCTGTCATATAGCCGTCTTTGCCCTGGCATACGCCACGGGTGACGCCACCGTTCTCTGAGAGAGTATTCTTAAGCTTAAATCCCGCCATACAGAAATGATATTTATCATCAGTCTCAGTGCCACCATTTACAAGAAAATCGTGGATGAGTTTGAAGCCCTCGGTACCATAGTAGTCATCAGCATTGATGACTGCGAACGGCTCCTTTACTATGCCACGGGTAGCAAGAATTGCCTGACCCGTGCCATAAGGCTTCGTGCGCTCGCCTTTGGTAAATCCGCCTGGGAGATTATCCATCTCCTGGAAGGCATATTCTACCTCAACAATTTTAGAGATGCGATCACCGATTACCTCTTTGAATTCTTTCTCAATATCGTGGCGAATGATAAATACTACCTTATCAAATCCAGCCTCGATAGCATCATGGATTGAGTAATCAATGATAATCTCACCATTTGGTCCAACCGGAGCAATCTGCTTGATTCCTCCGCCAAATCTACTGCCGATTCCGGCAGCCATAATAACAAGTGTCGTTTTCACTGTGAAAACCTCCACATTATTTCTTTAAAGGATCATCATCCTTGATTCTTTTGAAATAATCCTTTGTTTCCTTAGCAACTACGCCGCTGAGAGCAACAAGAGCGATAAGGTTAGGGAATGCCATAAGACCATTTGCTATATCAGCGATATTCCATACTACATCAAGAGCAAGGAATGGGCCTGCAAATGTAAAGAAGATAAATAGAACACGGAAAATAAGAACTGCTTCCTTACTCTTTGTAAGGTACTCAACGCAACGCTCTGAATAGTAATCCCAACCGAGAATAGTTGTGAATGCAAAGAGAGCGAGACAAATTGCAAGGAGAAGGTTTGGGATCCATGGTGGAAGGAAACTAAATGTTTCTCTCCAAGCGAGCTGTGTTACAGCTGCACCCTGGAGACCTTCTGTGTTCTTATAAGCACCTGTGAGGATAATTGAAAGACCTGTAAGAGTACAGATAATGATTGTATCAAGGAATACACCTGTCATTGTTACAAGACCCTGACGTACAGGCTCCTTTGTCTTAGCTGCTGCAGCTGCAATAGGAGCAGAACCGAGGCCGGCCTCGTTAGAGAAAATACCACGGCCGATACCCTTCTGCATTGCAAGTTTAATTGCTGCACCAGCGAAACCACCCATAGCTGCCTGAGTTGTGAAAGCGCCCTTGAAAATAAGAACGATTGCTTCTGGGATTGCCTTAATGTTAATAGCTACAATAACAATAGCAATTACAGCATAGAGAACACACATGAATGGAACGATTTTCTCTGCAACTATAGAGATTCTCTGAAGACCACCTACAACTACGAGAGCAACAAGTCCAGTTACAACAACTGCTACAATAAGACCGATTACAGTTACATCTGCACCGAAAGTGTTAAATACTACTGGTGTATCTACAACATTCTGGAAAGCTGATACGATACCGTTTATCTGAGTCATTGTACCGATGCCAAGAAGACCAGCTGCGATACCGAAGATAGCGAAGAGTACACCGAGCCATTTCCATTTCTCACCCATACCTTTTTCGATATAGAGGAAAGGACCGCCGAGGAAATGTCCCTCTTCTGTCTGAACTCTATACTTAACTGCGAGAAGACCTTCTGCATACTTAGTAGCAAGACCAAGACATGCTGCGAAGAGCATCCAGAAAAGAGCTCCAGGTCCACCGACGCAGATAGCTGTTGCCACACCAACGATGTTACCTGTACCTACTGTTGCTGAAAGAGCTGTGCAAAGTGCGCCGAAAGATGTTACTTCACCTTCGCCGTCCTCCTCTTCACGAACCATGTACTTTAGTGCACGGCCAAGGTGAAGGAACTGAACTCCGCCTGCGCGAACAGTTAGGAAAAGTCCTACTGCGAGTATGAGGATGATAAGTGGCCAGCCCCATACAAAGTCGTCGATTTTTGTGATTACGTTTGAAAATGCTTCCATGTTCATTTTCCTTTCTGAATAAAAAAATTAGTCGTAGTCCGAGAACTACGACTCCAGAGAGGAACAATAAGCAAGTTTTTAGTTTGCTCTGTCCTTTTGCCTGAGAGATCAGCGAAAATCGCCTTACACCTTCGGCGTTCCACGATGGTTTTCGTGGAAACTCTCCAGAGAGTATGTTAAAAATATAACATATCAAAATACAAAATGCAATATGTTCACAAATATTTAAGACTCATTTCAGTAACTTATTTTATACTGTGAGCAGTGATGGGAAACCAGTCATTTCTCCTCTCACTTTTCATTTCATTTTCTCCTATTTTAAAGGAAAAGCCAGCCGTTCCCCACAGCTGGCTTTTTCTTATTGTTAAAATGAATTTCGATTTTTAATTGCTTTGATTACTGCAAGTAGGAATGATACGAAAAGACTTGAGAAAAACAACGCCGACATAAAGATGAAAACTATTTCATAAGCGCCGAAATTAGGTGCCATTTCAAGTTGTTCTACAGTAAGATATGGCGTATTGTTCTCAAGAATTTTATTGAAACTTGAATAATATGTCATACAAGCGAGGCTTGAAAATCCACCTGCAATTCCAAGGAATATTGGGATAAGCCACCATAAAATACTTCTAAATTTTACTGTGGAGAGCACCTGGAGAGTAATCAGTCCAAGAAGTGCTACAAGCAAAAGTACAAATGGAAGTGCGAAACTTGTATACTCATCAAGAAAAGCGCTTGGTGATACAGCTGTCGTCATATTATTCCTCCTTAAGATAGGCTTCTAAACGATAGATTGGAAGGCCTTCTGCTACAAATTTACTTTCATATTCTGTAACGATGTTTCCCTCGAAATCACTGTTGTGAAGATCTAGGGAAATATTTTTTAATTTGAAATTACACTTTGTGAATTCTTCAATTGAATATTCAAAGAAGTGCATATTATCAGTCTTCTGATGAATCTCTGCGCCTGGCATTAGAATCTGCTTGTAGATTTTAAGAAAACGCTCATTGGTAAGACGATGATTGGTATATGCCTTCTTCGGGAATGGGCAAGAGAAGTTGAGATATATTCCAGCGATAGAACTGTCTGGAATAAAGCATGGAAGATATTCCGCTGCGCCCTTTAGGAAGCGTACGTTCGGAATCTCTTCCTCCCTCGCATGCTCTGCTGCGGA
>JAZQQZ010000016.1:0-33443 GCA_045629305.1 Acutalibacteraceae bacterium | reverse complement strand
TATAGTCACGGGCTAGTTTAACTGCATCTTCTAATGTGACTTCTTCTTTTACTTCTTCCTTCGCGCCTGCAATGATGAGAACCAGTTCACCTTTGAGATTGTTGTCTGGGTAAGCCTCCACGGCAGCTGATAAGGTGGTTTTTATTACTTCTTCGTGAATTTTAGTGAGTTCTCTGACAATCGCTATTTCGCGGTCTCCGAGCGTTTCATAGAGGTCTTTGAGTGTTGCTGAGAGTTTGTGTGGTGCCTCATAGAAAATCATTGTGCGGCGCTCACAGCGAATGTCGTCAAGGTGTTCACGTCTTGACTTTTTATTTACACTGAGAAAACCTTCAAAAGTGAAACGTCCGTTGTCCATGCCGGATATAGCAAGCGCTGTGGCAAATGCTGTAGGACCTGGTACCGATTGTACCTCTATGCCATGTGCGTGGCAGGCTTTTACAAGTTCCATACCGGGGTCAGAAATTGCCGGCATACCAGCATCCGATACAAGGACACAGTTTTCACCGCTAATAATTTTATTTAGTATCTCGTCTTCACGGTCATATTTGTTATGCTCGTAATAGGAGACGAGAGGTTTTTTTATGTCAAAGTGGTTAAGGAGCTTCAAGGTTACTCTTGTGTCCTCGGCAGCAATAAAGTCACAATTTTGCATTGTCTCAATTGCTCTTGGGGAAAAGTCAGAGAGGTTACCTATTGGTGTTCCCATAACATATAGTATTCCAGCCATGTCTTTCTCCTTAATCTCTGTAATCACCAATAATTTTTACTAATTCTTCTGAGTCGTTGCCGTTTTCATCTTGGATGATAAGGGGCGGCATAACTTCCATGAAAGGTTTGGAGCCTTTCTTGCCCTCTATCAAGAATAACCACGGCTGCGTGTCTGGTCGCTTTTGCACCATACGAAGGCGCTTCGGTTCGATGCCATTCGCCCTCATTGCCGATATGACGTCAGCGAGGCGCTCTGGGCGATGGCACATTACAAAACGTCCGCCGAACTGCAAAAGCTCACTCGCAGCCCGTGAGGCGTCATCTATTGTGCACATTATCTCGTGACGAGCAATCTGTTCAGGCGTCGCTTTGGAGAGAATACCTGTGCCAGCAGGTTTGTATGGTGGGTTCATTGTAACAAGATCAAAGTATCCTTTTGGAAGATCTTTTCCAATTTCTCTAAGGTCTAGTTTGAGGCCCTTTAAGTTGCTTGGATTGTTATTGAGTTCCAGAGAACGGCTGAATTGGTCAATGGCCGCTTCTTGGATGTCCACTCCGATGATTTCGTTTTCTACTCCATCACGAAGCCAAATGAATGGAATGATTCCACAACCAGTGCCGAGGTCGACACATTTGTCAGATCTCTTAGGGGAGGCAAAATTCGCAAGGAGTATTGCATCCGTTCCAAACCCATGGATAGGGGAACAGATAAGTTTTACGCCAGAGCCTAAGTCTTCCACATATTCACTTTTATTATCTAACTTTGGCATAGCTACTCCTCTTGGTAGAAAAAAGACCTGGAATTGCTTCCAGGCCCTTCTCGTTAAATCTAGTGTTCAATTAGCCAGCTACGATTGCTCCTGTTGGGCAAGTGTCAGCGCAAGAACCACAGTCGATGCATGTTGCAGCGTCGATTGAATAGATATCGCCTTCAGAGATAGCCTCTACTGGGCAACCATCTTTGCAAGAACCGCAAGCTACGCATGAATCAGTAATTTTGTAAGCCATGAAACATACCTCCTTTTTTAGATTACTTATATTTTAATGATAAAAGTGCTAATTTTCAAGTACTTTTACATTTTTTTAAGGATTGCCTTAACTGCATTTTCAATTTCACCGTTGTTCTCAATCTCGTAGTCAGAGATCTCCTGATAGAGTGGAAGTCTAATCTTCTGCATCTCAAGAAGTGTCTCTGGGCTCTTAGAAAGAGGACGGTCGTCTGTAGGAAGAAGACTGATGTCACGACGGATATAGAAGATTATACCGTTCTGGTGGAGAGCAGGGTAGTTGTTGCGGTCGAGTACCGCACCACCGCCGAGTGCGATGACCTTGCCACTTTCCTTACAGTACTTGAGAATTGCCTCGTGCTCGAGTTTTCTGAATACCTCTTCGCCACGCTTTGTGATAATCTCGGCAACGCCCATCTTCTCGTCCTGCTCGATTACCTTATCAATATCAATCATCTCACGGCCTGTGATATCGCTGATTGCTTTGGCGATAGATGTCTTACCGCAACCAGGCATACCAGTTAAGATGATGTTCTGATTATCCTTGGTGAGCTTATCAACTATATCATCAACGAAGGCATCAATCATATTTCTGCCGAAGAAGATGTTGTATGACTCTCTTGCCTGTGCTACAAGCATTGAAAGGCCGCCGACATTTGGAATGCCGAGACGCTCAGCCTCAAGAAGAAGGCCTGTGCGAATAGGATTATATACAACGTCGATTACGCCTGTAAGTTTAATGAACTTCTTGAGGCTTACAAGTGACTGGAGATTGTCTGGATACATACCAACTGGTGTGGTATTTACAATGATTTCAGCGTCGAGGTGTTTATCTATCTGGCTGTAATCATTTGGCTCCTCACGGGAGAGGACAATAATCTCGCGCGCGCCGAGATCTGCGAGTGCACACTGTGCAGCTTTGGATGCTCCGCCCTTGCCGAGAACAAGAACCTTCTTATTCTCTACATCAACGTCGGATTTGTTAACCATATATTTGAAGCCGGCGATGTCTGTGTTATAAGCGCAGAGCTTGCCTTTCTTCATAACTACAGTATTGGCAGCGCCGATGCGGAGAACATCTTCTGAAATCTCCTGGCAGAAGGCGAGAACTGCCATCTTATAAGGCATTGTGACATTGAGGCCCTGGATGTCGGCACGTGAGATAAATTCCTCAAGGTGCTCTGGGTCAACCTCGTGAAGCTTATAATCATAAGCTACCTTGCCACGGAGACCGAGTGCCTTATGAATCTGCTCTGAGTAGCTGTGCTCGAGGTTGGCGCCGAGAAGTCCATATACACCAGGCATCTGGACAACCTTACGCTTTTGGTCCTCATTGTATGATTTAATCCAATTCTCCTGATGGTCCTTAGAAAGTTCCATGATTGAATTGAAAAGTGCAACAGCGTATTCACTGAGATCACCGCTGTGCTCCTGTACATATTTAGTTATCTCGAGCTCTCTTGTTGTGTCCTCAACAGGAATGTTGTGCTCTGCTTTGTACTCAGCAATCTGCTCAGAGAGTTCCATGCGTTCAAGGAAACGCGAGAGGATGTCGGAATCGATTATGTCTATTTCTTCGCGAATCTCATCTAAGTTTTCAAGCATTTAGTTGTCCTCCTCAAGTATTTCTAGAATTGTTATAGCTATCATTGCCTCGACTACAGGCACCGCACGCGGTACGATGCATGGGTCGTGGCGTCCTTCGATTACGATTTCAGTTTCTTCCATTGTTCTAAGATTTACAGAGCGCTGTGGCACTCCAATGGAAGGGGTAGGCTTTATTGCCACATTAAGTGTGATTGGCATACCGTTTGAGATGCCACCGAGTATTCCACCGCAGTGGTTGGTCACGGTGACAATCTTGTCACCGTCGATGGCATATTGGTCGTTGGCTTCGCTGCCTCTCATGGAGGCGAGCTCGAAGCCGTCACCGAACTCTATGCCCTTGACGGCAGGAATCTCGAAAAGTTTCGCAGATAGGCGACTTTCGAGACCTTGGCCGAAAGGTCCTCCAACCCCTGCGGGTAGACCTTCGACTGTTGCACTGATGATTCCACCAACGGAATCATTTTGATTCTTTGCCTCTTCGATATTGCCGGTAGATTTGACTTTGGCATTGATTTTAATGCCTCGGCGCTCAAGTATCTGAAGACAGATACCGCCGAGTGCACTTATCGGTGCTGTCATTCTACCGGAGAACTGTCCGCCACCGATTGGTATCTCGCCATATTTTACATATGCCGTGAAATCTGCGTGGCCAGGGCGGGGGATGTCTCTGAGATTTTCATAGTCAGAATCATTTACATCACAGTTCTTTATTTTAATAGTGATTTTATTACTATCTAATTCTATCTCTGGGATATCAGGCTCTTTTCTCTGGCTGACATCAGCTGAAGTACCTGGGCGACGTCTGTCCATGAAAGCCTGGAGTTTATCCTTATCAAATTCTTCTGCCGGGAAGTTCTCTGCTGTGAGTCCGACATAGGCGTCGTGCGATGCACCGAGATATTTAATATCAAATGACATCGATAACGCCTCCTAAAGATTTAATATCCTCGAAGAACGTAGGGTAGGATTTATCTACCGCACGTGCCTCTTTAATGATCACTGGCTCCTCGCATCTTGTAGCTGCGATAGTTGCAGCCATTACGATGCGATGATCACCGTATGATTCTACGGTGCCACCGTAGAATGGTTGCGGATAGACGATGATACCATCGTCTGTCTCCTCGGCCTTGCCGCCGAGCGCCCTTATCATAGCGCAGACTGATGTCAGTCTGTCGCTCTCTTTCAGGCGCAACCTTGCGGCGTCTCTAAACGTTGTCGTGCCTTCAGCGTAAGCCGCCGCAACGGATAGAGCAGGGAGAAGATCTGGTGTATTGGAAAGGTCGACCTCATTCTGATAATCACTAAGGAAATCGACAATTCCTTTATCTCTCTGCAGAGAGTTGAAGTTTAAGTTTTCTACGGATACATCATTACCGAGAAAGGCTGCGACGAAATAGAACGCGGCATTGGACCAGTCACCTTCGACTTTAATATCCTTCGGTGAGATATATCTTTTCTCTGTACGATATACGGAGAATGTATTCTCAATCGGCTCCATAATCTTGATGCCGAAATCGGCGAGAGCCTTGATGGTGAGTTCCACATAACCTCTTGATTGAAGAGGGGTGGTGAGCTTCACTGTGCTCATATCACTCAGAATCGGAAGGGCGAGGAGAAGACCTGAGAGATATTGGGATGTGAGGTCACCAGTTATCTCAAATTGACCAGGTGTCAATCTACCCTTTGTATCAAATGGGAGAGTGTCCGCTGAGAACTTCACGCCGTGCGACTCCATCGCAGTCTTGAGACTGCCGATAGGTCTCTCGCTAAGGCGTTCGTTTCCTCTGAAACTCACCTTGTCACAGAGGGCTGTGGCAACGGGAAGGAGGAAACGGAGAGTGGAACCACTCTCTCTGCAATCGAGGACTGGTGCCAATGGCACATCCTTGATTGGAACTACGGTGATTTCTCTTTCACCGTAAGTTATATCTGCCCCAAGGGCACGAAGACAATCTATTGTTGTCTTGACATCATTTGATAAATCATCCGGCTGTGTAGTAGTTCTTATTACACAAGGATTATCTGAAAGTGCAGAGCAAATTAGAATCCTATGAAGCTCTGACTTGGAATCTATAGCATCGACTACTCCAGAGAGAGGAGTAGGGGTAATTTTCAAATCCATTTATTTCACTCCAAGGCGAAGTATGTCTTGTAATTCTTTAATAAGGAATGCCCTTATCTCACATTTTCCTAGAGATATTGGCACGATAATATCGATAGTGTCTCCTGATCTCTTCTTGTCACATAGGAGGGATGAATAGATGTCTTCCACAGGGATATCACAGGTGATTGGAAGTCCAAGATCTGTCGCGAGCGATTCTATTTTGCTCGCTGTGCCAGGCTCTGATATCTCGAGTGCCTCGCAGGCACGAGCCATCGAGCAAATGCCTATAGCTACGGCGTTTCCGTGGGAAATCTTATAGCCGCTGGCATGCTCTATTGCATGGCCAATTGTATGTCCAAGATTGAGAAATCTGCGCTTGTTCCAATCTTCTACGTCACCACCAGCATAAAACATCTTAGCGGAAATAGATTCCTCAATAATTTTATCGATATCTGTAAGAGATGAAATCTTTCCCAGGATGTAATATTTAAGCACTTCGCCTAGTCCGTCTTTCATATATTCATCTGGGAGAGTTTTAAGAGTCTCCGTGTCACAGATGACAAGGAGAGGTTGATAAAATGCACCACAGAGGTTCTTGCCGGCATCGAGATTGATGGCTGTCTTTCCACCGATGGAAGAGTCTATCATAGCGATGAGACTCGTTGGTACATGCACATAAGGTGTGCCACGCATATATGTGGCAGCAGCGAAACCGGTGATATCTCCGACCACACCGCCTCCAAGTGAGAGAAGCATATCTGTGCGTGTCATCTCGCTACTCGCAAGAAACTCTAAGATAGAATTATATGTATCAATATTTTTGTAGCTCTCTCCAGCAGGGAAGATGTATTCGACCGTGTCAAAGCCTGAAGATATAAGGGATTTTTTTACATCTTCCAGATAGAGAGGAGCTACATTGGTGTCAGATATAATGGCAATTTTACAACGGGAGTAAGCTGCGGAGATAATATCGCCACAGTCTTCTATAAGTCCTTTTCCTACATTGATTTCAGTCATACTAGCCATTGATAGTACTATGAACTCCCTTCGCTTTCTTTACAATTGTCTCGAACTTATCAGGCTTCAGTGCCTGATTCTTATCGCAGAGGGCCTCCTCTGGCTTGTCGTGAACTTCAATAATGAGGCCGTCTGCACCTGCTGCTACAGCAGCGAGTGAGAGTGGCTCGATAAGTTCGAAACGACCAGCTGGATGGGAAGGGTCAGCGATAACTGGAAGGTGGGTGAGCGTCTTTAGAGATGGAATAGATGAGACGTCGAAAGTGAATCTTGTATATGTCTCGAATGTTCTGATTCCACGCTCGCAGAGGATGACTCTCTCATTTCCTTGAGCCATTATATGCTCAGCGGAGGAGAGGACTTCCTCATATGTGCAGCCGAATCCACGCTTTAAGAGAATAGGCTTATCAAGCTTTCCGAGTTCGTGAAGAAGGCCAAAATTCTGCATGTTCTTAGCACCGACTTGGATGATGTCGATGTCTTTAAATAAATCTATTTGAGATGCCTCAGTGATCTCTGATACTGTAGGGAGATCATATTCTTTTCCTGCTTCAACGAGGAATTTAATTCCATCGTCGAAGAGACCTTGGAATGTATATGGTGAGGTGCGTGGCTTGAAAGCGCCTCCACGGAGTATGGTTGCTCCGGCGCTCTTTACAGCTCCGGCTATGCGCATAATTTGGTCCTCTGACTCTATAGCGCAAGGACCTGCAATTATGCAGAGCGAGCCGTCGCCAATCTTCGTGCCACGCACGTCGATTATTGTATTTTCAAGATGAGAATCTCTACTACTTTTCTGAAATTCAGCCATCAGTTTTCCTCCGAAGGCATCTGCATTAGGCAGTTGTCTTTAATGATTGCATAGCCCGTGAGAGCTAAGACTATTCCAGCGCTTGCATAGAAGACCTGGAAGTACTCACCTGTGAAGAGGTGAGGTAAGGTTGAAAATGTTATGTAAAGTTGCTGTGTTGTTGCAAGAAGTAAATGAATTGTAATGGATAAATCAATACTCTTCGTAAGAAGGAAGAGGGAGAGGGAAAGTACAGATATTCCGAATGCCCATACAACGTCAGTTACATGGCCGCCGAAAATGCTGGCAACGGTTTCTGCGCCGACAAGCGCAACTACCTCTGCTACGGATGGCACGAATTCACCTTCGCCTCGGATAAGCATTACTCCGACCTTGCGATATAGAAGTTCCTCACAGTAGACTGTTGTGATGACCGTTGCCAGCACAAGTGCAGCCGAGGTGAAAGGAACCATTCTATTTAGTGGTCCGTAGAAACAATATGTGGCGTAGAATACTGGAAGGAGGCATAGTACAAGTGTGAAATTCGCACTACGTGGCTCCTCTTTGGATTTATCAAATTTTTTAATAATTACTAAAAGTACAATGATTATAGCTACCCTCGCTACAAGTGCTGCATAGCCCACTAAAATGTTTAAAACAAGTGCGAGCAAGAAGGCACTTCCATAAAGGATGCCATAAGATCTCCAAAATTTATTCTTTTCCATTTCGATTCCTATAAATTATTATTTTTCTTCGAGGAGCTTCGAAACCTCTTCTACGAATGTTGAAACATCCTTGAACTGTCTATAAACAGATGCGAAGCGAACATAAGCTACTTCGTCGATGTCCTTAAGTTTCTCCATGCAGAGAGCACCGATTACATCAGAAGATACCTCACGGTCAAGTGAGTTCTGAAGCTGTGATTCGATATCGTTTACAGCGTCCTCGATTGTCTGGAGGGAAACTGGACGTTTCTCACATGCACGAAGGATACCTGCCATGAGCTTGTTGCGATCGAACTGCTCACGAGATTTATCCTTCTTAACTACGATGAGAGGAACGGACTCGATAATCTCATAAGTTGTGAAACGCTTAGCGCACTTGATGCACTCACGACGGCGACGAATGCGCTCGCCTTCGTCTGTCGGACGGGAGTCGATAACTTTGCTTTCTTCGTATCCACAGAATGGACATTTCATTTCCAACACCAACCTATTAAATAAATTATTTTATTTATATAAATAAATAAAGATACCTAATTATAGCATCTAAAAGGCTAATAATCAATACATATTGTGCTTGCTTTACAAATAAATAACAAGTTCTTGTGTTTAAAAGTCTACTTGCTAAATTTCGCCAAAATATATATAATATATAAATCACATTTAAAGGAGTTTTCGTTATGAAAAAGTATTTAGCACTTGTTCTCGCTTTGATTTTCGTATTCTCTTTCGCAGCTTGCGGCACTAAGACTGCTGAAGAGACAGAAGACAAGGCTTGGATCATCGCTATGGACACAGTATTCCGTCCTTTCGAGTACACTGATGCAAATGGTGACTTCGTTGGTATCGACGTAGACATCATCAAGGCAGTTGCTGAAGATCAGGGCATCAAAATTGAAATCAAAAGCCTTGGCTGGGATGCTGCTATTCAGGCATGCCAGGCTGGTCAGGCAGACGCTATGATCGCTGGTGCATCTATCACAGATGAGCGTATCGAAAAGGGCTGGATTTTCTCAGACGGTTACTATAATGCAACACAGTGCATGGCAGTTGCTGAGAATTCTGACATCAAGGGATTTGAGGATCTCAAGGGCCAGAAGGTTGCAGTTAAGAGAAACACTCAGGGCGCAGCTTATGCTGAGTCACTTAAAGAGCAGTATGGCTTCGAGACAGTTGTCTATGAGGATTCACCTACAATGTATCAGGAAGTTTCAAGCCCAGCTAAGGGTTCTTGCGTAGCATGCTTCGAAGATACACCTATCATGAAGGATTCTATCAAGACAGGTAACGTTAAGCTTAAGGTTGTAGAGGGTACTGAGAACGAAGGCGGCGAGTACGGCTTCGTAATCTTCAATGAGAAGAACCAGGAACTTCTTGATATCTTTAATGCTGGTCTTAAGAACATTAAAGAAAACGGTAAGTACGACGAGATTCTTGCAAAATATCTCGGCTAAAATTTTTTAGGTAGGAGAGTAGAATAATGATCGATATCTTTAGCACATATGGCAAGATATTGCTCGCTGCGATGGGCCAGACGCTTACAATGGCGTTCTATAGCCTTGTTTTCGCATGCATAATTGGACTCTTCTTTGGTATTCTACTTGTAGTAAAGAACAAGATTTGCAACGGAATCGCAAGACTCTTTGTAGACCTCATCCGTGGTGTACCAATGATCGTTCTCGCATATTTCGTATATTTTGGAATTCCTTATGGCCTGAACGCCATCGGCGTAGAGATGACACTCTCCGCACTCGATGCCGGCATAATCTGCCTCAGTCTCAACTGTGGCGCCTATATGGCAGAGATTATCCGCGGCGGTATCCAGTCAGTCCCAGTGGGACAGATGGAGGCAGCTCGTTCACTCGGTCTCTCATACGGTAAAGCAATGAGACAGGTAGTACTTCCTCAGGCTATCCGTATTATGATTCCAAGTATTATCAATCAGTTTATTATTACACTTAAGGATACATCTATTCTTTCAGTAATCGGCTTCCCAGAGCTTGTAAACTCTGCAAAGTCTGTTATCTCTATCACTTACAGGAACTTCGAAGTATGGGCAATCGTTGGAATTATGTATTTCATCGTAATTACAATCTTGTCCAAGCTTGCGAAACTCCTTGAGAGGAGGCTTAACCGTGGCCATTAATTATGACAAGGTAAAAGTTGAAGTCACAGATCTCAAGAAGCGTTTCGGCAAGCACGAAGTTCTTAAAGGTGTAGACCTTACAGTCTATGAGGGCGAAGTAATGTGCATTATCGGACCATCAGGTGGTGGTAAGTCTACATTGCTTCGTTGTCTCAATGGACTTGAGGAAGTCAACGATGGCAAGGTTGTCATCGATGGTTATGAGATCACCGATAAGAAATCGGTCGATATCAATAAAGTTCGAGAGAACATTGGAATGGTTTTCCAACAGTTTAATTTGTTCCCACATAAGACTGTTCGAGAGAACATCATGCTTGCACCAGTTGATTGCAAGCTTATGACTAAGGAAGAAGCTTCAAATAAAGCAATTGAGCTTCTTAAACGTGTCGGTCTTGAGGAGAAGGCAGATGCCTATCCAAGACAGCTTTCAGGCGGTCAGCAACAGCGTGTTGCAATAGCACGTGCGCTCGCCATGAATCCTGATATTATGCTGTTCGACGAGCCGACATCAGCACTTGATCCAGAGATGGTTGGTGAAGTTCTTAATGTAATGAGAGAACTCGCCGAACAGGGCATGACGATGGTAATCGTCACACACGAGATGGGCTTCGCACGTGAGGTCGCTGACCGCGTTCTCATGGTAGCAGATGGCATCATTGCAGAAGAGGGAACACCAAAAGAATTATTCGATAATCCTAAGTCACAGCGTGCCAAGGATTTCCTTGCCGCAGTACTTTGATTAAATTAGGAGAGTTGTCCGAGCTGGCCTAAGGAGCACGACTGGAAATCGTGTAGATGGTTAAAGCTATCTCGAGGGTTCGAATCCCTTGCTCTCCGCCAAAAAAAAGGTAGTGAACAGAAGAAGTTCACTACCTTTTTCATTTATTTATTTTTTCTTGAAGAAGATGATTGCACCACAGGAGATTATGATGATTACTGCAACTCCTGCAATGATGTAGAAGAGGTAGTAATTTACACTCTTCTTTGCCTCAGTGAGACCTGATGGCTTCGCAATTGCTACGCTTTCCCAGTCCTCACATTGTGGCTCTTCAATAGCAACTTCAGTAGAGTAGTTTGTTACAGTGATTGTAAGTTCGCTGTCGCCCTCTACAAGGACTTTTTCGTCCTTATCCATGATAGTTACAAGTTTACCATCTGAATCGCGAATCTCGCTTGCACAGTTAAGATTTGTGACTGTGCAGTCAGCAGTTGGTGTCCACTTACTGTCCTCTGTAATATAGAGGTTTACCATGCCTTTGCCTGGGTTCTCTCCGACGATTGATTCATCATCGAGGAGAGTGCCAGTCCACACGCTTCCACTGGTTAAGTAGAACTCAAGGTTGCTGAAACTGTCGTAGATTACGTTTCCATCAATCTCTTGGTTCTTACCGGTGAATTTGCAGTTCGCACCGTTGGAACCTGGCTCGCCCCATCCACGTGCATTGTTGTTGCACATGCAGCGGAGGAATGTCGCATTTCCATATTGGGTGATGTCGACATTTTCAAGGTAGATGTCACTATTTGTATTGGTTGTATAGAAGATGTCGCCCTTCTGAGACTTAATAGAGCCATCTTTCATTGAGAAGCAGCCAGTGCCTTTCTCTGCGTCACCGGACATACTCTGGTATATGATGATTGTCCATGCGAGACCGACATTCTGCTCATCATCAGGCATATTGCCATAGAGGTCACAACCGTAGAGGTTGATGCTGTTCTTGCCTTCGATGCAGATAGCTTCTGAATTCTTAGCGGTGAGTGTAGCCTTGTTTACAAAGATGTTTGCTGTACTGTAAATCGCAGGGGAGCCGACACCAGAAGTGGTATATGTACCACCGTCTACAACCATTGTCCCGCCGCCGCGGTCGGAGCGGATAGCGGCAGATGATCCGCCAGCAGTGTTGGCGGTGAGGTTCCACGCGTAGAGCGTGCCACCACCGGCAACATGGATAGCGCCCGAGGCGTCAAGTTTGGTATTGATTGTCGTATCGGCGACATATGATTTGCCGTCGCCGTACGCGAATACGCCTGCGCCACCCTCGGCATTGGTTGTAATTCTTGAATTATTGATATATGAATTACCTTTGATTGTGAGTATTGCGGCACCTACACCATAGAAACTTGACTGGCTTGCATTGCCTGTCTCATTAGAAGTTCTTCTGATTGTAGTATTGCCCATCGAGAGGTCGCCACCGTTAATAAGTACGGCGTTCTCATCCTTCTTGGAGGAGGAGATAGTCTCATCGATGATATCGAGTGTTGTAGTGATTTCGTTTACACTCTTATAACTACTTGGTTTCTCCACTTGTTCCTGAGGCGGCTCTTGCATCTTAGGAGGCTCTTGCATCTTAGGAGGCTCTGGAGCAGCAAAGGCTGCAAGTGTGAAAGTAAAAATAAAAGTGAAACAGAGCAATAGAGATATTATTCTTTTCAAAATAATCGCTCCCTTCGTAAAGTTCATTTTAACACAAAACATTAAAATATTGAACAATTTTTATAATTAATTTATAATTAAGATAAATTAAATTAACCTTAAGGTGAGAGTATGAAAAAAGAAATTAGTGGAGAGATGATTGATCTCGAAAGAGTCGCAGATAAGCTCTCTGATGCAATTAAAATCAAGACAATTGCGAATGTGAATGAGGACTTAATTGACTGGTCAGAATTTGACAAATTCCACGCATTTTTAGAGGAGAAATTCCCTCTGGTACACAAGACTTTAATGCGTGAGGTCATCGCACGCGCTGACCTCGTATATATCTGGGAGGGATCAAATCCCGACCTTCAGCCAATCGCTTTTCTTTCCCATCAGGACGTTGTTCCTGTAACTGAGGGAACAGAAAACGATTGGACCCATCCAGCATGGGATGGCTACAATGATGGCGAGATTATCTGGGGCCGTGGTGCCGTAGATATGAAGAACCAGCTTATCGCCATCATGGAGAGTATTGAAACTCTCCTTGAGGACGGCTTTAAGCCGGCGCGCACCATCTACCTTTGCTTCGGTCATAACGAGGAGGTTATGTCCGAAAAATGTAGTGGTGCTCTCAATATTGTCGCATGGTGTAAGGAACGCGGAATTCGTTTCGATTCAGTGATCGATGAGGGTGGCGCAATGTTCCCATTCTCAATGCCACCGCTTCTTGACATGGTACTTGTAGGCGTAGGCATAGGCGAGAAGGGCTATGCCGACTACAAGGTAACAGTCAAAGGAAAGGGTGGCCATTCAGCAGCGCCACCTGATCATTCAGCAATTGGTGAACTTGCGAAGAAAATTGAGCGTCTTGAGAAACATCAGTTCAAAGCAGAGATGCCAGATTACTTTATGGAACTTATCGTGAGCGTATGCGAGCGACTTATGTTCCCACTTAATAATCTCTCGAAAATTATGCCTGCACTTCGTCCAGTTATAACACTTGCTATGACTAAAGTTCCACAGGGTGCGACATTCATTCGCACCTGTCAGGCAGTCACAATGTGTGAGGGATCACCAGCTTCTAACGTGCTTCCTCAGCGTGCATCTGCAACAATCAATTTTCGACTTGTTCAGGGCACGACTCTCGCTGATATTGAGAAGAAACTTGAGAAACTTATGGGCGGTAAAAATGTTGAAATAGAGCGCCTTGAGGGCCGTGAGCCGAAGCCTCTTTCACCATCTGATTCCCGTTCGTTTAAGAAGATAAAAGAGATAATGGAAGACATGGATAAGCGTTGTGTTGTAACTCCATTCCTCGTTATGGGTGGCACAGACTCCTATCATTATCAGGACATCTGTGACAACGTATATCGCTTCAGTCCATATACTGTATCTGTCGACATTATGATGTCGGCTCACTCCACGGATGAGCGCATCCCGGTTGAGTCACTCGGTCAGGGCGTAGCCTTCTTCAAGCGCTACATCCGTGAGATGACAGCAGAATAAAAAAGGCCTCAGTCGGATCGACTGAGGCTTATTTTTTATTCTGTTTCTTCTGCAGTGGCAATTTTAAAATTACCGAATGAATTTATATCACCTTGCTCATTTGCTGGGTGATATTTTGCTCTAAATTCATCCTCTGGACCGAGGCAGAAGTAGAGGTAACGGAGCTGTCCGCCGTAGAGTCTCTTGGCAACCACACTGTCAACTTCAGGGTCAAAAGTGTACTTTTCGCCTGCGAGATATACGACAACC
This sequence comes from Acutalibacteraceae bacterium, assembly GCA_045629305.1. Taxonomy (GTDB): domain Bacteria; phylum Bacillota; class Clostridia; order Oscillospirales; family Acutalibacteraceae; genus UBA1227. The sequence continues at coordinate 19,170 of JAZQQZ010000016.1, read as the reverse complement.
CAGGTATGCTGACCTGAAGAACTAAAACTGCCGTGAACGCAGTAGGCATTATATCCGAGGGCACGTAGCATAATCATAAAACATGCGGAATATTCTGTGCATGTGCCATGACCTGTCTTGAAGAATCCCTTACAGCGACCGACCATCTGTCGGTCGTAATTTTTAGCATATTGTGTCGTCGGTCCGATGAAGGATGTCTTGTAATAATAGTTCTCGTGAATGTATGTGTAGAGAGCAGATACCTTCTCGTAATTGGACATATCGTCTGTGAAGAGTTCTCTAAATATTTCTTGCACTTTGTTATCAACATATTCCTCGCCAGTAACCATAGGGCGGAGGTATTCGTTGTTGAGAAGTAATTCCTCTTCAGTACCGTATTTTGTTATTAAGTTGGGATCAACTGTGTCAGATGTCACAGTGAGTTTTGCCTTGGCAATTCTTATTCTTTCTTCCTCTGTAAAGTCAGAGATGAGCCGCGCCTGGCTTGCCGGCTCGGATGTAGCTTTAGATGAACCCTTGGCTGCAAAGCAGATGATTAAAATCACCAATGCGAGCACGGCCACGGCCATCGCGGCTATCCTAATATTTCGTTTATTTATATAAACACCGCCTTATTGCCTTGAAATATTATCATTATTTAAGTTTTTAGTCAAATAAAATTGTATTAATTAAAAATAAATGTTAATATATTCTTGGAATATTATGTCAAGGAGGTGACTTGCTTGAAGAAGTATAATTGTCCCAACTGTTCGGCAGAACTTTATTGGGATGCGGATGCCGGTGCGCTGAAGTGCGAGTATTGTGAAAAGTCGTATCAACCGGCTGATCTCGAAGCCGTTGTGACGGATAGCGCCGAGAAGATTGCGCGCGAGACCACTGATCAGGACAGGGCATCTGATGAATCAAGCAAGATAGACACATCCGACCTCGTTGTCTACGCGTGCAAGAACTGTGGCGCTGAGGTCATCACCTCGAAGAGCACGGTCGCTACGACCTGCGCTTTCTGTGGAAGAGCGATTTCGCTCACAGAAAAGCTTGTAGGGGACTTCGCTCCAGATGAGGTAATCCCATTTGCAATCACAGAGGAAGAGGCCAAGAGACTGTATAAAGAATATGTCAACAAATGTGCCTTCACTCCAAGTGCTTTTAAGAGCAACCATGAACTTGAGAAGACCAAGGGCATTTATGCTCCGTTCTGGCTTCACTCATATACCGAGGATGCAAGTGTCAACATTCATGCAGAGAATCACAACTCTAGAAGGAGCGGTGATGATAAGATAATCGACCATTATATGTTCGATGTTCATATGGATGTTGAAGGTAATTTCGAGAGCATCCCAGCAGATGGCCTTGCTAATCTCGACAATGATCTCATGTCGGCAATTGAGCCATATGATTATAGTAACCTCAAACCATTTGATCCCGCATACATGGCTGGATTTTATGCGGAGGAATATGATGAGGACGAGGAGCAGACAAGGGGCCGAGTTCATCAGCGCTCGCAAGGCGCGCTCTCTGCGGAGGCCCAGGCACAGGCTGGCCCTTACGAGACGAAACTCGTCGAGGGATACAGCTCAACCTACAGCAACGTAGTTGCAAAATATGCGATGCTCCCAATTTGGATGTTCAACATCTCACACGGTGGAAAAGAATATCAGATTGCAGTAAACGGAGAGACAGGTAAAGTGGCAGGCAAGTTACCGATAAGCGTTGGAAAGCTTGTCGGCGCTGGCACTGGCACCTTCATTGGAACACAGATTATAGCCTTACTCATAAGGCTATTTATGTAGGAGGTGCTTTATGAAGAAAAGATTATTTGCACTTATTCTTACAATTGTAGTTCTATTCGCAATTGCGATTCCTTCGTTTGCGGAATATTCGTATGATTATCTTACAAGCGTATATGGCGAGAGTGTCAAGCCGAATTATGACCATGTCTACGACCTCGCAGGCGTGCTCAATGATACAGAGAGGTACGACTTGTCGTCATATATTAAGAGTGAGGCTCTACATTATGGAGTGGAAATTGACGTTCTCACTTACACCAATGCCTGCAACCACAGCACACAGACATTCATAGATGACTTCTATGACTACTATATAGATGCTGCAACAATCACATCAGGCGTTCTTATTGCTATAGATTTCGACAACCGTCAGGTCTATATCAATACAGTAGGCACAGCAATTTCCGAGATCTCTGATAGAGAGATTGACGATATTCTCGATAGTACATCAAGTTATGCCAGTGATGGCGAATACTATGCTTTCTTCAAGAACACTGTCGCATCGACAATGATGGCCTATGGTGGAGAGTCAATAGGACAGCATAGTACTTTCTCTGGTTCATGGACTGATAAGCTGATACCTTCGGGAGACTCTCTTATCATTTCGACAGCACTTACTTGTGCTGTAATAGGCATAATCGTTGCAGTTCACAATAAGAACAACAGAGCACCTAGCGCCTCCAACTATATGGAAGGCGGAATGAGCGTCAAGAGTAGATCAAGTATTCCAATGGGCGTTCGTACTGAAGTTATTCATGACTTCTATAAGCAGCAATCCTCCAGTGGTGGCGGCGGTTCGTCACATATGAGCGGAGGCGGTGTCTCCCACGGCGGTGGCGGACACGGATTTTAGAAATAACTCGAAAAGGAGATAAATTATATGGGACTTATTAAATCAACTATTAGCGGCGTAAAAGACGCAGTAGAGACAGGCCTTGGCGCAGGCGCAAATGCCGTTACTGGCACAGTGGCAAGTGCCGCTTGGAAAGAATATTTCCAGAGTGGCGATATGTCTGGCGTTCTTATGAAGAGCGGTGAGAAGATTCTCACAAGCGGTGGTAAGAACACCAAAGCAGATGATAACCTTATCTCAAGTGGTTCTGGTATCGATATCCAGGAAGGTCAAGCAATGATCTTCGTTGAGAACGGCCAGATTGTAGAGTTCTGCGCAGAGCCAGGACGCTATACATACACATCAGACACAGCACCATCATTTATCCCTGGTGAGGGACAGACATTTGGCGATGCGCTCAAGGGCGTAGGCCAGGAGATCATCCGTCAGTTTGAGGCAGGCGGACAGCGTTTCAACAGCCAGAGAGTTTATTTCATCAATATGTGTGAACTTATCGCTACTCCTATCAAATGGGGTTGTGGCGACATCGGTTTCCACCACGTTGGTTCAATGGGCGAGCAGCTTGATATCACAATCAAGGGCAACGGTCAGCTCACAATGAAGATCTCTGACCCACTCAAGTTCTTCCAGAACATCGGCGCTCAGTACACTGGCACAGATGCCAAGGTACTCCTTCGCGCAGATGATGAGGAGATTATCTCTAACCTTAAGACTGGTATTCTTGATAAGATCGGTCAGGCAATCTCAACACTTGGAACAACAGCTAATATTGCTTATACAGCTATCGGCGCTCACGCTGCTGAAATCTCTGCACTCATCAACAACAACTTGAGCGAAGAGTGGGCAGGCATCCGTGGCTTTGAGGTTGTTACATTCACAGTAAACGGTGCATTCGTACCAACTGATGAAGATAAAGAATCAATCAAAGAGATGCAGAAAGCATTCAATATGGGTGCTAATACTAATGCCGCAAACTATGACGTTCAGAAGACAATGGCCGAGGGCATCAAGGCCGCTGGCGAGAACGGTGGTGCAAACGGCGTTATCGGCGTTGGCATGGGTATGGGCTATGTAGGCCAGACGGGCCTCGGCCAGATGACAAATCAGAACCCAACACCTGTAGCAGCTGCTGCCGCTGTTGCTGCTCCTGCAGCAGGCTGGACATGCGCTTGTGGCGCTACAAATAGTGGCAATTTCTGCACTAATTGTGGTCAGGCAAAGCCTGCACCAGCAGCACCTGGTTTCTGCCCACAGTGCGGCACAGCAATAGCTGAAGGTGCTAAGTTCTGCACAAATTGCGGAAAGCAATTATAATTTGGAAAGAAGAATTTAATATGCTACTTGTTATCGATGCGGGAAACACCCAGATAACCATCGCTGCATATAAAGACGATGAGCTTCTCTTGGTGTCCCGACTGGCGACTGATCGTACTATCACAGAGGATCAGTTTGCGATAGACATCACTAGTATTTTTTCAATTAATGGTCTTGTTCCTGCTGAATTTGAAGGCGCTGTAATCAGCTCCGTTGTACCGGAGATTACGCACGCACTTGCGAAAGGCGTGACAATGGTTACAGGGAACAAACCAATAATCCTTGGACCTGGAATAAAGACAGGTCTCAATATTAAACTTGATAATCCAGCCGAGCTCGGCGCTGACCTTGCAGCCACGGCCGTTGCGGCAAGGAAGCAATATGAGCTTCCTTGCATCATTCTCGACCTTGGCACGGCGACGAAGGTCACCATGGTCGACTCGGATGGATCATTCCTCGGCGGCGCTATTGCTCCAGGCGTATTGTTATCACTCGATGCGCTTGCAAATGGCGCATCTCAACTTTCACAGATTGAGATACATACGCCGAAGAAAGCAATTGCTACCAATACGCCTGAATGCATACGCGCCGGCATAGTATACGGCACTGCCGATATGCTCGACGGTATGTGTGATCGTATGGAGGCAGAACTCGGTAAAGAGGTCAAGACTATTGTCGCAACAGGTGGCCTCTGCCCAGTTATCGTTAAGAACTGTAAACGTGATATTATCGTCAACAAGAACCTTCTTCTCGAGGGCCTTGTTGAGATTTATAACAAGAATAAATAAATGCTTGGAGGCATTATAATGAGCATTACAAGAACTGATTTCACATTTAAGTCATCAGTTGGCGACTGCGATATTCATGCTGCAAAATGGATTCCAGCCGACAAGCCAAAGGCAATCTTCCAGATTACCCATGGTATGGCAGAACATATCGAGAGATATGTCGGATTTGCTGAGTTCCTTGCAGATAATGGCTATGTTGTCTACGCTCATGACCACATCGGTCACGGTCAGTCAATCACAGAAAATTACTCTGCAGGTTTTTTCGGATTCGACAATGCTGAGGGCGCAGTATTCGTAGATGACTGCGCAATCTTAACTAGCATTGCGAAAGAGGAAAACCCTGGACTTCCAGTAATTTTCTTCGGACATTCAATGGGTTCATTTGTAGCAAGACGCTATGCTGCACTTTATGGTGACGGCATTAAAGGTCTTATTGTATGTGGCACAGGTGGTCCTAATCCTGCAGCACCTATTGCTATAGGCCTTGCAAACTTGCTTGCGAAGATCAAGGGCCCTAAGGCTGATGGCAAGGTAATTGATAAGCTTGCATTCGGTACATATAACAAGAAAACTCAGAATCGCACAACATTCGATTGGCTCACCAAGGATGAGGCAATCGTTGACAAGTACATCGCAGACCCACTCTGTGGCTTCCTTTTCAGCTACACAGGTTTCCGTGATATGCTTACAATCTTAAAGTTCGTCAATTCTAAGGACTGCTACAACCTTACACCAGCAGACCTTCCAATCCTTCTCGTATCAGGTGCTGACGACCCTGTCAGCAACTACGGCGAAGGCGTAAAGGCCGTAAATAAGGCATATGACAATGGCAAGCGTACACTTAAGATGATTCTCTATCCAGGAGATCGTCATGAGATTCTCAACGAGTTCGATAAAGAGAACGTTATGAATGACATCTTGAACTTCGCAGATGGCGTAGTATCTAAGTAATTGGGAGATAGACATGGCAGAACTTGATAAAGATATTCTTCTAAAGACAAGACTATTTGGCTTCGATAAGAAGAGAACAATCGACTATATCGAGCAGATACTTCAAGAGAATGAACAGTTAAAACGCCAGATAGAAGAACTTAATAAGAAACTTGATGCGAAGGTCGAGCCAATACCTGCAGTTGAACCTGTAAGCAACAGTGTTGTAACTAAAATTGATGGAAAGACCTACATTACAAAGAAGTAATATGGCTGAAATAAGACTTGATACTAAAGACTTAAAAACGCGTGCGAGAGAGCTTAAAGCAGGGGACAGAGTCCTGCTCTCTGGCACGGTATATACGGCACGCGACGCCGCTCATAAAAGATTTCTTACCGAAGGGATTCCCTTCGATATCGACGGCGCGTGCATCTATTACTGCGGCCCAACGCCGACGCCAGAGGGCAAAGTGATAGGTAGCGCAGGTCCAACTACTTCCGGTAGAATGGATCCATATACGCCGAACCTTCTTGACCTTGGCCTTAAGGCCATGATTGGCAAAGGCGTTAGAGATGCTGCAGTAAATGAAGCTATAAAGAGAAACGGCGCTGTATATTTCGCAGCCATCGGTGGCGCAGGCGCCCTTTATTCTAAATGCGTAGAATCACTGGAAGTGATCGCATTCGAAGACCTCGGCTGCGAGTCCGTAAAGCGCCTAGCTATAAGGAATATGCCACTTATAGTGGCGACAGATTCATCCGGCAACACACTGTTTAAATAAAAAAGAAAAGCTGAATCCTTATCGGATTCAGCTTCTTTTTTTAGAGATTATTCTTCGTCTTCACCAACGAGGAAAGGATATTTTTTCTTGATTCTCTCGAACATGATGTCGCCGATTTCGAGGAGGTCTTCCTCGCTCTCAATCTGTTGGAGATATGTCTCTCCATCTTCGCCTTCGATAACTTCGAGAACGAAGAGTTCATCGTCTCCATCGAGTATTTCTTCTGCCTCGTCATAGACAGGGAGAAGGGCTACATATTTCTTTCCATCGTCTGTTTCGATTCTATCAAGTTCTTCAAACATATGCTCGTTTCCGTCGTCGTCAGATACGGAAATAATATCAGGATTATATTCTTGTTCTGTCATAATTATATCTCCTAAAAAAGTTGATAAAATAATTTTAATAAAGAGTGCAATAAATGTCAAATTTATGGTAAAATATTATAGTAATTTTTATTTTATAGATGGTGGACACAATGAGCGAACAAATCGACTTCACAACCTATATAAATGACGAGAAAAATGAGGCTATGGAACGCGCAAAATATTTGCGTGAGACCTTGGCTTATCATAGCGATCGTTACTATAACAACGACGATCCTGAGATAGAGGACTATGAGTATGATGCTCTCCAAAATGAGCTTAAAGCCATAGAGGCGAAGTACCCGGATCTCATCACACCGGACTCACCGACACAGAAGGTCGGTGGCCGTGCTAATCAGAGCCAATTTACACCTGTTACTCATACGGTTAGAATGGAGAGTCTTCAAGATGCATTTTCGTTCGAAGAACTCGATGATTTCGGCGCTCGTACAAGCATGTCCACAGCCTATGTTGTAGAGCCGAAAATTGATGGACTTTCTGTATCCCTCGAGTATGTATACGGTGTCTTCACACGCGGTTCCACACGAGGTGATGGTGATGTCGGGGAGGACATCACTGAGAACCTTAGAACCATTAAAGCTATACCGAAAAAACTCACTGAAAATGTACCGTTCATCGAGGTGCGCGGTGAGGTATATATGCCGAGAGAGGTCTTCTTGCAGCTTGTTGCAAAGCAGGAATTAAACGATGAGAAACCGTTCAAGAATCCTCGTAATGCCGCTGCGGGTTCCCTCCGTCAGAAGGACCCTAAAATCACGGCGGAAAGAGGCCTCGACATCTTCGTTTTCAATATCCAGCAGATAGATGGAAACTATGATGCTACAGAGCATAAAGACTCATTAGATTATCTTCAGGAACTTGGATTCAAGACGGTTCCTTTCTATACACCATGCGCTTCTATCAAAGAGGCTAAAGCGGAGATTACTCGCATCGGCGAGATCCGTTACACCTTGCCTTTCGACATTGATGGAGCAGTAATAAAAGTCAACAATTTCGCCCTTCGTGAGGAACTCGGCTCTACATCCAAGTTCCCTAAATGGGCTATTGCATATAAATATCCACCTGAGGAGAAACAGACGAAGATTGTAAATATTGCTGTTCAGGTAGGAAGAACTGGAGTGCTCACTCCGATTGCAGAATTCGAGCCAGTTTTCGTTGCGGGCTCAACTATAGCAAGAGCGACTCTTCATAACCAGGATTTCATCACCGAGAAGGGTATCCGTATCGGTGATACGATAATCATCCGCAAAGCGGGAGATATCATTCCTGAGGTTGTATCTGTTGTAGAACATGCAGAGGGCACTGACCCTTACTATATTCCAAATATATGCCCATCCTGTGGCGCTGAAGTGTATAGAGAAGAGGGCGAAGCAGCGATTCGTTGCACGAATCCAGAGTGCCCTGCACAGCTGCTACGCAATCTCATACACTTCTGCTCTAAGCCGGCGATGGACATCGACGGCCTTGGCGACTCTGTGATAGAGCTTCTCGTATCCGAGAACCTTGTCCACAACGTCGCCGACATATACGATCTCACCCCTGGTGACATCGCAGGCCTCGATAGAATGGGCGAGAAATCAGCTCTTAATCTTATAAATGCGATTGAAAAATCTAAAGATAATGATCTCTCGAAGCTCATATCTGCATTCGGCATCCGCCATGTTGGTGAGAAGGCTGCAAAGCTTCTCGCAGAGCACTTTGGCACAATTGATGCAATAGAGAACGCATCAGTTATTGATGTTCTTGAGATAGAAGGCTTCGGTCGTATCATGGGAGAATCAGTTGTTGAGTTCTTCCAGAAACCAGAGACGCAGCATCTCATCATGAGATTACGCTTCCAAGGCGTAAATATGGAGAGCAAGAAGCAGGTCATAGATGACCGCTTCAGCGGTAAGACCTTCGTTCTTACCGGAACGCTCCCGACATATACGCGCGCGGAAGCCGGTGCCATTATTGAACAATATGGTGGCAAGGTATCTGGATCTGTATCCAAGAAAACCGACTTCGTACTTGCAGGCGAGGAGGCAGGCTCGAAGCTCACCAAGGCTCAGGCGCTTGGCGTCGCAATAATTGATGAGACACAATTCCTTGAGATGTTAAAATAAAATAAGACCCGACTTCCAACGAAGCCGGGTCTTTTCTTTTGTCTTAGATTTTGATTTCCATCTGAGCACCAGATGTTTTAGAAAGATCATCTCTGTGCTTATCGAGAATTGTCTTAATCTTGTCCATTGGGTCGAGGAGACTTGAAATTGAGACGTCGTGGTTGATTGTATCGATGAGGATTGCAATGTATTTCGCCATATCAACTTCTGTGTACCAAGGACGTTCTTTAAGTTCTGGGGTTCTATATACGAGGTTAGTAGTAAGTATTCTCTCGATTGTGCCGTTCCTGTAGGCTTCGTCGAAGAGTTCGAGACCGTTGCAGAAGAGGCCGAAACATGTGCATACATAGATTCTGTTAGCACCGAGGCCTTTGAGCTTCGCTGCAACCTCGAGCATCGACTCGCCTGAGGAAATCATATCATCTACAACGATAATGTCTTTACCTTCAATGTTGGAACCGAGGAATTCATGAGCGAGGATTGGGTTACGACCGTCTACTACTCTTGAGTAGTCGCGGCGCTTGTAGAACATTCCGAGTTCTACGCCGAGGACGGTTGCATAGTGGATTGCACGGCCCATACCGCCTTCATCAGGGGAAACGACCATCATGTTATCTGGGTCGAAGCTGATATCAGGTGATGTACGGATAAGTGCCTTAATCATCTGGTAAATAGGGGAGATGTTCTCAAATCCATTGAGAGGAATTGCGTTCTGTACACGTGGATCGTGAGCGTCAAATGTGAGGATGCTATCTACACCCATCTCCTTGAGCTCCTGAAGTGCCATTGCACAGTCGAGGGACTCACGGGAAGCACGCTTGTGCTGACGTCCCTCGTAGAGCATTGGCATTACAACAGTGATTCTGTGTGCCTTGCCCTCGATTGCTGAGATGATTCTCTTCAAATTAGCGAAGTGATCATCTGGGCTCATTGGTACTTCCATACCGTACATTTTGTAAGTTGTACCATAATTGAAAGGATCAATGAGAATGAAGATGTCGTAGCCACGAACTGTGCCATTTATGACGGCTTTGCCTTCGCCAGAGCCGAAGCGAGCACACTTCGTGTCGATGATGTATGAGTCTTTAGCATAACCCTCAATCTTGAGAGGGGAGTTATTCAAAGTCTCATTCTCTGAACGCCATCTTGCGATGTAAAAATTAACTCTTTCAGCCATTTCCTCGCAACCTGGAAGCGCGATAATACCAAGTTTACCAACAGGTAAAGTGGTATATTCGGAGCTCTCAGGAAGGTCGAAAGATGATTCCTCTTTTATCATTTTACTAACCCCCTAAAGTCATTATAAAAAATGTGTATATGTAAAAATTCTAACATATAGTTATCAATTTAACAATGTTATTTAGGAATAAATTTAATAATAATTTAGTCCGTTAAAAAGTTAACAATAATATGGGCTTTTTTATTGTTTTATACGGTTGTAAATGCAAAATTCTCTTGTTATAATATAAAAGTTAAATTGTGCGCGTACGCATTAATAACCTATTAGTATAGGGATGCGTAACGCCACCAAACTACTTTACAAGAAAGGGTGATTTGGAGAATGGCTTCAGAAATGATCAACCAGGTCCTTGACGCAGAAAAGACTGCTGCTGATAAGGAGAACGCTGCAAGAGCTAAAGCTGCCGACATCGTAAAAGCTGCAGAGGCGGAAGCAAAAGCTACTGCTGAAGCCGGTAAGGCTGCTGCTGCCAAAGAGAAGGAGCAAATTATTGCTACTGCTCAGAAGAAGGCAGACGAAATTTATGCTGATGCACAGACATTAGCTGCACAGAAGAAAGAGGCGCTTCTCAAAAAGTCTGACGAGAAGATGGACGAATCTATCGCAGCTGTAATTAAGCACATTATTCCTTAACCTCGGTTTAGGAAACAAATTTAATAAGGAGGTGTTTCTTGAATGGCGATTTTGAAGATGAAGCGTATAGAACTTCTTGCAATGCTCTCGGATAGTAAGTCTATTATGGACATCATTCAGCAGAGCGGATGCGTACAAGTTCTTGACTGCCAGGAAGAGGAAAATAGCTTTTATAAAGTTTCTACCACTTCATCCGTTAATCAGTTCGTAAAGTTCAGAACTGCAGCAGAGCAAGCTCTCAACACTTTGAACTCTTACGTACCTAAAGACGGCGGTTTACTTGCTTCCTTCGCACCACGCCCTGACCTCACAGTAAGTGACTACTTTACTAAGGCACAGGACGCCGATGGAATAATGAGTAAGTGTTATGCAGTTAATTCGCTTTACAAAGAGATACAAGAAGCTAGAACTGAGATTATCAGAGCACAGACTTCTATCGACCAGGTAATGCCTTGGGCGAGCCTTGATATCCCATCTTCTTTCAAAGGTACACAGTTTACTTCTTGCTTCGTAGGAAGTATTGGTGAGCCAATTACAGAAGAGGCTATCAACGCTAAACTCGCTGAAGCTATACCAGAGATAGACTTCAAGATTGAAACTGTTCTCGAAGATAAGAATCAGACTTGTCTTGTAGCTATTTGCCATAAAGAGAATGCTCAGGATTTCGAGCAGGCATTACGTGCCATCGGTTTCGTAGCCCCATCGGATCCTACCAAGCATGAACCACAGGTTCGTATTAAACGCTTGGAAGCTCAAATTGAAAAGTGCAATGAGAAAATCGCTGAGAATGAAGAGAAGATCAAGACTTACGTTGAGTTCCGTGATGATATGGAATTCGTAGTCGACTACTTCACACTCAGAGAAGACAAGTATCAGGCGCTTGACAAAATCTCTATGAGTGACAACGTATTCGTACTTTCTGGTTATATTCCAGAAATCTACGCAGAGGGACTTACCAAGAAACTCGAAAGTCTCTTTGATGTTGCCATCTCGATCACTGATCCAGATCCAGAGACAGAGGACGTACCTGTCCTTCTTGACAATGGCAGGATTGGTCAGACAATGGAATCAATCACAGAAATGTATGCGTTGCCAACACACAACGACATCGACCCTAATAAGTTCATGGCAGTATTCTATTACTTGCTCTTTGGTCTTATGCTCGGTGATGCAGGCTATGGTATCTTAATGATCATTGCTTGTCTCGTTGTTAAGTTCAAGTACAGACTTGAGCCTAAGAAGGCTGCAACAGTAAACTACGGTTTACTTTGCGGTATTGGCACAACATTCTGGGGTATTGTACTCAACGGTTGGTTTGGAGATCTTCCAGCTTACCTTGCAAACGGCCTTAAGATGGGCGGTACAAACCCAATGTCTAAGGCTAGCTTGTTCGAAGCAATGGAAACAAGTGAAGCAACGGTTGTATTCCTTATGTTCTGTTTGATGATTGGTATTATCCATCTCGTATATGGACTCTTTATCAACATCTACAACATGTGGAAACACGGTAGTAAGCTTGAGGCAATCCTTGAAAACGTTCCAATGATTTTAATCTTCATTGGATTCCTACCACTTATTGATAGTCAGATTTCAGGTGTTGCACTTAGAACTTACGCAGCAGACGAGACAGTTATCCACAGTGGTATCCAAAATGTCTGCAAGGGACTCGTAGTATTCTTCGATAGTTGCAGCAGTGCACTTCTTATAGTTCTTGCTGTAGGTGCCGCTCTTACAGTTCTTGCTCCAGTAATTGAAGCAATTGCTCAGAAGAAGAAGTTCGGCAAGGTTGTTGGAGGATTCGGTGCTGGTCTCTATGCACTTTACAATGCAGCATCAGGTGCACTTGGTGACATACTTTCATATGCTCGTCTTTTAGCACTTGGTCTTTGCACAGGCATTATCGCATCTGTTATTAACCAGCTTGCAGCAATGCCAGGCAATCCAATCCTTTTCGTAATTATCTTCTTGTTCGGTCATGTAGTTAACATGGCAATCAACTTGATTGGTACTTACGTACATACTAACCGACTTCAGTATGTTGAGTTGTATGCTAAATTCTACGAAGGCGGCGGTTCTGCGTTTGAGCCTTTGTCAGTAAAATCAAAGTCATTCAAATTTAAGGAGGAAAATTAATCATGTTTGAAATCGTAAAAGCATTTGGCGGAGACGCTTTAGCAATTTTAGGTGCTGCTCTTGCAGCAATTATCGCAGGTATGGGTTCAGCTAAGGGTGTTGGTATCGTTGGTGAGGCAGCTGCCGGCGTAGTTTCAGAGGACCCAGCAAAGTTCGGTAAAGTTCTTATTCTCCAGATCCTTCCAGGTACACAGGGCCTCTATGGTCTTCTTGCAGCTATCATGGTAATGGGTAAGGTTGGTAGCCTTGATCTTGCATCAGGCGCTATGCTTCTTTTCGCATCACTCCCAATCGCTATTGTTGGTTATTTCTCAGGTAAATCACAGGGCCGCGTTGCTGCTGCTGGTTGCTCACTCGTAGCAAAGAAGCCTGAGCAGAGTGGTAAGGGTATCATCTTCGCAGCTATGGTTGAGACATACGCTATCCTTGCACTCCTCATCTCTATCCTTCTCATCGGTAAGGTTGGCTAATTTAAGTTTAGTTAATCATTAGAACGTTGATTAGGAGGTTTATCAATGGCAGGGTTAGATAAAATTATTGAAAGAATTGCACAAGACTCTGCTGCAAAATGTGACAGCATCATTTTCGAAGCTCAATCTGAAGCTGAGAAAATAAAGGACGCTGCTGCAAAACAGGCCGAAGATGACAAGGCTGCTATTGTAGAAGCTGCCAACAAAGAAGCTAAGGCTATTGTTGACATGGCTGAATCAGGCGCCGAGCTCGAGGGTAAGAAGACACTTCTTGCTACAAGAGTTGAAATCATCGAGAAGGCTATTGATGTAGCTTCTGAAAAATTAGGTGTTATGCCTGATGATGAGTATTTTGCAGCACTCTACGCTCTTGTTAAGAAATTTGCACAAGACGGAGAGGGAACAATGCTTCTTTCAAAGAAGGATTTAGGCCGTAAGCCTAAGGACTTCGATAAGAAAATTAATGAGGGCCTTGCAAAGGGCGCTAAGATTAGCGTTGCTAAGGACCCAGCTAATATCTCTGACGGCTTTGTTCTCGTTTACGGAGATATTGAAATTAACTGTACCTTCGCAGCACTCGTTGATGACGCACGAGATGCTATCAAGGACGAACTTTATAGTATAATTTTTGCCTAAACAACACTATTTTCATAAGGAGGCGCGAGTTATATGAATCGCGAATTAGAATATACTTATGCGGTAGCGCGTGTGAGGGCAAATGAGCTTACTCTTTTGAATGCAGCAAGCATCGAGCAGCTTATTACAGCACCTGACTATGTCGGTGCTATGCACAAGCTCCAGGATGCTGGCTGGGGTGAGTTCAAGGATGTCTATGACTATGCATCATATCTCGAAAACTATTTTGCAAAGACATGGGACTTCCTTGAGGAAGTTATGTCAGATATTCACGAGCTTGATTTACTCCTCGTAAAGAACGACATGCAGAACCTCAAAGCAGCACTCAAGAGTATCGTATCTCAGCATGACGCGAAAGATTTATGCACTAAATCTACGGTATATAACACAGAGGATATCTTGAAGGCTATCGATGAGAGAAACTTCAATGATTTGCCAGACTTCATGGTAGAGCCAGCAAAGGAAGCTTACGAGGTACTTACCGAGACAGCTAACGGACAGCTCGCAGATGCCATTATTGATAAGGCAACACTTGAGAGAATTAAGTATCTCGGTAAGAAGTCAGGTAGTCCAGTCCTCGCTGAGCTTGCAGAGCGCATGTGCGTAACAGCTAACATCAAGACAGCTTTACGTTGCGCGAACACAGGAAAATCCAAGGATTTCGTTTCGCGTTCACTTTGTGAATGTGACTCTATTTCTAAAGATAAGCTCGTTGAGACTTCACTTGAAGGCGTAGACGCAGTTCTCAATTATCTTGAGGATACAGGTATCTATGCTGAAGCAGGCGCTAAGTTCAAAGAGAGCACATCTGTATTTGAGAAGTGGTGTGACGATATTCTTATGGAATGTGTTAACGAAGCACGTTACACAGCATTTGGTATCGATCCAATCATTGCTTACTACGTTGCACGCGATGCAGAAATCAAAACCGTTCGTATAATTCTTTCTGCCAAGATGAATAATCTTCCAGCTGAAGTAATCAGAGAGAGGGTGAGAGCGCTTTATGTATAAGATTGCAGCAATGGGTGACAGAGACAGCATCTATGGTTTCGCTTCCATAGGTCTCGAAATATTCCCAATTGACGATGCAAGCTCAGCTGTTCACCAGCTTCGTTCAATGGTAGAGGGTGGCTACGCAGTTATCTTCATCACAGAACAGCTTGCAACACAAATCGAAAGCGAACTCGACCGCTATCGTGAATTACCTACTCCGGCTATTATTCCTATTCCAGGTATTCAAGGAAATACTGGTCTTGGTATGAGAAACGTCAGCAAGTCTGTAGAACAGGCAGTTGGCTCAGATATACTTTCAGACGCGTAAGCGCAATTAATTTTAAATTTTAGCCGTAAACAGAAAGGCAAGTGATAGATAGAATGAGTAAAGGTACTATTACCAAAGTCTCCGGACCACTTGTAATTGCCGATGGCATGCGTGACGCGAACATGTACGACGTTGTTCGTGTAAGTGACGAGAGACTTATTGGTGAAATTATCGAAATGCACGAAGATCGTGCTTCTATCCAGGTTTATGAGGAGACATCTGGTCTCGGAACAGGTACAGCTGTTGAATCAACAGGTGAGCCTCTTTCAGTAGAACTCGGACCTGGTCTTATTACCACAATTTATGATGGTATCCAGAGACCTCTTGAGAAGATCATGGGTCAGACTGGTAATAACCTTAAGAGAGGTATTGAAGTTCCATCACTTGATCGTGAGAAGAAATGGCACTTCGTACCAAAGGTTGCTGTAGGCGACAAAGTTGTTCCTGGCGATATTATCGGTACTGTTCAGGAAACAGAAGTTGTTGAACACAGAATTATGGTGTCACCTAAACTTAAGGGTGGCGTTGTTAAAGACATCAAGGAAGGCGACTTCACAGTTGAGGAAGTTGTATGTACTCTTGATAATGGTGAGGAAATCGCTCTTATGCAGAAGTGGCCTGTACGTGTAGGTCGTCCTTATGCCAAGAAACTCGATCCTGATATTCCTCTTGTAACAGGTCAGCGTGTTGTTGACGCACTCTTCCCACTTGCAAAGGGTGGTTGTGCTGCTATCCCAGGACCATTCGGTTCAGGTAAGACAGTTACACAGCACCAGCTTGCTAAATGGGCAGACGCTGAAATCGTTATTTATATCGGTTGCGGCGAGCGTGGAAACGAGATGACAGACGTACTTCTTGAGTTCCCAGAACTTATCGATCCACATACCGGTAAGTCACTCATGGAACGTACAGTTCTTATCGCTAACACATCTGATATGCCTGTTGCTGCTCGTGAAGCATCTGTATACACAGGTATCACAATCGCTGAGTACTTCCGTGATATGGGTTACTCAGTAGCTCTCATGGCTGACTCTACATCTCGTTGGGCAGAGGCTCTTCGTGAGATGTCTGGTCGTCTTGAGGAAATGCCAGGTGAGGAAGGTTACCCTGCTTACCTCGGTTCTCGTATGGCTCAGTTCTACGAGCGTGCTGGTCGTGTAATCTCACTCGGTTCTGACGGACGCGAAGGCGCTCTTTCAGCAATCGGTGCTGTATCACCTCCAGGTGGTGATATTTCTGAGCCTGTATCACAGGCAACACTCCGTATCGTTAAGGTATACTGGGGTCTTGATGCTGCTCTTGCTTACAAGAGACACTTCCCAGCTATTAACTGGCTTACATCTTACTCACTTTATGCTGATAAGCTTGGTAAGTGGTTCAATAGTGAAGTAGCAGATGACTGGACAGAACTCAGAACTAAGATGATGACACTCCTCTCTGAGGAAGCAGAGCTTGACGAAATCGTTAAGATGGTAGGTATGGATGCTCTTTCAGAGCCAGACCGCCTCAAGATGGAAGCTGCTCGTTCAATCCGTGAGGACTTCCTTCATCAGGTTGCTTTCGATCCAGTTGATACATATTCTTCTCCTAAGAAGATGCACTACATGATGACTCTCGTATGTAACTTCTACGAGCGTTCAGCTGATGCACTTTCAAACGGTGCTTCAATTAAGGACATCATTGATCTTCCAGTACGTGAAGCTATCGGACGTTTCAAGTACATCAAGGAAGAAGAAATTGATGCAGAATACGAGAAGATTGATGCAAGACTCAACAGCGAGCTTGCTGATGCTCTCAACAAGGAGGAGGACTATTAATGCCAAAAGAGTATAGAACTATACAAGAGGTTGCTGGTCCTCTTATGATCGTACGTGACGTTGAAAACGTTACATATAACGAACTTGGTGAAATCGAACTTGCAAACGGCGAGAAGCGTCGTTGTAAGGTTCTTGAAGTAGATGGTTCTAACGCTGTTGTACAGCTCTTCGAGAGCTCAACAGGTATCAACCTCTCTGATTCTAAGGTTCGTTTCTCTGGACGTCAGATGGAACTTGGTGTTTCAACAGACATGCTCGGCCGTGTATTTGACGGTCTTGGCAACCCAATCGATGGTGGTCCAGAAATTATTCCTGATAAGAGACTCGATGTTAACGGTGCACCAATGAACCCAGCAGCTCGTGCATTCCCATCAGAGTTCATTCAGACAGGTGTTTCTGCTATCGACGGACTTAACACTCTTGTTCGTGGTCAGAAGCTTCCTATTTTCTCAGGTTCAGGTCTTCCACATGCTGAACTTGCAGCTCAGATCGCCCGTCAGGCTAAGGTACGCGGTAAGGACGAGCAGTTCGCCGTTGTATTCGCAGCTCTCGGTATCACATTCGAGGAGCAGAACTTCTTCGTAGAATCATTCCGTGAGACAGGCGCTCTTGACAGAACAGTCATGTTCTCAAACCTTGCTAACGACCCAGCTGTTGAGCGTATCGCTACTCCAAAGATGGCTCTTACAGCTGCTGAGTATCTTGCATTTGAAAAGGGCATGCACGTTCTTGTTATCATGACAGATATCACAAACTACGCAGATGCTCTTCGTGAAGTATCTGCTGCTCGTAAGGAAGTTCCAGGTCGTCGTGGTTACCCAGGTTACCTCTACACTGACCTTGCAACAATGTACGAGCGTGCTGGTCGTCAGAAGGGTAAGGATGGTTCAATCACTATGATTCCTATCCTTTCAATGCCTGAGGACGACAAGACTCACCCAATCCCTGACCTTACAGGTTACATTACTGAGGGTCAGATCATGCTTTCACGTGACCTCGACCGTCGTGGTATCCAGCCTCCAGTAGACGTTCTTCCATCCCTTTCACGTCTTAAGGATAAAGGTACTGGCGAAGGCAAGACACGTAAAGACCACTCTAACACAATGAACCAGTTGTTTGCTGCTTACTCACGTGGTAAGGATGCTAAGGAACTTATGACTATCCTTGGTGAGGCAGCTTTGACTGATATCGACCTTCTCTATGCTAAGTTTGCTGACGAGTTCGAGAAGCAGTACGTATCACAGGGTTACACAACTAACAGATCTATCGAGGAAACTCTTGATCTTGGTTGGGAACTCCTTCGTATCCTTCCTCGTGCAGAACTTAAGCGTATTTCTGATGCATTACTCGATGAGTATTATGACAAAAAGTAAAGTAGGTGAAGCCTTGTGGCTAGACTCAATGTAAACCCTACCCGCATGGAGCTCACCAACATTAAGAATAAGCTTAAGACAGCAAAGAAAGGTCATAAGCTTTTGAAGGATAAACGTGACGAATTGATGCGTCAGTTTATCGAACTTGTTCGTGAGAACAAGGAACTTCGTCGTGAGGTTGAAAAGGGAATTGAAGCAGCAAACGCTCATATGTCTGTTGCTCGTTCCGTAATGTCAGACGAAGCTCTTAATGTTGCACTTATGCTTCCTATGCAGGAGATGAGCCTTGAGATAACTGAAAAGAATGTCATGAGCGTTATGATCCCTGTATTTGACGCAAAGTTTAAAACAGCGGATGCTAACGATATATATTCATACGGTTATGCATTCACTTCAAGTGACTTGGATGACGCTGTTAAGGCATTATCCGACATTATGCCTCTAATGCTTAGACTCGCTGAGGTTGAGAAATCTTGCCAGCTTATGGCTGCTGAGATTGAGAAAACCAGACGCCGTGTTAACGCACTTGAGCACGTACTTATCCCTCAGTATGAGGAGACAATTAAGTACATCCGCATGAAACTTGACGAAAATGACCGTGCTAC
>JAZQQZ010000015.1:0-76106 GCA_045629305.1 Acutalibacteraceae bacterium | reverse complement strand
AACCTCAAGTACCTTGCCCTTCTGGCCACGGTACTTACCGTTGATAACGATAACTTCATCACCTGTTTTAACGTGAACTTTATTATTCATTATCTCTCGCACCTCCTATTAAAGTACCTCTGGAGCAAGGCTCAAGATCTTTGTGAAATCCTTTTCACGAAGCTCACGAGCTACAGGTCCAAAAATACGTGTTCCTCTTGGTGTCTTATCTTCACGGATAAGAACTGCAGCGTTTTCGTCAAAACGGATGTATGTACCGTCGTCACGACGAACACCCTTCTTTGTTCTAACTACTACTGCCTTTACTACTTCGCCCTTCTTAACGCCGCCACCTGGTGTAGCCTTCTTAACTGATGCTACGATAACGTCGCCAATGTTTGCGTACCTCCTGCCAGTACCTCCAAGCACACGAATGCACATGATTTCTTTGGCACCTGAATTGTCGGCAACCTTGAGGTAAGTCTGTTGTTGTACCACAGTGGTTCCCTCCTTAATTACTTAGCCTTCTCGATGATCTCAACTACACGCCAATGCTTATCCTTAGAGATTGGGCGAGTCTCCATAAGGAGAACCTTATCGCCAACATGGCATTCGTTGTTTTCATCGTGTGCTTTGATTTTAACTGTACGATTTACGATCTTCTTATAAAGTGGGTGTTTAACCCTGTCCTTAACTGTAACTACTACAGTCTTGTCCATCTTATCTGATGAAACGAGGCCGACCTGAGTTTTTCTAAGATTTCTTTCCATGACTTAATCCTCCGTAAGCTCAAGCATCTTTGCCGTGAAGTTCCTGGTCGCGCTGAATTGTCTTAATTCTTGCGATGTCCTTCTTAACGGCACTGATGCGCATTGGGTTTTCGAGCTGATTGATAGCCTGCTGGAAACGAAGCTTGAAAAGTTCGTCTTTAAGCTCAAGAAGCTTAGCATCAAGCTCAGCGGCGGACAGTTTCTTAAGTTCAGATGCTTTCATTACTGTTCACCGTCCTCTTTCTTTATAAATTTACATTTAATTGGGAGCTTATTAGCTGCGAGACGCATAGCCTCACGAGCAAGTTCTTCATCAACGCCTGCGATTTCGAACATAACTCTGCCTGGCTTAACTACTGCTACCCAATATTCTGGGGAACCTTTACCTGAACCCATTCGAGTTTCAGCTGGCTTTTCTGTGATTGGCTTGTCTGGGAAAATTTTGATCCAAACCTGGCCACCACGCTTAATGTAACGTGTCATAGCAATACGGGCTGCTTCGATCTGGTTAGCTGTGATCCATGCTGGCTCAAGAGCTACAAGACCATAATCACCATAAGTAACTGTATTGCCACGAGTTGCCTTACCAGTAAGACGGCCTCTCTGCTGTCTTCTGTATTTAACTCTCTTTGGCATTAACATTATTTAGCTCCCCCTTCCGATTTTTTTGCCTTACGTGTATCGTGGAGTACTTCACCTTTATAGATCCATACCTTTACGCCGATACGACCATAAGTTGTATCTGCCTCAGCAAAACCGTAGTCAATGTCTGCACGGATTGTCTGAAGTGGAATAGTACCTTCGTGATAGCTCTCTGAACGAGCGATTTCAGCGCCGCCGAGACGACCAGAAACCTGAGCTTTGATACCCTTAGCACCGAGTCTCATTGTTCTGCCGATAGCGAGCTTTAAAGCACGACGGTATGATACACGCTTCTCAAGCTGAGCAGCGATGTTCTCAGCTACGAGCTGAGCGTCGAGGTCTGGCTGCTTAATTTCGATGATGTTGAGAGCAACCTCTTTACCGAGCTTCTTCTCACACTCTGCCTTAAGCTTGTCAATCTCAGCGCCGCCACGGCCGATAACCATACCTGGCTTTGCACAGTAGATGTTGATGCGAACGCGCTTAGCATCACGCTCAATCTCTACTTTTGGTACACCTGCTGTTGCAAGTGTCTTGAGAAGGTACTCACGAATCTCATAGTCCTCATGAAGAGTATCTGCGAAGTCGCTCTTTTTAGCATACCAACGAGATTCCCAGTCTTTAATTACGCCAACTCTAAGTCCAGTTGGATTAACTTTCTGTCCCATGTTTTACCTCCTCCTTCTTATTCTGCTTCCTTAAGTACTAAGTTAATGTGCGATGTCTTCTTATTGATTCTATACGCACGTCCCTTAGACATAGGTCTAATACGCTTAAGTGTTGGGCCCTGGTCTACTGAGCAAGCTGCTACATAGAGGTTGCTTGTATCCATACCCTTCTGCTCAGCGTTTGCAATTGCTGACTTTAAAAGTTTCTCAAGAACTTCACACGCAGATTTTGGTGTGTTCTTAAGAATAGCCATAGCCTTGTCAACTGGCTGATTTCTGATAAGGTCAAGAACGATGCTAACCTTACGAGGTGCGATTCTTACGAATGTTACCTTAGCTGTTGCTTCCATTGTTACACACTCCTATCTGCTTAATTTCCGGTCTTAGAACCAGAGTGACCTTTAAAAGTTCTTGTTGGTGCGAACTCACCAAGTTTGTGTCCTACCATATCTTCAGTTACATATACAGGCACGTGTTTACGTCCATCGTGAACTGCGAAGGTATGACCAACGAACTGTGGGTAAATTGTTGAAGAACGGCTCCATGTCTTAAGAACGATCTTCTCACCGCTTTCGTTCATTTTCTCAACGCGGGCGAGGAGCTTTTCTTGCACGTATGGGCCTTTTTTAAGACTTCTGCTCATTTTTCATAACTCCTTTCACGATTACTTTCCGTTACGACGTCTTACGATCATCTTATTGGAAGCTTTCTTCTTATTACGTGTCTTATAACCAAGAGCTGGTTTACCCCAAGGAGTAACAGGACCTGGACGACCGATTGGTGACTTACCTTCACCACCACCGTGTGGGTGGTCGTTAGGGTTCATTACAGAACCACGAACTGTTGGACGAATGCCGAGGTGGCGTGTACGACCAGCTTTACCAAGCTTAACGTTCTCATGGTCTGTGTTTCCTACCTGGCCAATTGAAGCCATGCAGTTAATTGGTACGTTACGAAGTTCACCTGATGGCAAACGAAGAAGAGCATAGTCGCCTTCCTTAGCCATGAGCTGAGCAGCGTTACCAGCAGCACGAGCAAGCTGTCCGCCTCTGCCTGGATAAAGCTCAACGTTGTGAATGAATGTACCTGTTGGGATATTAGCAAGTGGAAGAGCGTTGCCTGGCTTGATGTCGGCATTTGCGCCTGCTTCTACTTTATCGCCAACCTTAAGTCCTACAGGAGCGAGGATGTAAGCCTTCTCGCCATCTTCGTACTGGATAAGTGCGATGTGAGCTGAGCGGTTAGGATCATACTCGAGTGTAAGAACTGTTGCTGGCATATCAAACTTCTGTCTCTTGAAGTCGATGATACGATACTTTTTACGGTTTCCGCCACCACGGTGACGAACTGTGATTCTACCGTAACTGTTGCGGCCTGCATTCTTATTAAGAGGAGCAAGTAAGCTTCTCTCTGGTGCAACCTTTGACAGTTCGGAGTAATCTGTAACGGACATATTTCTTGTACCGTTAGTCATTGGCTTAATTGTTCTAATTGCCACTTTGATTTCCTCCCTTTACGATTACATCATACCGTCGAAGAACTCAATTGTCTTTGAGTCTTCTGTGAGAGTTACGATTGCCTTCTTCCAAGAAGCTGTGTAACCCTGGTAACGGCCCTGACGGCGAAGCTTGCCGCGTACTGATACTGTGTTTACCTTTGCTACTTTAACATCGAAGAGTTCTTCGCATGCTTTAGCAATTTCGATCTTGTTAGCATCCTTTGCTACTTTGAATGTGTACTTCTTGTAGCCTGTGTTTTCCATTGATGCTTCTGTGATTATTGGCTTGAGGATAATATCCTGTGCGAGTTTACTCATGCATATACCTCCTCAATCTTAGCAACTGCATCCTTAGTAATAACGATCTTGTTGCAATTTACAATGTCATAAACGCTAAGTGCGTTTGCTGGTGAAACCTTAACGCCCTTGATGTTACGAGCACTCTTATAGATGATCTCGTCAGCTGCTGCTGTAACAACGAGTGTCTTCTTTGCGCCGCTTACTGCGTCAAGGATCTTAACCATATCCTTAGTTTTGATAGCCTTGAGTTCAAGCTTATCAACTACTACGAATTCGTCATTTGCTACTTTATCTGAAAGTGCTGAGAACATAGCAAGCTTTCTAACCTTCTTGTTGATTGAGAAACCGTATGTTCTTGGCTTAGGACCAAAAGCGATACCGCCGTGTGTCCACTGTGGTGCGCGTGTTGAACCCTGGCGAGCACGGCCTGTGCCCTTCTGACGCCATGGCTTCTTACCGCCACCGCTAACCTCTGAGCGAGTAAGGGTTGACTGTGTGCCCTGACGCTGGTTAGCTAAATAGTTAACAACAACGAGATGAATTGCTGACATGTTTGGAACGATACCAAAAATGTTGTCATTCAAGTCCATTGTACCAACCTTTTTGCCGGTTGCATTAAGTACTGATACTTGTGGCATTCTAGTCTACCTCCTTACGCTTTCTTAATGCTGTTCTTTAAAACAACGATGCCGCCCTTAGGACCTGGAATAGCGCCCTTGATAGCGATGAGGTTGTTCTCAGCATCTACTTTAACGATGTCTAAGTTCTGGATAGTAACTCTCTCTGCACCGAGGTGACCAGCGAGTTTCTTTCCCTTGAATACTCTTGATGGATCTGAGCAAGCGCCGAGTGAACCAGCATGTCTTGCTACAGGACCTGTACCATGAGATTCTTTAAGTCTAGAGAAGTTCCAGCGCTTGATTGAGCCGGCTGTTCCCTTACCTTTACTTGTACCAACAACATCAACTCTGTCGCCAACAGCGAATGTGTCAGCCTTTAAGATGTCGCCTACGTTAAGTGCAGCACAATCATCAAGGCGGAATTCCTTGAGAACTTTCTTTGGTGCTACATCAGCCTTTGCAAAGTGACCCTGCATTGGCTTGTTGACTTTCTGTACCTTAACATCACCGAAGCCAAGCTGAACTGCTTCATAGCCATCGTTCTCGATTGTCTTCTTCTGTGTTACTGCACATGGACCAGCTTCAATTACTGTTACAGGGATAACGTTTCCCTTTTCATCGAAAAGCTGTGTCATACCGATCTTCTTTCCGATAAGACCTTTTTGCATTATGTTTTCCTCCTTTAGTTATTGGTTGGCATTTGCCAACATGACTTTTCCTGGACCCGAGATTGTGAGCGATTAAAGTTTAATCTCAATCTCTACGCCAGCAGGAAGCTCAAGACCTGTGAGAGCTTCAACAGTTTTGTTAGAAGGTCTCAAAATGTCCATGAGTCTTTTGTGTGTGCGCTGCTCGAACTGCTCACGGCTGTCCTTGTACTTGTGTACAGCGCGAAGGATTGTTACAACTTCCTTCTCTGTAGGAAGTGGAACTGGACCTGAAACTTTAGCGCCTGTGCGCTTTGCTGTCTCTACAATCTTCTCTGCTGCTGCATCTACAAGATTGTGGTCATAACCCTTAAGTCTGATTCTGATTTTTTCCTTTACTGCCATTTTTAATTCCTCCATTAAAAATACACACCGCCGGGCGTTTTCTCCATCATTAATTAAAAAACCTGAGAAAACGAGGTTATCCCGGTTGGCAAAACGGCATATTGTTTCGCCCGGTTTAAAATCGGACATACTCCGCGGAAATTTCCTACCTCAAAGAACAGCTTAATCGCAAGTGCTGTCGGGTAGCCACCTCCCGCATCATCGCATGTATTCTTGTCAAATGGGCATAAATCGCCCAGTGACACGCTCAAATATATTAACACGCGTATTATAATAATGCAACAATTTTTATAAATTTTTTTCGTCAAATATTACCAAGTACTGATCTGGTTTTTTGTCAAACCCAATATCTTGTTCCAGAAGCCCTTTTTCACACAAAATACATTAAAAATTATTGCCAAAGTTTACAATTTGTTTTTCTTTTGTTGACCTTCCTCGCGCGCGCGTATATTATTATATGTATAGCAAATTTAGAAGTAAAGGCCCGAAAAGGAGAAAAATATGAATTCACCACTTGCTGATCGCCTGCGCCCTACCACTCTTGATGAGATGGTAGGCCAAGAACATCTTCTTGGTAGGGGCAAGGCGCTCCGTAACATCATTGAATCCGGAGATATTCCAAATTTAATATTCTACGGACCGTCTGGCATCGGCAAGACGACTCTTGCGAGCATTATTGCGAAGCAGACCAATCGCAAGCTGTATAAACTCAACGCCACCAATGCGTCTATCAGCGATATCAAAGATATCATCGCTGATATAGACACCTTGATGGCTCCAAATGGTATACTTCTTTACCTTGATGAGATCCAATATTTTAACAAGAAGCAACAGCAGTCGCTTCTCGAGTATCTCGAAAGCGGAAAGATTACGATGATTGCTTCTACAACCGAGAACCCTTTCTTTTATGTATATAACGCTGTAATCTCAAGATGTACTGTATTTGAATTCAAATCAATATCTCCAGAGGAGATTGGGAAGGCGGTCGAGAGAGCGTTCACAGTTCTATCGGACGAGAACGGCGTCGAGTATAAACTCGAAGACGGTGCTGCTCTCGACATCGCACGCGCAGCAGGTGGAGACGTACGCAAGGCAATCAATACAGTCGAACTCATCGCACTTGCGACCAAGGACGGACAGGTATCGCGAGATCTTGTAAGTCAAATCTCAGGTCGCAACGCTATGAGATACGACAGAGCTGGAGATGATCATTACGATATCATCTCCGCCTATCAGAAATCTTTGCGTGGTTCCGATCCAGATGCTGCGCTCCACTATCTTGCCCGGCTTCTCGAAGCTGGCGATCTCATATCCGCTGTCCGCAGACTCCTTGTCTGCGCATGCGAAGATGTAGGTCTCGCCTATCCACAGATTATTCCTATCGTAAAATCTGCATGCGACATTGCCATGCAAGTTGGTCTTCCAGAAGCGCAGATTCCTCTCGCTGATGCAGTAATACTCGTTGCAACTTCTCCGAAGTCGAACTCCGGCGTCGCAGCAATCGAAGCTGCAATGGCAGATGTAGAGAACGGAAGAACAGGTGCAATTCCAAGAACTCTCCAGAACAAACACTTCGATGGAGAGGATCAGGCAAACCCAGGCCAGTTCTATCAATACCCTCACTCTTTTAAAAACCATTGGATAAAGCAACAATATCTCCCAGACGCCATCAAAGATGCTCATTATTACAACTATGGCGACAACAAGGTAGAACAGGCAGCAAGAGCCTATTGGGAAGCAATAAAAGGTAATTAATTATATATAAAGGGACCTTCAAATAAACATTTTTTGGCAATTATGCAATTATTTTTCTAAATTAGAAAAATATACACATAAGCATTTTTTGTCAAAGTTCACAAAGACTTTCACGCGTTAAAACATGATAAATGATTGTTAATAAACCACGTAACTATGTTATTTGCGAAAAATCTACAAACTACGTGGTTTATTCCTTGTCAAGAGGTTTTTAACAATTATTTTTCGCCTGATTTTTCAGAATTATACGTTTTGTATATTTTTATGCCCTGAAATTGGGTGGCAAATGTTAATAACTCGGTGGAAAATGTGAAATTAAAATTATTTTTTATTGTAGAATAAGCATTTCTTGGGATTTTGCCCGTTTTTGTGGAAAAAAATAGGGTTGACAATTTTTTCAATTACAAGATGTTAAATACGCTTTACGATAAAAAATTTTTTCTACATAATGCACATATTTTAGGCATTTTTTTCTAAGTAAAAAATGCACAAAAGGAGCACCAAAATATGGCAAAATTTTTTACACTCGAAAATAACAACTGTAACTTGACAGTCAAAAATATTCATTGTTTGAACCTGGATTATACACTCGATTGTGGTCAATCCTTCCGCTGGCAGAAGAACGATGCAGGACATTGGTGTGCCATAGTATCTGGCTATAAAAACGGCGAGCGAATTGAGAAATATGGTGAACTCTCGCAGACTTTTAATCCAGATGGCACGACCAATATTACTTTTTATAAAACATCGGCGGACGAATTCTATAAGTTCTGGGCTCCTTATTTCGATCTCGACCGTGACTATGATAAATTAATTGACTCATATAAATCAGATAAATATCTAAAGGAGGCAACCGAAGCCTTCTATGGCATTCGCGTTACCAATCAAGAAACATGGGAAACCCTCTGTTCCTTTATAATCTCACAGAACAACAATATTCCAAGAATTAAAGGAATAATCGAACGTCTCTGCGAGACATATGGCGATAGGCTTCGAGAGAATCTCTACACCTTCCCTTCTGCTGAGACAATCGCCAAATTATCCCCTGAAGATCTCGTTCCTCTTCGTGCAGGCTTTAGGAACAAATATATAATAGATGCGGCGAAGAAAGTCGCCTCTGGCGAGGTGGACCTCGACGCATTAAAAAAGCTCCCGCTTGATGAAGCGGAAGCTGAACTTATGAAGATAAATGGCGTCGGTCCTAAGGTCGCACAATGCGTCCTCCTATACGGCTGTGGCCGCACGGACGCATTCCCTGTCGACGTCTGGGTAAAGCGAATTATGGCGGAGCTCTATCCAGACGGTCTTCCGACCTGTACCGACGGTACAAGAGGTATTGCGCAGCAATATCTCTTCCACTGGAGAAGACATATAGATAATATAATATAAAAGAAAAGAGGCAGTCATTTGACTGCCTCTTAATTTCCTGGTGACCCGGACGTGAATCGAACTCGTGTTACCGCCGTGAAGGGGCGGTGTCTTAACCTCTTGACCACCGGGCCAAAATGGTAGCGGGAGTAGGATTCGAACCAACGACACCCCGGGTATGAACCGAGTGCTCTAGCCAACTGAGCTATCCCGCCATATGTATGACGCGAAAATCATTATATATTATATATAATATGTTTGTCAATGATTTTTTCGCGTCACGAAACTATAACAATATATCATGAAGTTCCTTCGTATCACAGGCAATTTTGTCCGCGTTATACTGAAGGAATTCTTGCTTATTTCCGAAGCCAAAGAGTACTCCAACAGAAGTAACTCCCGCTGTGTTGGCTCCTTCTATATCATAGAAACGGTCACCAACCATTGCGACGTTCTTCGATGGCTCGACGCCAAGCATCTCGCATGCTCTAAGAACAAGCTGAGTCTTATTTGGCTCAGTATTCTTAAGATCAGGGCCTACTACAGCATCAAAATACTTATCTACACCAATATATGGAATACCTACATCAAGATAATGCTTCGGCTTAGAAGATGCTACAGCAAGCTTTACTCCTGCTTTCTTTAAATCTGCAAGGAGGTCAAGCATTCCTGGATATGTTTCAACTTCATAAACACCTTTTTTAGAATAGTATACACGGTATGTGTCTACGATATCCGACGCGAGTTCTTTTGAAATGTTATACATATTTTCAAAAGTGAGATAGAGCGGAGGACCGAGGAACTCATCAAGTCTATCCTCATATATAGGCATTTTATATTCATTAAGCGCATATCTAATTGCATTTTTAACACCGAGACCGGTATCTGCTACCGTGCCGTCAAAGTCAAAAATTACTGCTTCAAACATTAAAATGCACCTCCTCCGTTTGCTTGTAAATTATACACGAATTTGCTATAATCGGCAATGGTGATTATATGTCAGATAACAGAAAAAGGATTGCTCTCCTCGATGAAATTCGAGGCTTCTGCGTCCTATGTATGATTTTCTTTCATTCTTTTATATTTATGTATGAGCAATACGGCATTGAATTCGGAAACAAGGCCTACGAGTTCTTCCTTCCTGTTCAACCGTTCTTCTCGTGCATGTTCATTTTTATCTGCGGCATCTGCTGCAGATTGTCACATAGCAATATAAAAAGAGGTCTAAAGCTTCTCGTGTTCGCTGTAGCCCTGAACTTCGTATCAATCGTTGTTCTGCCGAAGCTTGGATTTGTCGATACAGAGATCTGGTGGGGCATACTTGATTTCTTCACAGTGTGTATTTTAGGCTTTGCTCTTCTTGAGAAACCGCTCACCAAAATACCTGTAATTGTCGGTATTTTGATTTGTGGTGTGCTTCTATGGCTTTTCCATGAATGGGTACCATCCTCATCAATTGTGATTTGGAAAGATATTAGATATACCCTTCCTCTTTCCGTACATGAGATTAAATGGCTCTTCCCCATTGGAATTATGCCTTTTAATTTCTACTCAGCAGATTATTTCCCGCTCATTCCTTATGGTTTCGTATTCCTTATGGGAACCTATTTCGGTATACCAATTAAAGAAGGAAAACTTCCAGATTTCACATATCCAGTTCATTCCAAGTTCCTTGATTGGCTCGGAAGAAACTGCTTCCTTATTTATATAATCCATCTCCCAATCATCTATGTAATTCTCGAATTCTACACATGGATTGTTGGAAAAATAGGAGCATAATATGAAAAGGAAAGAAAAAGCCCTACTCTGTGTAGAGGCATTGAAAAAAGAATATCCTGATGCAACTTGTTCCCTTGTTGCAAACGATCCATTTCAACTTCTTGTTGCGACAAGGCTCTCCGCACAGTGCACAGATGCTCGAGTAAATCTTGTGACACCAGCACTATTTGAAAAGTATCCGACAGTGGAAGATTTTGCAAATGCTGAACTCAGAGACGTCGAGGAGCTCATAAAATCCTGTGGTTTCTACCACGATAAGGCGAAGAGCATTATCGGTATGGCACAGGGCGTAATTGAGAGATTCGATGGCAAGGTTCCTGACAACATAGAGGACCTAACGTCCCTCCCTGGCGTTGGCAGGAAGACGGCGAATCTCATTGTGGGTGACGTCTATGGCAAGCCTGCAGTGGTTGCCGACACCCACCTTATTCGTATCACCAATCTCTTAGGTCTTGTTGATAGCAAAGATCCGAAGGTCGTTGAGTTATCACTTAAAAAGATTCTCCCGCCGGAGGAATCCAACGACTTCTGCCACCGTGTCGTACTTCACGGCCGTGCAGTCTGCGTAGCACGTCGCCCACAATGCGACAAGTGTTGCATGAGAGATTATTGCAAGAGTGCAAAATAAAACTAAAGCCCGCTCAATGGAGCGGGCTTCTTTTTATATCACTTCAACCTTTATGAGATTTGTATTGCCGCATTCAGTGGATGTGCCACCTGTGATAACAGCAATATCCCCTGCCTCAAGGCCAAATTCCTTAAGACCTTCTACAGCACCTGCGAACATCGCATCTGTAGAATCATAGATGGTTGTAATCATCGGTGTTACACCCCAAGAGAGTGCCATACGATAATATGTCTTCTTATCGGTTGTAAGACCGAGAATATCCATCGATGGTCTAAAGCGAGCAATCATTCTTGCCGTTGCACCAGACAATGTGCAAGTTGCAATAGCCTTGGCCTTAACGTCTTTCGCCATACATACTGTTGCATGACTTACGGCATCAACTGTGCTACGGATTACAAAGTCACTCTTATCAAATTTACTGTCGTATTTGATATTGTTCTCTGTTGCGGCAACGATTTTCGCCATTGTCTCAACTGTAAGTACAGGATTCTGGCCTGATGCCGTCTCACCCGAGAGCATAACGGCACTTGTGCCGTCATATACTGCGTTTGCGACGTCGGAGATTTCGGCACGTGTCGGACGCGTGTTCGTAATCATCGACTCGAGCATCTCAGTCGCAGTTATTACGCGCTTGCCAAGCATGCGGCATTTCGTAATAAGTCGCTTCTGCGCAGCAGGGAGCTCCTCGAAAGGAATCTCCACGCCCATGTCGCCACGGCCAATCATAATGCCACCGCATTCCTCACAGATATCAATAATATTATCGATACCTGCCTGGTTCTCTATCTTCGCAATGATATTATCATTTGTTGTATATCCTATTGATACCAAGTACTCCTTAAGGTCAATAAGATCCTGTTTCGTAGATACGAAAGAACAAGCGATTAAATCAACATCGTTCTCTACACCAAATTTCAAATCCGCTTTATCTGCATCTGAGAGGAAAGGCTGCTTTAGAATTTTTCCTGGGAAGCTCATGGACTTTCTATCAGAGAGTTCTCCGCCAACAATAACCTTCGTAATGATATCGTTGCCGACAATATCTGATACCTCGAACTTCATAAGGCCATTGTTAAGAAGAATTATATCTCCTCCTGACAGTTCTTCATGAAGCTTCGCATATGTAACAGATACACGCTCGCCGTTACCTATAATATCCTCTGTTGTAAATACAAATGTATCTCCCTCATCGAGCGTAATCTTTCCATTTTCAAATGTTTTTATTCTGTACTCAGGACCCTTCGTATCAAGAAGGATTGCAATTGGAAGTCCGAGCTCCTCTCGAACTTCTTTAATAAGATTAATCTTCGAAAGATGCTCCTCATGAGTGCCATGCGAGAAATTAAGTCTTGCGACATTCATGCCCGCTTTCGCCATTGCGATAAGCGTTTCTTTGTTATCAGAAGAAGGTCCTATCGTGCAGACAATTTTAGTCTTTCTCGTAATAATCTCCCCTTATGCAAGGAATAAAAGTGAAAGTGCCATAAGGAACTGACCGATATAATAAGTTGCATGATTAGTTATTACATCAATTGGTCTATTCTTGCCCTCTCCAAAATATGTGCCCGAAAGAATAAGGTCAGAGATAAGGAAAGGAACGGCACCTGCGAACATGAGATTAAGTGTGTTTACACCGAAGTCCCAATAAGCAGCAAGTGAAACTGAAAGAATTGTCATAGAAATGAGAATTCCACCATAGATTCCTGTGATTGCCTTGAACTTACCATATTCAAGTTTCATTGGCTTTTCAAGGAACATAACATTGAGTATTCCTGCGCCCATACCAACAACGATTGGAATGATTGCGTGAAGTACGCCCATTGTGTTGCTCCAATCAGCATAGTTGATAAGGAGACCAACTATAAGGAAAACATGCTGTACTGCGAATACGCAAAAGCCTGCAAATGTAAATGCATCATTGTCCTCTTTATAGATGAATTTAAGATCCAGCCAGATATCTCCGAGAAGTCCGAAGAGAAGGCCGATAATCACAAAATAACCGAAGGACCTGTTAACATCTGCTGCAAGGAATGATGATACAGCAATCGACATGAAAGCTACTGATGTAAGTGACTTTAATATTACTGCCTTAATATTGGCACCGTCTTTACGAGCCATAAGGAAAGCAATAAGAATTACTACACCAATTCCCAAAGATAAATAAGCTACAATTTTCATAAAGGGTCTCCAATCTATTTATCCACTTCTTGAACTCGCTTTTTCCTCTGGAAAAGCATAGCCCAAATTGCCCATACAAGACTTATACCAAGTGCAATTGCGAGTGCATATTGAATGGTGAGTCTTGCGTAATACCAAGATGATGTCAGGTCCTTTTGAACAAGTTCGCTCATCGTATAGTAGAGCGAGCCTCCCGGAATAAGTGAAATTATTGACGGGATAAGGAAGACTGTCGCAGGCGTCTTTAGAAGCTTCGCAAGAACTTCTGCGTAGAATGCGCAGAAGATAGAAGCGACAAGAGACGCTGCGAAAATGTTTTCGGTGAAATTAAGTCCGAGAAGATATATGCCCCATGTGAGGGCGCCGCCGAGGGCCGCAAGTGGCAAGTGCTCCGGACGAAGTCTGTAGAGCAATGCGAAACCAAATGCGCCGAGCGCGGCAGTTATAATTTGAATTACAATCATTTTAGTTTCCATATACTCACCACACAATCCAAAAAGCCATGATAAATCCTGCGGCGAGAGCACCCGCCCACATGACTGATTCAATAAGTCTCATAGAGCCCGTAACCGTATCACCGATGAGCATATCTTTTATGGAGTTCGTCATAGCAACTCCAGGGATAAGCAACATTATATCGCCTATCAAAATTTTATCGAGATTGAGAACTGGAATAAACCTTGTAAGAAGACATACTCCAAGACCAACCACAAATCCAACACCTATATTATAAATAATTGGATTCGGTGCAAGCGGAGATACCTTTTTCTGCAAGAGACAAATTAGTAAGCCAAATAAAGCGGCTACCAAACCGTCCCAAATCTTTCCACCGAAGAATACAGCAAATGCGCCCGCAGCGAGTGCGCTACCGATGTACATTCGTATCGGTTTCGTTGTCGGGCGAATGGCTCTCTGATATTCCTCTTTAAGTTCAGGAACTGATAGTTCCCCATTACAATATCTACGACTTACATCGTTGATTCTCGAAAGTTTTCTAAAGTCAATCGATCCCCTACTCGAAATTCTTCTCGTAAGCGTGATTGAATTGCCTTCCGTAAGTTCCATTGTTACAACTATTGATGTTGTAATTACAAGTACATTCATCTCTGTAGCGCCGTACGCTCTGCCCATGCGGTCAAGCGTATCTTCAACACGGTTAACCTCCGCGCCACAGTCCATAAGAGATTCTCCCATTTCAAGAGCAACGGTCAGAAACTCATATGCCTTTTCTCTAGATGATTCCATTTAATGCTCCTATATACCAATACCGATGAGTCCTGCTACATCGAAAAGTTCAATCAAAATTCCGAATATTACACCGGCAACATAAAGAATTCCAACTATCTCCAAATTGCGAATCTTGTTCTCGTTCATTCTGAAAAGAACTACAAGACCGATGCCCGCTCCAACGAGAAGACCGCTCATCATAGCACCGAAGGAAAGGGCACCCTCAAGATAGAGTTGAGTGATTACAACCGATGCAGCACAATTCGGAATAAGACCGATAAGTCCTGCAACAAGTTCGCCAATTATCGGTTTGTTGGTAATAAAGTTCGCAAGCGCCTCCTGGCCAATGAACTCAATAACGAAATCCAGCACCAAAGAAATTGCGAAAATGAATGCGATAATCTGAAGAGTATGATGAATTGCAGACTTTAAGATTCCCTCTTCCTCGCAATGACAATGGTCATGCTCGCAAAGATGACCAATCTCTGGTTCCGGAGAATGAGATCTGCTCTTTATAAGTGCATTTGCAGCTATATCAATTGCAAATCCAACAATGAGAGCAATAAGTGCTTTAAGTCCTAAAATCTTTAATATGTCAAGGGCAGGCACCTGCTCCGAAATAAATATTGGAAGCATCTCATCTGATGTTGAAAGATATACGGCGATAAGTGTGCCAACAGTTACGATGCGTCCAGCATACAAGCTGGATGCAGCGGCCGAGAAGCCGCACTGTGGGCATACGCCAAGTAGAGCACCTACAAGGGGTCCGACTTTTCCGGACTTCTTGATTGTCTCCTTGGCTTTATCGCCTGTCTTATGTTCAATATATTCCATAGCAAGATATGTTATGAAAAGGAACGGCAAAATCTTCACCGTATCAAGAACAACATCTATTAAAATGTCAATGATTTGATTTAACATTTTTACACCTAACCTTAATAATAAAACGCGCGTGTATAAGCGACACAATAGGAATATTAACATTTTAAAGGTATATTGTAAAGATAAAAAATAAAAGCGCCCCAGAGAAATCTCTGGAGCGCATTTTAAATAAATTATTCTTCTGCTTCCTTCTTTGCAGCTTCGATAACTTTCTGTGCTACCTCTGCTGGACACTCCTCATAACGAGCAAACTCGATTGAGAATGAGCCCTTGCCCTTTGTAGCAGAACGAAGAACTGTTGGGAAATCAGCAACTTCAGCCATTGGAACTTCACCAACGAGCTTCTGCATGCCTGCTTTTCCTTCGAGTGGTTCCATACCAAGAACACGACCACGACGCTTTGTTACATCGCCCATGATGTCACCCATGTTGTCATCAGGAACTATAACTGTAAGTGTTCCAATTGGCTCAAGGATGATTGGGCTTGCCTGTGGAATACCCTCTTTATATGCAAGAGATGCAGCCGTCTTGAAAGACATTTCTGATGAATCTACTGGGTGATAAGAACCATCATAAAGTGTTGCTTTAAGACCAACCATTGGATAGCCTGCAAGGACACCTTTTTCGATAGAATCCTGAAGGCCCTTTTCTACTGCTGGGAAGAAGTTCTTTGGAACCGCACCGCCGAATACTTCCTCTGCGAACTCAAGACCAGGAGCATCACAAGGCTCGAAGCGAATCCAAACATCACCGAACTGGCCATGTCCACCAGACTGCTTCTTATAACGTCCCTGAACTTCAACTTTCTTCTTAATTGCCTCACGGTATGCAACCTTCGGAGCACGGAGTTCAACATCAACGCCGAACTTAGCTTTAAGCTTTGCAACTACAACATCAATGTGTTGCTCACCAAGACCTGAAAGAACCTGCTCTTTTGTCTCTTTGTTAGTGCCGAAAGTGATTGTTGGATCCTCGTCCATAAGTTTGATGAGACCCTGTGCAATCTTCTCTTCGTCGCCCTTCTTTGTTGCATAAACTGCCATTGGCATGCAAGGTGCTGGAAGGTTGAGTCCCTTAAGTGTGAATGGCTGCTTCTGGCTTGAGATTGTATCACCAGTCTTAAGACCAGCAAGCTTTGTAAGGATAGCGATATCACCAGCTGTTATAACTGTGCCATCCTCCTGCTTTCCACCGTGTGGATAGAGGATTTTACCCATACGCTCAGAATTGCCTGTGCGCGCATTATAGATAGGTGTATCATTCTTGATTTCACCTGAAATTACCTTTACAAATGAGAGCTTACCAACGAATGGATCGGCTACTGTCTTGAAACAGATTGCTGCAAGAGGACCCTGTGGATCACACTTAAGCTCAACTTCTTTTCCATCTGCATCTTCAGCAACTTCTGAAGTCTTAGATGCGGCTGCTGGAAGAAGATTTACAAGACCTGAAAGAAGAAGGTCAACACCCTCAAGAGTAAGTCCTGAACATGCAAATACAGGATAGATTTCACCGTTTGTTACACCAGTGAGAAGTCCTTCCCGAACTTCCTGCTCTGTGAATGCTTCACCCTCAAAGAACTTCTCCATAAGTTCTTCTGATGCACCTGCTACAGACTCGTTGAACATGTCGCGCATAGCATCGAGCTTTGCACTTGATGGCATTGGAATTTCTGATGCTTTACCATTTGTATAAGTGAACGCCTTATTCTGACCGAAATCAACAAGGGCCTTGATCTTTCCATCCTCGATGAATGGAACTACTACTGGGCAAAGCTTTGTTCCGTGAATTGCCTGAAGTTCCTCAAAGAGGTCACCAAAATTAGCATTCTCAGCATCTGTCTTATTGATTACAAACATTGTTGAAAGATTACGTGCCTGTGCTGCTTCAAAAGCTTTCTCTGCACCTACATCGTACTTAGCTTTTTCAGCGTCCGTAACGATTACCATACAACCTGCTGCACGAGCTGCCTCTGAGAGACCACCTGCGAAATCAAAGAGACCCGGAGTGTCGATGATATTAACTTTTACATCTTTCCAATCGAGACTTGCAACGGAACTCATAAGAGTAGCACCACGCTTCTTCTCCTCTGGATCGAAATCCATTACTGTTGTTCCATCAGCTACTTTACCAAGTCTATCTGTCGCACCTGCTGTGTAGAGCATAGCCTCACAGAGTGTTGTCTTACCGCGTCCTGCATGTCCTGCAACAGCGATATTCCTAATATTGCTAGAATTATAAGTTTTCATTAAGATTCCTCCTTGGGAATATTACATTACTTAAAAATTTTATCATAAAGAGCCTTATCGTTTCAACGATTAAGCACTGCAACCTTATAGAAATTGAGGCATGTTTTTTGTTTAATTCTTATATTTTTTCACAAAGCAACAGGTTTGTAATACATTTAGGTTGACATTACATATGTAAAAACTTAAAATATAGGAGCATAAAACTATAAAAGGAGTTGTATCCACATGAAAATTTGTATGATCGGTGGTACTGGTCTTCTCGGTTGCGAAGCTGCAAAGCAGCTCATCGCTAAGGGTCACCAGGTTTCTACACTTGCTCTTCCTCCTCTTCCAGAGGGAGCACCTATCCCAGAAGAGATGGAAATCATCTTCCAGGATATTAACAAGTGGTCAGACGCTGAAG
Organism: Acutalibacteraceae bacterium; assembly: GCA_045629305.1. Taxonomy (GTDB): domain Bacteria; phylum Bacillota; class Clostridia; order Oscillospirales; family Acutalibacteraceae; genus UBA1227. The sequence continues at coordinate 58,108 of JAZQQZ010000015.1, read as the reverse complement.
TTGAAGATTGGCTTAGAGGCGCAGATGCTTTCGTATTCGCAGCTGGCGTAGACGAGCGTGTTGAGATGGAAGCTCCTGTTCTTCCTAAGTACTACAAGTTCAATATCGCACCTCTTGAGAGAATTTTCCCACTTTGTAAGAAAGTTGGCGTTAAGCACGCTACAGTACTTGGCTCTTACTTTGCTTATTGGGCAAAATTACATCCTGAAAGAAAAGACTATGTAAAGAAGAATCCTTACATCCAGTCTCGTCTTGATCAGGAAAAGTTCTGTGAAGATTCTTGCGACGACAACTTCTCAGTTGACATTCTTGAACTTCCATACATCTTCGGCACACAGCCAGGACGTCGTCCAGTATGGACAATCCTCATCGATAAGATTAAGATCATGGATAAGCTTCCATGCACATTCTATCCAGGTGGCGGTACAGCTATGCTTACATGCCGTCAGGTTGGTGAGTGCATCTGTGGTTCAGCTATCCGTAGATCAAAAGGCTTCGAGGCTCTTCCATGTGCTTGCTACAACATGAAGTGGGGTCCATTCCTCAAGATCGTTTACAGAGCACGTGGCATGGGTGATGACAGAAAGATCATCTACGTTCCAGCATTTGGCATGAAGCTCGGCGTTCTTCCAATCGTATTCGATTATAAGAAGAGAAACATCGAGTCTGGAACATCACCATTCTCAACAGCTGATCTTATGGCAGATGATATCTTCATCGATCCTAACATCGCAGCTAGTCTCGGTGCAACACCAGATGATATCGAAGCAGCTATTGAAGATTCTATCAGAGTTTCTTGCGAAGTTTCACTTGGCGGCAAGCAGCTCCTTGGTATGAAGGGTGAATAATTAATTATTCATTAAAGAATAACAAAAGACCCGCTCAGTAGAGCGGGTCTTATTTTTTTGCTTTATTCTTCTGTCTTAATATCAAGCTTAATGCCGAGCTCAGCAAGTTGCTCATCATCAACAGAACTTGGAGCCATTGTCATAGGCTCAATTGCATCCTTGTTCTTCGGATAAGCAATTACGTCACGAAGTGTCTCACAGCGGAGCATCTGCATAACAAGTCTATCAAGACCGAGTCCCATGCCACCGTGTGGCGGTGGGCCGAACTTGAAGGCATCGAGCAGATAGCCGAACTTCTGCTGTGCCTCCTCCTTGGAAAGTCCAAGGAGATCGAAGATGCGTGACTGAAGTTCTGGATCTGTGATACGAATAGATCCAGAAGCGAGCTCGATGCCGTTAAGGACGAGGTCGTAGCACTTGGCACGAACGCTTGCCTTGTCCGACTCGAGATATGGGATACATTCATCCATAGGAGCAGTGAACGGATGGTGCATAGCAACAAATGTCTCAAGTTCCTCGTCCCACTCAAAGAATGGGAACTCTGTTATCCAAAGAAGGTTGTACTTGTCCTGTGGGATAATATCAAGCTTCTTTGCAGCAGCTTTACGAATATCACCAAGAATGCTCATTACGTGAGTATCGTTGGTGTCTCCAATGATGAATGCAACATCGCCCTGCTCAAGAGAGCCGGCCTTAATAATTTCATTCATCTTATCCTCAGAAATGAATTTGCCGAATGATGATGACAATGCCTCGTCTGTCCAGCGAATCCATGCCATACCTTTAGCACCGATGCCCTTAGCCATCTCTGTCATCTTGTCTATCTCTTTACGAGAATAGATGGATGCGGCGTTCTTTGCGGTGATAGCGCGAACAGAACCTCCTCCGCTGATAGCGGATTCGAATACGCCGAATCCACAGTCCTTTACGATATCTGAAAGATCGTAAAGTTCCATACCATAGCGTGTGTCTGGCTTGTCTGAGCCGAAGCGGCTCATTGCCTCATCATAAGTAAGACGAGGAAGTGGAAGTTCAACATCTACACCGAGTGCCTCTTTGAATACACGAACCATATAGCGCTCGCCTATATCAAGAACATCCTCCATATCAACGAAAGACATCTCAAGGTCAATCTGTGTGAACTCTGGCTGACGGTCGGCACGGAGATCCTCATCACGGAAGCAGCGAGCAACCTGCATATAGCGGTCGAAGCCCGCTACCATTGAGAGCTGCTTATATAGCTGTGGTGACTGAGGAAGTGCATAGAAGTCGCCATTGTGAAGACGTGATGGAACAAGGAAGTCACGTGCGCCCTCTGGTGTTGACTTGATGAGCATTGGTGTCTCAATCTCGATGAAACCATTCTCGTCAAAGAAGTCACGTGTGATCTTAGTGATCTTATGACGCATCAAAATATTCTTCTGAAGGTCAGGTCTTCTAAGGTCGAGATATCTATATTTAAGACGGATAAGTTCATCTGTCTTACAATCCTCAACTATTTCAAATGGGGGTGTCTCAGATTTTCCAAGAACGCGAAGGTCATTTACGAATATTTCAACCTCACCTGTTGGGATATCCATATTCTTAGATGAACGTTCGCGAACTACGCCCTTCGCCATGAGTACGAACTCAGAACGAACAGCAAATGCTTTGTCAAAAAGTTCTTTATCTGTAGTATCGTCGAAAGCGAGCTGAACAATTCCAGTGCGATCGCGAAGATCCACAAATATAAGTGATCCGAGGTCGCGCTGCTTTGCAACCCAACCACAGACTACAACTTCTTTTCCGATGAATGAAGAATTAAATTCTCCACAGTAATTGGTCCTTTTAAGACCATTCATGTTATCCATTAAAACTTGCCCCCAAGTATATTATCGAAATTATCGCCGAGATCCAAATTCGCAACTGATTGTTGAATTGAAATCTCAAGGAAATCGTCCGAGAGCGTCTCAAGATTTACATCGACCTCTTCACCGGACTCCATATTTTTAAGTTTTACGACGCCGGATTCAAGTTCGTTATCACCGATAACGACAACATATTCGGCGCCTATTTTATTGGCATATTTCATCTGTGCCTTGATACCACGACCGGATACATCGAAGAGGGCAAATATACCTTCCTCTCTAAGATGTGTCGCAATCTCAGCAGCTTTAAGTGCTGCGGCCTCGCCAGCTGGAGCGAGGTAGATGTTACATCTGTTCTCGGCTGGGAGTTCGATTCCCTGTGCTTCAAGCACAAGCATAAGTCTCTCCATACCGAGGCCGAAGCCAAGTGCTGGGATGTGGTTGCCACCGAGCTCCTCGCAGAGGCCGTCATAACGACCACCTCCGCATACGGTGCCCTGGGCACCTATGCCGGTTGCAACGAACTCAAATACTGTTCTTGTATAGTAATCAAGTCCACGTACAATTGTCGGATTAACTTTATATGGGATGCACATAGCATCAAGATATTTCTTTAGACTCTCGAAATGCTCTTTACAATCATCACAAAGGAAATCGAGCACAACAGGTGCACCCTTCGCAATCTCACCACATGAAGGATTCTTACAATCAAGAATTCTCATAGGATTTCTTTCAAGTCTTGAAAGACATGTCTCACAGAGCTCACCCTTATTACTCTCAAAATATTCACGAAGAGCTTTCTGGTACTCTGCACGGCAAGTAGGACAACCTATTGAATTTATCTGAAGTTCCAGTCCCTCTATTCCAAGAAAACCGAAAATCTCATTTGCGAGTGAGATAACCTCTGCATCTGCTGCTGCACTTTCTGCACCGAAGCATTCAACACCAAATTGGTGAAACTCACGAAGACGTCCTGCCTGTGGTTTTTCATATCTATAGCAAGATGTGAAATAAAATACCTTCTGCGGAAGTGCGTCGTTAAAAAGTCCGTGCTCAAGGAACGCACGCACTGCGCCAGCAGTACCTTCTGGGCGCAATGTAATAGAACGTCCACCCTTGTCCTCGAAGGTGTACATCTCTTTCTGAACCACATCTGTTGTATCGCCTACAGAACGATTGAAAAGTTCTGTATGCTCGAAAACAGGTGTGCGTATTTCTTTAAAGCCATAATTTCCAGCAATCTCTGCTACAGTATCCTCAACGAACCTAATCTTGTAGCTGTCTGCTGGCAGGGTATCCTGTGTGCCCTTAATCGCATTAGTAAGAAGTGCCATCTATTTGCCTCCTAGTCTTTCTTAGGATTGACTATGTCACGCCAATCAAGATCGCCACGTGCAAGAGCTTGAATCAATGCCTCCGCTGTGGCTATGTTAGTAGCAACAGGAATATTATGAACGTTGCAGAGTCTAAGCAAATTTGCCTCTTTTGGTTCTGTTGGCTTTGGATTAAGCGGGTCACTGAACATGAGGAGTAAGTCAATCTCATTGCATGCTATTCTTGATGCAATCTGCTCCTCTCCGCCCTGAGCACCACTGAGATATCTATGTATCTCGAGACCTGTTGCCTCAGATACTATTTTTCCAGTTGTGCCAGTTGCACATAAAGTATGCTTTGAAAGAATGCCACAGTATGCGATGCAGAACTGTGCCATAAGTTCTTTCTTGGCGTCATGTGCGATAATTGCGATGTTCAAAACTAATACTTCCCTTCGTATGTGAATTGCTAAAATTTAAGTGGTACATATTCGCCATCGATACGACGAATGATTCTTTCCATTGCTTTGATACTCTTGATTGTCGGATCGATAAGTTCACCATTAAGAGTTGCAAGAGAAAGTGATATATCCTCAGGTACTATTCCAATAAGCTGAGCATTTGTCGCATCGATTACTTCATCAATATTAAGGCCACGGCCCCCGACAACTACTCCCTTTTTAAATCTGTTGATGATGAGTCTTGCATCTGTACCCATATCCTGAAGTTTCTTTACGGCAACGCCAGCGGAGCGTGCACATACACTATCAGGAGTTGATACGACTATCGCCATATCAACAACTTTCGCTATCGCTTCAAATATCGGCCCCACGCCCGCTGGGCAATCAAGAACGATATAATCGAAGTCGTTTTCATATAACTTGACAAGTTTTGTAAAACCTTCAGCATCAACTTCCACATCACCCATTGGCGCCGCAAGTAGCTTGATGTTTCCAGATTGAACAAGTGCTGATTCTGGCTCGCATCTGTCCTCTATGACATCGTACCAATCGTAGAGTACTTCGCTACTTACAGATAGCATAATGTCAAGTGTTCTAAGGCATACATCACAGTCAATCATAAGAACTGATTTTTCGTGTGCTGCTTGAACCTTCGCGAAACTTGTTGCAAGTGTAGACTTGCCAACACCGCCTTTTCCAGAGGTGAACAATAACTTGGTAGCAACTATTTTGTTTTCTTCCATACTGCTCCCTCCTATTTCAAAAGAGTGTTGTATTTCTGTGTCTCAGTGAGTGATTTTTCTGAGAAATAATACTTATAAATATCAGCTGCAATTGATGCTGTCTTAGAACCTGCGTTCGCAGTCTCAATAACAACAGCAATAGCGATCTCCGGATTGTCATAAGGTGCATAAGAGATGAAGAAACCGTTGAGGCCTTCTACTTTTTTACCATCTATAACTTTCTTTACCTGTGACGTACCTGTTTTAGCAGCAATTGTAACTGGAAGATCTGTGAAAAGTTCAGCAAGTGACTTGTTAGTTGCAACAAGTCTCATACCATTGCGTACCAAATCAAGTGTCTCTTGGCTTATATCAAGCTTCGCTGCAACCTCAGGTTCTTTGCTGATGATTGTCTTACTATAATCAGATGTCATAACTGCGCGAACGAGGTGTGGAACATATCTTGTTCCACCATTTGCGATGGTCGCGCAATAGTTGCACATCTGGAGCAATGTGAACTGGTTATCAGACTGACCAATAGCTGCCTGAACCGTATCACCAGGGAGCCATGTACCGCCCTGAGCCTCTCTATATTCACGACCTGCGAGAATACCCTGTGCCTCAGGAATCTCGATGCCTGTCTTCTGGCCAAAGCCGAAGGCTGTTGCCCACTTGTTCATCTTATCGATTCCAAGTTGACGACATGCATCAAAGAAGAAACAGTTACATGAATTCTTAATCGCTGTCTCAACATTTACAGTTCCATGGGCAGTTCTGCCTGCACAGTGGAATTCAATATCTGAGAAATATCTGTAATAGCCGTCACAATTCCAAGTAGTATTCTTGGTAATTACGCCCTCCTCGAGGCAGGCAACTGCCATACAAGGTTTAAATGTAGAACCCGGCTCGTATGTGCTGACGGTGGCTCTGTTCCAAAGAGGAGAACCAAGCTCATCAGCAGCCCACTTGGAATAGTTCTCTTTCCAAGTGTCATTATCATAAGATGGATAAGTTGCGCAAGCGAGTATCTCACCTGTATTAACATTTTCAACTACAACAGCGCCAGCCGCCGGCAAAACAGAGCCGGACTTCAGTCCCTTGACACATTTAGCAAGAGCCTTTTGGGTAACCATTTGAAGATTTGCATCAAGTGTACTTACAACTGTGTTGCCCTGCTGTGGGTTAACTGTATATGTCTCAGTGACATTTCCCTCTGAGTCGGTACTTACAAGTTTCTGACCTCGTGTGCCACGAAGATATTCCTCATATACAGACTCGAGTCCGCCACTGCCATAGACATCATTCATTGTATAAGCATTTCTCTTAATGCTTGCAATCTTTTCTTCTGATGCCTTTTCCTTTTCTGCTTTCTCAACTGCTTTGGCAGTCTTCTCTTTCTCCGAATTATATTTCTCGGCACTAATTTTACTTACACGACCGAGGATATGCGGAGCAAGAGCTCCATCCGCATATTCGCGACTTGGAACGATAGAATTTTCAACGCCTTCGAATGTATCACTGTTCTCCAAGACGATTGAAACAAGTTCAGTAGGCACATCTTCTGCAAACGTATATGGATATGAAGAGTTGAATCCATTTCTCTTCATGTTCGCACATACAGATGCGATCTTTCTCGCGTCTGAAAGAGAGTAACTTTCAAGTTTGTAACGAGTGATAAGAGCAGACATACAGTTACTTGCTGTAGCGTAACTGTTGAGGTCAAGCATCTCAGATGACTTGAGCCATTCAATATCAGATTCCCTATCCTTCTCGAAAACTGCATTGCCATTTTTATCTATTTTGATAGGCAAGGTGTCGTTGTACTCAGCGTCATTCTCTTCAAAAAGATTGATGAGAGCGAAGATAATTTTATTTCTCTCCTCCTGATCCGTTGGGAAGTATGAAGAGTTGAAAATAATTGAGTTGCTCTGTCTGTTGGTCACAAGTGGTGATCCGTTTCTATCAAGAATCTCTCCACGTGCACCATCCACTGTTACGGAGTAATAAGACACTGTGTTCTTCGCGCTCTTATCTTTATCAATTACAAGAACTTTGAAAAGTGCGCCAACGAAGAATACGAAAATTACAAGGATGACAACAAGCAAAGTTACTGAACGTCCTTTCTGTATCTTCATTGTGCTCACCACCTTTCAAAAGTTCTAACTAATCATTAATCTTCCTTATGAACGACCTCATCAAAATATAGAAAATCGGCATAAAAATAAATGTGAAAATCATAGACGGAAGATAGAAAGTAAACAGGGTTACAAATCCACCATCTGCTCCACCGCATATTACAAAGAAGAACCAATGTAATATGCCATAGAGTGCTGTCGCAACTCCACCGAGGAGTAGCGCCGTCGACAAATTATTTCTCATAAGATAACTTATGAGCAGACTTGTCGCCGCTGCAAGTAGCGTTAAGATTAACGCATTGTATCCGTCACCAGCTGCTGTTGTGAAATCCCAAAGGACTCCTGCGAGCACTCCCATAAGAGTCGCAACAAAGTCGGTCTCGAACATCGCAACACAGATTGTGAGCGGGAGAAGAAGAAATGCACGGAATCCCCAAGGCGCTGGAAAAAGATGTGGAGTATTCTGTAACATTGCAGCAACAAGTATTCCAAGAACGAAAACAGCTCTTCTTATATAAAGAGCTTTTTTCTTTTTAGACAAGGACTCCCTTTTCATGATCCAGTCACGCCCTGTCCATTGAAGCTTGTGATAACAAGGACATCCTCGATGTCCTTAATGTCTGTGCTCGGCTTTATTACAGCATACGCTGAAATATCATGGTCGCCGTCACGGACCTCAGATACAGTACCGATAACAAGATCTCTTGGATAGATGCCACCGACACCGCTTGTGCAGACGATTCCGCCTGCTGCGATGGAGGTGGTCTTGTTAAGACCTGAAAGTTTGGTAAGACCTGTTGATGAGAGTGAAGTCTCATTTGCAATATATCCAGTCTCTCTTGTCCTTACCTCATATGCTGAAACAGATACTTTCGGATCAAGGATTGTGGATACCACGCAATAAGTTGTCGACACCTTAGTGACAAGACCAACAAGCTGGCCTTTGCCGCAAATTACTGGGTCCTTAACCTTTACTCCATCCTTGCTTCCTCGATTGAGAGTGAAGCTCGTATATACATCCGCTGCATCACGACCTATAACAGTTGCTGCAACGAACTCATAATCTTCATGTTGTTCTTTTACACCAAGGGCGTCTTCATATAGCTTGTTGGTCTGCTTAAGTTTTTCATAATCAACAAGTTGTTTCTCGTAATCGGCAATCTGATCCTCAAGATCCTTTATTTCTGCTTTGTAGGCGTTCTTAGATTTAAAGAAATCAAGGAAGTTAGATACGCCGCGTCCGATTGATGATGAGACGCGAGCGATTGGCTTCACCACTGTGCCTACCGCAGAGGTTAGAGGTGAATTGCTTTTGCTGGTCGCCGCTGCAATTATCAAGAAGATAAATAGTGCAATAAGTATTCCAACAATCGCTTTGAACCATGTGCTTTTAACGAATCTGTTCATTCGATTATTACACTCCTTAAAAAACACTAAAAGGGGCTTTTGTTCAAAGCCCCCATGTTTTAGTCATAACTTTTCGTGCTTGTTGAACTGAGTGAGTCATTCTCAAGACAAGCGCCTGTGCCATTTACAACGCAGTCAATTGGATTCTCAGCAACATAGACTGGCATACCGGTCTCCTCTGAGATAAGTTTATCGAGGCCACGGAGAAGAGCGCCACCACCTGTGAGCATTATTCCCTGATCAATAATATCTGCTGAGAGCTCCGGTGGAGTCTTCTCAAGGCTTGAGCGAATTGCATCAAGAATCATGCTTACATTGTCGGCAAGAGCTTCTCTTACTTCTTCTGATGTAATTTCAACATTCTTTGGTAGACCATCTACGAGGTTTCTGCCCTTAATGTCAATTGCTCCCTCACCCTCATAAGGATAAGCGGAACCGATTTTAATTTTAATATCCTCAGCGGTGCGATCACCGATAAGAAGATTGTATTTTCTCTTTACATAAGCAACGATTGCTTCATCGAAGCTATCGCCTGCAACACGTGCTGAGCAAGATGTAACAACATCGCCAAGTGAGATTACAGCAACCTCTGCTGTACCACCGCCGATGTCTACTACCATAGAACCAGTTGCTTCTGAAACAGGAAGACCTGCACCAATTGCAGCAGCCATTGGTTCCTCGATAAGAGAAACCTGCTTTGCACCTGCTGAACGAGCAGCGTCATGAACAGCACGGCGTTCAACCTCTGTAACTCCTGATGGGATACAGATCATAACGCGTGCTTTAGCAAGTGGTGAAGAACTCATAGCGCGTCTGATGAATTCTTTAAGCATCTCAGCCGCAATATCGAAGTCAGCGATAACGCCGTCCTTCAAAGGACGAACTGCTACGATAGAACCAGGTGTTCTACCAATCATCTCTTTTGCCTCTGATCCTACTGCTACTACTCTATTTGGATTAGAACGAACATCAACTGCTACAACAGATGGTTCGCGAATTACAATTCCTTTACCCTTTACGAAAACAAGGGTGTTGGCTGTACCAAGATCAATACCGATATCTTGTGTAAATAGCAACATACTAAAACTCCTTTAATATCTAGGGCTTATAGCATAAACCTTAAGTTCTTCTGCAACTTTCGAGATAGGGAGACCTACCACATTGAAATAGTCTCCATCTATCTTATCTACAAAGAGACAAGCTCTTCCCTGTATTCCATAGGCGCCCGCCTTATCAAGCGGTTCGCCAGTTGATACATAGTCAGCTATCTCCTCGGAAGATAGATTTCTAAAATAGACATCTGTCTTCACTACAAAAGATGACTCTGTTTCTTTATTCCTAATTGCCACTGCTGTATATACTTCGTGTGCTCTACCAGACAGTATATTAAGCATCTCTATTGCTTCTTCACTGTCTTTAGGTTTGAGCATGACTTTGCCATCACAGACAACTATCGTGTCTGCTGCAAGGACGACTGCAGCGTCCGCTTTTGAGGCGTCAAGTTCTTTAAAACCCGCCTCAGCCTTGCCTCGTGCGATGAACAGAACTCCCTTGTCGGGTTCCATCGACAAGTCGACGCTGTTCTCATTGAACGGGGCATCTATGATGGTAAAGTCATACCCAACGTCTTGTAGAATAGATTTACGCCTTGGAGATTTCGATGCTAGATATAAATTCATAGCTTTTCCTCCTCAGTGTAAAACGAGGGCACGGACATTATGTCTGTGCCCTCGACTAACAGTGAAATTATACTTCGCCTTCGTCGAACTCAATTTCGAACTCAAGCTTTTCTCCACAATTTGGACACTCTATTCCGCCGTCTTCAAGGATGCCTTCATCAACGCAAATAACTTCGTTGCAAGCTGGACACTCTATCTCATAGAATGCTTCCTCTCCTGACTCACAGTCACAATCATCATGACCGCAATCGCAATAATCATCTTCGCAACCACAACCACAATCGCAACCGCCATAGAGAATTTCTTCAACCTGTCCGAGGTCCTCATCAACCTCGTCGAGCTGCTGACTCATAAGATTGATTGTATCCTCAAGGTCTTCTTGTCCTTCTGCGAGATCTTCGAGAACCTTCATGATAGCAGAGAACATTTTAGTCTCTGGCTTTTCTGCATTTAAGTTGAGTCCTTCTGCAAGGCCTCTAAGATATGCAACCTTCTCAACAATATCCATTAAAGATTCCTCCAAATGGGCAATTATGCACGGCCCAAATATTCACCAGTTCTTGTATCGATCTGGATCATCTCACCCTCACTGATGAAGAGTGGAACTTTTACTTCTGCACCTGTCTCAAGTGTAGCTGGCTTTGTAGCGTTTGTAGCTGTATCACCCTTGAAACCAGGATCTGTCTGTGTTACCTGAAGCTCTACAAAGTTAGGTGGCTCTACGCCGAATACCTTGCCCTTGTAAGAGAGAATCTTACAAACCATATTTTCCTTAACGAACTTAAAGCTATCTGAAAGCTCTGATGCGTTAACAGGAACAAGGTCATAAGACTCTGGGTCCATGAAATAATAGAGATCGCCATCGCTATAAGAGAATTCCATTTCCTTTCTCTCAACGAAAGCTGTTGGGAACTTAGCTGTTGGGTTGTAGCTCTTTTCAACTACAGCGCCTGTGATAACGTTCTTAGTCTTAGTACGAACAAAAGCCGCACCTTTACCTGGCTTAACATGCTGGAATTCAACAACCTGGAGAACCTGGCCGTCTTCCTCAAATGTTACACCGTTTCTGAAATCACCTGCAGAAATCATAAATAAACCTCCGGAAATTTTCATTTGTTTACGCGTCTTATTTTATATTATATATATAAAAGTTGCAAGACTTTTTTACATTACAATGTAATGATTAATAATTAAAGGGAAATGAGTTCTTTTGGCAAAGAACAGAAATTATTGGCACCTCTTTTGGTAACTTCCAACATGTCCTCAATTCTAACTCCAAATTTACCTGGCAAATATATGCCTGGCTCAACGGTAACAACATTTCCTGGGACGAGAAGACTCTCCTCACTTGCGCGGGTGGAGAGGGTCGGAGATTCGTGAATCTCGACACCGACGCCGTGTCCTGTGCTGTGGGTGAAATAATCGCCGTAGCCCGCCGCTTTTATGATGTCGCGGCATACGGCATCAACCGCCTTCGCGGACACGCCGGCGCGGAGCGCCTCGACACCCGCAAGCTGTGCTGCAAGCACAGTTTCATATACGCGCTTTTGCTCATCATTTACTTTACCTACGGCAAAAGTGCGTGTTGTATCGCAGCGATATCCCTTATAAAGTGCGCCAAAATCTATAGTTACAAAATCACCATTTGAAACAGCACGTTCACCTGGCACGCCATGTGGTTTTGATGTGTTTTTACCTGTTATAGCAATGGTCTCAAATGCCGATCCATCTGCGCCGTGCTTTCTCATTCTATAGTCGAGTTCTATCGCGATATCTCGCTCTAAAACCCCTGGTTTTATAAGTGGCAGCGTCTCAGTGAGAGCCGTCTCGGCGATTCGCTGCGCTTCCTTCATTTTCCTAATTTCAGCTTTTGATTTTACCGAACGAACTTCAGCAATAAAATCATCAAGTTTAGACGATACATCTATCTCGTATTCCGAGAAATTATTTCTGTACTTGAACCCTCTGGACACAGAGAGTCTAGTGGCCTCACAAAGTATTGTTTTACCACCGAAATCTGCGACGATTTTTCTGACTTGATCATAGAAATCTACGCCACTTTGAAGCAGCTCTACGCTGCATCCTTTTGCCTCTTTAGAGGCTGCCTCCAGATACCTCTCATCTGTGAGAAGAACTGCGCCACCATGAGCAATTATAAGGTAGCCGTTGGATGTAGAAAACTCGCTAAAATAAAAGCAATTTTCTTCACTGGATATAAGCGCAACTTCAGTTTCATAGAACCTCGCTGACAATGCGTTTATGTTCATTAGATAACTCCTTTTTCTAGTAAGTAAAATACTATTTTTTCTTCAAAACGCTTAATTGCGAAACCAAGCGCTTGCTTCTTTTCTTTCTCTATTGGACTACAATAAATGCTTTTAAATCCAACGATGTTGGCGCCCATAATATCAGTGAAAAGTTGGTCGCCAACCATACAAATATGCTCTGGCTTCATACGCAATTTTAGCACCGCACGGATATATCCAAACGGTAGCGGTTTACAAGAAAGTCCGATAACTGGAATGTCATATTGATCTGCAAGAATGATAGCTCTTTTCTTCTTTGCATTAGATAAAAGAATGACTTTTATGCCAGCTTTTTTGACATTTTCCACCCATTCCTTGGCGCCTGGAATCGGTGTGGTTGTCCTATCAAAAGAGCTCGTATTATCGGCATCGAGAGTGATTGCTTTTACTCCGAGAGACTTCAAATCATCCACAGAAATATCAAGCAATCCATCCTTTTTCATATCGGTTGTAAACCATTTGTGTAACGTTTCTTTAAGCATATTTTTCTCCGCCTAGATTTAATACATTTATTAATATAAGTATTATACCAAAAACAAAACCGGTTGTGCAATCACAACCGGTTTAATGTTTTATTTGTACTTTCTCTTACGAGCTGCCTCTGACTTCTTCTTTCTCTTTACAGATGGCTTTTCATAGTGCTCTCTTTTACGAACTTCCTGGATGACACCATCGCGTGAAGTCTGTCTCTTAAAACGACGAAGAGCATTATCAAGAGACTCGCCCTCTTTAACTTTTACCTGGCTCATTTATGTCCCTCCCTCCGAAATGTAGGGTTAATTTCTAAAAAGTCTACTTTGTAGACTGTTAAAGTATACAACAAGGCATATTATAAGTCAATACGGATTTACTCTATGTCTCTCTGTAAACTGTGATGCTTGGGAATGCAAATGAAGCGCCATTTGCCTCGACAATTTCTTTGATTTTAAAATTGATTTCCTCACGCATTTTAAGCGCTGGATCATGAGCTGTCGCATTGGTGAAATAGATAATTCTAATATCCTGACTGCTGTCAGAAAATCCATCAAATGCTACAACTATGCGCTCTTCATTGATACCAGATGTTGATTCGAGCATCTTTTGGATGTCGTCAACACACTTCTTGAGTGTCTCTGCGTCGGTGTCGTAAGTAAGACCGATTTTCATATCGCAAATACGCTTGTTCATCTTTGAGAAGTTGGTTATCGGTTCATCAACAAGCTTGGAATTCGGCATTATAATCACAGTATCTGCGACCGTGCGAACGCGTGTGCTTCGCATGGTGATATCCTCTACTGTTCCCTCCACCGACGGAGTCACGATATAGTCGCCGACATCAAACGGCTTGTCTGCGACAATCGAGAATCCGGCGAAAAGATTCGCCGCTGTGCTCTGTGCAGCAAGTGAAAAAGTAAGACCGCCAAGACCAAGACCAGTGATAAGACCAGTGATGTTATAACCGAGTTCACTGATTATAACCACAACTGAAAGTGCAATGATAACGAGCTTCAAGATATTGGCTACAAACTTTATAGCTACGGCGTTTGCGCGCTTATTGCTCTCCTCTACTTTTATCACAAGTGATGTGATAAAAGGAGTGAAATTCGCAAGCGCCCATGTGATTAATACGATATTCGCAATCCTAAATAGTTTGTTGAAAAATGCTACAGTACCAGCTGAGAAGCCCATTATCATGAGTCCCAAATAGATACCTAAAATGAAGAAAAATGACTTCAGTGGATCCTGAATCGAGGTACGAATACCCGCTCCAAGTATAGCATTATTCTTAAATATTTTAGTAAAAATATTAGAGATGTTCTTCGAGAGCCATTTCCTAAACAGAAGGAATAAAGCAATAACTATGAGGCCTAAGATTATCTGAATAATATTGGTAGTAACAAACTTATAGATTACTTCCCAGATACCTTTAATCTCGCCCACAAAGCTAAAGTTTTCGCTGGTTGTCTCAATAGCATCCTGCACGGCTTGTTCGTTCATGATATCCCCTATTATTTAACTACGATGTTTACAAGGCGACCCTTTACATAGAGTTCCTTTACGATTGTCTTGCCAGCGATCTCTGCTGCAACCTTCTCGTCTGCCTTTGCCTGTGCAATTACAGATGCATCATCTGCTGTTGCAGAGACGTTCATTTTAGCACGGATTTTACCGCCTATTTGAACTACGATTTCAACTGTTTCATCTACACATTTAGACTCATCCCAGTCTACCCACTTGCCATTTGCAAGCATTCCGCCGTAGTTCTGTGCCTCCCATGCTTCCTCTGTGATATGAGGAGCAAATGGGTTAAGAATTGTAAGAAGTGCCTTATACTCAGCATTGTTAATCTTACCGTTGTCATAGATATCGTTGAGAAGTGCCATAAGAGCAGCGATTGCTGTGTTGTACTTCATGTTCTCGATATCTTCTGAAACCTTCTTTATTGCCTTGTTCATAGGTACTTCGAGTTCCTTAGAGAATGTATCACCAGGTACAAGAATATCCTGGAGACCCCATACTCTGTCGAGGAATCTCTTACAGCCCTTAACAGATGACTCTGACCAAGGAGCTGCCTTCTCATAATCACCCATGAAAAGTACGTATGTACGAAGTACATCTGCACCATACTCATTTACAACATCCATAGGGTCAATTACATTACCCTTAGACTTAGACATCTTATCGCCATCAGGGCCAAGGATAAGGCCCTGAGCCGTACGCTTTGCGTATGGCTCCTTAGTTGGAACAACACCGATGTCATAGAGGAATCTATGCCAGAAACGTGAATAGATCATATGACGGGTTACATGCTCCATACCACCGTTATACCAGTCAACCTGGCCCCAGTACTCGAGCTTGTCGCGCGCTGCGAGAGCCTCGGTGTTCTTAGGATCCATATAACGGAGATAGTACCAAGATGAACCTGCCCACTGTGGCATTGTATCTGTCTCACGCTTTGCTGGAGCGCCGCATTTAGGGCAAGTGCAATTTACATAAGAATCAATTTTAGCAAGAGGGCTCTCGCCATCTGTGCCCGGCTCGAACTTTTCGAGTACTGGGAGTTTAAGTGGAAGTTCCTCATAAGGAACACCAACCATACCACAGTTTGGACAATGTACAATTGGGATTGGTTCGCCCCAATAACGCTGACGGTTGAATGCCCAGTCCTTCATCTTATACTGAACACCCTTTTCGCCATAGCCTTTCTCCTGGAGGAAGGCTGCCATCTTTTCAATTGACTCTTTCTTATTATCTGTACCATTGAGGAATCCAGAGTTAATCATCTCGCCGTCGCCTGTATAGGCCTCTTTAGCGATGTCGCCACCCTTGATTACCTCGATAATATCAATACCGAACTTCTTTGCGAAGTCATAGTCACGCTGATCATGAGCAGGTACTGCCATGATGGCGCCGGTGCCGTATCCCATCATTACGTAATCCGCAACGAAGATTGGGATCTCGCGGCCATCAACAGGATTGACACCTGAGAGACCATCAATTTTAACACCTGTTTTATCTTTTACAAGCTGTGTACGCTCGAACTCAGTCTTCTTTGCGCACTCTGCTCTATATGCCTTAATCTCATCCATGTTGGCAATTCTGTCAGCATATTTATCAATCATTGGATGCTCCGGCGCCATTACCATAAATGTTACACCGAAGAGTGTATCAGGGCGTGTTGTATAGATGCGAAGCTGCTCGTTGTCAGAGCCCTTTACATCAAAGTTTACAAATGCACCTGTTGATTTACCAATCCAGTTTACCTGCTGGAGTTTTATGTTAGGAAGATAGTCTACTGTCTCTAGACCTTCAAGGAGTTTGTCAGCATATTCTGTGATTCTAAGGTACCAAACGTCCTTAGACTTTTGAACGATATCCGAATGACAGATATCACATTTACCACCCTGTGAATCCTCATTTGAAAGGACAACCTTACAAGATGGACAATAGTTTACGAGAGCCTTATCACGGAAAACAAGTCCGTTGTCGAACATTTTAAGGAAAATCCACTGTGTCCACTTGTAGTAACCCTCTTCTGTTGTATCGATTACACGATTCCAATCGAATGAGAAACCAACGCTCTTGAGCTGCTCAGAGAAGTGCTGGATATTCATGTCTGTAACTTTACGTGGATGAATTCCTGTCTTGATTGCGTAGTTCTCTGTAGGAAGACCATATGCGTCAAATCCGATTGGGAAAAGAACGTTATAGCCCTGCATTCTACGCTTTCTTGAGATAACCTCAAGACCTGAGTACGCCTTAATATGTCCTACGTGCATTCCTGCGCCAGATGGATATGGAAATTCTACAAGGCCATAGAACTTAGGCTTTGAAGATCCATCCTCTGCGTGGAACACACCGGTGTCATCCCACTTTTTCTGCCACTTTGCCTCAGTGGTCTTAAAATCATATGCTTTCATTTATGCCAACTCCTCCATGGAAATTTCTTTTGCATCTGCCCAAAGTTTTTCGAGATTGTAATGCTCACGCGCATCTGCGATAAAAATGTGAGCAATTACATCTCCGAAGTCAAGGAGCAACCAATCGGATGCCTTGCCTTCGAGACGGCCCTTCTCGCCGATTTGCTCCATTTGGAAATCGACCTCGTCTGCGAGAGCCTTAATATGTGTAGTAGAAGTACCATTTGCAATTACGAAGAACTCAGCGAGTGATGTGAGTTCTGCGACCTTTAGTACTTTTACATCAATTGCTTTTTTATTGTCGAGAAATTCATAAATCTTCTTTACTTTTTCTTCTGCTGTCATCTTATCCCTCTTAGTAATTAAAGATTTTGCATACTTCGTTATATGCATCAATTGTATCTTGATTGATTACGCGATCCTGTCCTAAAAGATCCTGCAAAGTGAACCTTGTGCCGATAAGAATCGCTTCGTTTATGTCGCGGAACGCTGCTTCTCTGACCTCGTCCACACCTGGATAATCTCTTTCATCGGAGATGAAATCTGCAATATAAATAATCTTCTCGAGCATAGTCATGCCCGCTCTTGCCGTCGTATGATACTTGAGCGCATTTACCATATTCGGGTCAGTTATACCGAGCTCGTCACGCATGTACGCAGCTCCCGCTGGTGCATGCCAGAGCTTAGGTGTCTTTACGACAACTTCAGGAATATCTTCGAAGCGAAGCATGTATTCCTTCTGCTCCTCGTCTGGAGAATTTTTCTCAATGTCATGAAGAAGGCCACAGATATATGCCTTCTCGACATCCTCGTTGTAACGCTCTGCAAGTGCCTTCGCAGCCTTCGCTACATTGAGAGAGTGATTGTATCTCTTCTCCTGCAGTTTAACCTTTAGAAGTTCAATGAATTCATTTTCGCGCTCAATCATTTATATAGTCCCTCCGACAAGATATATTCAAGTGTTTCATCCGACACAAGTCCCTCTATGGTTTCTCCCGCTTTTCTCTTCTCCCTTATCTCAGTTGAAGAGAGTTCATACGGTGGTGTCATCATAAACTTTATCTTTCCCTCTGCATATTCTGCCGGGAAATGTTCTTTGGCGTAATTTTCAAGCATTGAAACATCACACTCGTCAGAACGACAAGCCGACACTATCGTACACATGTCGAGAATCTTATTCGGCCTAAACCATCCATTGTGAAGCGACAACAACATATCGTCACCACATAGGAAGAAGAACTCTGCATCCTTATATAATCCCTTGAGCTCAATCAAGGTGTCATATGTATAACTCTTTCCTTGTCTATCTATCTCTATCGTCGAGACCTCATACACCGGATCTTTGAATGTGCGCTTGCACATCTCAATTCTCGCATCAGTTGGTGCGAGGTCCAGTGTCTCTTTATGTGGAGGAATATAAGTTGGAATAATTAAAAGGAGATCCAGTTCATACTCTTCCACGAACTTAGAAACAATATTAAGATGTCCTAGATGTGGAGGGTTGTATGTGCCTCCGAAAATTCCAACTCTTTTCACGAATTATCCTCTTACTTAAACTTCTTCTCTTTATCGTATCTACCGCCGTAATTATTACTTGCGGCAACTTTCTTGGCGCGCTTAATATTTGCTGCCTTCTTTATCTGCTTCTCATGAAGTGGCTCGCTGTAACGATAAAGAGTTACAACGCCGCCAATAACAGAAATTACATCTGCACCTGTCTTAGCACTGAGCTTGTCGGCAACCTCTCTCGGTGTCTCTGGACATGTGTCGAGAAGAACTTTCACTTTGATAAGTTCCTTCGCATCGAGAACCTCTTCTGTCTGAGCAATAACTGGCTCAGTTACACCATACTTACCTATCTGAAAAGCTGGAGTGAGATCGTGTGCCTCTGCTCTAAATTTTGCTCTTTCCTTACTTGTCATCATAAAACCTCTTTTTTTAGAACGTCGCACATCATATGAATTGCGCAACTCCTATGACTCTTCTCATCCTTCACCTCTGCTGGAAGTTGACCGAAGGTGAGATTTCCCGGAACATCATCAACAATAAAGAGCGGGTCATAACCAAATCCATTCTCTCCAATCTCTTCGGTTGCGATATGTCCGTAGCAATATCCTTCAACTGTGAACTTTCTACCATCTGGCATCACACATGCAACTGCACATGTGTAGTGTGCAGTCCTATTTTCAAAAGGCACACCAGAAAGTTCACGAAGCAATTTCAAATTGTTAGCCTTATTCTTATCAATACGTGCGCCCTCTTCGTCTCCACTATAACGTGCGGAGTAGATACCTGGCGCACCATCAAGTGCATCTACACATATACCTGAATCATCGGCAAGTGTAGGAAGTCCTGAGAACTTAGCCCCACTCTCTGCTTTGAGAAGAGCGTTCTCTACAAATGTAGAACCTGTCTCCTCAACCTCAGGGAGATCAAGACCAAGCTCGCTTGGAATTTTCACTTCTATATCAAGTGTCTGAAGAATTCTTGCGAATTCAATCATCTTATCCTTGTTGGATGTTGCGAGTAAAAAAATCATCCCATGTACTCCCCAGAACCAAAGAGATTGCTCCAGAAGGATTTCTTTGGCTTGTCAGGTTTCTTCTCTGGAACTGGCTCCTCTTTCTCTGCCGGCTCTTCTGGAACTGGTTCCTCGGTTGCCTTAGCTGCTTCTTCTGCTTCTTTAGCAGCCTGCTCTGCAGCAGCCTTTTCTTCTGCTTCCTTAGCAGCCTGCTCTGCAGCGGCTTTTTCTTCTGCTTCCTTAGCAGCCTGCTCTGCAGCGGCTTTTTCTTCTGCTTCCTTAGCAGCCTGCTCTGCAGCAAGTCTTGCCTCTTCCTCTTGACGAGCAACTTCTCTTGCTGCGGCCTCAGCCTTATCGCGTGCGAGACGCTCCTCGTTTACTGTGATGATTGGCTCATAGTTGGATGCGTCTTCCTCTTTCTCTATATCGAAGAGACTTGCTGCGAATGTCTCGGCAGAGAAAGGCTGGAGGTCATCAAGACCTTCTCCTACACCTATGAACTTAACCGGAAGTTTCAAATCATTCTTGATTGAGAGTACAACGCCACCTCTTGCAGTACCATCAAGCTTGGTGAGAACAATACCAGATACTTCTGTTACGCCCATAAACTCTTTGGCCTGGCTGATTGCATTCTGTCCTGTTGTTGCATCAAGAACGAGGAAAATTTCACGGTCAGAATATGGAAGTTCTCTATCGATTACACGGTAGATCTTATTGAGCTCTTCCATGAGATTCTTCTTGTTGTGAAGACGACCCGCTGTATCAACAATGATGACATCGGCATTTCTGGCAACGCCTGCGCCGATGGTATCAAATACAACTGCAGCAGGGTCGGCACCCTCTTTGTGCTTGACGATTTCAACGCCTGCGCGTTCTGTCCAAATCTCAAGCTGATCAATGGCAGCGGCACGGAAAGTATCGGCTGCACCGACAATTACTTTCTTGCCCTGCTCCTTGAAATAATGTGCCATCTTTCCGATGGTTGTCGTCTTACCAACTCCGTTTACACCGACAACCAAAATGATTGCAGGTGTTGTAACGAAATCTATCTTCTGGTCCTCACCGAGCATCTCGGCAACAACCTCTTTAATTACTGTGCGAACCTCTGCTGGATGCTTGATTCCCTTCTTGCCGACTCTATCTTTAACCTCGTCAACAATGAAGGCGGATGTGGATACACCTACATCACCCATAATGAGCACTTCTGTGAGCTCATCATAAAGTTCGTCACCAATTTCATCAAAAGCGTCGAGTACGTTATCGATATTGCCAGAGAATTGATCTCTGGTTTTCTTCATACCCTTGCTTATCTTTCTGTTAAAAAGTCCCACGTCTTATTCTCCTTTAGCTAAGACTAAGTTTCTTCGCCATCTCGGCTGTCTTAAGTTCGAGAAGCTTAGATACGCCTTCCTCCTGCATCGTTACACCGTAGAGGATATCTGATTCCTCCATCGTACCACGACGGTGTGTGATGAGAATGAACTGGGTGTTGCTTGTCATACGGCGAACATATTGTGCGTAACGTGTAACGTTTACATCATCAAGTGCAGCCTCTACCTCATCGAAGATACAGAATGGTGCTGGTGTAACTTTAAGAATTGCGAAGAGAAGTGCAATTGCTGAAAGTCCTTTCTCACCACCTGAGAGAAGGTCGATATTCTGTACGTTCTTTCCTGGTGGCTGTACCTTAATCTCGATAGGTGACTCGAGTATGTCGAGTTCATTCTCAAGAAGAAGTTCAGCTTTACCACCGTCGAAGAGTTCGACAAATGTCTCACCGAATGCTTTATTAATCTTGGCAAACTGCTCACGGAACTGAAGTGACATGTTAGATGTAAGTTCTTCAATAAGCTTAATAAGTTCTGCCTTAGATACTTCAATATCGGAAATCTGAGTGCTCATAAATTCATAACGCTCAGATACTTCCTTGTATTCTTCAATAGCACCGACATTGACTGAACCGAGTGCCTTGATTTTATTCTTAACCTCTGAAAGGCTTGTCTTGGTCTCCTTAGGATTCTCAGCTGGGTCAGCAATCTCTGCTGCCTCACGTCTTGTGAGCTGATACTCCTCGAAGAGACGGTTCTCTGTCTCCTCATACTCACGGAGCATATTTGCCTTCTGCTCAGTGAGTCTTGCAAGATCTCCCGAGAGATGCTCACGCATTGTTGTCTTGTCTCTCTCGAGCTGACGAAGGGCTGCAGAATCTGCCTCTGCCTTCTGGCGCTCCTCTGTCAAATCAGCGATGCGCTGCTCTGCGTTTGTATTCTTATCCTTTGATGCTTGAACCTTCTCGCGAAGCTCTGCAATCTCCGCCTCGGCTGAGGCGTTGAGATCTTCGAAGACTTTGATCTCAGCTGCGAGTTCATCCTCACGGCTTGTCTCAGAGTCGCTTGCTGCTTTGAACGCTGCGATTATATCGCGGTTAGCCTGAGCATCTTTGGTGAGTGCAAGTATATCAAGGTTGATTTGGTTGGCTTTATCTGCCATCTCCTCACGCTTTGCATGGAGTTCTTCCTTGCTTCCTGTGAGTTCGGCAATTTCATCCTCAATCTCTTTTGCTCTCTTGTTAAGTGCTGCTTCCTCTTTGTCGGCAGCCCTTACAATCTTCTCGAACTCTTCAATACGAACCTCGGCATTCGCCTGTTCCTCATCGAGTTCGCGAACTGTATCAAGCACACTCTGAAGCTGTCCTTCGACAAGCTTCAATGCGCTCTCGCATCTTACCTTCTCCTCGTTGGCAGTTGTAAGGTCTGCTTCTGCTGCTATGAGATCTGCCTTCGCTTTGGAAAGTTCTTCAGTTGTAACTTTGAATGCATCCTCAAGAGTTACGAGATTCTTCTTCTCGTCCTCGAGTTTCTTCTTGCAATCATCAATGCTACCAGAGCGTGAAAGCATTCCTGCATTCTGAACCTTAGAACCACCGGTGATTGAACCGCCGGCATTGATTACCTGTCCATCGAGGGTAACAATCTTAAATCTGTGATTGTATTTCTTACCGATTGCGATAGCACAATCGATATCTTCAACGACGATTGTGCGGCAGAGCTGTGCCTCTACTACCTCGCTATATTTCTTGTCAGTCTTGACAAGGTTACTTGCGAGGTCGATATATCCAACGCAATCATCAAGTCCTTTCTCATCGAGAGGCTTGGACTTGATTGTCGCAATCGGAAGGAATGTGGCACGGCCACCCTTCGTTTCTTTAAGATATTTAACCGCCTTCTTAGCATCAGCATCGCTGTCAACAACTACATGCTGAATTACTGCGCCAAGGGCTGTCTCTATTGCTGTTGCATATTTGTCTGGAACATTTATAAGTTGAGAGATTGTGCCGTGAATACCAGAGAGTCTACCATGCTTACCCTCTTTTATAACGGCTCTAACACTTCCAGAGTAGCCATCCATATTCTTCTCGAGTTCCTCGAGCATACGGATTCTCTCCTCGAGAGATGAGACCTCAATTCTCTTGGTCTCAACCTCAGCCTTCTGAGCTTCGAACTTTTCGTTTCTCTTCTCAACGCGAAGTTTATATCCGTTTATTGAGTTAGTTAGGCTTGTAACTGTATCAAGACAATCGTCAAGTTCCTTCTCTGCCTTGTTCTTCTCAGCCTTGAACTTATCGATTATCTCCTGTCTCTCAAGACGGTTCTGATCAACATTTTCATTTCTTGTGGAAATCTCTTCCTTACCGGATAGAGCCGCAGACTTCTTAACTCTTATATCAGCAATCTGCTCTAAGATATTGCTGTGTTCCGTTGTGAGTTCTGTTATCTTGTCAGAGTTCTCATCATCTGCTTTTACAATGCTATCTGTATCAACTGTGAGTGCACCGAGTTCCTCTTGCTTCTTCGCAATCTCTGCTTCAAGAGCGGCAATCTTCTCCTCGGTCTCTTTTATCTTCTCCTCAGTTTCAGCACGTTCACCAGTTGCGGTTTCCATATCTTTCTTGATGCGCTCTATTGACTGGTTGTTGTGCTCGATAGAGTTCTCGTCTACAGCGATCTTCGCTGTGAGTTCAGCAACTTCTTCATCAGATTGAGACATAGAATTCCTTATCTCCTCTATCTCACAAGTAATCTCCTGTGAGCGGGTGATAATAGCATCTGTCTTCTTCTCAATCTCTTCGAGTTCTTCAACTGCTGCTGTATATTGTGCATTCGAAATTTCAATCTTGTGCTCCTGGTCACGGAGCTTGTCTTTAAGTGAATCAATGGTGAAGAGCCAAAGGCTGATTTCAAGTGCCTTCTTCTCCTCGGCAAGAACGAGGAATTGTTCTGCCTTCTCACTTTGAATCTTGAGTGGGCCTACGCGACTTTCAAGTTCTGCAAGTATGTCGCGAAGACGAATGAGGTTCTCCTCTGTCTGGTCCAGACGACGCATGGCGTCTGTACGTCTATAACGGAAGTGGGAGATACCTGCTGCCTCTTCGAGCATATCACGGCGCTCTTTCGACTTAACAGAGACCATGTCGGCAACCTTACCCTGGCTGACGATAGAATAACCGTCTCGACCAAGGCCTGTATCCATGAAGAGTTCGTTGACATCACGAAGACGTACAACCTCATCATTAATTTTGTATTCACTTTCGCCTGAGCGATAATAGCGTCTTGTGATTGCAACTTCATCATTGTCGTTCGCAAGACTTCTATCTCTATTATCAAGACGCAAAGTAACTTCGGCGTAACCGAGAGCCTTACGGATCTTAGTTCCACCGAAGATAACATCTTCCATTTTGGCACCACGGAGGTTCTTCGTTGACTGCTCACCGAGAACCCAGCGGACTGCATCGGATATGTTACTCTTGCCGGAACCATTCGGGCCGACAACAGCAGTCATTCCGTTGTCAAAACCGAGAACAGTCTTGTCAGGGAAGGACTTAAATCCTTGCATTTCAAGTGTCTTTAAAATCATGCGTTAATCTTCCTCTATCAAAATTTCGAATTGTTTCAAATCATCTTTAGAAAATACATTACAGATGTAATTAATATCTTTTAATTGTACTATATTTTTTCTCTTCTGTCCTGCCATTTTTGAAATTTCTTTGGAATTTACGAAAATTTTATAGGTGTGGCCAGAAGGGTCAGGAAATTCCTTCAATTTTTCAAGAGCTTTCTCATAATAAATCTGCCCTTCAACGAGTTCACGGAAAGCAGGATGATATGCTCCGGCGAGGTATCCTTCCTCGACATTTCCGCCGGAGTGAAGACCGAGGCGGATGACCTTGATGCCTGCATCAAGGAACATCGGAAGCAATTTCGCACAGAGATTTACCGCCTCGTCAAGCGACTGCGGCTGATACTCGCCGGACTTCATAAGTCTTGCAAGTTCGGTGTGCTCCAGCACTACTGTTGGATAGATTCTAACTGTCGCAGGCCGGAGGGCAATCAGTTCTTTGGCTGTATAAATTGCGCCCTCGTCCGTATCGCCGAAGAGGCCGGTCATCATCTGAAGACCGAGCTCGAATCCGTAGGATTTTATGAGCTCTGATGCACGGCGTACATCGTCCGCCGTATGGCCACGACGATTGAGTTCCAACACTCTGTCGTCCATCGACTGAGCACCCAATTCAATCGCCTCTACGCCGTACTCTTTCAATATATCGAGAATCTCTTCGTCGATACAGTCAGGGCGCGTAGATATGCGGATTCCAGTGATACTTTTATTGTCTACATAAGGCTTCGCAGCGGAGAGAAGTTCCATCATATACTCCCTCGGAATAGCGGTAAAACTTCCCCCGAAAAAAGCAAGTTGGCCGTCACAGCAACCGGAGTCTAGAGCAATCTTCATTGCTCTGTCGACATCGGCTGGTGTGGCGGTCTCCTCTTTACCCGATATTATATGTTGATTACAGAAACTGCACTGTCTTGGGCATCCTACATGAGCCACAAAAAGTGCTATATTTTTGTGACTCATAATCCCATAAGCTCCAATGCTTCTCGTGCTGCCTCTTGTTCAGCTTGTTTTTTAGTTTTGCCGATACCTCGACCAATAACATTTGAGTTGAGATGGAGCTCCACCTCGAAAGACTTGTCATGATCTGGGCCGGACTCCCCAACAAGTACATAAGTGAGCATCTCTTCAGGGTTCTTCTGGATAACCTCTTGAAGGACAGTCTTGTAGTCCTTAAATGCCACTTTATGCTTGTCCACTGCCGGGATAATAAAATGTAAAATAAATTCTTTAGCTGGCTCAATTCCACCATCAAGATAGATTGATGCAATTACAGCTTCGAAGGCGTCTGCGAGGATGGATACACGCTCGCGGCCACCTGTTTTTTCCTCACCTTTTCCGAGAAGAAGATACTGTCCAAGATCAATCTCTTTCGCGTAATCATAGCATGCATCCTCGCATACAGTAGCCGCGCGAAGTTTGGTAAGTTGACCCTCTGGAAGTTCTTTCATATGGGTGAAGAAATATTCAGCTGTTACGAAACCAAGTACTGAATCACCGAGAAATTCAAGGCGCTCATTGTACTTGTGTCCGTTGCCTTTTTCGTTTGCATAAGATGAGTGTGTAAGAGCAGTCTCTAGGAGTGAAATGTCCTTGTACTCGTACTTTATCACCTTTTCAAAATCTTTTAAATCCACGCTTATTCCTCCTCGGTTTCAGCGTTCTTTAGACATTCTTCGATGTTGCCAATTGCACCTGATTCAGCATAAGCAATCGCCTGGCGAATTGCGTTCTTAAATGCGCGAGCATCAGATGAGCCATGGCCCTTAATAACTGGTTTCTTAACACCCATAAGAGGTGCTCCACCATAAGCTTTATAGTCTGCCTTCTTCTTGAAATCTTTCATGTTGGAAGATACGAGAAGATAGCCAATCTTAGTCTTAGCATTTGTCTTGAAGATGCGCTTGAAGTTACCAAGAATCATTGAAGCAACGCCCTCATACATCTTAAGAATTACATTTCCTGTAAAGCCTTCGCATACAACTACATCTGCACCGCCAATTGGAATATCACGAACTTCGATATTACCTACGAAATTATAATCCTTTGACTGGCTCATAAGCTGATATGCATCAACAAGAGTCTCAGTGCCCTTGTTAGGCTCTACACCTATGTTGGCAATTGCAACGCGAGGGTTCTCTACACCCTCAACCTTCTCCATATATGTCTTAGCCATGATTGCAAATTGATCAAGAACATCTGGAGGGCATGCGAGATTAGCACCGCAATCCATCATCATAAACTTGCCTTCATCTGAAGGCATAAGTGATGCGATTGCCGCGCGCTTTACACCCTTTATTCTCTTGACGAAAAGGTTCGCTGCTACAACTGTTGCTCCTGTTGAACCAGCAGTTACGAAAGCATCTCCCTTTCCATCTGCAAGAAGACGGATGCCAAGAGCAAGAGAAGAATCCTTATGCTCATTACGTACAGACATTGGATTTTCCTCAACGAGAATTACATCCTCTGTATGAACGATTTCCATCTTGGAAATATCAAGCTTATTCTCTTCTGCACATGCTTTGATTTTATTCTCATCGCCTGTGAGTAAAATCTCACAGCCATATTCATTCATAGCATCAATTGAGCCTTTGAGTATCTCAAGAGGGGCGTTATCGCCACCAAATGCATCAACAATAATCTTCATAGAATTACCTCTTAATCAAAATATGTGAGCGAACGCGCAGCGAGTGCTGCATAGCGTTCTTTCTTATCTCGAATATGTGGTTCTATAGGAGGAAGCACTCCAAAATTCGCTCCCATTGGCTGGAAGTTTTCCACACTTTCATCACTGATGTAATTCGCAAGTGCGCCCATCATTGTAGTGCGTGGAAGTACGAACTTCTCCTCACCATTTATATATCTTGCCGCATTAATTCCGGCAAGAATTCCGCTCTGCGCGGACTCCATATATCCCTCTACTCCGGTGATCTGTCCGGCGAAGAAAAGACCTGGCACTGACTTAAACTGATAGTCAGGGCCGAGGAGCTTCGGCGAATTGATAAACGTATTCCTATGCATCACTCCGTAGCGGAGGAACTCCGCATCGTGCAGAGCGGGAATCATAGAGAATACTCTCTTCTGTTCACCGAACTTCAAGTTGGTCTGGAAGCCTACGAGATTGAACATCTCGCCGTCTTTCGTCTCGCGACGAAGTTGGAGACAGGCCCATGGTCTATGGCCTGTCTTCGGGTCGCGAAGACCTACCGGCTTGAGCGGGCCAAAGCGCATTGTATCAATGCCACGATTGGCCATAACCTCAATCGGCATACATCCCTCATATCCTGTTTTGCGCTTGTCAAAATCATGCTGAGGTGCACCTTCTGCATTTATGAGTGCTTCATAGAAAGCCTCATATTCCTCCTTGTTCATCGGGCAGTTGATATAGTCGTCATCACCATGATCATAACGAGATGCATAGAACGCTTTGTCCATATCAATGCTGTCACCCGATACAATTGGGGCCGCTGCATCAAAGAAGTGAAGCGATGCTCCACAGAGATTTTCAATCTCTTTCGCAAGAGCATCGGAAACCAGCGGACCCGCAGCAATAATCACTGCATCCGCATCCTTGCCAATCTCTGGCAAAGTGGTCACCTCTTCGCGGTGAATTATTATATTTTCCTGCGCTTCCACACGCTCTGTCACCATGTTCGCAAACTGCTCTCTGTCAACCGACAGTGAGCCGCCCGCTGGTACAGAGCACTGCTTCGCGCAATCAACGCATACTGAGCCGAACCTTGTCATCTCCTCTTTCATAAGACCTGCTGCGGAATCAATTCGCATGGCCTTGAAAGAGTTCGAACAGACAAGTTCGGCAAATTTTTCATTCTTGTGGGCAGGTGAAAATCTTACCGGTTTCATCTCATAGAGATGGACTGTAATACCCGCTCTTGCAAGCTGCATCGCAGCCTCTACACCGGCGAAACCCGCTCCAACAACAATAGCTGTTTTAGCCATTCTTTGTGCTCCTCTTTCTAGGTGCGGCAGCTGTATAACCGCAGCCTTCCTTGAGGCAGATATAGTTCATTCTGTGCTTGAAAAGACTGCTTCCACACTCTGGACAAACTTCGCCTGATACAGGCGCATCCCATGTGCTGAAGTTACAATTTGGATAGTTGCTGCATCCATAGAATGTATAGCCCTTCTTAGACTTTCTCTGGATCACATCGCCTCCACAGATTGGGCACTTTGCTCCTGTGTCCTGGATAAGTGGTCTTGTGTTCTTGCACTCTGGATAACCAGGACATGCGAGGAACTTACCAAATCTACCACTCTTGATTACCATCATGCGACCACACTTGTCGCATGGGATATCTGTCTTATCCTCTTCGAGCTGGATCTTAACGCCCTCCATGTCAACTTTTGCTTTCGCAAGAGTTGCCTCGAGGTCCTGATAGAAGTCGTCGATAAGGCCAACATATTCCATCTTGCCCTCAGCGATATCATCAAGGCTTGTCTCCATCTGAGCTGTGAACTTTGTATTTACAAATTTAGGGAACTTATCACGGAGAAGATTTGTTGTAGCTTCACCGAGTTCTGTTGGTTTAAGAAGTTTGCCCTCTCTTACAACATATTCACGTGAGAGAATTGTTGTGATGATTGAAGCGTATGTTGAAGGACGGCCAACGCCGTTCTCTTCAAGTGCCTTTACAAGGGCAGCTTCTGTATAACGTGAAGGTGCCTGTGTAAAGTGCTGATTACCAACAAGTTCCTTAAGTTTAAGAACTGCACCCTCATCAAGATCAGGAAGAACTGCCTCTTCCTCATCATCTGAGTCATTGTCATAAAGAGCTGTATAACCATCAAATTTAACGCTATATCCATTTGCAGCAAATGTTGCAAATCCATTACCATCCTTAGGGGTTGCTTTGATTTCAACCTTAACTGTGTTCTGAACACATACCTCCATAAGGCTTGCGATAAAGCGCTGCCAGATAAGCTTGTAAAGCTTGTACTGGTCAGATGAAAGTGATGCTTTAGCCATATCAGGTGTAAGGGTTACATCTGTTGGACGAATTGCTTCATGAGCGTCCTGTGCATTATTTCTGGACTTGAAATAACGTGGCTTTTCTGGGAGATATTTCTCACCATAGTTTGCTACGATAAAGTCCTTAGTCATAGCACGTGCCTCTTCTGAAATACGAAGAGAGTCAGTTCTCATGTATGTGATAAGACCTACCTGTCCACGACCTGCAACATTAATACCTTCGTAAAGTTCCTGGGCAACTTTCATTGTACGTTTTGCCTGGAAACCGAGTCTACGAGATGCGTCCTGTTGAAGTGTTGATGTGATAAATGGTGGTGCTGGCTGTTTCTTTCTTGTGCCCTTCTTTACACTGTCTACTGTGTATGTTGCACCATCAAGTTTCTCAAGATATTTATCTGATTGTTCCTTAGTCGTAATCTTTACTTTGCCAGTTTCGTCACCTATGAAACTTGCAGCAAAAGCTTTTCTCTGTGCCTGAGGAATGAACTTGGCATCGAGTGTCCAATACTCCTCTGGATTAAATGCACGAATCTCTTCCTCACGGTCAACAATAAGGCGTACTGCTACGCTCTGAACACGACCTGCGGAAAGACCACGTCTAATCTTCTGTGATACGAATGGGCTAAGTCTATAACCAACAAGACGGTCGAGGATACGACGTGCCTGCTGAGCATTTACAAGGTCCATATCAATCTTATGAGGATCAGCGATACCAGCTGTGATACCAGTCTTCGTAATCTCGTTGAATGTGACACGGTTTGCCTTGTTCATATCAAGATCAAGAATTGTAGCAAGGTGCCATGAAATAGCTTCTCCCTCACGGTCCGGGTCGGTTGCGAGATATACTTCGTCAGCTTTCGCAACTTCCTTCTTGAGGTCGCGTACGAGATTTTCCTTTCCTTTTATTATTGCGTACTTAGGCTCAAAATTATTCTTGACGTCTACATTGAGCTTCGCAGCAGGAAGGTCACGAACATGACCCATTGATGCAACAACTGTGTAGTCCTTGCCTAAATACTCCTTAATTGTCTTAGTTTTTGTAGGTGACTCTACGATAATTAGCTTTGACATAAGAAAACCATCCTAATTATTTAATAACATATTTTGTATTTGGCAGAAGCTCTATATATCCGAATAGTTCCAGCTCGGTAAGTGAGCCGAGCATCGAACTCATCGGCATACAGAGAGCGTCTGATATTTCCTTAATTCCAATTGGGTCGCGAGGCATAATTTTATAAATTCGCTTCGCTTCCTCTGAAAGAGGATCCGTGATCTCTCGCTTCTGTGGCTTTTTCCTATCGCGCCACGCACGAAGTCTTCTCTCATTCTCATCATAGATTTTCTCAATCTCTTTATTCTGCTGTCCCTTGGTGAGACCAAGCTTCGTAAGATCAATTGATAAATCTACGCTCTCATCGATAAGAATTTTATCTGGGTAAACGGGCAAATACTCGTTGATAATATCGAGTGGCATCTGAAATCCTTTAGCTCCATCGAGAAGCAATTGATTGTTGCCAGCGACAGAGTCGTCTGCCTTTTTCCAATCAATTGTCATCACATCTCTACCCTGCTTTGTCGCATGGTTCGCTGTGATAATTGAGCCACTTGCAATCTGTGCCTCAATCACAATAGTACCAACAGTCAGTCCCGAAATCAATCGATTTCTAATTGGGAATGTCGCCGGCCCTACCTTGGTGCCTGGCGGATATTCAGATATGAGTGCCCCGTGAGTTTCGATAACATTTCTAAGTGGTTCGTTGACTTTCAAATAGTTGTCGCCAATGGCACCACCGAGGACGGCGGCCGTATCAAGGCCGGCGGTAAGAGCTCCTGTGTGAGCGGCAGTATCGATGCCCATAGCACCTCCGCTCACTACGTAAAAGCCACATTTCGATATGGCTTTTGCGAGCTCGTTCGCCGCTGCGCGACCGGCGTCAGACGCGTCGCGCGTACCGACAATTGCCAGTGGAATTTTATCGAAATAAGAATCAAGAGAACCCTTGATATAAAGCACTATCGGATAATCCGGAAGTTGGAAAAGTATCTCCGGATAATCGCGATCCTGTGGCGTCAAAATATCTACGCCACGAGTCGCGCACTCCGCTGCAATCTCATAGGTATCCTCTATGTCGGTATCTCCGAGTCTGTCAATTTGACGCTCATTGAAGACACCAGAAATTTTTCTCTCATAGGGAGTTGCTCTAAAGATTTCCTCCGCTGATGAGAAGGTTTCGAAAATCTGCCCAGTTCTTGCGACACCTGGACCAAGTGCTTTCTGTAACCATAGATAGTAATTAAGATTTGTCATAAATAGGCTTCACCATTTCCCACATAATTATAGACGCTGCTGCGCCTGCATTAAGTGACTCCGCTCTGCCTGTCATTTTAATCGTAATGCTATCTTTACAATTCTCCATAGTGCTCTGGGTTACACCATTTGCCTCATTTCCAACAACAGTTATAACACCACCGCTAAAATCAGCATCAGTGATGCTTATAGCATTGGCGTTTGGAGTTGAAGCATAAGTTTTCATACCCTGTTCTTGAGCAGCTTTGATTGTTACTGCAACGTCTGCCACTTCGATTACTGGCAACCTGAGTAAAGCACCCATAGATGCGCGTAATGCTTTAGGGCTATAGACACCACAGCCACCGGAGACAATTAAACCTGTGATACCGAGCGCCTCAGCAGTTCTGCTAATCGCACCGAGGTTCGCAGGATCCTGTACATTCTCAAGCAAGATATACTTGCCGTCCCGCTCGATGTCCACCGTAGCACTTCTCTGTGCCACTACACAGAAGATACCCTGCGGGTTCTTCGTATCAGACATCTTCGCTGCAACTGCATCAGATATCTCAAAGCAGTTTCCTGATACTGCGATGAGAGCATCGATGTCAGCCTTATTACTATTATAAATAGTATCAGTAAAATAGAGGTCGCAAATTGACATGCCACTGCGAAGTACATCCATAACAAGACGAAGTCCCTCAAGGACGAAACGACCCTGTTCCTTTCGCTCCTTAGCGGAAGAAACTAAAGATATATATTCTTTAATTCTTGGATTCTGTACGCTTGTGATATGTTCCATAAATACCTCTAGAAAGTAAAAGACACGCCCACGTACGCAGGAGCGTACGGGCGTGTAACTCTTTAATTATTTAGCAAGTGCAGCCTTTGCCTTGTTGCAAAGCTCTGTAAATGCAGCTGGGTCAGAGATAGCAATCTCTGAGAGCATCTTTCTGTTGAGATCGATGCCAGCCTTCTTGAGGCCGTTGATGAATGTTGAGTAGTTCATACCATTCATCTTGCAAGCAGCTGAGATTCTTGTGATCCAAAGACGACGGAAATCTCTCTTCTTCTGCTTTCTACCGATATATGCATAGTTGCCACTCTTCATTACAGCTTCTTTAGCTGTCTTGAAGAGAGCATGCTTTGAGCCATAGTAGCCCTTAGCCATCTTAAGTACTTTATTTCTGCGCTTTCTTGTCATCATAGCGCCCTTAATTCTAGCCATTGTTCATATCCTCCTCTAATTAATACTTGTAAGGTACCATCTTCTTGATCTTCTTCTGATTTGTTGAATCAGCTACGAAAGACTTACGAAGATTTCTCTTACGCTTAGTGTTCTTCTTAGTTAAGATATGTGACTTGTAAGCATGGTTGAGCTTAGCCTTACCGTTCTTAGAAACTTTAATTCTTTTCTTTGCACCACTATGTGACTTAATTTTAGGCATAATGAATACCCTCCTTAATAATAATTACTTTGTCTTAATTGGAGCCAGGAACATAAGCATCTGACGACCCTCAAGTTTCGCAGCCTTTTCTACTGTTCCGAACTCGGAACATGCCTCTGCGAACTTCTCCATTGTAACAAGGCCGTTCTCAGGGTGAGCCATTTCTCTACCTCTGAAACGAATTGAAACCTTAACCTTGTGACCGGCTTTAAGGAACTTAACTGTCTGATTTACTTTTGTTTCAAAGTCGTGAGTATCAATCTTTAAAGAGAGTCTTGTCTCTTTAACTTCGATAACCTTCTGGTTCTTCTTTGCTTCCTTCTCACGCTTCTGCTGCTCGAACTTGTACTTACCATAGTCCATGATCTTGCATACAGGTGGCTGAGCCTGTGGAGCAATCTTAACCAAATCAAGATCACGCTCAACAGCTATCTTAAGTGCGTCTTTAGCAGACATAATACCAAGCTGTTCACCGTCATCAGTTACGACTCTTACTTCTTTGTCTCTGATTTCCTCGTTGATCTGAGTCTCAGGTTTCTTAGAGTTTGTGCTAATGTTCATACACCTCCGTCAAAAATAAAAGCGTGGACATAGTTACTCCGTCCACGCAATACAATCTTGGTGTATTGACCTATAAGCCGTAAGCCATAGGTGAGGAGTAGTTGTCCTTCTTTGTTGTAGGAAGATATTACACCACGCGGAAGTAATTGTCAACATTTATTTATAATATATATTCTTGACATAAAAATTCGCTTGGGTTATTATATACAAGCATTCCACATGCGGATTTAGCTCATCTGGTAGAGCGCCACCTTGCCAAGGTGGAGGTAGCGGGTTCGAGCCCCGTAATCCGCTCCACTTAGAACATACAGGTTGCTGTATGTTCTTTTTTTATGTATAATTGACTAGGTGATTTTATGAAAATAGAAACGCTTCGAATCAAAACCGATAACGGTGAAAAAATTGTAGATTCTCTAAATCTCATCGCCGGTCTCGGAATCGAAGGCGATAAAAAGGCCAAGGGCGGAGACAGACAGATTGCCCTTGCCGATAATTCAAAACTCATAGAATATCGCGAAAATCAGAAAGGCCTCTGTGTCCGCCGTTTCATGCCTAATATCGCAACAAGCGGACTCGATTACGAGACTATTCATGCCGGTGATAAATTTGTCATCGGAGATATAACTCTCGAAATCAGTAGCACAGATAAGAAATGTTTCGACGAGTGTCCTTTCGTTATGAATAACACACACTGTGAAATTAAAACCAATTGTGCCTTTGCGAAAATCCTAAAAGACGGCACAATTAGAACTGGAGATGAAATAGTTGAAGGCTAACACCAAAGCAAAAGTTGCCACCAAAGTGATTGATGCCAAAACTAGAAAAACATATAACAAGAGCGAGAGTCATAAAACCTCAACCACAGCACATATGACTCTCAACACGAAGCCACTCTGGAGCGGACAGCCTAATCCAAAATATAAGAAGACAAAATATGATTGGCTCTTCATTCCTCTCGCTTGGTTCCTTATTGCAGCCGCCATCTTCTGGATGGTAGCACTCCGCGAAAACATATGGCTTTGGATTCCTGCGGTTATGCTTCTTCTCTTCGGTATCTACTGTGTATTCTTTAGAAATCATCACAAGAAGAAAAAGAGAAAAAAGTATGCATATGAAATTACATCAACTGATCTCAATATCATCTTTACAACTAAGAAAGATTTGGATGTAAGACAGCTTCCACTTGAGAACATTCGCTATGTCGCATATTCAATAAGAAAAAATGGAGTTGGAACTATCTACTTCAACTTCCCGAACGACTACAAAGATATTCTAAAACTTATCTTCGCAAATTCAGGTCTTGGCAAATGGGATGAAAATGTATTTTGCTTCTTTGAGATTGAAGATGCGCAGGATACAATTGAGAAATTCATCAAACCAAAAGCTGATCCAAACTGTATCTTCGAAAAGATATAACAAAAAGGGTGCCACACGGCACCCTTTTCTTTATAGTATTATAAATACTATAATTTCAACTCTCGATTAAGCGTATCCTTTCTCCTGCTCCAAGAGAACGGCGCGGGTGAAGGACGCTTCGAGTCCTTCTGCCTTGATTGGAAGCGCAATGAGGAAATATTCGCCATCGTGCGCTACGTTGGAAAGATCAAGGTTTTCGAGTAGTATTGCCCCACTTGATAGCAAAGCACGGTGGCAAGCCGCCTCATTGCCCCCACCAAGGGCCGGTTTGTCATATCCGAGAAGCTCGTAGCCAATTGCGGCTACGTCTTCAGCCGCGCCACCAAAGAAGACTGAATTCTTACCAGTTCTAAGAATCAATTTCTTTACATTTCGTGGGAATAGGTTCTCAACCATCTCGCCTGTTATAGGTCCGTCAGGAAGAGAGAGAACTGTAACATCACCCGTGAATTTATCGAGCGGGATATCAGAAATAGATAAGCCATCCTGAATGAAATGAAGAGGTGCATCAAGATGAGTTCCAGCGTGAAGTGTTGCACTTATAGTTGATAAGTTATACATATCATCAGCATCAAGACTCATAACCTTTTCAATTTTGGTCTCAGGATCACCGGGATAGACCTCAGCGCTTACAATATCACGAGAAATATCAATAAGTTTCATACCCTGCTCCTTTTTAAAAATTTGTTCTTTTAAATTATTAACATTCTACCATAAAAATGTCGAAAATGATAGAAAAAGAAAATTTTTCAAACAAAAGTTTGCATAAAGCGAACAGATGTGCTATACTGTCGTTGAACATTTGTGCACATATTGCCGAAAGGAGTCGTTTTATGGAACTTGATAACTTAAATGACACCCAAAAAAGAATTTATGATTACTTGCTCGAACGTTCTCGCAAGACCGCAGTTCCTGCGTCTGTTAGAGAAATTGGTGCGGCAGTAGGTCTTAGATCTACATCATCTGTTCAGGCCAATTTAAATACTCTTGAGGAAGCTGGTTACATCACCCGTGACCCTCTTCTCAAGCGTTCTATCCGCCTCAATATTCAGGATGAGGCCAAGAATTTCGTTGAAATTCCTCTCGTTGGTACTGTTGCAGCAGGTACCCCAATCCTCGCTGCAGAGCAGATTGAAAGTTATGTCCCATTTGCAGGACATGTATCTTCTGACAAGACTCTCTTCGCTCTCAAGGTTCGCGGTGAGAGTATGATAAATGCAGGTATCTTACCTGATGATATTATCATCGTAGAGCAGAGACCAGACGCCAAGAATGGCGAAATGGTAGTTGCCCTCATCGATGATGAAGCAACTGTTAAGACATTCTACAAAGAGGACGACCACTTCCGTCTTCAGCCAGAAAATGATTACATGGATCCAATCATCTGTGATGAACTCGTTATTCTCGGCAAAGTTGTAGGACTTATGAGATATTATTAATAAGTGCATAAGAAAAGAGGCTCTGGATTTCCAGAGCCTCTTATTTTTTATTTATTCATCATAGAAAAGTGGAGTTGAGAAATATCTCTCAGCTGTATCTGGAAGTACAGTTACAACTGTCTTTCCAGGTCCAAGTTTCTTAGCCATTGCAATTGCTGCGGCAACGTTTGTACCAGATGTTACTCCACAGAAGAGACCTTCTTTTCTTGCAAGGTCGCGAGCTGTGTTTAAAGCCTCATCATCAGATACAATATAGATGTCGCTGTAGATATTCTGATTGAGAATTGCTGGGATAAGTCCATCGCCGATACCCATCTGGATATGTGTAGATACTGTACCACCAGCAAGGATAGCTGCGTTCTGTGGTTCAACTGCCCAGATTGTGATATCTGGATACATTGATTTGAGAACTTCACCTACACCTGTGATTGTGCCACCTGTTCCGATACCGGAACAGAAACCATCGATTGGTCCTCCCACCTGCTCGAGAATCTCGAGAGCGGTATGGCGTTTATGAACGCCTACGTTATTAGGGTTCTCAAACTGCTGAGGGATGAATACATTTGGATTCTCTTCTCTCATCTTATAAGCAAGTTTGATACAATTATCAATACATTTGCCGATGTCTCCATCGTCGTGAACAAGCTCAATCTCTGCACCATAGTGATGGCAGATTTTTCTGCGTTCCTCTGATACGGAATCCGGCATAATAATTATTGTCTTATAACCCTTGACTGCACCAACTAATGAAAGACCAATTCCCTGGTTGCCTGATGTCGGCTCTACAATGATGGAATTCTCATTTAAGATTCCCTCTTTTTCAGCTGCAAGAATCATTTCAAGAGCTGTTCTTGTCTTGATAGAACCGCCAACGTTAAGGCCTTCATATTTTACAAGGACCTGCGCACTTGTCTTCGGATCAACCATCTTTTCAGAAAGTCGTACGATAGGCGTCTGGCCCATTGCCTCAAGAACATTGTTATATATCATTAGAATTTTACCTTCTCTGCAATATAATCTTTAAGTTCTGAAATAGGAATACGTACCTGCTCCATTGTGTCTCTATCTCTTACTGTTACACAGTTATCAGCAGGTGTCTCATCATCGCCAACCGTCTGGAAGTCAACTGTTACACAGAATGGTGTACCAATCTCATCTTCTCTTCTATAACGCTTACCGATAGAGCCTGCATCATCATAGTCAACAACGAAGTCTTTCGCGAGATCCTGATAGATTTCCATTGCCTTGTCGCCAAGCTTCTTAGAAAGTGGAAGAACTGCAACTTTGAAAGGTGCAATTGCTGGATGGAAATGCATTACAACACGTGTATCATTCTTCTCTGCATCTACTATTTCCTCGTCATATGCTTCAACAAGAAGAGACAGGAAGAGACGCTCTACGCCGAGAGATGGCTCGATAACATAAGGTACATAATGCTCGTTAGTCTCTGGATCAAAATATGAGAGATCCTTACCAGACTGATTGATATGCTGTGTAAGGTCATAGTCTGTTCTATCAGCAACGCCCCAGAGTTCGCCCCAACCAAATGGGAAGAGATACTCAAAGTCTGTTGTTGCTTTAGAGTAGAAGCAAAGCTCATCCTTATCGTGGTCACGAAGGCGAAGATTCTCTGGCTTCATGCCAAGAGAATAGAGCCAATCGCGGCAGAAGCCGCGCCAGTAATCGAACCACTCAAGGTCTGTACCTGGCTTGCAGAAGAACTCAAGTTCCATTTGCTCGAACTCACGAACACGGAAGATAAAGTTACCCGGTGTAATCTCGTTACGGAATGATTTGCCGACCTGAGCAATACCGAAAGGAACCTTACGTCTTGTGGTTCTTTGTACGTTTGCAAAGTTTACGAAGATGCCTTGTGCTGTCTCTGGACGAAGATAGATTTCATTCTTGGAATCCTCTGTTACGCCCTGGAAAGTCTTGAACATCAAGTTGAACTTTCTTATATCTGTAAAATCTGTTGCGCCACAGTCTGGACATGCAATCTTATGCTCACGGATGTAAGCCATAAGTTCATCATCTGAGAAAGCAGCTGGGTTGTCTGAAAGACCGTTCTCTGCTACATAATCTTCGATGAGTTTATCTGCTCTGTGTCTTGTATGACAAGCTTTACAGTCCATCAAAGGATCAGAGAAACCTGCAAGGTGTCCTGATGCCACCCATGTCTCTGGGTTCATAAGAATTGCTGCATCAAGGCCAACGTTGTACTGGTTCTCCTGGATGAACTTCTTTCTCCAAGCATCCTTGATGTTCTGCTTCATCTCTGCACCGAGCGGGCCATAGTCCCATGTGTTTGCAAGGCCGCCGTAGATTTCAGATCCGGCATAGACGAAACCACGGTTCTTACAAAGTGCAACGATTTTTTCCATTGTTTTTTCTGTGTTTACCATAAATTTCTCCTTCCGCGCAAATGGCTTTTGCGCAAAGCATTTATACTTATAAAGTAACAGAGAAAATATTAATATATTACATTTTAATTGTCAATTGATTTTAATCTTAACTTATGTTAAAATTTCAAGCGTTCATCTAAAACAAGAAAGGAGAAGTGTATATGTCTACAATCGCTGCTATATCGACGCCTAATGCCGCCGGTGGCATAGGCATTGTAAAAATTTCAGGCCCTGACGCAATAGCTGTTGCGGACCGTATTTTCACATGCGCTGGCAAGACAACACTCTCCTCTCTTCCAGGATATAGTGTAAGGTTCGGCCATGTTCACGACGGCGACGATGAGCTTGACCAAGCTGTCGCAATCGTTTATAGAATGCCGAAAAGTTACACTGGTGAGGACGTTGTCGAGCTACAGTGCCACGGCGGCCTCTATCTTATGCAACAGATTCTAAGACTTTGTCTTGATGCTGGTGCAGTCCCTGCTGAGCCAGGCGAATTTACGAAACGCGCCTTCTTAAACGGCAAGATGGATCTCACCGAAGCGGAATCTGTAATGTCTCTCATCTCTGCCCACGGCAGACAGGCAGCAGATGCGGCCTTCAACACATTGGAAGGCTCATTGTCTAAGGAAATTCGCGATGTTGCGAATGTGTTCATAGACGCATCTGCCCATATGTCAGCTTGGGTCGATTACCCTGATGACGAGATTGAAGAACTTGATTTCGATAAGCTTCTCACTGATTTCAAGGGTGCAAGAACGACCCTCCTCTCCCTCATCGAAAAATTCGATGCAGGACAGGCAATCACAGAGGGCGTTGAGACAGTAATCGTTGGTAAACCGAATGTCGGCAAGTCAACTCTCATGAATCTCCTTCTCGGCCGTGAGCGCTCCATCGTCACCTCTGTCGCTGGTACAACACGTGATGTCGTTGAGGAAACTGCGAGAATTGGAAATGTAGTACTTCGCCTTTCTGATACTGCAGGAATTCGCGAATCAGACGATTTGGTTGAGTCAATCGGCATCGAATATGCCAAGACAAAATTGTCTCATTCCGCATTAATTCTCGCCATCGTAGATGGCAGCAAAGCCCTTGATGATGAGGATTATGCGATCCTTGAGGCCTGCTGTGGCAAGCCATCAATCTGCATAATCAACAAATGTGATCTCGGTACAGTTGTAGATAAAGATGAAGTTTCTAAATATGTCTCAACTGTCGTATCAATATCTGCAAAAGATAAAGAATCATTCGATATTCTTCGCGTTTCACTTGAAACGCTCCTTGGCACAGCAGATTTCGATTCATCTGCTGCTATGCTTATGAACGAAAGACAGCTCTCGTGCTGTAAGCGAGCTGTCTCTTGTATAGATGAAGCTATCTTAGCACTTGAG
This sequence comes from Acutalibacteraceae bacterium, assembly GCA_045629305.1. Taxonomy (GTDB): domain Bacteria; phylum Bacillota; class Clostridia; order Oscillospirales; family Acutalibacteraceae; genus UBA1227. The sequence goes on along the minus strand of JAZQQZ010000015.1, from coordinate 17,579 downwards.
AACGGCCTCACAATGGATGCAGTAAACGTATCCTGCGATGCCGCTATAGAGCCACTTCTTGAACTCACCGGTGAAAGAGTGACCGAAACGGTAGTAAATAAAGTATTTTCATCATTCTGTGTAGGTAAATAAAATGGAGTATTTCGCTAAATCATATGATGTTGCCATTATAGGCGCAGGACATGCTGGCATTGAAGCCGGCCTTGCTGCTGCGCGTATGGGCGCCTCCACTGTAGTCTTCACTATTAGTGCAGACTGGGTCGGCAACTGCCCTTGCAACACAGCTATTGGCGGAACTTCCAAGGGAACCCTCGTAAAAGAGATTGACGCGCTCGGCGGAGAAATGGGTCTCGCAACGGATCACAATATGATTCAGAGCCGTATGCTCAACCTCGGAAAGGGCCCTGCCGTTCACTCCCCTCGCGCCCAGGTCGACAGAAGAGATTATTCTGCATATATGAAGAACGTTCTTGAGACTTGCGAGAATTTAGACCTCCGCCAAGCGGAGATTGTTGATATTAAACAACAGCCCGAAGGCCTCTGGGAACTTAGGACTAAGCTCGAGGCTATATACACCGCAAAGTGCGTAGTTATAGCAACTGGCACATTTTTAAGAGGCCGTGTTTATGTTGGCGATGTCAATTATCCATCAGGTCCAGACGGCATGTTCCCATCGAATGACCTCTCAGATGCTTTACATAAACTTGGTATTAAAACAAGAAGATTTAAGACAGGCACACCATCCAGAGCCAATAAGAGATCAATCAATTTTGAGAACTTAGAGGTTCAAGAAGCTGACGAAAAACTCGTACGCTTCTCCCACGACAAGAGCTTTACTCCAGAGAATAAAGCAGTGTGCCATATCACATATACAACAGATGAGACAAAGCAGGTTATTCTCGATAACCTCGACCGCTCCCCTCTTTACAATGGTAGTATCGAAGGTGTTGGTCCTAGATATTGTCCTTCTATTGAAAGTAAAGTAATGACATTCCCGAAAAAGGAACGTCATCAGATATTTATAGAGCCATGTGGCCTTAACACACAAGAAATGTATTTACAGGGCCTCTCCTCTTCCCTTCCTGAGGATGTTCAACTTAAATTCCTTAGAACTATCCCAGGATTCGAGAATATTGAGGTTATAAGAACTGCTTACGCAATCGAGTATGATTGCGTAGATCCAAGGTTTTTAAAGCCTACACTTGAATTCCTTGACTTCCCTGGCCTATTTGGCTGTGGTACCTTCTGCTCCTCCTCCGGTTATGAAGAAGCAGCAGCACAAGGAATCGTCGCAGGTATAAATGCGGCTCTTCTTGTGCAGAATAAGCCGCCATTTATCCTTGATAGAGCTTCCAGCTATATCGGAACCCTTATAGATGACCTTATTACTAAGGATCTCACAGAACCTTATAGAATGATGACTTCTCGTTCTGAATATAGACTTGTTCTACGCCAAGATAATGCCGATCTTCGTCTTACGAAGTACGGCTACGAACTTGGCCTTATACCTAAAGAACGCTATGACGAGATTATTGAAAAGCAGAAACTCATCGATGAAGAGCTTATGCGCGTTAAAACAACCACAATTGCACCTTCAGATGAGTTAAACAATCTACTTGTTTCACGTGAAACATCTCCAATGAAAACCGGAACAAAACTTATAGAGCTTATAAGAAGACCGGAACTTAGCTATGATGATCTCGCTCCATTTGACGCAACAAGACCAGAACTTCCAGACGATGTCTGTGAAGAAGTCGAAATCGAAGCAAAATATGAGGGTTATATTAAGCGCCAGCAATCTAGCATAAATGAAATGCGTAGACTTGAAGGCAAAAAGCTTCCAGAGACACTTGATTACAATAAAATAATGAATCTTAGACTAGAAGCACGTGAAAAGCTCTCTAAGATAAAGCCTGCAAGCGTTGGCCAAGCAAGCAGAATTGACGGAGTAAGTCCTGCAGATATATCAGTACTTCTCATTTATTTGGAAAAGGAGAAGTTATAATGATAAACAAAGACTTACTAAAAGCCCGTGCTGCTGATATTGGGATAAATCTTGATACAGAAGCTCTTGATCGTTTCGATAAGTATGCAGAACTTCTTGTATATTGGAACGAGCGTATCAATCTCACAGCAATAACTGATCCAGAGGGAATAGTTGAAAAGCATTTCATAGATTGCCTTGCTTTTCTAAAATATAATCCACTAAAAGGATCCGAAAAGGTTATAGACGTAGGAACTGGGGCAGGTTTTCCTGGAATAGTTCTTCTTATAATGTATCCAGACCTTAAAATGACACTTCTTGATAGCACAGAGAAGAAACTTAATGTAATAAAGGATATATTAGAAAAGCTGGGCCTTTCTGCAGAAGTTGTCCATATGAGAGCAGAGGATGCAGGCCAGGACGATAGATTCCGTGAGGAATTTGACCTCGCGACAGCAAGAGCTGTATCGAATCTACGTGATCTCTCTGAATATTGTCTTCCTTTTGTTAAAATAGGTGGTTCTTTCATTTCTATGAAGGGTGCCGGTGCCAAAGAGGAATGGGAAATAGGGGAGAATGCAGTAAAAACTCTCGGTGGAGAGCTTAAATCCTTTGATTCTTATGAACTTCCTGGCTGCGGAGAGCGTGCTATTATAAATATTTTGAAAAAATCAAACACTCCGCCTAAATACCCAAGACCTAAGGGTCAGATGCAAAAGAAACCACTATAAGTTGTAGAACAGTGCCGTATGTTTCACGTGAAACATACGGCCTTTTTATTTTTTCCTCTTTATTATTATATATATGTATGTTAATATAATTGCAGAATTTTGATAATTCAAAACAAAGGAGGTACTTTTATGGCCAAGATCGTTTCAATCGTAAACCAGAAAGGTGGCGTCGGTAAGACAACCACTGCTGTAAACTTGATCGCAGCTATAGGAGCACGCGACAAAAGAGTTCTTCTTGTTGATATAGATGCTCAGGGTAACTCAACAAGTGGCTTTGGTATAGATAAACGCTCATTGGAAAATTCCTCATATGACGTGCTTATCAACAACGTAAACCCTAAAGATGTTATCATTAAGACTAAATACAAAGGCGTGGATGTGCTTCCATCGAACATGAATTTGGCAGGCGCAGAACTTGAACTAATAGATGTAACAAAGAGGGAAGCAAGGCTTAAGAACGCGCTTCTTCCACTTTACGACGACTATGACTTCATCTTCCTTGATTGCCCGCCATCTCTTGGATTGATTACATTAAACGCACTCTGCGCTTCTGATACAGTAATAATCCCTATCCAATGCGAATACTACGCACTTGAGGGACTTTCACAGCTCATGTCAACAATCCGTCAGATTAAGCGTCTCTACAATCCAATGCTTGATCTCGAAGGCGTTGTTCTCACTATGTATGATGGTAGACTCAATCTCACCCAGCAAGTGGTATCAGAGATTAAGAAATTCTTCCCGAAGAAAGTCTATGCATCAGTAATTCCAAGAAACGTAAGACTCTCGGAAGCGCCTTCCTACGGCATTCCTGTAATGTATTTCGATAAAAACTCTAAGGGTGCTATTGCATACGATAGTCTTGCATCAGAATTCCTTAAGCAGAATAAGAGGGGGTAAGTAAATGGCTAAAAAAACTGGACTTGGTCGTGGCCTTGATGCTCTTTTCCTTGATAATGCGATAGATGACATCGGTGGAAACGGACCTACAACTCTTAAACTTAACGAAATTGAACCAAATAAAGAACAGCCTCGTAAAACATTCGATGAAAGAGCTCTTGCTGAGCTTGCAAATAGCATCGAGCGAAACGGCGTGCTACAGCCATTGCTTGTTCGTCCTATGACGGACGGCTCCTATCAACTTGTAGCAGGTGAGCGCCGCTGGCGTGCATCCCGTATGGCAGGACTTTCAGAAGTTCCTGTTGTTATAAAAGAGATGTCCGACGAACAAGCTATGGAGATCGCTCTTATTGAGAACTTGCAGCGCGAGGATCTCAATCCTATAGAGGAAGCTGAAGGACTTCAGCTTCTCATCGAGCGCTACAACCTCACTCAAGAAGAGGCTGCAGCACGAGTAGGACGCTCGCGTCCAGCAATTGCGAACTCACTTCGACTTCTCGGTCTTCCGAAGAATATCCGTGACCTTACTAAGACAGGCAAGATCAGCGCAGGCCATGCCCGTGCACTTCTCGGTTTCGAAAATGAAGCGGAGATGGAACAAATTGCAGATGAAATCACAAAGAAGGATCTCTCTGTTCGTGATGTAGAAAACCTTGCAAAACAAGGCAAAAAGGGCGATAAGAAGCCATCTAAGAATCAAAAGAAACGCGATACTTTCTATGATGAAGTAGAACTTGCACTCTCAAGTACTTTAGGCCGTAAGGTAAAAGTAAACGCATCAAAGAACGGTGGAACTCTTGAGATGGAATTCTTCAATAAAGAAGATTTGAAAAAGCTTGCAAAGCAACTTGACGCAGAATAGGAGAAAACTGATAAATGCTTGATATTAAATTCGTAAGAGAAAACCCAGATATTGTAAAAGAAAATATAAAGAAAAAATTCCAGGACGATAAACTTCCTCTCGTAGACGAAGTTATCGCTCTCGATGAGGAAAAGAGACAGGTTACAACCCGTGCTGATGAGCTCCGTCAAAATAGAAATAAAATTTCTAAAGAGATCGGAAACCTTATGGCGCAGGGAAAGAAAGACGAAGCTATGGCTCTCAAAGAGAATGTTACTTCTCAGGCAGCTGAGCTCGATGAACTTTCAAAGCGTCAAGATGAACTCACTGAGAAAGTTACAAAAATTATGATGCTCATTCCGAACATCATCGATCCATCTGTTCCAATCGGAAAAGACGATTCTTTCAATGTCGAAGTTGAAAGATTTGGCGATCCAGTTGTACCAGAATTCGAAGTTCCTTATCATACAGAGATTATGGAAGCTTTCGATGGTATCGATATTGATGCAGCCGGAAGAACATCAGGTAACGGTTTCTATTATCTTATGGGCGACATCGCTCGTCTTCATAGTTCAATCCTCGCTTATGCGCGTGATTTCATGATAAACAAAGGATTTACATACTGTATTCCACCTTTTATGATTCATGGAAACGTTGTCGAAGGCGTTATGAGCCAGAGCGATATGGAGGGTATGATGTATAAGATTGAGGGCGAAGACCTCTATCTTATCGGAACATCAGAGCACTCCATGATCGGCAAATTCATCAATCAAATTATTCCAGAAAATACACTCCCACAGACACTTACAAGTTATTCTCCTTGTTTCAGAAAAGAGAAGGGTGCCCATGGCATCGAAGAACGTGGTGTATATAGAATCCACCAGTTCGAGAAGCAGGAAATGATTGTTGTATGTAAGCCAGAAGAGTCTATGGAATGGTACGAAAAGATGTGGAAGATGTCCGTAGAGCTCTTTAGAAGCTTGGATATTCCAGTTCGTCAGCTTGAATGTTGCTCAGGTGACCTCGCAGACTTAAAGGTTAAGTCTTGCGATATCGAAGCTTGGTCACCAAGACAGCAGAAATACTTTGAAGTATGCTCATGCTCTAACCTCTCTGATGCACAGGCACGTAGACTTAAGATGCGTGTAAAAGGGGAGGATGGCAATATGTATCTTCCTCATACACTCAATAATACAGTTGTTGCTCCTCCTCGTATGCTTATTGCATTCCTTGAGAACAACCTCCAGGCCGATGGCTCTGTAAACATTCCAGAAGTTCTTCGTCCTTACATGGGTGGACAGGAAAAACTTATCCCTAAAAAATAATTGAACATAAAAAAGGACCTTGGTTTCACATAGAACCAAGGTCTTTCTTTTTATCTTATTCTTCAGTCTCTGCTGACTTTGGCAAAATCTTGCCATATCTTACGCCCTCGGCGTCTGCACGAGGGGCACGTGTAGGAATTGCAACAGGCTCTGCCTGTGGTCTGCCTCCACGGCCGCCGCGGTAACCACCACGGTTGTTACCGTAAGACTTGCGAGGGCTAGTTGGCTTCGCGCCCTCTTCAAGTGCGATGATAACCTTTCTATCGGCATCAGAACCTACAGAATAGGAAATTACATCATCAATCTTAGCAACCTCTGTATGGATTATTCTACGCTCATAAGGATTCATTGGATCGAGAGCTATATTTCTTCCATACTTTTTAACCTTAGAAGCTGTGCGTCTTGCGATATCCTTGAGAGTTGCTTCACGCTTTTCTCTATAGTTTCCAATATTGATTGAAATCTTAGAGAATTCTGCATCGTTCTTAGTCTTGTTAGCTACAAGACGAACAAGATACTGAATAGAATCAAGAGTTTCACCGCGTCTTCCAATAAGAAGGCTGTAATCCTCATCACATGTGATAAAGAAGAAGAAATCTAAATCTCTTTTCTTTATTTCGATGTGGGTACCACCAACGCCGATACCTGCAATAAGAGTTTCAAGATAAGCATAAGCTTTCTTTACGTTTTCTGGACAAGCATCAAGCTCGATTGTCTCTGCTGGAACTTCTGGTTCCTCTGCTTTTGGAACTTCTTTTTCTGGTGTAGCTTTCTTTTCTGTCTTCTCAGCAGGCTTCTCCTGCTTTTTTTTCTTTGGTGCAGCACTCTTTGCTGGCTTCTCATCTGGAGCTTCATAGTAAGCACGAACTTCAGCCTGCTTGCCACCGAAGATACCAAGTACCTTTTTCTCTGGCATAGAAAGGATTTCAAACTGAATATCTGCTGACATTGGAGCGTCAAGTGCGAGAATGGCAGCTTGCTGTGCATCTTCAATAGTTGCACCAGTTGCTACTGCTTCTTTAATCATATTAACCTCCGTATAAATAAAAACCGCCAATTATTGATTATTAAACAATAAGCGGCGGTTTAGGTTTCACTTATATTTTGTTTTCATTGAGAAGCTCTGTATTAATCTTTACAGATTCCTCTTTAGAACGACGGACATTAGTCTCGTCGACCATCATCTTTGCAATAACGCGTTTCGGCTCATAGACCTTATTCAAGATAAGCATCTGGAAAAAGCTGAGTAAGCTATTAATTGCCCAATATACACCGATACCGATAGGGAAGGTGTATGCGAGCCAAAGAGACATGAAAGGCATAAAGAGAAGCATACAACCCATTGAAGCTGTATTTGCTGCATCTGGTGTGTTCTTTCTTGTCTTAATTAAGCTGTAAATTGATGTGAGCATTGCTGCGAGGAATGCTGCAACAGGAACAAGTGCATAAATTGATTTCCAACCATAAGTTGATGGTGTAGCACCAAGATCGAATCCAAATGCTGTGAAATCAAAGTTTGTAATTTGATCCCATACCTTATCAGGTATATCAGGAAGCTTTGCTTTAAGCTCGTCTGTATGAGACAATACAAGAATTTCGTTGAGTCTTATATTCTTACTATTTGACTGGAAAGTTGATGCTGCATTTGTGAGTGTCTCAAGTGTTGCCTTGTCAATTCTAAGTATATAAGAAAGTGGCTTATAAATAGCACCATAAAGACCAATGATAATAGGGAACTGGATGAGCAGGGAACCGCAACCTGCTGTCATTGAACCATAGCCCTCTTTTTGATAGAACGCATTGAGTTCTTCATTTATCTTTGCCTGATCTCCGGCATATTTCTGTCTTATTTTTTCAATCTTAGAACGAGTTCTAAGAGTTTTAGCCTGATTTTTCTGTGTGCTAATACTGCTTGGTAAAATAATGAGTTTAGCAAGCAAAGTAAAAGCTATGAGAGATAAAGCGTAGTTATGACCAAATGCTTGGTAAAGTAACCACAATAACCATCCAAAAGGATAGGAGAAAACATCATAAATAAAATTCATTACTTAACCTTCTTTTCTGGAACAGGATCGTACCCTCCCGCCGTGAGGGGACTGCATCTGATTATTCGCCACAGTGTCAATAAAGATCCTTTAACTGCTCCAAATCTTTCTATAGCTGTGATTCCATACTCCGAACATGTCGGATAAAACTTACAAGTAGGTGGTTTAAGTGGCGAAATATGTTTTCTGTAAAACTTGATAATCGAAATTAAAATGTCTTTCATAGACTTAACTTATAATGCCAGCATCATGAAGCTGGTCGAGCATTATTTCTTTAAGCTCTGTACTCTTTTTAAATCTAGTTTTTACTCTACATACGAAGATCATATCGTATCCTTGCATCTCTTTTTCATGCTCTTTATATACATCATGAAAAGCTGCGCGGATAAGACGTCGCGACTTGTTTCGCGCTACAGCATTACCAATCTTTTTACTCGAAGTTATCCCTATACGACAAATTCCCGCACGGTTTTTCATTACATAGAGAACCAGTGCAGGATTCGCATATGAAGCGCCTCGCTTATAGAGGCGCTTGAAATCGGTATTCTGATTTAATACTACTGCATCAGACAATGTTTCGTCCTCAATTAAACTGTAAGGCTCTTTCTACCCTTAGCTCTACGACGAGCGAGTACCTTACGTCCGTTTGAATCAGACATTCTTGCGCGGAAACCATGAACCTTGCTTCTCTGTCTTTTTTTAGGCTGGAATGTTCTTTTCATTATACTTCCCTCCATTCATTAAACTTGCAAGTGCTTATTATATTATATATATAATAATATTGTCAAGAAGTTTCAACAATCTGTGTCATAATTGTTGAAAACTTTTGCATTTTGTGATAAAATTTTGTAGTTAATATGTATTTTATTATTATATATTAAATATATTTATATTATAGTGTTATAAAAAGGAGGTAAACGAATTGGATTCTTATGCTGATGTATGGGAACTCGTAAAGGAGTACTGTAAAGGCCAGGTTTCAGAAACGATTTATAAGCTCTGGTTTGATCCTCTTTTAATGGTCTCTTTTGATGACAATAAAGTTGTTTTATCAACCAATGAATTCCAAGCAAAAATCGTTAAATCAAAATTCTTGGATACCCTTAAAGAGGCCTTCGTTTCAGTTATGGGATTTGAAGTAGAGATTGATATAATTTCAGATTCATCAAAAATAGCTGAAGTGGAAACAAAGCCAGTAGAATTTATTGAAAATAAAAATAACTACGAACTTTCTTTTGAAAACTTCATTGAAGGTTCTTCCAATAAATTTGCTTATGCTGCATCTAAAGCAGTAGCTAATACTCCAGGTCAAGCATATAACCCACTCTTTATTTATGGAAACTCTGGACTTGGAAAAACCCATCTTCTTAATGCTATCTGTATAGAAATTAAGAAAAATAATCCAAATTGTAACATTATCTACACAAGTGGTGAAGATTTTACAAACGAACTTGTAAAATCAATTCAGCACTCTACATCAAATGCTTTTCATGAAAAATATAGAAATGCAGATGTTCTTCTTCTTGACGATGTTCATTTTATCGCCGGTAAGAAAGAGACACAGGAAGAATTTTTCCACACGTTTGATGCACTCCATCAAGATAAAAAACAAATTGTTTTAACATCAGATAGACCACCTAAAGAAATAGCACTTTTAGAAGATCGAATTAAAACAAGATTTGAATGGGGTCTTCTTGCTGATATTCAGCCACCTGATATAGAAACAAGAATGGCAATTATAAAAAATAAAGCAGATTTCTTTAATTTAGAACTTCCTGATGATGTTGTTCTTTTAATGGCAGAGAAAATTAAAAGCAATGTTCGTCAACTTGAAGGCGCGGTAAAGAAACTTAATGCTCTCTGTACAATATCTGGTCATGAGCCTTCTATGGCCCTTGCTGAAAAAGCAATTAAAGATATTCTTACAGATAATCAACCAATATCCGTAACAATAGATAGAATTCTCCAAGAAGTTGCAAGAACTTACGGAACTTCAGTTGAAAATATTCTCTCTGAAAAACGTAATGCCAATGTAACAAAAGCTCGTCAAGCAGCTATGTATATTGTCAGAGAAATTACTTCTCTTCCAATGGAAACAATTGGAGAAAAACTTGGTGGAAAGCATCATTCTACAGTAATTTATAACATTAAAGAATGTGAAAAAGATATGGAAGAAAATTCTTCTATAAAAGCTACAATCCAAGGAATTATCAATAATGTTAGAGATAATAGCATCAATATTTAACATTTTTATTGTTAATTAACAACGAGTTTTTAACATTTTAAAATTACATTTTTAATTTTTAACTTTTTGCACATTTTTTAATATGTTGTTTAAAAATTAAAAAGATTCAATTTTTCTTTTAAAATAAGTAATTTTTAATTTTTTAAGAGTTTTAACCGGCTCTACTAATACTACTAAAAATACAATATGTATTTATATAAAAATGGAGGTTCATTATGAAAATAGTATGTAACACAGAACTTTTGTCAGAAGCTTGCCAAAATGTTCAAAGAGTAGTTTCTACTAAAACTTCAATTCCGGCTATTGAAGGTATTTACATGAAGGCTCTTGGCAATGAACTTATGCTTACTGGCTATGATCTTGAAGTAGGTATTAATACTTGCATCGAGGCAAAGGTAGAAGAACAGGGAAGTATTATTCTTAATGCTCGCATTCTTTGTGATATTTTAAGAAAACTTCCTGCTGAAACAGTAAAAATTGAAGCAGATGAGCGTCAACTTTGCGTAATTAAATGTGGTGAAGTTGAATATAAGATTGTTGGTATTGATGCTGAAGAATATCCAGAGTTACCTTCTGTAACAGGTGGTTATCCAGTAGTAGTTGATAGTGATATTCTTGCAAATATGGTAAGACAGACAATATTTGCAGTATCTAAGAATGATACAAAGATAGTTCATACAGGTATTAAGTTTGAAATCAAGAAAAATCAGATCAAGCTTATTGCTGTTGATGGATTCCGTCTTGCAATTCGTACTGAAAATATTAAGTACGAAGGCGATGAAATGTCATTTATCGTTCCTGCAAAGACATTAAATGAAGTAATTAAACTTATTGATAACTCAGAAGTTATTGCAATGAATATTGCAAAGCGTCATATCATTTTTGAAGTTGGTAATTATAGCATTATTTCTCGTCTTCTTGATGGTGAATTTTTGGATTATAACGCAGCAGTTCCAAAATCACAGTCAACAGAAGTTACAGTTAATACAAAGATGCTTATAGATAGTATAGAGAGAACAAGTCTTCTTATTACAGATAGACTTAAGAGTCCTCTCCGCTGCATATTTGATGAAAATATAATTAAAATTTCAGCAGTTACAAGTCTTGGTACAGCAAACGATAAGCTTGGCTGTAAGACAGAAGGTAACAGAGTAGAAATTGGATTTAATAATATCTTCCTTCTTGATGCTCTTAAAGCATGCAATATTGATGAAGTTAAAATTACACTCAATGGTCCAATTTCACCAATTACAATTGTTCCACCAGAGGGAGATAATTTCTTATTCCTTGTTCTCCCAGTAAGACTTAAAAATGAAAATTAAAAATATTAAAGTAAAAGTTGCACAGAGAGAAAAAGAGATTGTTAAAATTTCTACTCCTTTTATAACTCTTGATAGTGCAATGAAATTTGTTGGTATTGTTGGCACAGGTGGACAGGCTAAAATGCTTATACAAGATGATCTTGTAAAAGTAAATGGTGAAGTCTGTGAGATTCTTAGAAAGAAACTTTACGATGGTGATGTATTCACTTTTGAAAATGTTGATTATGAAATAAAAATTCATAAGGAAGATTGAAATGAAGGTAAATTCTCTTGAAATTAAAAATTTCAGAAATATAGAGAATATGAAAATTGAACCCTGTGACAGCGTAAATATAATTTACGGTGAAAATGCGCAGGGAAAAACCAATTTACTTGAAGCTCTTTGGCTTTTTACTGGATGTAGATCGTTTCGTGGCGCGAAAGATAAAGAATATATAAAATTCGGCGAAGAATTTTCACGCCTCGATATGAATTTTTCAGATGACAGGCTGTCCCATGATGCGTCGATTATTATCGGTGAAAAGAAAAAAGCCGTGCTGGACGGAGTTGAACATGCAGCTTCCACCGTATTTTTCGGCGAATTTCTCGGAATAATTTTCGCGCCACAGCATTTGAATTTGGTAAAGGGTGGTCCAGTGGACCGCAGAAAATTTATCAATATGGCACTTTGCCAATTGAAACCAAGATATTCCAATATCTTGACTGATTACAACAAAATTTTAGAGGAGCGCAATGCTCTTTTGAAGGATATCAAGTATCACAGTGAACTTATTGATACATTGGATATTTGGGATGAAAAACTAAGTATTTATAGCGCGACGATAATCAATCAGAGACTCCGATATCTCGAGGAACTTGAGCCTTTCCTTGATGATATTTATGGTGGTATTTCCAATGGTAAAGAGAAAATATCTCTATCCTATGAATCTCCAATTAATTTGGAAAATCGCGATGTGGAGACTCTTAAAGAACTTATTTATGAAGAACTAAAAAAGAATCGTATCGCTGATATGAAAGAGGGCACGACAAGTGTCGGCCCGCATCGAGACGATATTTTAATAAGCCTCGATGGTTTGCCGGTTAAGAGTTTTGGATCCCAAGGTCAGCAGAGATCATGTGCGTTGTCAATGAAACTTGCAGAAGCTGCTGTTATAAAGAAAATTTCTGGCAAGCAGCCAATTGCTTTTCTTGACGATGTGATGAGTGAGCTTGATACGAACAGACAGGATTACATATTAAATCATATAGATGGTTGGCAGGTATTTATCACATGTTGTGATCCTTCATCTATTTTGAAATCGAAAACGGGTAAGGTTTTCGAGATTGAAGGAGGAAAATTATGTTCCTCCACTTAGGCGAATCAACTGTTGTTAGAACAGATGAAATAATAGGAATTTTCGATATAGATAACACCACTGTATCAAAGCACACGAGAGATTTTCTCAGTGCGGCGACGAAGGCAGGTCGTGTTGTAAATGTGTCGATGGAATTGCCTAAATCCTTTATCGTATGTAAAGATGATAAAACTGGAGAGGAGAGAGTCTATATCTCTCAACTCTCACCTATAACTTTAATTAAACGTTACACTGATGGCATAAATTAATGGAGGTTTGAAGAAGTTTGAGTATGGAAGAAAAAGATTTGGAAGCAGTACTCGAGGAAGAAATTGGTGAGTTCGACAATGTCGAATCAATGGACACCTTAGTAACTGAAGAGTATGGTGCTGAACAGATTCAGGTTCTTGAGGGACTTGAGGCTGTTAGAAAGCGCCCAGGTATGTATATCGGTTCAACTGGACCGAAGGGACTCCATCACTTGGTTTATGAAATAGTAGATAACTCAATTGATGAGGCACTTGCTGGATATTGTACTCATATTGAAGTTAATATTTTACCTGATAACGTTATCGAGGTTATCGATAACGGACGTGGTATTCCTGTAGGAATAAATGAAAAGTATGGCATTTCATCAGTAACTGTCGTACTTACTATTCTTCATGCCGGTGGTAAATTTGGTGGCTCTGGATATAAAGTATCCGGAGGTCTTCACGGTGTAGGTTCTTCAGTAGTAAACGCTCTTTCAGAGTGGTTCGAAGTTGAAGTATCTCAAAATGGTCATGTTCATTATCAGAAATTTGAAGTAGGTAGTCCTGTAACTGATCTCGAAGTAATTGGAGATACAGATAAGACAGGAACAACTATCCGTTTCAAAGCTGATCCTAATATTTTCCAGGAGACAACAACTTACGAGTTTGAAATCCTCGAAAACAGACTTCGTGAGCAAGCATTCCTCAATGCCGGTCTTAAAATTACACTTACAGATCTTCGCGAAAATCCAGAACGCGAAGAGCCAGAAGTATACTGCTATGAAGGCGGTATCACAGAGTTCGTTGATTTCATCAACAACAAACGTGGCAATACTCCTCTCCATGATTCTCCAATTTCATTTAATGCTGTAAAGGGCGATAGAGAAGTTGATATCTCTCTTATGTACAACGACAGTTACAATGAAATCCTTTATTCATATGCCAACAATGTAAGAACAATAGATGGTGGTACTCACGAGAATGGTTTCAAGACTGCTCTTACACGAGTATTCAATGATTATGGTAAAAAATATAATATATTGAAAGACAGCGACAAGAAACTTTCAGGCGATGATGTTCGTGAAGGTATGATTGCTGTAATTTCAGTAAAACTTACTGAAGCAGAATTTGAAGGCCAGACTAAGGGTAAGCTCGGTAACACCGATATTACACCTCTTGTATCCAAGACAGTTTATGAAAAGCTTATGGAATACTTTGAGGAGAACCCTGCTGTTGCAAGAGCAATCTTTAGCAAGGCACTCGAGGCTTCTCGTGCAAGAGAAGCTGCACGAAAAGCTCGTGATCTTGCTAGACGTAAGACGGCGCTCGAAGGCAACAGCCTTCCAGGTAAACTTGCAGATTGTCTTGATAAGAATGCAGAACTCACCGAGCTCTACATCGTCGAGGGAGACTCTGCGGGTGGTTCTGCTAAAGAGGGACGTGAGCGTCAGTATCAGGCAATCCTCCCACTTTGGGGTAAGATGCTTAATGTTGAGAAAGCAAGACTTGATAAGGTAATCGGAAACGATAAGTTGACACCAGTTGTAACTGCCCTCGGTACGGGCATCGGCGAGGATTTCAATATTGAAAAGCTTCGCTACAACAAGATTGTCATCATGTCCGATGCCGATGTCGATGGTGCTCACATCCAGACATTGCTTCTCACATTCTTCTTCCGTTACATGAGACCTCTTATTGATGAGGGACACATTTATATTGCACAGCCACCTCTCTATAAGATTAGTAAGGGTAAGAAATTCGGATATGCTTTCTCCGATGAAGAGAGAGATGAGAAAATTGAAGAGTTCGGCGGATCTTGCGACATCCAGAGATATAAAGGTCTTGGTGAGATGGATGCTGAGCAGCTCTGGGAAACAACAATGGATCCGAAGACTCGTATTATGAAACGCGTTTATCTTGAGGATGCAATGAGAGCAGATGAGACATTCTCAATTTTGATGGGCGATAAAGTTGAACCAAGACGTGAATTCATTGAAAAGAACGCACGTTACGTTCAGAATCTTGACGTATAAGGAGGGGAATGAAGATGGCAAAGCTCAATGCAGAAATGCAGAAGCAGAAAGAGCAAGAGTTCAGAGACAATCTTGAGAACACTAAGATTGTAAACGTGGACATCGACAGCGAGATGCGTAAATCATTCCTCGACTATTCTATGTCAGTAATTATTTCTCGTGCGATTCCAGATCTTCGTGATGGACTGAAGCCAGTTCATAGAAGAATTATTTATACAATGCATGAAAATGGTCTTACACCAGATAAGCCATACCGTAAATGTGCTGATACAGTAGGTTCAGTACTTGGTCGTTATCATCCACATGGTGACGCATCTGTATACGATGCAATGGTTCGTCTTGCACAGACATTCTCAATGCGTTACATCCTTGTAGACGGTCATGGTAACTTCGGTTCAATCGATGGTGACCCAGCTGCTGCTTATCGTTATACAGAGTCCCGTTTGAGCAAACTTTCTGTTCGTATGCTTCAGGACATTGATAAGGATACGGTTGATTTCATTCCAAACTATGATGACCGTCTCCGTGAGCCAACTGTTCTTCCTGTACGTTTCCCGAACCTTCTTGTTAACGGTTCGATGGGTATCGCAGTTGGTATGGCTACCAACATCCCACCTCACAATCTCCGTGAGGTAATAAACGGAATGTGTGCGGTAATTGATAATCCTGATATCGAACTCGCAGAACTTATGGAACATATTCCAGGTCCTGATTTCCCAACATCAGGTATTATCATGGGTCGTTCAGGTATTCGTGCAGCTTATGGTACAGGCCGTGGTAAGATTACAGTTCGTGCTCGTGCTGAGATAATTGAAAAAGCCGGCGGACGTTATGAAATCAAGGTTACTGAGATTCCTTACAATGTAAACAAGGCAAGACTTATTGAGTCAATCGCTGATCTTGTAAAGGAAAAGAGAATTGATGGCATTGCAGATGTAAACGATTACTCTTCAATGCATGGAATGTATATTTCAATCGAGCTCAAGAGAGATGCTAATCCAAATGTAATCTTAAATCAGCTCTATCAATATACACAGCTCCAGACTTCATTTGGTGTAATCAATCTCTGTATTGTTGATGGACAGCCAAAGATTCTTACACTTAAAGAATACTTACAGGAATTCATTAAATTCCAGAAAGAGATTGTTACACGTCGTACACAGTTCGAACTTGGTAAGGCAAAAGAGCGTGCCCATATCTTGGAAGGTCTTGCAAGAGCAATTGATATCGTTGATGACATCATTGATACAATTCGTCATTGTAAGGGCGGCCAGCCAGAGGCAAAGATTGCCATCATGGAGAAGTTCGGATTTGACGATGTTCAGGCACAGGCAATCGTTGCCTTCCGTCTCGGACAACTTGCTGGCCTCGAGATTCAGAAGATTATGGATGAACTTGATTCTATCCATAAGAAGATTGCTGAGTATGAGGAACTTCTCGCTGATGAGACTAAACTCATGGCAGTAATTAAAGAGGAGTCAATGGCAATCGCAGACAAATTTGGCGACGAGCGTCGTACTCAGATCAGCGATGTAGCTGGCGAGGTTGATATCGAAGACCTCATCCCAGAAGAGCAGGTTGTAATGACTCTTACAAATATGGGTTATGTAAAACGTATGCCTACAACTGAGTATCAGACACAGCATCGCGGTGGTCGTGGCATCAATGGAATGACTCAGAAAGAGGACGATATTACAGAATTCATGTTCACATGTTCATCACATGACCATGTAATGTTCTTCACGAACCTCGGTCGTACATATAGACTTAAGGGTTATGAGATTCCAGAAGCTTCTCGTCAGAGTAAGGGTACTAATATCGTAAACATCCTTCCTCTTATGCCGGGCGAAAAAGTTTCTTCAATGCTCCGTGTACCGGAGATTGAAGGCGATGAATATCTCTGCATGATGACTAAGAAGGGTATCATCAAACGTACTCCTCTTGTAAACTATAAGAACGTTAGAAAGTCCGGTCTTATCGCAATTAACCTTGATGAGGACGATGAACTTTCATGGGTTAAACTTACAAGTGGTAATGATGATCTTCTTGTTGCAACTCGCGAGGGTATGAGTATTCGCTTCCACGAGACAGATGCTCGTGAGCTTGGAAGAACTGCTCGTGGCGTTAAGTCAATTACACTTAAGAAAGCAGATGATGAAGTTGTCGGCTTCGATGTAATTGATGACAATGCTACAGTTCTTACAGTTTCAGAGACAGGCTTCGGCCGTAGATCTAAACCTTCTGACTATAAGGTTCAGAAGCGTGGCGGTTCTGGTCTTCTTAACTACAGAGTTGAGAAGTTCGGCAAGGTTGCTGCTATTAGAATCGTATCCGACGAGGATGATCTCATTATGATTTCTGCTAACGGTGTTATCATTCGTATTCCTTCAACTGAGATTAACTGTGTTAACCGTCCAGCTAAGGGCGTTAAGGTTATGAGAATTAAGGAGAACGAAGATAAGGTAATCACTCTTTCGGTTATTCGTGAGGAGTGGGAAAAGCAAGACATAGTTGCCGACTCATCCGAAGTAGAAGAGGAATAAAAAAATAAACTCCCACCATTTGGTG
>JAZQQZ010000014.1:0-14425 GCA_045629305.1 Acutalibacteraceae bacterium | reverse complement strand
GTTCATCCTGTAACAGCAATCACAGCTACACTTTCAAAGAGCAAGTTCGAAACTGGTACAGCAATCGAAGACATTCTCGCTGATAGCAACCTCGTAGTTAAGGCAACATCAGCAGGAAAGACAAGCAAGACAACAGCTTATAACTTCCTTGAGGATGTAACAACTATCGATACAACTAAATCAGGTTCATATGAACTTACAGTAGTTTATCTCCCAGATGGAGAGAACATCCCAGAAGAGAACCAGATCACAGCAAAGATTACATTCTCAATCGTTAGCAACGATCAGATTCTTCCAGTTTCAGATACAGGACTCTCAAGAACAACAGTTACTGTATCAACGGGCGAAGAAAATGCTCTTATCTTCGACCTTCAGACCAAGGCTGGTTTAAGCGGCGCATCAGTAAGCAAGTTTAAGTCAGATTATCTTGCTAACATCGCAGAGAACATTAAGGTTTACAAGCCAGACGGAACAACAGAACTCAAGTCTGGTAACGTTACAACCGGTTGTGTTGTTAAACTCTATGATGGTGCTGATCCAGACACTGCAGTAGTAATTGATGCAGCTGTAATCATCATTCCTGGTGATTGTAATGCTACACCAGATGGAAAGATTTCATCTAAGGACTACACAGCAATTAAGAATCACATTATGGAAGATTCAATTATCACAGATGAATTCAAACTTCTTGCTGCTGATATAACAGGAGACACTAAGGTATCTTCTAAAGACTATACACGCATTAAGAACTTGATCATGAATGCATAAGAAGGAGGAAACAAAAAATGAAAAAAGCGTTATCAATCTTCGTTGCGATATTACTGATTGTTTGCATTCTTCCTTTGAATGTATTCGCTGCGTCAGGAAGCGTAACAGTATCTAAGTCTTCACTCTCAATAGTAAAGGGTAAGACAGGAACATTTAATATTGTATTCAACAATGCAAATGGTCGTGTTGATATTTCATCTTCAGACACATCTGTTGCAACAGTAGATAAGTCTAAAGTGTTCGGTGAGGCTGATACTCATACAATCACAGTAACAGCTAAGGGCGCTGGTACAGCAACAATCTCAATTGCTCTTACAGATGTCTGTGACACTGATGAGAATGATTTAACAGGTACTAAGACTGTTAAGATCACAGTAACTGAGGCAACAACAAAGTCGACTACTAAGTCAACAACAAAGTCAACTACTAAGTCGACTACTAAATCAACAACAAAGTCAACTACTAAGTCGACAACAAAGTCTACAACAGCTAAGACAACTAAGAAGACAACTGATAAGACTACTAAGGCTAAGAAGTCTACAACAACAAAGCAGAAGACAACAACTAAGGCTTCTGCATCTGCTAACCTTAAGTCAATTAGCTTTACAAATGACTTTAAACTTAACAAGACTTTCTCACCTGACAAGACTACTTATGTAGTTGTAGTACCAGATGATGCAACAGAGTTCCCAATCGCAGCAGTTGCTGCTGATAAGAACGCGAAGGTATCTGTAAAGGGTACTGACGGTTGGAAGCCAGGCGATACAGTTAAGATCACAGTTACAGGTGAAGACGGTACAGTTAAGACTTACACAATTAAGACACGTACAGCTTCACAGGGTGATATCGATTCATCAGTACTTGGCCTTGAGTCACTTAAGATGCTCGCTGGTGAAACTGATGTAACACCAGTTCTTCAGGACGGCGTTTATGAGTATGATGTAACAGTACCTAAGTACACTAACGCACTCACAGTAGATGCAACAGCACTCGGTGATGAAGACGTTCAGGTAGTAGGCGCTGAGAAGGTTAAGAATCGTTCACAGGTTCTTATCACTGTATCTAATGATGAGGGACAGAGCCTCACATATACATTTAATATTAGATATGACGGAACTAAGACAGGAATGCCAAGCTTCCTTCTTTGGATCCTCATCGGTCTTGGAGTTATCCTTGTTCTCGTAGTTCTCCTTCTTATCATCCTTGGTATTATCAAGAAGCGTAAGAATGGCGACGACGGCAGCACTCCATTACCACCAATGGGTGACGGTGAATATGACTTCGGCGATGATGGCGAAGATATCGTATCACCATTCACATCAGGATTTGAGTTCGCAGGTTCAGGTTATGTGATCGAAGGTGCTGAAGACGAGGCTGACAATTTCGTTGAGCCATTCGCTTCAAGACCAGCTTCAATCATTGATGATGAGGCTCCAGTCGAGGCTCCGGCAGCACCTATCTTCGCCGAAGCGCCACTTGAGCTTGATATCGATGCACCAGCAGCACCAGTAGCTGAAGCTCCAGTTGAGGAAATCCCAGTTGTTGAGGCACCTGTAGAGGTTGCACCAATTGAGCCAGAACCAATCGTTGAGCCTGAAATTGAGGTTGCTCCAGTAGAAGCAGCTCCAGTAGCAGAACTCTCACCAGAAGAGGCAGCATTCGCAGCAGCATTTGCAGCAGAGAGCGCAGCTCCTGCAGCAGCACCTGTTTCATTTGCTGAACCAGCATTTGAGGCTCCTGTAGCAGAGGTAACTCCAATCGAAGTTCCAAACGCTCCAATGACTGACTTCACATCAGCTATGGCTGGTATCATGGCAGCAGCAGGCACACCAGTTGCATTCGCAGCAGCTGAGGCAGCAATAGAAGAAGCTCCAGTAGAGGAAGCTCCTGTTGAAGAAGCTCCTGCATTTGAGGAGCCTGCATTCGAAGCTCCTGTAGAGCCAGAGCCAATTGAGCCAGAAATCGTAGAAGAAGCACCAGTAGTTGATGCTCCAGTAGAGCCAATCGCATTTGCACCAGAGGCTCCAGTTGAGGAAGCACCGGCAGAAGCTCTTCCATTCGCATTTGAGGCTCAGCCAGAGATGGCGCCTGTAGAGCCAGAAATGCCAGAGATGGCACCAGTTGAGCCAGAGATGGCGCCAGTTGAACCAGAGATGGCTCCAGTAGAGCCTGAGATGGCTCCAGAAGAGCCTGAACTTTCAGAGGTTGAGGAAATTGTTGAAGAAGCACCAGCTGAGCCAGAGGCTCCAGCAGGCGACGGATTCGCAACACCTTACATGGATGATCAGCCATTCGTACTTCCATACGAAGCTGGTACAACATACGGTACAAAGCCATTCGAGCAGTCAGCTGACTAATCAATAAATTTAAGGTCCCAAGGGTTTCCTTGGGACCTTTTATTTTTAGTTTGTATCATTGAATTATATATATAAATGTAATATAATATAAAGGATTATGGGACACTGCGTCTAGAAGACGAAAAAAGAGGTAATACTGAATGGCAAATGTAAACAAAATTCAGAAAAAACTCACTCAAAAATACGGGGACAAAGTACAGGTTAAGCTTGAGGATGATATCATTCGTTTGACCGGTGAACTCGACAAGTGGGAAGATGTATTCGATGCTTGCATGACTGCAGCAACGAAGAACAGTAAGGTGCATGTTGTAAACGATATTAAGTTTACCGGTGCTGAGATTCCTCCTATGAGAGTTCCAAGTATTAAAGATGATTCACTCGAGGGTAAGACACCAGATGTACTTGTAATTGGCGGCGGAATTTCAGGCTGCGCAATTACACGTGAACTTTCGAAGTGGGATTTGAGTGTGATGCTCGTCGAGAAAGAGGCCGATTTTGCTATGCAAGCATCGGGCGCGAACGATGGCGAGGTGCACGTAGGCTTCGACCTTTCTAAGGGAAGCCTCAAGCAGAAGTATGTTCTGCTTGGAAATCATATGTATGATAAGCTCTGCGCAGAGCTGCAAGTTCCATTCCGCCGCGAAGGTCAATATGCACTCTTTACTCAGGAATGGCTTCGTATACCAGTATTCTTCTTATGTCTCTGGCGTAAGTATCATGATGGTGTAAAAGATACACATTTTGTAAATCGTGATTTTATTAGAAAGAACGTACCAAATGTGGATGAAAAGATCCGATTTGGCGTATATAATGACTCCGCTGGCGTTGTATGTCCTTATGGACTTACAATTGCCTATGCAGAGAACGCTGTAGAGAACGGCGCTGAGGCGTATCTTAATACAGCAGTTCTCTCTATGGATGTAGAAGACGGTGAAATCAAGGCCGTTCATACTAATAGGGGTACAATTTATCCGAAGATTGTTGTAAATGCAGCAGGTGTATTTGCAGATGATGTTGCTGAGATGGCTTGTGATAGATTCTATTCTATCCACCCACGTCGCGGTACCAACTCAATCCAGGATAAGAAGAGTGCGGGTATCATAGATACAATCGCATCTGTACAGAATATTAAACTTAAGAAACAGAGCAAGAGCCATACCAAGGGTGGCGGACTCATGCGTACTGTTCACGGTAATATCCTCGCTGGTCCTGATGCAGTAGAGTGTTACGCTAAAGAGGATAAGGCAACTCATCCTGAGAGCATCAAGACAGTATATGATAAGCAGAAGGGTACAATCCCAGTTGCATCAGAGCGAGATATTATCACATATTTCACAGGAGTCCGCGCTCCGACATTCGAAGAGGACTTCGTAATTGAATGGGGTAGGCGTTGTAAGAACATGCTCCACTGCGGCGGTATCCAGTCACCTGGTATCACAGCCGCTCCGGCTTTCGCCCTTGACATCGAAAAGATGGTTGTCGAGAGACTCGGCGATGTTAAGAAGAAAGCAAAATGGAACCCTGAGCGTCACGCTGTTCCAGTGCTCAAGGAGATGAGCCCAAGAAAGCGTGCCGCTTATATAGAGAAGAATCCTGACTACGGCGAGATAATTTGCCGTTGTGAAGAGATCTCCAAGGGCGAGATTATCGATGCCTTGAACCGTCCGCTCTGTCCGCCGACAGTGGACGCTATAAAGAAGCGCATCCGTCCTGGTATGGGACGATGCCAAGGCGGCTTCTGCTCACCGCTTGTAACTAAGATAATTGCTGAGCATGAAGGTGTTGCAATTTCAGATGTAAGGAAAGCATCAGATGAAGCATTCATTTGCTTTGGAGAAACTAAAGGAGGTGCCGAGAAATGATTAGAGTAACAGATGTACTTGTAATCGGTGGTGGCCCTGCAGGTCTTGCAGCAGCAATCACAGCTTACAAGGAAGGCGCAAGAGTAATCTTGATTGAGCGTGAAGCGCGTCTCGGTGGTATCCTAAAACAGTGTATCCACGATGGTTTCGGACTTGTACGTTACGGTGAGAAACTCTCCGGACCAGAGTACGCTGAGCGTTTCATCGATGAGTTCAACGAACTTGAGATTGAAGCACAGTTACTTACATTTGTAACATCAATTGAGAATATTAAAGATTGCTTTAAAGTAACAACAGTTAGCCGAAATGGCGTAGAGGTTATAGAGTCGAAGACTCTTATACTTGCCACTGGATGCCGCGAGCGTACAGCGAAGCAGGTATTCATACATGGCACACGCCCATCAGGCGTATTTACTGCTGGTACAGCACAGCATTTCACCAATTTACTTGGACAACTTCCAACTAAGAAGTGCGTGATCCTCGGCTCCGGCGATATCGGACTTATCATGGCCCGTCGTCTGACGCTTGAGGGCGCAGAGGTTGTAGGCGTTTATGAGGCAAAGCCTACACCATCAGGCCTCACAAGAAATATTCATCAGTGTCTTAACGACTACAATATTCCACTTCATCTCTCTCATACAGTAACAAGAGTCTTCGGTGAAGATAGACTTACAGCTGTAGAGGTTGCTGCGGTAGACGACAGAATGCGTCCGATCGCCGGAACCGAGGAGATAGTTGAATGTGATGCACTCATCCTTTCAGTAGGACTTATCCCTGAAAATGAGCTTGCAGAGTCACTCGATGTACGTATGAGCAGTCATACTAAGGGACCAAAATGTGATGAGACTCTTATGACATCAGTACCTGGTATCTTCTCATGCGGCAATGCTCTCCATGTCAACGACCTCGTTGACTATGTATCCGAGAGCGGAGAGATTGCCGGTTATGCTGCCGCTCATTATGACCCAGCATTCCAGCACGACAGAGTTAATGTTAAGGTTGATTCTAACCTTTTATATGTTGTTCCTCACGGAATCAACATCCACAATGTAGCAAAGCCAGTAACTTTCTACTTTAGAAGCAAGGATGTCTTCGAGAATGCCACATTTAAACTTATGGCCGATGGCAAGACAGTTTTCGAGAAGAAATATGCTTTCGTAAAGCCTCCTGAGATGGAGAGAATCGAAGCAGATTTCAGTAAGGCAAATCTTAAGACATATAGCAAGATTGAAGCAATTCTGGAGGTGGATGTAAATGACTAAGATCGTTTGTATAGTATGTCCACGTGGATGCTCCATCAACATCGAACCTAAAGACGGTGGCGAGTGGAAGGTAACAGGCCAGAGTTGTAAGCGCGGAAGAGAATTCGCAATCAATGAGATGACTCATCCAATGCGTACAATCTGCTCTACAATTAAAACAGTATATAGGGATGCACCGGTAGTTCCTTGCCGTGTCTCTGCTGATATTCCGAAGGATAAGATCTTCGATGTTATGAAGGAAATCAACAAGACAACAGTCGACAAGAAACTTAAAAGAGGCGATGTCGCAATCAAAGATGTGCTCGGTCTCGGTGTTGACGTTATAATTACATCAGATTTATTGACCACGATATGAAAGGGGTAAGACAAGATGGGATATAAACCTTATGAAGGCTTCGAGCCAAAGTGGATCAAAGAAGCTGCACCAAAGGATTCATATAGATCTATTTTCCGTTGGGGCGATCCAGAACATTTTAAATTTCCAAAGGAGTCTCTCTATAAGCTTATGAAAGAGAGACTTGATATAGATGACGCTTATGTAGACCATTATCGTTGCGATACTGGTCTTGATAAGGTAGATTTCAAGGGCGAGTACCAGCCACAGATGGCACAGGAGCACCTTGATTTCTTCAAGTCAATCTACGGTGACGACATGTCACAGTCAGATTATGACAGACTCTCTGTAGCATATGGTCAGACAGCATATGATTTATACAGAATTCGTGAGCGTCAGTTTGACAGTCTTCCAGACCTCGTTGTATATCCATCAGAGGCTGAGCAGATTGAGAAGACAGTTGCTTATTGCGCAGAGAAGAAAATTCCTCTCTACGTATATGGTGGCGGTTCTTCTGTTACACGTGGCGTTGAGCCAGTAAAGGGCGGCATTTCTCTTGATATGCGCCGTAAGTACAACAAGGTTATCCGTTTCAACGAGATTGACCAGACAATTACAGTTCAGACAGGTATGTCTGGCCCAGACCTTGAAGCACACCTCAACAACGCAGTTGCTGAATTTGGTGCAAAGCGCGCATTCACATGCGGTCATTTTCCACAGTCATTTGAGTATTCATCAGTTGGCGGTTGGGTAACAACAAGAGGTTCAGGCCAGAACTCAACATACTATGGCTGTATCACAGATATCTGCCTTCAGCAGAAGTATGCAACTCCAAGAGGACAGATCATCACTTCACGTTATCCACGTGAGGCAACAGGTCCTAACCTCAACCAGATTATGATGGGCTCAGAGGGTACATTCGGTGTATGCACAGAGGCTACACTTAAGGTATTCCACTACAATCCAGAGAATAGAAAGCGTTTCTCATACATCTTCAAGACATGGGAAGATGCTATGGAATTCGCACGTGAGTGCCTCCAGGGTGAATTCGGTTTCTCATCAGTATTCCGTCTTTCAGACCCAGAGGAGACCAACATGATGCTCCGTCTCTACAACGTTGATGAGACACCAGCACAGCCACTTCTTGAGAAGATGGGCTATAAGGATATGGAGCGTTGTCTCTTCCTTGGCTTCACAGATGGTAGCAAGAGCTATTCAGCAAACGTTGCAGCCAACATCTTCAGAGTAGCTATTAAGCACGGCGGCTTCCCACTTACAGGCCTTGTATGCAAAGGCTGGGAAAAGGGAAGATTCGACGACCCATATATGCGTGATTCACTCCATGATTTCGGTATCATCATTGATACACTTGAGTGCTGCGTAAACTGGTCCAACATGGCTCAGGTACATCACGATGTACGTGAGGTATGCCACGCTCTTCCTAACGTTGTAGTTACAACTCATATGTCACACTGCTATCCACAGGGTGCTAACCTCTACTTCATCTTCATTGCTAAGATGGATACAGCAGCTGAGTTCAAGGCATACCACAAGACAATTCTTGATGCAATCCAGAAGTCAGGCGCTGCTCTTTCACATCACCACGGCATTGGTAAGATGTTCGCTCCATGGCTTGAAGGTTCAGTAGGTAGAACAGAGTATGGTACATTCAAGGCACTTAAAGAGTACTTTGATCCAGATTATACAATGAACCCAGGTGGCACAATTGGTCTTGACCTTGCTGAAGAGGATAAGATCTTCCTTCGTGAAGGCTACAGCGACATGGGTAAAGGTTAATAGGAGGCGTAAATTTTGGAAAACAAAGAAACTTTTGCAGACAAAGTAAAGCGCATTCTTGATACCCCAGACTATACGCTTAAGATGAATCCTAATGATATCGCAGCCAACAAAGTATATGCAGTGCTTTCATATTTCAGCTTTCTCGTTGTGATTCCTATTCTTGCTGCAAAAAAGTCTAGATTTGCTCAGTTCCACGCAAATCAGGGAGCAGTGCTTTTTGCTGTGGAAGTAATTTCATCAGTGGTATTTGGAATCATCTCTGGTTTCTCATCTACTGTTGCAGCAATTCTTTCAGGACTTTTCTCAATCCTTCTTTTCCTATTTATACTTCTCGGTATAATAAATGCTATTGATGGAAAGGCTAAAGAACTTCCAATTATTGGCAAGTTTAACATCCTTTACACAACTAGCACTAAGGCAAAGAAACCAAATGGTAACAATACAAATAATAACAACGATACGCAGCAATAAAGAAAATAATATAAAAAGTATCCCCCTACTAGGCTTGTAGGGGGATTTTTTTCTATATAAAATAGATAAAGTAAAACACGTAAAGGAGGCAACCATATGCATATGGCGGATGCGCTGTTGTCACCGGCAGTGGCAACTACTATGTATGGCCTGTCGGCAGTGGCAGGGGGTGCAAGTACAATAAAACTTAAAAATGATGATGACACCAGCAGGTTGCCAACTATGGCTGTGACTGCAGCGCTTGTATTCGCTGGCCAGATGGTAAACTTTACCATTCCTGGCACAGGAGCATCTGGCCACATATGCGGAGGCATGCTCCTGACGTCGCTCCTCGGGCCGTTTGCCGGCTTCTTATCTATGATAGTGATTCTTACCATACAATGTCTGTTCTTCGCTGATGGAGGCCTTCTGGCCCTCGGAGCGAATATCTGGAACATGGCCTTCTATGGTTGCTTCGTCGGATACTATCTAATCTGGCGACCGATAATGAAAACTAAACTTAAAGACAGGACTAAGCTGACATTAGCGCCAGTCCTTGGCTGTATTTTAACACTTCAGCTTGGAGCATTCTCAGTCTGCCTCGAAACGACACTTTCTAAGGTGACTGAACTTCCATTTGCTGCTTTCGTTACTATAATGCAGCCAATTCATCTTGCAATAGGTCTTGTAGAGGGACTTATAACATCTGCAATACTTCTTTTCATATATGAGGCAAGACCTACAATTATTAAGGACCTCATTCCGAAGCCAGAGTGGCACTGCGAGACTGCGAAGAAGGACAGACTCCCGCTTGCAACCACACTTATAGTTATAATTGCGGCGACACTGGTCATAGGCGGAGGAGTGTCACTCCTCGCCAGCAGCAATCCAGATGGACTCGAGTGGTCCATCTTCGAGCAGATGAAAATCAGTGAAGACAACTACGGTATCACCAGTGACGCCGCTACTAAGGCACAGATTATTCAGGAAAACCTTGCGTTCCTACCTGACTATGCCTTCAAGGACAGTGACAGCATAGTAGGTACAACATTCTCCGGAATAATCGGTGCCGGCATAGTTGCTCTTGTATTTATAATCATTTCAATAATCAAGAAACCAAGTGGAAAGAACAAGGCGGAGAACGCTTTGAGTGAACTAAGTCAGATAGATGAGATGGCAGCTGGAGATACAATAATCCATAAGTTGCCTCCAATTCTGAAACTCATCGCAACGATAATCTATATTTATATAGTTGTATCATTCGATAAATATCATTTCATTCCGCTACTTCTCATGGCAATAATTCCGATAGCAATCTACATTCTTGCCAAGACTAAAATATCCACTTGCTTCTATAAGCTTCGCATCATCATGCCTTTCATCCTAATGGTAGGCATATTCAATCCAATAATTGAAGGGGACATTGGTTTTATCTCAATGTTCACACTGATGCTGAAAGGCATTCTCTCGCTCATGATGTCTTTCATCTTCATTGCAACGACACCAATAGACAACCTCTGCAATGATCTTCGCAAAATTCATTTCCCGAAGATCCTTGTAACCCTTCTACTCCTAACATACAGATACATAGGGGTACTTACCAAAGAGGTTTCAATAATGACTGATGCATATCATCTCAGAGCACCGAAGCAGAAGGGCGTAGCGCCTAAGGCATGGGGTTCTTTCCTCGGCCAACTTCTTCTTCGCTCTATGGATAAAGCAACAGAGATATATAACAGCATGCAACTACGCGGATATGGCGTAAATACTAAAAAGGAGGGACCAAAATGCTAGAACTTAAAGATGTCAATTTTTCATATGAAAAAGGTACAAAGGCCTTAGAGAACATAAATATCAAGATTGAAGATGGCGAGTCTGTAGGCCTCATCGGCTGCAACGGTGCTGGTAAGTCCACACTTATGAAAGTTCTCCTTGGACTCCTTCCACACGAGGGTACAATCAAAGTTGAAGATCTTACTCTCACTAAAGAAACTGTGCCGGAGATCCGTCGTAAGCTCGGCTTCGTCTTCCAGGACTCCGACAATCAGATGTTTATGCCAACAGTCTTCGATGATATGATGTTCGGCCCTCTAAACTATGGTCATACCAAAGAGGAGGCAGAGAACAGGGTAGATGAGGTCCTAGAAGAACTCGGTCTCACATATCTCAAGCACAAGTACAACCACAAGATCTCCGGCGGTGAAAAGAGGATGGCAGCCATCGCCACCATCCTCACCATGCGTCCTAAGATAGTACTCATGGATGAGCCATCCATTGCACTTGACCCACAGAACCGCAGAACTGTAATCAATGCAATCAACAAGCTCGATACCACCAAGATTATCGCATCTCATGACCTTGACATGATTCTCGACACCTGCGACCGTGTCATTCTCATGCACGATGGCCAAATCATCAAGGATGCCCCTACCCAAGACATCCTAACCGACAAAACTCTACTCGAACAAAATCATATGGAACTCCCATTCTGTATGCAAAAGAAATAGTCAAAGAACCCTCAAATTTTTGGGGGTTCTTTTTTCGCGTATTTTACATCTCCTGTTATGAGGATATGGAATTTTGCAAGGAACTTTGTCCCTACATACTTCCGTATCCATCATTTAAAATAGGAGGTGTATTTCTATGAAGGAAGGCGTGATCAATTTGGACCCAAGTAAATTTGAGCCAAATGACCTATGCGGTATTTATGCTGATATTGCAAATTTACTTGGAGTGGACGCAGCGAGAACTCTACATGCTGCCTACCACGGTCAGCAAATATCGTTCCCGGTCCACTTCTACTCCCGTGAATTCATAGAGAAACTCATCGTAGCTGAATATGATGGCTCTAACATCAAGCAATTAGCCACCAAATTCAACTACTCAGAAAAATGGATACGCAATATCATTACAAAAAGTAAAGGGGATATTTAAATGAAAAAGTTTATAGCAATCATACTTAGCATTGTTATTGTTGCTTCGTTTGCTTCTTGTGGTAACAATCAACAGGAAACGAATGGGCAACCATCTGGTAGCACAACAAAGAAATCTTCAAAAGTAGTTAAGTATAAGACATTCGAAGAAATTGAAACTGCAATAGAAGAAGATGAAACTAAAACTGCAACTGATATGAAGGCAGAAATAGAAAAAATTAATGAAAAAGTAAACAATTTTGATGATTATAATAAGGTACTTGAGAATATTAAAAAGTGGTATGAATCTTCTATTACTGCAGCAAAAGACTTTTATGCAAGAATAAGAGAATATACTATTGCATATTATAAGATGATAGCAAAAGACATTGGCTTAAAGGATTATAGCGAATGGAATAAAGCAATAAAAGATTGCTATGATGCTTGGGACGATGCATTAAAAGATTTCTATAATGAGTGGGATGATTTATACAAGGATATCTATAGAAAATATGATGATATAATCAAAGATGGCTATGATCTTTACAACTATGACAAAGTCGCAGATGCATGGAGCGATATGTATGACATGTACAGTGATAACTGGAGTGACATGTATGATGAATATTCTGATGCATGGTCAGATCTATATGATGATTATGATGACATCTACGGTGACTTCTACGATGGCGAAGATGATGTAGATGAAATACTTGATTTAAACAAATAAATAAGAAGGCATCTCCCCAAAACGAGGAGATGCCTTTTTGTTTGAAATCAACATTGCTATTTGATATTATATATTTAAATATTAAAGCAAACATTTAAACTATCAGGAGGAAATATGAAAGAGCAATTGGAAGAGATCAAGGAAGAGTTTAAAGATAATCTTGATGAAAAGCTTGATGAACTCAAAGATGACATTGGCGATAAAGCTGATGATTTTAAAGAGAATTTAGCTATAAAGGCTAAAGAAACAAAAGAAAAAACTAAAAATAAACTCATTGAAAAACTTCAAGAGGACGATAAGGACAAAACCGAACCAAAGGAATTAACTACTTCGGAGTCGTCATCTAAAGAAAAGGAAAGAAAAGAAAGAGATAAGAAAAAAATTAAAAAGGAAAAAAGTATAAAGCGCAAATTGATTGTTCTTATAATTGTTATCGTATTAGTGATAGCAGTAGTGGTTTTACTTCAACTCTTACTCGACAAGCCTGTGAAACAGGATTCTGGAGCAGCAACAACGCCAATAGATGTAATTAAAATCGCAGAATTACGTACTTTTAAAATTCCTTTTTCTTCTGTGGCAACCATTGATAATGATAAGAAATTGGTTGCAAATTACGCAGAACTAGACGATAAGGAAAAAAAGAAAGTAGATAAAAAAGTATTGTATCACTTAAGATATGAAGGCACGGCTGTTGTTTGGTGCGATGCTGAAGAAATTACATATGAAGTTGATAAAGAAAGTAAAGCGTATATAGTAAAACTTCCGGAGCTTAAGTGCACTGTTGAAGATGTTGAACTATGCGAAAAAATTTATGTAGATAAAAAAGCCGAAAAAAATTATGACCCTGTTGATGCGATAAAGTTTTGTGAGAAAGATGCACAAAATAAATTGAAAGACAAATATATAGAAATTGGAGAATCTAATCTTAAAAGTTTGGTTAGAGGATTCTTAAAACCGTTTATGTTAGAAGACTATGACATAATTTTTGAGTAAGGAGCTGAAGAGAAATGAAAAAGTTTGTATCTATATTAATGGTTTTCTTGATTGTATTTTCTCTTACGGCTTGTAATAAAAAAGATAGCGAAGAAGGGGCTGACGAATTACAATCAAAACTTACTTCTGAAGAACTAACTGAAATGTTGGCTACTGATCTTTGTGAACTGGCAACATTAGAACTCGAATATAATAATGTCGGATATTATTATAAAGATGCAGAAAAACTTGGCGAAAAGCCAAAACAGTATTGGATAAGTTATAACGGATATATGAAATTAGGAATAAATGTATCGGAAGTTAAGGCAAAAGTAAATGGTACTAAAGTAACTATAACTATGCCAAAGGCAAAAGTTTTAGATGTTGCAAATGTTAAAAGCAATCAAAGAGTATCATATGAATCAAAAGATGGTTGGAAGAAAGGTGAAAATCCACAGGACTATAAAGATCAAGCTCTTGAAAAAGGCAAGGAACGCATGAGAGAAAGAGCTGAAGCAAGCGATGATATGCTTAAGTTAGCACAGAATAGGGCTAAACAAATAATCAAAAATTATATTGACAAAATAGGCGAACAGAATGGCGCTGAATATACGATTACTTGGGTTATAGACGGCAAAAAAGAAAAAGACAATCCTAAAGAAACCACAACTGAAATTGTAACAGAAAAAGCAACTGAGGCATCTGCTACAACAAAGAAGTAATTTCTAATAATTTAAATAACGCTTTGCTTTAATGGCATACTGTAAAATGTATTATTTTCCTGATGCATCTAAAATTGAACAGTAATATTAAAAGCGCTGGCACGGAAGTGCTGGCGCTTTGTTGCATTTGGGGAGATATGTGGGGTATAATTAGAATGTTATTAGCCGTTTTAAATATTTAATCGTATAAGTAATCGAATAGATTTTGAAAAGAGGTTTTGATATGAAAAAGAAGCTAATTATTGCAGTAGTTGTA
>JAZQQZ010000013.1:0-8583 GCA_045629305.1 Acutalibacteraceae bacterium | reverse complement strand
TTTAAAGTTACGATTAAGTGAGTGAAATACAAAATAAAAGTCCAAAAACTTTTATTTTTATTTCTGAACGTGAGGAACTTAGAACGCTATTCAAAGTTACGATTAATTTTCCTTACCTCCAAATATTCCGCCGTTTTTTCTTTTACTGCGCACCACCACCAAAAACCGAAACAAGCCGCCAACCTCTACGGCCGACGGCTTGCATCAATCAATTAAAACAATATATAATCAAACAATTATGTTTCGAATGTCTTTGCAGCATTTACGAGAAGGAACTTTTTTAGTTGTAGCAGCTGCAAAGAATTATAGTGTATGTGAAGTATTATGGCTTTGGTTGTAGTGTTGGTACATCGTTAAGACCTGTACCATCACCATACATATCTACTTCTCCATTCAACAATTCTTCAACTTTATCACCTTCACCAATAGCTTTAATGCTGACTTTTGAGAATTCCATCAGCATTGAAGCGAGTTGGATTTTATGAACCTTTGCAGAAGGAATAATATATCTTTTTTTCATTTCAGTGTTCCTTTCTTTTTACTTGATAATTACTTTCTGGCCATTAATGATATAGATTCCCTTTGAAAGATTCTTTGTAGAATCTGCCACCTTCTGACCGCTAAGATTAAATATTCCATCTACAGGACGTACCTCTACACCCATATCCACGAGAGCATTCATAATAGCTGTTGGGTCTTCAATAGAATCACCTTCTACATTATCAATAGAGATGCTGCTGATAACCTTTGCGTTTGCAGATGAAGGATCTGCCGCTGCATTCTTCAGATAAGCATAGTAAGCATTCAGTGTAGTTGCGTTGTCTTGGAAATAGCGTGTTACTTGTCCAGTACCATTGTTTACATAGTAATCGTACTTGTTAACTGTAGCTGGAGCAAGTGTACCGATGAAGTTGTAAGAAGGTGCATCTGTGCCATAGCCTGCATTAGGTTTTGACTTATCTGTAACTTCAGCACCATCATTATCGCTTGCGTAGCTTTGAGAAGCAATGTTAGGAGTGAAGTTCACGTTTGTGAAAGTAATGCTTGTAGTAGCACCACCTATGCAGCCATCACTTACAGTAGAAAGAGTATTGCCATCAGCATCCTTACCTGTAGGATAAATGAGGTATGGTTGACCAGCGAGGATGTCTTGGTTGACATGCTTCTGGAAACGGGCTCTATTACCCAGTACACCATTGTAGATAATAAGGTTAGTACCCTTACCAAATACCTTCTCTACCTGAGCCTCTGTTACGTGGAATGGCAAGCAGATAGTACTCCAAGTTTCAACCTTGAACTTACGTGGGAGAGTTACAGTCTTGTACATCTCCATAGAATTGGTTGTCTTATGGGTTGCAGCATCATCAGTTGCACAGTTCAAAGCCTTAGAATCATTATTTGTATGAGCCTCCATTGTGGTAGTGCCACCATTTTCTGGA
This sequence comes from Acutalibacteraceae bacterium, assembly GCA_045629305.1. Classification (GTDB taxonomy): domain Bacteria; phylum Bacillota; class Clostridia; order Oscillospirales; family Acutalibacteraceae; genus UBA1227. The sequence goes on along the minus strand of JAZQQZ010000013.1, from coordinate 7,144 downwards.
AGGATAAGGTCAACAGTACCGTCTTCGGCTGGCTGGAAGTTGAAGCCTGCAGCACCCACCTTAGATGCATTTGAGAAGAAGTAGTATGTATCACCAGCTACTACAGGGATAACGTACTTCACGTATGCCTTCTGTGCAACCATGTAACCATCGTTGTAGCGAACTACAGGCTGTGGTGTAGGCACTGGCTTCTGAAGGTTAGCATTTACCTCTGCTTGAGTTGGCCAACCGCCATTTTCAAGATGTGTCTGAACTGCTGAATGACCTCCATTATACCATCCTTGAAGTTCATCTCCAATTTCACTGTTGTAGTCACGACCGATTGTCAGAGGCTGCTTAGATGTGTATGAGATAGGGTCAATACGGTAGCCATCCTGATTAAACCAATAGTACACACGTGGGTTTGAACCTAGTGGGTCACCTGATTTAGGTTTATCACGATTATCACCAGAATCAAAGTTGATGTTACCATTCTGAAGAACGTATGCAGTAAGTGTACCATTCACTTCTGCCTCAAACTTAAGGTAAGCACCCTTTACAGGGAGAGAGAATGGCTTGATACGTTCATTCTTTGTGTAATTAGTTGAGCCATCTGTCTTTACATCACTTGTTGAGAACCATAGGATGCCACGATTGTATTCATCACGAGAGTCATACTGAGCCTGAGCCTGAAGACCAAAACCGTCTATTTCATTATCAAACGTATTTCCAAAGATATCTTTTCCTTGACCTCCATAAGCGGAAGTATTTGAGTCAGTTCCCTTATCACCCTTCCAAGAGTCAGTCACCGTTCCCTTATCAGAATCAGAGTGGGTGTATTCACCATACTTATAACCACCGTAAGTCATAGTCATAAGGACATTGTCTCCATCTTTTGCAACAAGAGTTGAATTGATTGCAGGAATAGAAGAAGACAGATGCATTTGAATACCATCAGCTACATTGACTGTGAATATAGCAATTGCATCCTCTGCTTCGTAAACAGGGTCGTTATACAATACAGCCTTAAGCTTTGCCACACCCTGCATATTAGGAACAAGCTTTGCTTCTGTACCACTGTATCTAACGAGAGATTCATCATCAGAGATGTAAAGAGTAGTTACCTGACTTGTAACATCTGCTCCGCCATCTACAGTCTTAACAACAGCTGTAGGTGAAGTGAATGCACCATCAGTGGCAGAATATGAGTTCTTTGAATTTGCAAGATAAGTCAGAGTTACCTTCTGCTTAACAACGTTAACTACATAGTCAACAGTATTAAGAACATTACTTTCGCCATCAACAATATCAATTGAGAGATGAGCGACACCAGCCTTAACAGGAGTTGCATACAGTTTGCCATCTTCGATTCTTACATTGCTAATAAGAGCCGAAGCTTGAGCAGAAGGTGTTACTAATACAGCTGTGCCTCCCACAACATTAAGGTCTGTGCTCTGTTCACCCTTACCCATTGTCACTGTAGCCTCAGCACCTACGATCAAAGGTTTTGTGTAGAACTTAACCTTTACAGGATATAGGGTGTTCTTTGAACTCTTAAATATTTTAATTAACACATCATTGCTATTTGATCCAGTAGCGATAACTCCAGAAGATGTTATTCCCTTTAAACCTGTTTTTATTTCATTATCTGCTCCATTGTCAACTTTAACCTTATACTTTTTGTCTTTATCCGCATCTACAAATACTTCAAATGCGTAAGCACCATTAGTCTTAAGTTGAACGTTTCTGTCATTATTGTCATTAAAGTTTATGTATTGTCCTGTGACACCATCCTTTGTCGCAGATGTGCTCCATCCGTCTGTCGCAGTAAAATACAAGTTAGCTTCGTAATTTTCCTTAGTAAGATATTCCTCTTGTCCATCTTCTGTTACAGGAAGTACACCAAGATCCTGAATATAGAACCAGTCAAGACCGGATGAAGAGTCACCTGATGTAGCAACGGTTACATCAGAATTATCTTCCGTAACATAAATATCTTTGTTAGCATCTACTCCAAAAGAAGATGTAAAAGATTGCTCAAAGACTATTTCGCCATTTACTTTGATTGTAACTTTCTTATTTTCTGCACCTCCAAATCCGCGTACTACAAACTTATATTTACCACGGTTAAGAGTTGTTGTATAGCAATCTTTTGCATTATTTCTAGCAGCAACACCATTTGAAGCATATTTTGCATTTCCTGTAGTAGCAGCATATCCAGGGAGATTTTCAGCCTCTGTGAAATAAACTACATTTTCAACTTCTGCTTTCTTATTAATACTTATCTTATAGTCGTCAGAATTTGGAGTAAATGACTTTCTATATTTGTACTCACTAGCATCAGCTGTTAACTCATAAAGGGTTGTACCTTTAAGAATATGTTGTGGGTAATAAACTGTAATACCACCTGTTCCTTCTGCATAAACGCCAGAAGCGATTGTTTCAAGCACAGTGCTACCATCAACAGCTTCTACAGTATAAGAGAAAGAAGCACCTGTAGCAGTAGAAACAGTTACTGAGTAATCCTTAGTTGCACCATTTTCTGCCGTTACAGTGATTGTGATTGTTGCACTATTATTTGTTGTAGGAGCATTTATAGTTAAAACTCCATTAGCAATAGAAGCATTCAAACCTGTTCCATCAGTCTTTACTACGGCTGTTGCACCAGTTGGCAAACCAAGGTCTATAGTCTGAGCCTGACCAGCGTATGCTGCTGGGAATGGGTTAATAGTTACTGTTGTACCGCTGAGTGTACCATTAGCAGGATTAGGGTCTGTAGCATCATTCAGAGCTGAGAAGTTTGCTGTAAGAGTAGTGTTTGCCTTAATCTGTGAAATAGTGTAAGTAAGGCCGTTGTTGCTTTCCTCACCAGCAGTACCATTGTTGCTCCAGTTCTTGAACTTGTATCCTAATTGCAGAGATACAGTCATGACAACCTTTGCGTTCTCATCAACCTTGATGTCATGATTGTTTGAGAATGATACAGACTGACCGTCTACAGTAACGCTAGTGATAGTACCACCTGTCTTTGCTACAGGACGGAAGGTGTAAGTCTTTTTCCACTGAGCATAGAGTACAGTACCGTTGTAGTTTGGTGAAAAGTTAGCACCTGCAGTATAACCTGTACCAGTGCCATCAGCCTTAGTGTTCCAACCAGTGAAGTTGCTGTCGTCAATCTTCTTGATAGACTGAACACGACAAACGTACCAGTTGCCTGAAGCTGCAACGTTCTTGATACCGTATGTAAGAGTACCATCTGTTACCTCAGCAACGAGAGCTACACGGTCGTAATCTGTTTCTGTGTCAAGAGCTGTACGGTCAAGAACAGGGATGTACTGTGTAGCACTTCCAGCAAATGCCTGAGTGCGTTCGTTGCCTGTAGGTAATGGATTTTCCTTAAAGTTACGGATGTTTGTAGCAGAAGCAGCAACATCAAGAACTACTTCGTATCTTCCGTTTGCAAGACCTGTTACAGTCTGAGTGAGTACATTGCCAGCAGCTATACTACCTTCTTTGTATGCTTCTTGGAAAGGACCATAAGTACCCTTACCAGTTATTCCATCTTGAAAGTCCCATTTGCTAGGAAGAGTAATATTTTCAGAAGTCTCATAAGCATAAGGAAGAGTAATGCCCATGCCACGCTGAGGTTCTACGAGGTGGTCAACAGTTGAACTAATACCATTAGCATTGAATGGTATTGTAAAACCCTTATTAATCATCCATTTTGCATAGAGAGTCTTATCAGCAGTAAGGTCCGCACCAGGAGTGGCTGGCGTAAGGAGTTCTGGCTCATTATACCAATCAACGAAAGTATAACCATCGCCAGCAGCTGGTTGGGAAATTGGATTAGGAAGAGCAGACAAGGGCTCAGGGAATACATAGTCATCATGAGTGCCATGACCATTATGCTTGAATGTTATCTTATAGAGATTTACAATAGCCAACTCCTTAAGATACATATCAGCAGAAGCAGAAAGATAAACAATACCACCTGCCTCATACTTATGAGTCAAAGTACCTGTATTTCCCGGTGCAACTGAAAGAGAACCAAGATTCGTAGAATTACCACCAGTCTCAGTTCCCAACTGGATAGTACGAGTTTCACTTCCGCTATGGTTTCCAACCTTTACTCTGATTACAGCATTGGCTGGAACCTTGAATGCAAGATAACGATTATTCTTTATACGAAGTCCATAGCCAGACTTGTAGTCACATTCGGCATTCATACCAAGAATCTTGTTATTAAATGCTAAAGAAGATTCACTTACGCTAGCTGATGGGACATAGACATCACCCACTTGCATTTCCTGCAAATCATCGGTAGTGGATGCCCACGTCATTCCCACGGAGAATATACACAGCAGAAGTGCGGCATACCACCGTTTGAATTTTAGTAATTGTTTTCTTTGTTTCATTTTGTGTTTAGTTATGTTTAGTTATGATTTATTTTTGTTTCTTATTCTTCACGCCAATCTTCAAGTTTTATTCCGGGAACACGGAAAAAGTGCTTGGTGTTGCTAGTGACAACTTTCATGTCGTTTTCAAGAGCTGTAGATGCAATGAATAGGTCTAAATCATCTATTCTGAATCCAGATGCTTCAAGTTGGGCTCTTGTTTTTGCGTATGTCTTTATTGAAGAGGTTATTGGTACGACTTCAAAGAATCTCATACACTGTTCAACTTCATTAAAGTGCTTAAGGTTGTTGCTCTTGAATGCTCCAAAATAAAGCTCTGCGACAGTAATTTCTGATATGAAGATGTTACTCCTGCCTATGGACTTTATCTTTTCGTACACTTTTCTTGAACCTTTGAACAGGTCTATGCAAGTGCAAGTGTCAAGTAGATACTTCATATATTTTACCAGCTTAAGTCTTTTTCTGTGAAATGTCTTGAAGCTCGTAGCTCTTCGACTATTTCGTCTGTTGTTTTGTCTTTTCCTCCATATTCTCCACTAAGAGAATTGAAGAATGCCTCAAACTCTGAATCGTCATTCTTTTCCCCCTTAGGAGAAATTTTAATCAATGACTGAGCAAACGCTTTTACCATGGCCATGAATTCCTTTTTCTTCCATACCATTGTATCCGGCACTTCTAACTGTAAATTCATTGTTTCCATAATTTCAAGTTTATTTTGTTTTACAAAGAGAAACAATTTAGTTCACTCCTCCGATTGCGGTGACAAGGAGTAGCAATAGCCTCAAGAGATGCTAGGACAGGTGTGGGCTAAAGCATCCCAGCGAGTTGAGTAATTGTTTTCTTTGTTTCATTTTGTGTTTAGTTATGTTTAGTTATGATTTTTTTGATATTATTTCAGTTTTGAGAGTATATCATCGGGATGGAACATTGTCCTTAGAACTGTTGTTAGGGAATGTCCTATGTCCTTGATGGAATCTCCAAGTATGTAAACATCATTGTCGATGATAAGGAATCTGTCATGTGCCTGATGTGGAAGTTGCACGAGCTTTATTTCAGGATATTGGCGGTTGTGTTTCGCCAAATCTTCCTTGAATGACTCTTTGTAGCGAGTGTGTATTGTGCATTCTACATCGTTGGCTCGCTTGGAGAGAATAGTCAGCGTTCGTTCGTCGCAGTAATTGTCTATCAGTATGATATTCTTCTTTGCAGAACGGATTAGTGCCGAAACATATTCCCATGCATCAAAGACGCATCCTGTGGGAAATATTTGTTCTGTAGGCTTGCGGTGCATATCAACCAAGAACTCTACTTGCTGTTGCTGCTTGCAGAGTTGCTGCTCTATTTGCATGAATCTTTCGTCCGTGCGCTCTTGCAATGCTATTAGCTGGCGATTGATGCTGTAACCTTTCAGTAGATAATTACGAAGAACTCTTGTCGCCCACATACGGAATTGTGTTCCTTGCTTTGACTTGACTCTATAACCAACAGAAATTATTACGTCAAGATTGTAGTAATCTACTTGATATGTTTTGCCATCGGTGGCAGTGTAGGCAAATTTTGCCCAAACAGAATCCTTCTGTAGTTCTTCTTCCTTGAAGATTGTTCGCACATGCTTACCAATGACACTTTTATCTCTTCCAAACAATGTGGACATCTGGTCTATTGAGAGCCATACTGTATTGTTTGATTCGTCAAGTTTTACTTCAAGTCTTGTTGATTCATCAGGTTCGTATAATACTATTTGCCCCTGAGAAGTGAGTTCTGTTTGCTTTATATCCTCTTTATCAAGCAACATATTTATTCTGATTTTTTATCTTTTTCAATGAAAAACAACTTTATCCGACTCTTCAGATTGCCGTGACAAGGAGTAGCAATAGCCTCAAGAGATGCTGGGACAGGTGTGGGCTAAAGCATCCCAGCTTGCCAGAGTAATTGTTTTCTTTGTTTCATTTTGTTTAGTTATGTTTAGTTATGATTTATTTTTGTTTATTTATCGTTATAATGACCTTTGAGTTGCAAAACGTGAATCTCAATTATGTCATCATGTATACTATATATGAGTCTGTTTTTCTTGTCAATCTGGCGACTCCAACGTTCATCATCGTATCCCTTTAGTTGTTCAGGTTTACCTGTTCCATGACGAGGATGTTCTTGAAGTTCTGAAAACAATTTAATTAGTTTCTTTAAAATTGTTTTCTGACCTGATTTCTTCCAAGCAAGAAGGTCTTCTTCTGCATGGGGTGTGAATCGCAATTCGTAAATCATATTCCTAGCGTTGATTTAATATCATCTATAGAATATGTCTTAAGTTTACCTTGTTTGGCTTGATCTACAGATTCTTCCATATCATGCACATTACGAATATCATCCCAATATGCATCGCCGCTTGGACTGGGATTAGAAGTTGAAACAGTTCTTATGTGACTACTCAGGAAACTGATAGCTTTCAATTTCAATTCGTCACTAAGAGACAATAATTCGTCTCGAAGACTTTTTGAAAGTGTTAAAGTAGTTGCCATAATATTTGTTTTTTATATATTATTATTTCAAAGTAAAACAATTTTTTACTCCTCCGATTGCGGTGACAAGGAGTAGTAATAGCCTCAAGAGATGCTAGGACAGGTGTGGGCTAAAGCATCCCAGCTTGCCAGAGTAATTGTTTTCTTTGTTTCATTTTGTGTTTAGTTATGTTTAGTTATGATTTTTTATTGTTATCTTTTGTTCGCTTAACCTTGTGCTTTATCTTCACG
>JAZQQZ010000012.1:0-23318 GCA_045629305.1 Acutalibacteraceae bacterium | reverse complement strand
AATATTCAAAGCAGGCTGATAAATAAGATATAAATAAGAAAAGCTCCGTTGGTAACCCAACGGAGCTTTTTATTTTAACTATTAGTCAAGGCCCTTCTCGTCAAAGCGGAATGCTGTCTCAAGAAGTGTGCTAACGCCTGCTTTGATGGTGCGCTCGTCGAGATTATCTGCTGTATCGAGACGAGTGTGATAGTAACGTGCTGGTGTTGGGTCCATTGCTGCGAGGCAGCAAGCTTTCATGCCACCCTGTACGAGAGCAGCGGCATCAGATGAGCCGAAGAATACATTTGCATAAGGAAGATCAAGACCTGCTGTCTTAGAACATTCCTTAACAAGTGCTGCAACCTTAGGATCAAGTTTTACCGTACCAGACATATCCTTGTTATAGATACCCATGAAATCGAAGTCACGAAGTGTATCTGTGCAAACAGCGATTGTCTCAACGCCACTGTCAGCATATTCCTTTGCGTGCTTCTTAGCAAACGCTTTAGCACCACGAAGTCCAGCCTCTTCACAAGCCATAGAGATAGATACTACCTCTGTGTTCTCGAAGCGGATATCGTTGTCGTTTAGGAACTGCATAACTGCCATTGATGCGAAGACACCTGAAAGGTTGTCGTTAGCGCCATCAACGCAGATGCCCCAGTTCATGAAGAAAACAATGAGAATCATTGCTGGGACAGAGATGATAGCGAAGATCTTAGCAATTACTACGAACCAAGGTGCTGTGATGAAAAGTGCAAGGATGCAGATGATGAGATCTGCTACAAGGCATACGATACCGAGTACGATGATAGATGTGAGAAGACGACCACCACCGAGGTATGTATATCTCCACTCCCAAGCTGAATCGATATGGCCTGAGAAGATAATTCTACGCTTTGTCTCGCCTGCTGCCTTACGTGTGCATACTACATTATATGCATCCTTCTTTGGGAAGAGTGGGTCGAGGAGTTCTTTATAGAAGAGGAACTCGCCTACGATACATACAACTGAGATGAGTGTAAGGATAAGTGCTGCAATTACAAGTGCAGGGATTGCCTTTACGAAGAAATTGATAATGAGAAGGACTGCTGCGATAAGCATGCAGATACCATCGATGAGAACCCAACCCATAAATGCTTTAGTATGGAGTGTGAAATCCTCTTTATCAATCTGATCTGCCACATCCTTCATATGGTCCATTACATAATCCTGAGCCTTATGTTCCTCTGGATAACCTGATGGACGACCGCCACATTTGCCAATAACAGTTCCGATCTGCTCAGCAACATAGCTTGAATATTTGTCTAATTGTTCGTCAAAATTTTTAACGCTTTCACGTGCTGTCATTTTAACATCTCCTATATAAAAGGGCTAGGCCGTGGCCTAGCCCTTTTTGATATCAATTACTGCTTAGCGCCGTCATTGAACATGTCAAGAACCTTAACTGATACTGCATAGCAATCAGCAAGACCTTTGAGATCCATGTTGTCATATGAGTCACGACGTGTATGATAGTAGTTCTCAAGCTTGTGGTTAAGACCTGTGATACCTGTTGAACGGAAACCGCCCTGTGCAAATGCTGCGTTATCTGTAGCACCGCCAAGTGGAGGAACCATACCCTTGCTGCACTTGATGTTAAGCTCAGCAGCAGCCTCCATGAAGAGGTCAGATACGTCCTTATCAGCCTTTACTGTAGCGTTGAGGTCACGATAGTTAGTAAGGAGATACTTAGGATCGTGAATTGTATCATAAGAATAGATGAATGTAGGAACATCCTGGAACTCACCCTTGTGAGCTTCGCACCATGCCTTAGCACCGCGAAGACCAGCTTCCTCAGAACCAGAAAGGATAACACCAACTTCTGTGTTCTCAAGCTCGATACCAGCGTCCTTCATTGCCTTGAGGATTGCAATACCCATGTAGCAACCAGAGAGGTTGTCGTTAGCGCCATCAACTACGCGATAACGGTTCCACATGAAGAACATGTAAATCCAGAATGGTGTGAAGAGAAGTCCCCATAAACCAAGTGTCTTAAGTGTCTCAGCAGCCATACCTGTAACTGCAAGGATGTTAAGTACGAGATAGTAAAGAGTACCAATAGCTGCTACGATGATGAGACCTTCGAAAAGAACTCCACCACCTGCATAGTTTGCTGGCCACTCCCAAGCTGCGTCTGGATGTCCGTTGAAGAAGATTCTTCTCTTAACTTCACCAGAGCAAGACTTAATAGCTGTTACGTTAGTACCAGTCTTCTTTGGGAACATGAAGTCAACTACCTTCTTGTACATACCGAACTGAAGAAGAGCAAGTGCCCAACCAAGTGCTACAAGAATGATGTTTACAATAGCTGCTATTTTACCTGGAACGAAGAAGAATAAAGCAAGTGCAATAAAGCAAAGTGTAAATGTGATATGAATCCAGCCATAGAAAGAACCTGGGTTCTCGTCAAATGACTCGATGTCAACCTTCTCACATCCACAGTCGTTCTTCATAACGTCTGCCATGTACTCACAAGCAAGTCTCTCACCCTCAGAGCCTGGATCTCTCTTTGGTAAGTTCTTACAGATATGAGTAATTTCATTTAACATATACTGCGCGCTTTTTTCTTTGTCCGCAATCAAAGCATCAAATTTCTCGCTCATTTTGCAAAACCTCCTATTTATATTCCGAATATTAAAAGCATATATATTTTATCATAAAAAGCGCCCGAGTGTAAACACTCGAGCGCTATCATTATTAATAAGAAATAATACCAGTTTTTAGATACTTTTACTTATTTATTAAGGCCGTGCTTATAGTTCTTATTCATTGGAAGTGGAAGTGCACAGAGAAGAATATATGCCTGATTTATAATCTGGCGTACTTTCTCGATTGGACTCATCTCTGGAAGTGGATATGGAATGAAGTCCTTTTCCATCTCTTCAGCAGTCAACTGTTTTGGAATATCAAATACATGGTCATCATGTGAGATGCGAGGAGCATCGACATATCTGCCACCGGCGATAGTCTTCATTCTCTTGAGAATCATCTTGACAAGACCGATACCTGTAGGGATAAGGTTGCTGTTAGCAGGTGAAACGATTGGAAGAAGCTGACCACCAGCCATGCAGATAAGGGATGCATTCTTTGCAGGGTCGCAGCAACCTGTTGCTTTCCAGAAACAGATGTCGTCAACCTGCGCAAGTGTGCAGTTACCCATGCCGTACTTCTTCATCGGAAGTGCTGCGAGGTCCTCTTTAGTGTATGGTTTACCGTTCTTGTCGAACCAATAACGTACGCCATTGATTGGGATACCAGGTCCCTCAATTACGCATACTTTAAGGTTCTCACCCTTCATTGACTTCTTATGGTTAAAGAAGTCCATACCGAACTTAACAGATGCAAGGCAGCCGCCCATGCAGGCCTGCTCGATCTCGAATGCGAGTTCTGGTGTAACGGAATTCGGATCTGTGATCTTAGGTGCGCCCGGAAGAGTATGACCAACTACTGCGAGAAGGTTCGGGAACTCTTTCGCAGTCTTTTCATCGAGGAGTGATGCGACTGCTGGGCGGAATTTTGTGACCGTGGTGTCACCGATAATCTTGACGTCTTTATCACCGAAGTTACGCTTTGTAGCTTCAATCATAAGTTTGTTCTTCTCTGGGTCGAAGCCCATCATGTATGTCGTGATTCTATCTGCTTCAACAGAGTTGTTGGATACAACAATTTTACCAACTGGTACTGGATCAACTGGTGAAGGTGTGTTGCCCTCACCACCGATAATACCGTCGATTACTGTGAGGTCTGGCTTGAAGAGATAGAGAAGATCTGCGAGTTTCTTATCGATATCGTGAGTGTGGTTACGCTCACGAAGGAAATATGGGATTGTACCCATTGCGTTCTTGAAACCAAGAGTAACACCGGTATAGAGGTTGGTCTTCATCTTAGGAACTGAAACATAATATGCCTCGCCCTGTACAACCATATCAAGAATCTCTGGAAGATATACTTCCTTCATAACCTCTGCCTGTGGAAGAATATAGCGAACTACTGGCTGAGTCTCAAGCTCAACAAGACCTGTACCATAGTATTTTGCAATTCTATCATATCCAGCAACCTTGAAAGCTACTGTTGTAGGATATGGCTTACCTGCTGACTCGACAATAGTGATATTGTCTGTATATTTCTTGAGCCAAGCAATAACTGCCTCGAATACACGAGGGTCAGTATTCTCTGGATAATCATCCTTATCAAGACCTGTCTTGTGATATACGAATACAAGGTTAGGCTTTACAAGAATCTGCTTGTAATTCTTAAGGTTCTTCGCGAAATCAGTCTTGGCGTTGAGATCATCGAGACCTGCCCATACTGTCTCACGAATTGCTTTGATGTCAGGACGGTCGAAATACTTGCTCGTTCCATAGTTCTTTGGAAGAGTAGAGAAATTCTGCATGTAATCCATCTTCGGTGCGTCCTTAATAAAAACATAACTGTTTGCCATAAATCATTCCCCTTTTCTATTTGTTTAAAAGTGTGAGATACTTTGGTATAGCTTGCTCAAAGTTTACGCCATACCAGTTATATTTTTCTTCCTTTAATGTGCAACGCATTGCTTCAAGAGTGTACTCAACTGCAACGATAAGAGCATCCTCAACGCTCTTGTCGTTCATGAGTGCACCTGTAAATGAAGATGCGAATATATCACCTGTTCCATGGAATGAAACAGGAAGTTTTTCATTGTAGTACTCGAAGAACGAATCCTTCTCCTTGTCGTAGCACATAACACCGAGCTTGCCCTCTTCAAAAGACATGCCGGTGAGCACAGCAAAGCGTGGGCCAAGGCCAGCAAGTTTCTTCAAGATATTCTCAATGTAGTCGCGGGTGTAACCCTCGCCTACATACTCTTCGCCGAGCATGAAGCATGCCTCGGTGAGGTTAGGTACAACAACATCGGCCTTGGCACATACTGTGCTCATTGCCTTTGCAAACTCAGGCGTGAATCCCTTGTAGAGGGAGCCGTTGTCTGCCATTGCTGGATCCACAACAATATATGTCTTCTCTGATTTGAAATCATCAAAGAATTTCTTAACAAGTTCTATCTGTTCAAATGAGCCAAGATATCCTGTGTAGATAGCATCGAAATCAAACTTTTCCTTCTTCCAATGCTCAGCGATAGGTGTGATTTCACCTGTGAGGTCATGGAAGGTAAAACCCTCCTTAAATGCTGTGTGAGTTGATAGTACTGCGGTAGGTAAAATAGCTGCTTCTATGCCTGCTGCAGAAATAATAGGTAATGCCACTGTGAGTGAGCACTTGCCAACACATGAAATATCCTGAATACTAACTATTCTTTTCATTGTCAACACTCCTCCTCTATTTCTGTTTTATTAATCTTGCTCGGGAGCTGTGATAGAATTACAGCGCCAAACATAATTATACAACCGATATATTCTCTCGGTGACATTTTCTCGTGCAAGAAAATCGCGCCGGAGATTGTAGCGAACACGGACTCGAGACAGAGCAGAAGCGACACGAGAGTCGTGTTCGCACCCTTCTGCGCGAACACCTGCAAGGTATAGGCGACTCCGCTCGACAGTATCGCTGTATAGAGCAGCGGTCCGATTGCCATCTTTATCATCTCCCAGGTAGGTACCTGGTCGAAAGCCAACATAAATATTGCGGACACGACCGCTGCTATCGCGAACTGGTAGCACGAGAGTCGCGTCTCGTCGACGGTTTTGACATAATGTGCCACGAGAAGCATCTGCGTCGTGAACATTATGGCACAACCGATGAGATAGATATCCGACTTTGCAATTGTAAGTCCATCTTTAATACAAAGAAGATATAGACCAAATACGGCGATAATAACTGCGAACCAAATTCTTAGTGACTGTCGTCTACCTCCGAATGCCGAAAACACCGGAATCAACACAACGTACAGTGCCGTTATAAATCCGGACTTGCCTGCACCTGCACCCTCGATTCCGAACTGTTGCAGGTTCATCGCAACACCAAGCGCTATTCCGCAAAGTGTTCCACCCACGAATAGATCTCTATTGGAATGGGAATAATCCTTCTGGAGTTCTGGATTTCCCTTTCTTATTACATCGAAGACAAGAACCACCAGCGCAAGGAACCAAATAGCTATGAAATTGCGCACTGCATTAAACGCAAAAGCGGGCATCGAATCCGCTCCAAGATATTGAGCGACGAATCCGGTACCCCAAATCATAGCCGCACCAAGCGGTAATATAGTTTGTCTTACAACACTGTTACTCATATATGATATTCTATATTAAAATACAATTAAAATCAATAAAAAGAAGCGGTAGCGAAGCTCGCTACCGCTTATCTTATTATGTCATTGGAGTTTACCTCTCAACTGTAGTTTTAGACTTTCGAAACCTCTTTGTGCATTGGACTCAGTCCTTTCTGTTTCTTTCTGTCTTCAATATAACTCCAAAGTATCAAATAGTCAACAATTTTCACAAAGAAAAGTCTGACAACTTTTAAACAATTGTGAAACATGCACAAAAAGCACTGTTTCACATTTTAGATCGTATCATCTGCAAGCTTAGCATCAGGTCCGTCATAGTGATAGCGAACCTTCGCTGCTTGAGCGATATTGAGAGCGTGGTCTGCGACACGCTCAAGGTCTGTCAATGCCTCTACGAAGATAAGGCCCTGTGAAGAGTGGCATTCCTTCTTGTGAAGACGATCGACATGGTTTTCCTTCATGAGATCAACGAGATCATCAATTGCAACCTCCTGGAGGTAGATGTTGTTATATGCCTCCTGGGATGGCTCGAAGAGATGAACTGAAGCATCATCAAGGATGTGATTGGTCATAACAATAAGTTCCTTGAGTTCAACCTTAGCTTCCTCAGTGAACTGCTTATCCTCCTCGATCATGCGATTCGCATAATCGATAAGATTCTCGGCGTGGTCGCCGATACGCTCAAGGTCGGTAATTACGTGGAACAGATGACCGACATGAGCCGCTTCAGAATCTGTAAGTTTAAGAGATGAGCATTTGATAAGAGCATCGGTGATTGCCTTGTTGAGGAAATCGATGGTCTTCTCAGTCACCATAAACTTGTCTTTATCATATTCTTTGCTTGCATAGAATGTATCTGTTGCAATCTTAAGGTTCTGCTTAACAAGTGATTCCATGCGACGAACCTCAGCATCAATCTGTGCGATAGCTGTTGCAGATGTCTTAAATCCACTTTCATTGATATATTCAAGTTTAGCTTCGCCTTCGTCTGCATCCTCACCACGGATAATCTTACGTGAGAGCCATGCAATAAATGGAGCAATTGGGAATGTAACGAAACACATAACGATACTGAAAATAGTATTCGCATTAGCCATCTGACGGCTAGGATTGTCCGATGTCATTTGAAGAATATTAATGATCTGTGGGAAGAGTAAAACTGCAAGCGTAAATACAATTGCACCAATAACTTCAATTTCTACTACAATTGCTGCTACACGCTTGGCATCTTTACGTCCACCTATTGATGCAAGAATCGGTGCAATAGAAGCACCAATATTCATACCAAGCATTATGAATAGAGCCGGTCTAAAATCCATAGCCCCAGAAAGCAAGAGCATCTGGAGAATACCTACTGATGCAGATACAGACTGCATAATAGTTGTAAATACAATTCCAAATAGTATTCCAAGTAATGGGTTAGATAAGCCCTTTACTAAATCTAAGAACCAATCAAGTTCCCCAAGTGGTTCCATAGATGTTTTCATAAGACCTAGGCCCATAAATAATACGCCGAGGCTCGCAATAACATTTCCGAAATACTTAACCTTTTGGTTCTTAAAGAACATGCTACATACAACGCCAAAAAAGATTAAGAGAGGTGCTTGTTCCGAAATATTAAAAGCGATAAGTTGTCCAGTAATTGTGGTACCTATCTTAGCACCAATAATGATTCCAACTGATCGTTCCAGTTGCATAAGACCCGCATTTACAAATCCAACTACCATTGCACAGATTGCATTGGAACTCTGGATAAGTGCTGTAAGTCCTGCACCTACAAGTACTGCAACAAATCGTTTTTCAGTCAGTTTGGCAAGAATCTTTTTAAGATAGTTTCCTGCCATATCTCTTAAGTTATCGCCCATTTCGTTCATACCAAAGATGAACATCGCGATACCACCAAGAAGGGTTGCTACATTAGTAAAGGTCATTTATATCCTCCTTAAATGGATATCTCGTGTGCCATTCTGTATGTATTGGCATCAAGATCTTTTTTCATATCAAGAGCCACGTCGATTGGATAATCGACTATGGCGCCCGCATTCTCTGCAACAACGCAGCTCTTGTTCTCATAACGGAGAAGACGTGTTGCATAGTTACCCATGCGGGATGCGAGGACACGGTCACGTACTGTCGGCGCACCGCCTCTCTGAACGTGGCCGAGGATTGTAGCACGTGATTCTACTCCCGTGCGCTCCTCAATTAGTTTAGCCATCTCCGTTGCATCACCGCAGCCCTCAGCTACGACAACAACGAAGTGGCGCTTACCTGTTGCGATTGTACGCCGCATAACTTCAACTACATCTTTCTCGAAGTCATACTCGAACTCAGGTACAAGAATAATAGTTGCACCTACAGCAATACCTGCGTACAGAGCAATATAACCAGCGTCGCGTCCCATAACCTCAACTACTGAGCAACGGGAGTGTGACTCTGTTGTATCACGGATTTTATCGACCATGTCCATTACAGTATTCATTGCTGTGTCATAGCCGATTGTATTATCTGTACAAGCGATATCATTATCGATTGTACCTGGTATTCCAATACATGTGATGCCATGGTGAGTGAGCGCCTGAGCGCCACGGAACGAACCGTCTCCACCGATAACAATAAGACCTTCGATACCGAGAGCCTTGCACATCTCTACTGCTTTCGCCTGTCCCTCAGGAGTCTTGAAATCATCTGAACGGGCACTATGGAGGATTGTACCACCGCGATTGATAATATTGGATACTGAACGCAAATTCATCTCGACAACATCGCCGGTCATGAGTCCTTCAAAACCATTGTTGATGCCGAGAATGTGCATATCATTTTCAATTGCTGTACGAACAACTGCACGTATTGCAGCGTTCATTCCTGGCGCATCGCCGCCACTCGTTAATACAGCTATAGTTTTCATTTTCTGCCTCCAAGCAAAATTGAATTCGAATTTTTTCCATTATAAAGTATCTCATTTATATATATCAATGTCAATTATATTTTATTGATATACAACATCTTTATCTCCAAGAATGTCGCGGAGCCTTGAGAGGAGATCCTCTGAGATATTGATGGGATTCGCGAAGGCTTCTTTGTCATACTTTTTCTCGTCAAGATAGTAGAAAAATACTGGTGTGCTTCCCCTACTTGATGTATTAAGAACCTTGGTAGCTTCAACTATTCTTTCATCGTTTGATGATGAAAAGCGAAGAAAAAGTCCAGACTTTTTCTTCTTAACTGGAATATCAGCCTTGGCATATGGAGTAATCCTCATAACCTTGATACTAGGTCTCTCCTCATCGCTGACAGCGAGTCGTCCGTCGATGACATAAACGCCATTTTCGCGGAGAAGTCCACCATATTGTTGATAAGTCTTCGGGAAAATTGTAAGTTCTATTCCACCTGTTAAGTCCTCCGCGTAGGCATTGGCCATTGTCGTCGACGACTTAGTGAGTTTTACACGAATTCCAGACACAAGACAGAGAAGCAAAATCTCATCGTTATCTTTGTATTTGCTTGTTCCGTCCTCCGATGCCTCAAGGAGTTCGCAGACCTTTGCGGACTTCATAGATTTTGCCGCATCTGCGTAATCCTGCATTGGATGACCAGAGATATATAGACCTGTCATCTCCTTCTCATAGAGAAGAATTTCAGTCTTGTCAAATTCAGGTAAATTTGGAACCTCTGGACCAGTATCGACATCTTGATATACATCCATATCAAAGAGGCCAATCTGTCCCTCAACATTTCTACGCTTGTCATTATCAAGTTCTGCCAAAATGTCCGTAAGCATGGTAAGCATCTGACGTCGATTGAGATCAAATCCGTCGAGCGCACCGCACTTGATAAGGGCTTCGGCGCACTTGCGGTTGAAGCCTTGGCCGTGACAGCGGCGAAGGAATTCATAATATGATGTAAACGGCCCACCAAGCGTGCGCTCGCATACCATCTCATCAATGAAGTTATGAGAGATACCTTTGACACCGAGAAGTCCGAAAATTATCTTGCCATCATCAATAGTAAAATCAGCGTAGCTACGATTAACATGAGGCGGAAGCACCTCTACACCGATAGAGTTACATTCAGCGATATACTCGGTAACTTTTTCCGGTTGACCGATGAAACTTGTGATCTGAGATGCCATAAATTCAGCTGGGAAATGGCACTTAAGATAAGCGGTCTGGAATGCAAGATTGGCGTAACAAGCCGCGTGCGATTTATTAAAAGCATAGGATGCGAAGGATACCATATCGTCGAAGATGGAATTGGCCGCAGACTCGGCAATTCCATTCGCCTTACAACCTTCGACGAAGGTGGATCTCTCCTCCTGCATCACAGCATGCTTTTTCTTCGACATCGCACGCCTTACGATATCGGCGTGGCCGAGCGAATAACCAGCAAGTTCACGGCAAATTTGCATTACCTGCTCCTGATATACCATGCAGCCATAGGTTACATCCAATATGCTTGCAAGTTCCGGAGTCTTATACTTCACATCCTCTGGATGATACCTGTTATGAATATAAGTAGGTATCGAATCCATAGGACCTGGACGGTAGAGAGATGTTAGTGCTATGAGGTCTTCGAGTGATGTAGGTCTAAATTGCATCATCACATTTCGAAGGCCAGATGACTCAAATTGGAAGACACCTTCAGTCTCTCCACGGCCGAACATTTCAAAAGTTTCCTTGTCTGTAAAGTCAATATCCTTTACAGCGAACTCTGGAACACGATTTTTGATAAGTTTTTCTGCATTCGCAATGACAGTCAAAGTACGAAGACCAAGGAAATCCATCTTAAGAAGACCGAGCTCGTCAAGGGCTGTCATCGTATATTGTGTGACTATCGAATCGTCCTTTTTCGCCATAGGTACGTAGGTATAGACTGGGTCCTTAGTAATTACTACACCAGCCGCATGGGTGGATGTATGGCGAGGCATACCCTCTATTTTAAGAGAATACTCTATAAGTTCACGGATCTCTGGGTCCGTATCAATCATATTTTGAATCTCAGGGACAATCTCTATCGCCTTAGATAAATCATGAGCGAGACGCCATGGAATCTTCTTCGTTATTGCATCAACTTTGGCATAAGATACGCCAAGGACACGGCCAACATCCTTGATGGCCGCACGTGCTGCGAGCGTTCCGAAAGTAACAATTTGAGCCACATGGTCCTCACCATATTTCTCAGTCACATAATCAATTACCTCAGAGCGGCGCTCGTAGCAGAAATCAATATCGAAATCTGGCATAGATACACGCTCTGGATTGAGGAAACGCTCAAAGAGCAAATTATATTGCATAGGGTCTACATCTGTTATACCTATGCAATATGCGACTATACTGCCCGCTCCAGAACCACGTCCTGGGCCCACAGGTATACCCGCATTTTTAGCGAAGCGAACGAAATCGAAAACTATAAGATAATAGTCCGTATATCCCATAGAATCTACAACTCCGAGCTCATAATCCATGCGCTCTCTATATTTTGCAAGGGTCTCTTCAGAAACACCCTTATATCTCTTCTTAAATCCAGCTGTTGCAAGAGCGCGGAGATACTCCGCATGCTCCCTACCATCTGGAACTTCAAAATGAGGAAGTTTAGTCTTACCGAATTCGAACTCCACATTACAGCGGTCAGCGATAACCATTGTGTTATCAATCGCCTCAGGTGCCATAGGGAAGAGTTCTCTCATCTCATCCTCAGACTTTATGTAGAACTCCTCTGTTCTAAAGTCGAGGCCTGTATCCTCATTTATCGTATGGTTCGTCTGTATGCAGACGAGAATCTTCTGAATAATAGAATCTTCTTTAGTAAGATAATGGCAATCATTTGTCGCAACAAGTTCTATCCCCGTCTCACGTGCAAGGCGGACAAGCTGTGCGAGATTTCTCTGTTCCTCAGGTATGCCATGATTCTGGAGTTCTATGAAGAAGTTGCCCTCTCCCATTATCTCCTTCATCTCAAGTGCGGCCTCCACTGCGCCGTCATAATTGCCTGCCGAAATCTTGGCAGGGATTTCGCCCTGCAGGCAAGCAGAGAGCGCGATGAGGCCCTTGCTATGCTTCTTTAGGAGATTCTTATCTATTCTTGGTTTACTATAAAATCCATCTGTATATGAGTCCGATACCATCTTAATAAGATTCTGGTATCCCTCGTTATTCTCGCAGAGAAGGACGAGATGGTGACGAATCTTCGCCGCAGCGGAGACCTTGTCATGCATATCATCTGAGACATATACCTCACAGCCAATAATTGGCTTAATTCCCTTCGCTTTACAAGCTTTGTAAAAGTCAATAGCCCCGTACATACATCCGTGGTCCGTCATAGCCACAGCTGTCTGTCCGAGGTTACTTACAACATCTGGGAGCTCGTTTATCTTACAAGCTCCATCGAGAAGACTATATTCAGTATGTAAGTGCAAATGAGCAAAACTCACGACTTCCACCCAAGCCCTTCTGCAATTTCAAGTATCTTACCAAGTCGGTAATTAACTCCAGACTTGGACATAGGTTCTTTAAGATTGTCTGCAAGATCTTTCAAAGTATAATCTTCATTTTCAAGGCGAAGAGTTGCGAGTTCACGAAGGTCATCTGGAAGATATCCGAGTCCCTGCGTCTCCTCAATATATCTTATTGCCTCAATTTGATTATATGCAGCATCGAACGCCCTACTCGAGTTGGCATTCTCAAAATTAACTTTTCTATTTACTTTGTTGCGCATATCTTTATACATACGGGTGCCCATAATTTCAAGAACGGCATCCGATGCGCCCATATATGTGAGAAGGTTCTCGACCTGCTCACCATCTTTAAAGTAGATTACATGTACTCCACGTCTCTCTACATATTTAGGTCTAAATTCAATGATATTACCTGTATCATCAGCAATTGTAATCTCAGAAATAAGCTTTTTAAGGTCATTTGAAAGCACTTTATGAGACATTACAAATTCGAGATGATAGTCTTTCTCAGGGTCTGTAACAGTACCACATGAGAGAAATGCGCCGCGGAGCAAGGCTGCCACGCAGCAGTCATTTTCCACATTGGCACGGTTCATGCGACGAGTTACCTCGGCGCCAGTATGGCCAAAGTGGTCAAGCAATAATCGACGCTCCTCGGCGCCTTTTACTGTGATTTTATATTTGCCAGAGCTTAAGTACTCCACATTTGGAGCAGTGCCTGTAATCATCTCTGCGTAATCACAGAAGAGATTGGCAACATCCTCATGCTCTGTCTTAATGCAAATTGCCTTAGTACCGAAATCACGACAGAAAAGGAATATGCCGTACATCTCCGCTTCGATGCAGCATGGCTTCATTCCTCCCATAGTGCGGGCAAGAACGCTCTTTTCAATTAATTCAGCTTTTACGGTACTAGCAAATGACATAATATCCTCTTATATAATTCTTACTTCTGGTTCAAGTTCTACGCCCTTCTGTTCCTTAACAGTTGCCTGAACTTCACTCATAAGTGTAAGTACGTCAGATGCTGTCGCATCCCCAACGTTAATTACGAAACCGGAATGTTTCTCCGATACCTCGGCACCTCCGACTCTCTTTCCTTTAAGGCCGCACTCATCAATAAGTGCTGCGGCAAAATAGCCCTCTGGTCTCTTAAATGTGCTTCCTGCGGAAGGATATTCAAGTGGCTGTTTCGCTTTTCTTCTTCTCTGAACGTCATCCATCTTATTCTTTATGCCATTAGCATCATCGTGTTCAAGATGGAATATTACAGATGTGATTATAAGATCGCTGTCCGAATAAGCGGAATGGCGATAAGAGAAATCAAGCTGTGATCCCTGGAATGAGCCACGCTCACCATCAAGATTCATATGATTTACAACCCAGATGACATCCTTCATCTCTCCGCCATAAGCGCCTGCATTCATAAATGCTGCGCCACCTACGGTGCCCGGAATTCCAAATGCGAATTCCATTCCACCGAGTGAGTAGTCGAGTGCGAATCTGCAGAGTGAGATAAGCTTCGCACCTGCCTCTGCACGAACGAGGTCGTTGCCGGCGTATTCAATTTTAGAGAATGCATCTCCAAGCACTATAACTATGCCATCTATGCCCTCATCACGGACAAGAACGTTACTGCCGTTTCCAAGTACAATTGGCTTCACTCCCTCCTCTTTGCATGCCTTCAAAATTTCAGACAATGCATCGACAGAGTTCGGGAGAACAAGAAGCTTCGCTGGTCCACCAATCTTAAAAGTGGTGAACTTTCTCATATCCGCGTTCTCTATGTATTCACAGCCGTTCTTTCTTGCGGCCCCTATAACTTTCTCGTACATATATGCTCCTTAAAGTGATGCTGCACCTATGATTCCGGCATCGTTACCGAGAGTTGCGCATCTTAATAAAGTCTGTTTCTCTGAATACTTTGTATATCTCTTCTCCTCGACCTTCTTGCGAAGAGGTGCAAGTAACCTCTCGCCTTGGGCAGCGATGCCGCCACCGAGTGAGATCATATCTGGTTGGAAAATATTGATAAGGTTTACTATCCCAACTGATAGATACTCGATATAGTCATCAATAAGTTCTGCTGCAATCAGATTTCCAGTACTAGAAAGAGTAAATACATCTTTAGCACTAGATATTGGAAGGCCCTTTTCTTTAGCATTTCTAATAAGAGCAGTTGCTGATGCATATTGCTCAAAGCAACCTATTCTTCCACATTTACAAGGGATTCCCTCCCTATCAATCACCATATGGCCTATCTCGCCTGCGGCGCCATTGATGCCGGTGAGGAGTTTACCATCAATGATGATACCTCCACCGACTCCTGTGCCGAGTGTGATTGCAATGAAAGAATTAGTACCAATGCCAGAGCCTGCAACTTGCTCGCCAAGTGCTGCACAGTTAGCATCATTTCCAACTCTCACCGGCTTGCCTATTCTCTCTTCAAGCATTGCTCTAAGTGGCGTATTGATGAATCCGAGATTGGCGTCATTTTCTACGATGCCGTCAGCACTTACAGCGCCAGGTGTACCTACACCTACGCTACTTACGACATCCAGTTCAATGCCTGCATCTGTCATTGCCAATCTCGCCGCTTCGGCTATGCTATCCGCAATCGCCTCCGCTGGGCGTGGCAAATTCGTTGGCACGCTGGCTCTGCCCACTATTCTATTCTCTTCATTTACGACCCCAGCGGCCACGTTCGTCCCGCCCAGGTCAATTCCAATCTTATACAATACTGTCACCAATCACTTTTTATTCCACAGGCTTGTGTCGAAAAAATATTTTCACACTCGGCGACGAACGGGTTCGACGCTAGGATTTGAAGAACACGACATGAAATCTCTGTAGGACCGTCTGCACATGTCCGTCTTCTCGCGCAAAAATATTTTTTCTCTAACTAACTTTATATATACATATTATATAATATCATATCGTAGATGATAAAAAAAGTGGGCAAGCATTAGCTTGCCCACAATTTTATAGGGTTGTTATTTAGCAAGTGCACCAACAGTTGCCATATGGTCACCAAGCTGTACGCCGAACTCTGGGCCACCCTTCATGATGAGCTGACGATTTGCTGTCATTTCGAACATATCGCCGATCTCCATGAGGATAAGAAGAGCTGACTTAGGGCAGTCAAATGCCATTGTGAAGAATGGATCTGAACGCTCATAGAGGCCCTTACCTGCCTTAGAGTTACCGTGGTCAATTCTGAGGTGAGCAGAGATCTCTGGGTAACCGATTACTTCCCACTGGTAGCAACGGTCTGGAGATTCCTTAACCCACTTAGAAATTGTTGGATGTCCCATCTTATTAAGAGCTGAGATACCTGTTGAGAGAAGAGCAAAATAGAGTTTTGTAAGAAGAACCTGTGTTGCTTCGTCCTCTGGTACTTCTGTAGCTGTAAGAAGTGAAGACATCTTAAGAAGAACAGCCATGAAGAGACCGAACTTTGGAACGTTCTTAATCTTGAACATTGGAAGTTTTGTCATGTCTCCTGTCATAAATGCGTTCATCTTTTCCATTGATGAGAAAGCAAGCTCACCAGCGATTGGCTTATTACCTGTGTAAACGCCCTGGTAAACTTCCCAAGCACCATCTGTTACTACAAAGTGAACAGCTTCTTTCTTGCCGCCATCTTTAGCAGAAACCTGGTAAACAGCATTAACTCTAGCTGTTGTGAAAAGTTTGTTAAGTGTAGGATCGTCTGTAGCGATGATTTTCATAAGAGGTAAAGCACCTGCCATGAAAACTTTATTCGCATAACGTACTTCATCTGTAGGCATAATTCTTTTCCTCCTTATTAATATTCATCTGACCAATCGGTATTACCAGTAATTGTCTTACCGAGGAGCTTAGCTGTTGCAGCAGCAACGCCATTAGCGTCGATACCAGCAATTGTGAGCAAGTCTTCCTGAAGACCGATTGTTGAGAAGTTATTGTCGTGACCAAGCATCTTGAGTTGACATGGCTTACCGTACTCAGCGATAACCTCAGCAACTGCTGAACCAAGACCGCCCTGGATAACGTGGTCTTCTACTGTTACGATGCAACCTGTCTCGTCGATTGCCTTCTTGATAGCTTCCTTGTCGATTGGCTTAAGTGTATGCATGTTAAGTACACGAGCCTCAACGCCAAGGTCTGACTTCAAGATGTTAGCTGCCTGGAGTGACTGATAAACGCCAGCACCGATACCGATGATTGTAGCATCGTTACCGTCTTTAAGCTGATCAGCCTTATCCCAAACGAAATTAACTGAATCTGGGCCGCCCTCATATACAACTGCGTCAAATCCACGGTTGATACGAATGTAAACAGGACCAGGAATGTCATATGAAGCTTTAACAAGCTTGTATGCCTCAGCACCATCTGCTGGGCACATAACTGTCATATGAGGAAGTGATCTTGCTACTGCAAGGTCGATGATAGCGTGGTGAGTTGAACCAGCCTGACCGAAAGATGTACCTGCATGAGATGCAAGAATCTTTACAGGAACGTTCTGATAGCAGATATCTGTATGAATCTGATCAAGAGAACGAGCAGCAGCGAAGATTGAGAATGTTGATGCATAAGGAACGAAACCGTTCTTTGCAAGACCTGCAGCGATACCGAACATGTTCTGCTCAGCGATACCACAGTTGATAAGTCTCTCTGGGAATGCCTTTGTGAAAGGAGCAATCTTTGTAGACTTAGCAAGGTCAGCTGTAAGAGCAATAACTTCTGGATGCTCTTCGCCTAAATCGTGGAGTGCCTTACCATAGTACTCAGCTGTAGTAAGTCTCTCAGCTTCGATAGAAGTATATACCATACCACCCATGATTATTTGCCCTCCTTTTCAGCACGAGCGCAACGCTCTGCATAATACTTATCAAGAGAATCGAAGGCTGCCTTAGCCTTAGCATCATCAAGTGAGCCATAGTGCCAGAGGTAGTTATCCTTCATGAAGTCAACGCCTTCACCCTTGAATGTATCAAGGATAATTGCTGTTGGCTTGTCACCATTCTTAGAATTCTCAATAGCCTTTTCAATAGCAATGTTGAGCTGTGAGAAGTCATGGCCATCAATACGATATACGTTGAAATTGAATGCCTTGAACTTCTTATCGATTGGTTCGATGTTCATCTCATCAGCAACACGACCATCAATCATGCACTTGTTGTTATCAACCATAACAACAAGGTTAGAAAGCTTGAACTGAGCTGCGCTCATGATAGCTTCCCAGTTTGAACCTTCGTTCATTTCGCCGTCGCCGCAGATTACATATGTCATGTAATCCTTGCCCTTAAGCTTTGCAGCAAGAGCAGCGCCAACACCGAGTGAAATTCCGTGTCCAAGAGAGCCTGTTGAGAAATCAACGCCCTTTACCTTATTTGAGTCAAGGTGCATACCGATTTTAGCACCTGTAAGGTTAAAGATCTGGAGTTCTTCGATTGGCATAAAGCCGTAGTCAACGAGTACAGGAGCATAACCTACTGCTGCGTGACCCTTTGAAAGAACGAAACGGTCTCTATCTTCATAATTTGGATTGTGTGGATCAAGCTTCATGAATCTATGATAAAGAATTGTCATAGCATCCATAGCAGACATTGCGCCACCAATATGTCCTGATCCGCCCCACATAGCTGTCTTAAGAGTAAGCTGACGAAGTTCGTGAGCTTTTTTCTCAAGGCGGAGCCATTCAGCCTTATCAAAAGGCTTGTAATTAGCTGGCATTTATATATCCCCTTTCAATCAATTGAAATTGATTATTTCCTTATTTAATAAGACCAAGGTCTGGATGACGCTCAGCAACAACTGAGAATGCATCGTTTGCTACGTCGATTGTGTAGTCGATATCCTCATCTGTCAATGAAGCGTTGATGAAGTGGTTGTGGTGTGATGCGAAGAAGATACCACGGCTTACGCACTCAGCAATCCACTCCTGGTGAAGCATAAGGTTATCATCGTTAGCAATTCTGAAATAGAAGAGAGCTGGCTCACCAGATGTAACGAGATTGATGTTATGCTCTTTACCTGCTGCTACA
Organism: Acutalibacteraceae bacterium; assembly: GCA_045629305.1. GTDB lineage: Bacteria > Bacillota > Clostridia > Oscillospirales > Acutalibacteraceae > UBA1227. The sequence goes on along the minus strand of JAZQQZ010000012.1, from coordinate 4,594 downwards.
AGACCATCGAGGAGCTTTGTGCCCTTCTGACGGAACATTGTAGGTGTATCAAGTCTCTTCATCTTGTTGATACATGCAATACATGCTGCAAATGGCTCAGCTGAAAGCCAGTAAGAACCTGTGTATACAACTGATGAAGCTGTTGACTTCATGTGTTCCTGACCGCATACGCAAGACATGTTATATCCGTTTGCAAGAGCCTTGCAGAAGCAGATAAGGTCAGCCTTGAATCCGTAGTAATGGTCAGAACCAGCGAGGTCAAGACGGAAACCAACACGTACGTCATCGATAATAAGAAGCATACCGTGATCATCGCAGAACTTACGAACTGCAGCCCACTGCTCCTTAGTAGCGCATACGTTGTCATAGAAGTTACCGTGGTCATATGGCTGTGCAATGATTGCTGCAACGTCACCATTGTTCTCATCGTAAACTCTCTGAAGAGCTTCCATGTCGAACCAAGGAATAACAACGTTGTTAGCAACTTCTTCTGGAAGGATACCAGGATAGTCAGCCTTCTGAGCCCACTGGAAGTCACCATGATAGTAACCCTTGAAGAATACAATCTTCTTCTTACCTGTATGTGCACGAGCGCACATTACTGAGAATGTTGTAGCATCTGAACCATTCTTCATGAAGAATGCCCAGTCTGCACAGTTAACTGTGTCCTTAAGGAGCTCAGCACACTCAACCATCTTGTAAGATACAGATGTTGTGCAGTTGCCCTTCTTAAGCTGCTCAATAGCTGCTGCGTCAACGTCGTCATCGCAGTAACCAAGAACGTTAGGACCATAAGCGCACATGTAGTCGATGTAACGGTTACCGTCTACATCCCAGAAATATGTGCCCTTAGCGTGGTCGCACATAAGTGGCCACTTTGTGATTGGAAGGAAAAGTCCTTCTGATGGGCCGAGGTGGCCATAAACGCCTGATGGAACAGCTGCGAGTGCTCTATCAAACCATTTTTTAGATTCAACATGTGAATATTCTGGATATTTACTCATTATCTGTTCCCCTCCTTATGCAAGATAAATTGAAACTCTATCAAGAATGCGGTTGATGTTATCAAGCATGTTAATCATACCGCTCATGTAGATGTTACCTGCGCAAAGTTCGCCCATTGTAGATGCTGTACCGTTGAACAAACCGTTAGCAAGTTCGATTGAATTGAATTCCATGATTGCGCGTGGATTCTCTGGTTTCTTCTTCTCGATTGAAAGAACATGGTTACGAGCCTTAATTGTTACGTATACCTTGTCTGTAATGCCCATCTGAACATCACCATCAACGATGTAAGAAGCAGAAAGCTTAGAGATTTCATCTGTGTTTCCGAGTGCACAGATAGCGCCACCAATTACGTACATTGTAAGAATTGTTGACTTCTCAAAGAAATCCTTATTCTTAAGGTCTTCATCAGAAGCTCTAAGATACTTAACGAGTAAGTTCGTGAGCTTTGTGAAAGGACCAAGCAAGAATGTAAGAACCTGTACTGGGTTCTTAGTTGGAATGCCTGGCTTAGAATTATCAATGAGGTTGTTAAATGCCTCTGGAGATGTGAATGACATCTTACATGTGCATTCTGCATCGCCTTCGATAAACTTACAACCATCATTTGTGAAGCTGAGTGTGATGCAAGGACCATCCTTAACATCGAAGCAGAGAGCTACAGGAGCCTTAAGCTTCTGGCAGATCTTCTTTGCGTCATCATCCATTTCACAGAGGTTTTCAAGTGCTGCGAGAACACCGTAGGCATTACAAAATGCCATTGCTCTTGGATCTTTCAAAGTTTTTTCCTCCTTTAAAAGTTAAAAATTATAAGCACATATATGATAACACACTCGCCCCGCTTATTCCATCATATAAAATGAAACTATATATAAAAAATACGCGTGAAAATATGTTAAATTTGTATAGTGAAATGATATTCAATTAGTGTTATACTTTACGACGGCATATTAAGAAAATTGGAGGTTAGATTACCATGATTATCGGTATCCCAAAAGAAATTATGCACGAGGAAGATCGTGTATCAGCTACTCCTGAAACAGTCAAAGAGTACGTAGCTCTTGGTGCTAAGGTATTAGTTGAAAAAGACGCTGGCGCTGGTGCTTTCTATCCAGACGCTGACTATGTTGCAGCTGGTGCTGAGATCGTTGACGACGTTGAGGATCTCTATGCTAAAGCTAGTGTTATCCTTAAGGTTAAAGAGCCTCTCTTTAACGAAGCTAAGGGTAAGCACGAAATCGAAATGATGCATGAAGGTCAGTACCTCATCACATTCATCCATCCTGCATCTCCAGTTAACCATCAGATGGTTAAGGATATGGCAGCTAAAGGTGTTATCTCCGTAACACTTGATGGTATTCCACGTATTTCTAGAGCTCAGTCAATGGATGCTCTTTCATCAATGTCAACATGCGCTGGTTACAAGGGCATGATTATGGCTGCTGATAGACTTCCTTGGTTCATTCCTAACATCATGTGTGCTGCTGGCCAGATCAAGCCTGCTAAGGCTCTTGTTCTTGGTGTTGGCGTTGCTGGTATGCGTGCTCTCGCTACAGCTAAGTCACTCGGCGCTCAGACATATGGTGCTGATATCCGTCCTATGGGACAGGAGAGCGTTCAGGCTTGCGGTGCTAAGCTTATCGACGTAGAAGTTCCTGCAGAACTCGCTGTAGGTCCTGGCGGATATGCTCTTCGTCTTCCTGACGATGTTCTTAAGCACGAGCAGGAAGTTCTTGCTAAGTATGTTCCTGAAATGGACATCATCTTCTGTTCATCACTTATTCCTGGTAAGCTTGCTCCTATCCTTCTCACAGAAGAGATGGTTAAGTCAATGAAGCCAGGTTCAGTTATCGTTGATATCGCTATCGACCAGGGTGGTAACTGTGAAATCACACCTAAGGGCGGCATCGAGCAGAAGCACGGTGTTACAATCATCGGTACAAAGAACATTCCTGGTATCCTTCCAACATCTTCAACATGGATGTTCGCTAATAACATGCTTGAACTCGTTAAGTTCATGACTAAGGACGGCGAAATCGCTCTTGATATGGAAGACGAAATCATCAAGTCTGCACTTACAACAATCGACGGTAAGATTGTTCACGCTGGTGCTCTTGAGGCAATGGGCCTTTAATCCATAACCTTCGCGTAAAAATAGCGCGGCTTCATCAATTTGGGGCCGCGCTTTCTATTAGAATAAGGAGTATTGTTCTATGAATGAAATCGTTCTCGTAGTCGTTTTCCTTGTATCCATGGTAGTCGGCTACAAACTCATTAACAACGTACCAAGTCTCCTTCACACACCTCTTATGTCAGGCATGAATGCCCTCTCAGGTGTTACAGTACTTGGTGCAATTTCTTCAACCGTCCTCGCGGTACGCGCAGACGACCCTATCCTTGGATATGTATTCGGTGCACTCGCTATCATCCTTGCAATGATAAATGTTGTAGGTGGATTTGGCGTTACAGGCCGTATGCTTAAAATGTTCAAGAAAAAAGATAAGGGAGGTAACAAATAATGACCCCTACTTCTCTTATTCCAGATACACTTTATTACATCCTTAGTGCCGTTCTTGTACTCGGTGTACTCCTCGGCATCTATCTCATGAGCAAGGTTGAAAAAGCTTATTCTGGTAATAGCATTTCAGCTGTATGTATGGCAGCAGCCATCGTGCTCACTATGCTTCAGTACAACGTATTCGGTGACGACGTTCTCACAGCACTTGTTGTAATCATCATTGCAATGCTTATCGGTTCCGCAATTGGTGCCTTTATTGCAGTGAAGGTTAAAATGATTCAGATGCCGCAGACTGTTGCTCTTCTTAACGGTTTCGGCGGTGGTGCTTCAGCTTTCGTTGCAGCGCTTACACTTCTCACTGATGCTGATGCAAATGGTTTCGGTCTTTTCACCGGTATGCTTGCACTTGTTGTAGGTATAGTTACGCTTGTTGGTTCTCTTGTTGCCGCTGCAAAACTTCAGGGAATTATGAAATCTAAGCCGGTTATCCTTCCAGGACATAGCCCACTTACAATGATTTCACTCTTCGGTTCCCTCGCCCTTTGCGTTGTAGCAATTTTCTGTAAACCACTTGTTCCATTTGTAATCGCTGCACTTGTACTCTCATGTGCGTTCGGTCTCCTCTTCTCTATCAGAGTTGGTGGCGCCGACATGCCTATTACAATTTCACTCCTCAACTCCTTCTCAGGAGTTGCAGGTTCAATCGCCGGCCTTGCTATCGGCGACGTACTTCTCGTTGCTGTCGGCGGCATCGTAGGTGCTTCTGGCCTCATCCTTACACAGATTATGTGTAAGGCAATGAACAGAAGCCTTATGGATATTCTCCTCGGCAAGACAGCTGCTCCTGCTAAGAAGGCAGCTCCTGCAGCCGAGAAGAAGGCAGAAGAGCCACAAGAGGCTCCAGCTGCTGAGAAAAAAGCCGATGTTGGCTCTATTCTCAAGAACGCTAAAGACGTTATCATCGTACCAGGTTATGGTATGGCTCTCGCTCAGGCTCAGGCAAACGTTAAGCAGCTCGCTGACAAGCTCACAGCAAACGGTGCAACCGTTCGCTATGCTATCCACCCAGTT
>JAZQQZ010000011.1:0-20015 GCA_045629305.1 Acutalibacteraceae bacterium | reverse complement strand
CCAAGGATAAGCAAAAGGCAGCATTCCTTATGTCTGACTATTTGTTCCCACTTGGCAATATGCTTTCTTGAAAGGAGTGCTGAAGAATGGCTTTATTAAATAAGAAACCAGCTGACGAAGCTACAGTAGAAGCTCCAGCAGCAGCTCCAGTAGCAGCTGACGCCGATGCTCCTCAGGAGAAGAAGGCTAAAGAAAAGAAGGCTAAGGTTCAGTACCTTCAGCCAAATCAGATGAACTTCCTCAACCAGTATGAACTCGTTGTTGAAGGAAAGAAGAAGAATCTTGACCTTGCTAAGATCTTGAAACCATTGATCGCAGTACTTGTACTTGTACTCATCGTTTTCGTACTTCTCGAAGCTGTACTTCTTGGTATGAAGGCAAAGGGTAAGTCAATGGAGAAATACATCAATGATTCTCAGAACGTAGCTACTTATAATGAAGCAGTTGCTACTAAGGAGAAGATTGATCAGGCTAACACTCAGAAAGCCAATATGGAAGCAGCAATCAATGCTATCAAGACATATCCTGATGTTGATTCTGCATTCTTCTCAAAGATTGCTAATGCCGCTACTAAGAACGGTGTTACAATTTCAAACTACAGTTATTCAGCTTCTAATGGCTATTTCTCAATCGCTTGTGATGCTAAGGCAATTGCACCAGCAACAACTGGTATTTCACAGTTCGTAAGAGATCTTGAAGCTCTTGGCATTTTCGATTCAGTAAACTATAACGCATTCAGTGGCTCTAAGGAAGACGGCTATGGATTCTCCATCAGTGCAACTTTCAAGCCAGTGACAGCAGAATAAGAAAGGGGAGATTACAATGTCAGAAAAAGATAGAAACACTATAATCATCGCAGTCATTGCTCTCCTTATCTTTGGTATTGGATTCCTTGGCATTAAGCCAGCTTTCACAGGAATCAAGGAGACTAAGGCTACAAACGCTGAACTTTCAGCAAAGAAGACAGAGATGGAAACACAGATTAACTCTCTTCCATCATACAAAGTACAGCTCGAGACAGCTAAAGCAGAGTACGCTCAGACAGTAGCACGTGTATATGACGATCTTACAAATGATAAGATCCATGATGCAGTAGTTGCTTTTGTTAACAAGCAGGGCCTTCAGGTAACAAATTTCTCAGTATCTGATATTATTACAGGTGCTGTTAGTGGTTACACAGTTTCTGAGGGCGCAGGTGTTGGCGGAATCAACGAAGGCTCTGTCCAGATTGCAACAGTATCTATTACAGTTGCAGGTTCTAAGGCACAGATTATCGCTCTTGCTGATTACATGAACAAGACAGAAGGTATCTATGTTGAGTCTATCAGCTTCGGTACAGAAGGCACAGATAATAGCACAGCTGCTTCAATTCAGCTTTCAATGCTTCTCGGTGATACAATCGAATAGTCCTTAAATAAAACGAATCTAGGGGAGAATGCGTTAGCATTCTCCCCATAGGCACATTAATAAGGATTATTGTGTTTGAGTGAATTTGTGAACATTTTAATTATTTGTTAATAAATTGTTTACAAATTCACTCAAGTGGTGTATATTATATATGTAATATAATAGGTTTTCCGAATTATATAAAATCATTGTTTTGTATCATACAATTTTCAACATTTTTCTCCCAATTTTAAGGAGGTCAAATTTATGAAGCTAAATGTTTTAAAAAATAAGAAAGGTGCCGCACTCCTTTGGGTTATTTTGATGACAATTATCATCACAATCCTTCTTGGAGCAGTTCTTGCTGCCACATATGCTTATTTTAGCTACACAACATATACTGTAAAGAAGCAGCAAGCATATTTTACAGCTAGATCAGCGATTAATATGTGTATCGAAGAAATCCAATCAGATGAAGGTGCTGGTGTACCAATTCTTCCTGAAAGAAATGAGGAAGTAGATATCACTGATTTCGGTTTTGATGAGAGCATGGGTACAGCAACAGCTAAAATTACTCGTGATAAGAACGACGGTATCTCAGTTGAGGTTGATTCTGTTTATGCAGATCAGACTTATCATATGGAGGCCTCTATCTCTCGTGCTCCTGTAACATTCGGCGGTGTTGCAATTAGTAAACTTGCTCTTAATGGCAATCTTACTTTATCGCCAGGTACAGACTTCTACTGGAATAATGATGCTACTTTTGATTTGACTTCAGAAGATCCAAATGCTGCATGTTACACTACTAATGGTAGCAAACTTACGATTTGGGGTAATCTTGTAACAAAGAAAAATGCAAAGATTGCACAAGGTACAGTAGTTGCTGGAAAGAAGTTTAAGCAAAATACTGAGTTTAAAGTTGTTAATGGTGATTATTCAAAGTCAAAGAAAATTTGGAATAAGAACCAGTTCGTTATTTCAAATAAAACTCTCACTGTAAGTGATAGTGATAATACAGAGTACACTCAAACAACTATTGATAAACTCAAGAATATCACAAATACACATCCTGTTTACTGTAACAATTCTAATGGTAACAAGTACTTTGGCGGAAAGCTTCAATCATCAGAATTGAACAGTATAATCAGTCTCTTAGGTCTCAGCAATATTTATAACGATTTGCAGAATGATGTTTTAGCACTTTCTAATAGTGAAACAAGTTCACTTTCAATTCAATATATAGAGGTTCTTTCGCTTTCTACAAAACTTACAAATACATTTAATGAAATGAAGTCAAATGCAAGAACATGGTTAGGATATACCGGGTTTGCTTTTTTATCTTCAGCAATGGATACACTCAATAAAACCGGTTTGCTTTATAACACTCTCGATGTATCATATATTGATTATTCATCCAACGGTGAGGGTAATAAGGTTGACAAAATTACTCCACTTACATATCTCTTTGTTCGTGGTGGAGGGACAGCAGGTATTACTACTCGTGTAAGATATGGTGCTGCGCCAGGAAAACGTTCACAAATTGGTCAAGCAGTAGACAATGTTACATCTAATGTTGAGTCTTTTATCAGCGACTTATTTGCCTTAAGCAAGAATTCAAGTTATGTAGTTGTATATCTTGAGGAAAATGCAACAATACATTTGGGATACGATGATGACGGTAAGCGCGACAACTCAAATCCAGCGAATTTTGTATTCCTTTATAGTATTTACGGCGGTAAAAACACTACAGTAGTTCTTCACGATGACGTAATCGTATGTGGTGAAATCATTGTAGATAAACTAATAGTAGATAAAGATGCAGATGCCAAACTTGTCTACACATCAACAAATGGTGCTCAGGTTGCAAAACAGAAGATTGATGAAATTTGGTCTGTATCAGGTTACTCAGATTAAGGAGGCATACGAATGAAGACACTTAAAAACAATTCAGGTATGACTCTTGTTGAGATTGTAATTGCTATTCTTATTTTAGGAATTGGCTCAATGATGCTCGCAACATGCTTTACTAGCGCAGCAAGAATGACTAATAGAGCTACACAGCTTAAAAATGCTAGTCTTGCAGCCTCTTCCAGTATAGAGATTGAAGAGGCAGTTGAATCACAAGATCCAGATGTTGAGATTGATTATAATCAATCTGAATCGCCAAAGATTACTATTTCTTATACAAAAAATGGGGATAATAAAACTTTACAACAATCTGGACAATATGCAGAAGCGAAAGATTCTAGTACAAATTTAACTTATCGTGAATTTTGTCCAGAGGGTGGAGCTTCATATTATGTTCCAACAGATAATGTAAGTAATGAATAAGTATTAAGGAGGGAAAGTAAATGTTTAATTTTAGAAATAGCAAGCTTGGTATGACACTTGTCGAAATGGTTGTCTCTCTTATAGTACTTAGTATTCTTACAACCTCTACAATGGGTATCATTATCTCATCTAATAATATATTTGTTTCTTCTTCAAGTGCTGCACTTGACAGACAGGTCGGCGGACATGTATTTGAAACACTTTCGTCGATTATTAAATATTCAACTCATATGGATATTTATGATTCAACAAATGCACCTTCAAATGAAACTGCACAGAGTATTTCATTGAAGGACATTGATTCAAGCACAAATTCGGGAAAAATATATTTTAAACATGCTGATTCTACAGAAGCAGTTAACCTTTATGACAATGGCTTTTATGGCACAAGAACAGTTCAGTACATCATCCAAAGTTATGATGAGGGTAATAGACATGTAAAGCTTACGGTTCGTGTATATCGTGATGGTAAGATGCGCTATGAACTTTCACGTGTAATTAAGTGTATTAACCTTGGTCTTAATGCTACAGGTGATGAAGCCAATTTTATTAAAGATTATTCAACTGAAGGATCTATCAATCAGTACATTTCATTTTCAATAAATGAAAACTTAATTGATGGCGCAACAGAAGCATATTCACTTGAGTATAAAGTAACTGAATATATGGCTAGATATAACCAAATTCAGTTAGAATACACTGGAAAACTCCAGCAGATATATGCAGAAGTAAATTATGTCATTGGTAATACAGATGATAAAGAAGGTAGCCGTGTTTCACAGAAGGACTTTAAAAAAGTTCTTAATATGAGAAGCACAGCAATCCTCGGTAAAAAGTATAATTTCAATACAGATAAAGATGGCGCTGGTGAAACAGTAGAAGGTGTTAAGTGGGACGGCTCAGTTTATGATTATATAAACCTTCGTAAGCATTATCAGGATGAAATTAAAGAACTTCTTCATTTTACTCCAACAGCTGGTATTACAAAGTCAACAGACATTAACCCATTCTATGGAGTAGTTGCAACTAAGGAAGAACTTTATACAGGCTTTCTTCTTGAGTACTACAGTGAAAATGACAAGCATGAAAAAGTGACAAAAGCAACATATCCATCATTCTCAGATGATGCCTTCTTTGATGGATCATCAATTGGTACATATCTTGCGAATACAAATAAAAACAAATCCGCAAACGACAAAAATAAGATGGTAATTCTCTCATATTTTGGCGAAAATACAAGAGAACACTATGATGAGTTATGGATTTCCACTGGCAAAAAAGAAGTTTATACTTTTGCGGGTGATGAATTTCCTGGTGCAGTTGGATTTGGTTGGGTTTGTAACTCGGATATTAACAATCAACCTGGTGCATATGGCATTTCCGTTTCATCAATCAACTCTGGTGAAGCGGTAATTAACGAAGCATATGACGGAAAAGGCTATTGTTTCTCAGTTGATACAGCTTATCATCTTTCTAAAATTAATCCATATAGATGGTTCTATTCAAAGACTGGAGAGTTTGAAGGTATGCCTTTGTATACTAAGCATACTAAAAGATCCTATGAAAAGGCTGACAACGCTAGAAAAGAACTTGGCGATAGTAGTGCTGTTGACTTCAGAAAAGATTCTGATTCTGGTCTAGCTAATTTGAATGGATTAACTAGTAATGCAACACAAATCACTAATGATAACAAGAATTATATAGTTCGTAAGCAGGACAATACTTATTGTATAGTTCCTTTAGTAGATATGAAAACTGGTTGGTATTACTATGTTGATGGTGATATTTATCATTTCTTCTATCTTTTTGAAAATGCGGTATTTGAAGCTTCTAACCCTGACCATATTGCAGTAGGTAAGGTTCGAGGCTCGGATACTAGTGTAAACAGATCTAGAATTCTTATTGGTTACAAAGAATGTGATTCTGAAAGATCAGCATCATATAAATATAACGATATTAATGGTACTGCTATTAACTTTGCACAAGCTTCAATTGGTATGTTACAGTCAGATACAGGTATTACAGAATCTGCTGAATTCTTTAATATTACTGCACATCAGTATAATGACTATATTCTTTATACAACAGACTGGAATACTTGGTTCTCAGATACTACCAAAAAAGGTATCTTAAATGAACTTACTAAGGACATTTCAAATTTTGCCAATAAAATTTTAGGTAGAACTGTTAACACAAAAATTACTGAAATTAGTGGTACGAATGCATTACAGTCACTTGGTAACCGTGGACAGGCAAATCTTGAAAAAATAGATCGTGATATTGCATCATACAATATGGCGTGGGCAGTATATAGTCCTAAACGCTGCACATGGTATTATATACCAGAGTCATCTAATAGGCTTTCATCAGCTTTAAGTAGTATTAATTGGACAGATTTCAATGATGCACCTACACCTATCGATGTAGAGTTAGCTTCGGGCGAAACCTGGACATCTTCAACTGCTATGGTTGGAAATATTGAACAGAAAAAGCTCAATAGTTCTGGACTCTTTGGTATCGATACTACATCAAGCATTATGTGGTGTTCATTACCAGTAACAGCAGGTAAGGTGGATACAAGTTCTCTTGTAAAATAATTTTACAAAAAAAGAAAGACCTCCAAGCGGGTGCTTGGAGGTCTAATTTTATGCTAATTAGTTAATTGTTGGTGTCTCAAAGTCAACACTTACCTGGTTGCCTGTTGGGAGACCTACCCAGTTAACGTCACTAGTTGTATCAACAAGTCCGAACAAACCTGATGAAGAGAGTTTTCTCTTATCAATATCGGATACCATAGCAGCTGAGCTTACCCATGTCTTACCACCATTGATATCAACATCAAGTGGTGTTGGATGGTCTTTACTTGAAGTAATTGTAAGCTTACTTGCAGCAGCTGTGATTCTTGTTGAAGACTGTGGAAGATAGTACCATGTACCACGCTTAGGGCTATAAATTAGCCAAGCCATGTTGTATGAAGCTACATCTGTATCAGTCTTATCAACTGTCATCTGTCCTCTATTACCAAGTGACAATGTAGCGTTGCTACCTGTAATCTCAGTAATATCCTGCTTTGCAAAGCTCTTCTCACCGCCGGTAATACTACTAATAATTGTATCAACGATGTTTACAGTACCAGTCATGATCTTATTAATGATACCGTTAGATGGGTTCTTTAAGAACCAAGAGTTCCAGTCAGCACCATAAAGGATATAATCCTGATACTGATGAATTGCAACTGACTCTAAAAGAACATTCTCTATGCTATTAGCGCCAGCTTCCATCTGACCATACTTAGCCTGAGCATATGTAAAGCCAGACATACGCTGATTATAATATTGATAATTTTTCATATCAAATACGATTCTAGCATTCTGAGAATACTTCTTTTCGCTTGCATCATCTCCAGCTAATTTTGGTTGAGCCTTAACAGCAATCAAATTAGCATTGTTGGTTGGATCAGCAGCAAGATAGAAGAAATGATACCATACACTATCTTTATAGTAGTACCAGCCTTGTTTCATATCCTTAAGAGGGTAAATATAGAAAGTGTTACGATTGCTACCGTAATCAAAAGGATGTCCTTCGTATACTACGTAATTAACTCCATCATTAGTAATTTGAGTAGCACTTGCTGCTAAAATGCTAGCAACTTCTGCACCTGATTTAGCATTTTTATCATAGTTCGTAACAGTTGTATATCCTCTACTAGATTCAGTATAGTGAGTCAATTGATAGTTATCATTATTAGCTGAAGAACTTACCTTATAAGCCCATTTGTAATGAAGAGATATTATTGACGCAAAATCGAACATATCTACAGTTGTATACTCACCAGTATCAATTGTGAAATATGCATTTGCTGCGTGACCGTTGTAGCCAGGAGCTGAATTCATTGAATTATTAGAAGGCTTTGTCTCAGCATTAGCAGCAATAGAAGAATTCAAATCCTTCAAGTTATTACCTGCAACATCGCCTTGTGCATACCATACTGAATGAGAATAACCTATTTCTGTAGATCCACTATAAGTGAATACTTTCTTTCTACTAGCTGAATAAAGCTTTGTGAAGTCTTCGTTACAGTTATCCTTGAAATATGCAAGGATTACCATCTGGTTAGAACCGCTTGTATTAGACATATAGTTAGCGATTGATGTACCAGAGAAGAATGTGTTTGGATCAGAGAACTGAGGGAATGATGCCTTAGTTACCTTTTCGTGCTTATTATTCTCACTATAGTACTCAAGAAGGAAACCTGTATAAAGTTCTTCCTTAGTAGCTACAACACCATAATATGGGTTGTTCTTATCGTCATTTGTAAATGCAGCTGTTGGTGTGAAATGAAGCAAATCATTGATTTCCTTCTGATAGTGCTGGCGAAGGGAACGATAGTTATATGGACTATTTGTTGCATCTTCCCATACTTCCGCACCTGTACCATATACAGCAGTTTGACGCATATTAACAACTGAAGTATATGTAGCTTCAGCTACACGCTTGCCTTCTTTATTCTCTGTATTGCCAATCTTACCATTTACTTCGCCGTAAACCTTAGCAAGCTTTCCGCCGTACTCATTCTGAATACGGTTGTACTTAGCCATAAATTCAGCAATCTTATATTCGAGAGAATAAGCGTCCTTACCACCAGAGATGAGTTGCTCATCAACTGAGAAAGAGATGTACTGGTTAGTACCACCTGGTGTTGAAAGATCCTTGATGAAGTTAGCATCTGCACCTGTTGAAATAAGTGCAAGGTTAAGGCACTTGATTACACGTGAAAGCTCATAACGCTTTTTACCCTCACGGTAAACAGCTACAGTGAGCTTAACGTGCTTGTGTGCTGTACCAGCCTCTTCAAGCTTGTAAGAGATAGTTCTATTACCATAGAAACTATCTGCATAGAGATATACAGCACTATCGGCACCCTGTGCCTTGTACATGATTTTACCTGCATCGTTTTCCTCATCAGTTACATCAACAGAGATGTTCTGTGACTTATCATTTGCTGGAGCATCTTCAGCATCATAGATAGTCATATGAGTTGTGTACTTAAGTACTGATGACAATGTTTCGAAAACGTAACCGCCAACCTGACGGTCAAGAGCTGCGTTACTTGTCGAAACAAAGATGTTGTTAGATGAAATAATAATACCCATTGTTGAAGTAGTAAGAATACCGAGTACCACAAGAGATATTACCATCTCAATGAGAGTCATACCGAGTTTGTTGTTTCTAAAATTATACATATCGTCTCGTCCTTTCTTACTAATTCTTAACCAACAGGAGTGGCTGGTACATCAAAACTGAAGTTGTTAGGATAGAACTCTTTGTATTTAAGTCCTGTACCTGAATCTTCTGCTTCGGCGTATTCACCGCTCTGCTTAAGTGTCTTGTTGCTACCATCAGCATCTTTATATGAAATAGTGATTTCACCGCCGTCTTTTGTCTCATATGAAACGTCTACAGCTGGATCATTTGATTCAACTACTTCTTCAACTTCAAGAGTTGATGATGCTGCGAGTGAGGAGTTCTTGAGATTAGTTGCACGGTCATTGATGCGTGCTGATGCTGAAAAGCCTTCAGCAAGCATAAAAGCACCGATTGCAAGAATCATAATCGAAAGAACTATCTCAACGAGGGTCATACCTGAATTATTTTTTAATGTTTTCATATACAGCCCTCCTTAATCTGAATAGTTGCTTACAGCCCAGTACTCAGCAATCTTTTGCTTCGCAATCTGTGAGCCACTTGTTGATGTATAGATAAGCTGTGCATCACCCTTGATTTCAAGTTCATCTACGATGATTTCACCAAGGATTGTAACATCTGACCATACAACTACCTTACTTCCCTTACCACCATATACACTGTAAAGGAATACGAGGTCTTCTTTATTGTTGCTACGCTTTCCATCACCGTTATAACCGATATGGAGTGTAGTCTTCTTGTTGGTGCCGTTATCATCGCCATCAAGATAGAAAACAATGTAACTTGTCTGATTGTTGATTGAGAAGATTCTTGAAACAAGATCACCAACGTTAGTAGTTACAGAATTAATAGCCTGGCCAATACCTGAACGTTTTGCTGGCTCATTACCATATCTAACACGAACTGTAAGTCCACTATCAACCAACATATATGTAAGAGGAACAACTGTATCACTACGGTTGTTCTCATCTGTTGATGAGAAATCGATATATGATGCATCGAGGTAGTTATATTTTAAGTTATTGAAAAGATCAAGAACTGACTGAAGTGCTGAGAAGCTTGCATATCCGATAAGAGTTCTTGCATTATTCTTAGCTTCAGCAACAGCATTATCAATAGTATTAGAAAGAGAAAGTACTTTAATATACTGAATAGCCATACCATCACTTTCCTGGTTGTCAAGCTTTAAGTTCTCATCAGCAACATCGTTAATGATATTGTTAAGTCCAAGAGCACCAGCAATTTTATAGAGTGGGCTTTCGGTTGTTGTAGCAACCTTACTACCGAAACCTTCTGGTTCACCGCCACCAATAACCTTAGGACCATTGTTACAATAAATCGGATGATAATCAAGAATGTTCTTTAATGTATTAACAATTGTTGATGAATACTCTGTGCTCTCATCATCATCTACTGTAAGAGTCTTATTAGAAATGATATATTCGTTAGGAGACCAAATCTTTCTTGAGTGACGGCCATCGTTTGTGAAGTTTACAGCCTTAGTAAACTTATGAGCTGCAACTGTTGTGCCAGCTGGGATCTTAGCATCACCCTTAGATACGAAGTTACCGTTAATTGTGAGCTTGTAATTGCCCTTATTAACATCAGCTGCTGATGGATCAAACTTCTTTTCATTATTCCAATAGAAATCAGTGCCCTGACCAAGTGTAAGGTTACCATTAAGTGTAAGTTCCTTTACTGCGATACCAGCGAAATAAAGTGGTTGACGCATTACAGTGGCCTTCATTGAATAAGTCTGATCTGCATAGGTTGAAGTAACATTGATTGTGATTTCATCAGAATCGTTACGAGAAATCTTAGCTGTTGCTGTACCCATATTCTCGCCAAAGCCAAAGTCAGTAATCTCTATTGACTTATTAGCTGCAGGGAGGATAGCAATGTCTGTGTCAGTATATGTTCCAGCTGCATCTCTTGTCTGCTCGTCAGAAGAGAACTCCTCAAGGCAAGCTGAAATAGCAGATCTTGCTGTGAAGTATGCCTGCTGCTTCTTAACAGTGAATGTTGTGTAGCTAAAATACGCATACGTAGCAGCCATTACTGCACCGAGCAAGATCGTGATGATGATTGTCATCAAGATTACCCAGAGCAATGCCGAACCTTTCTTATTTTTTAAGATCATATTTTTCATGAAATGACCTCCTTATTTTTGAGTGAAATAAGGGCTGACCAACCCCGGAATTTTGTTAACAATTCGTTCATATTGTAAAGTTTTTATACAAAACAATGATTTTGTATAACATTTTTCTTATAACTACGTTGTTTTTTGTTCATTTCTTCTTAACAAAATATGGGTTTTGACAAGATATTTTGGAGGCCTGAAATTTTAGGAAAAATGGCATGATTTTTTGGCTGTTTTTGGAGGCGGTTTTAAAAATCTGGGAGAAAGGGCGTTGGTATATTTTTATAAAATTTATGGAAATAATTTGTTGACAATGTAAAGTGATGGTGTTAAAATTTTCACATATTAAAGTAATTAATTAATATATTAATTAGTTATTTATTTTTTTAATTTCATATCAAAAGGCTATGACGAAGACGGTTTTGAGGACCATTTTAGAGAGCTGACGGTTGCTGCAAGTCAGTAATGGGAATCAAGGTAACCTATCACTTCAACAGCTGAAATCCTGAACGATTTCTATTAGGGATTTACGTGAAAGCTACGTTAGTGCGAAGGGATTGCTAGATCCTAGAGGGGCATGAGTTCTACTCGTGCAATTTGAGTGGTACCGCGGATTTTAATTCGTCTCAAAGTTACGGGAGTAGCTTTGAGATTTTTTTATTTTTAGCACTCCTGGAGAAAGGAGCAATTATGGCTACTACACCAACAAAACAGGAAATAGTGGAAATAGTTGAAAGGATTCGTGCGATGCGCGAAATCTGTGGCTTTTCTCTGGCCGAGATGGCAGAGAAAACAGAGCTCACAGAGGAAAAGTACGCAGAGTACGAATCAGGTACAGTGGACCTGCCGTTCACATTTGTGCATAAATGTGCGCTCGCATTCAACATCGGCATTGCCGATTTGCTTGAAGGCCAGAGCGCGCGTCTGTCGACCTATACTGTTACAAGACGTAATTCAGGTCTTGTAACTGCGCAGGAAGATGGAATTATGATTCAGAACCTGGCTGCAATGTTCAAGGACAGATTGGCTGATCCATATTTCTGCACATATGAATATGACGAAGACCTCCAAGACAAGCCAATCAAGCTTGTTGAACATGCAGGCCACGAATTTAACTTCGTTATTAAAGGCGCTTTGCGCGTACAGGTCGGCAGTCATATTGAGACCTTGCGCTCAGGTGATTCAATCTACTTCAAGTCATCAATTCCTCACGGTGAGCTTGCTGTAGGTGGTGAGCCATGTAAATTCTTGTCTATTATCTTGAACGGTGAGAACAGCGACGAGGACGAGGAGATGTCCTCCGAGCGTTCTATCAGCCGTGCGAAGCAGTCGGGCAAGCTCATCATTGAGAAGTTCGTTGAGACTGTTGAAGATGAGAACGGTGCTTTGACTGAAATCAAGTTCAAGAATGAAGATGAATTTAATTTCGCATTTGATGTAATCGACGAACTCGGAAGAAACAAGCCGGAAAAAGTGGCTATGATTCATCTTGATAAATTCAAGAACGAGACTCGCTACACATTCCGTGATATTAAGCAGATGTCTGCACAGACAGCCAACTACTTCACATCACTCGGAATTAAGAAAGGCGACAGAGTAATGCTCGTCTTAAAGCGCCGCTTCGAGTTCTGGATTTCAATCCTCGGTCTTCATAAAATTGGTGCTATTGCAATTCCTGCAACACATCAGCTTAAAGACCACGATTTCGAGTACCGCTTCAATGCTGCGGGCGTCAAAGCTATCGTCTGCACGGCAGACGACGAGACACCTACACAGGTTGACGCCGCTGCGGAGGCATCACCAACACTTGAATCTAAGATTCTTGTTGGTGGCCATAGGGAAGGCTGGCATTCGTTTGAGGATGAATACAAACTCTTCAGCCGTAGCTACAAGAGAACGGAGAACACAGCTTGTGGTGATGACCCAATGATCATGTTCTTTACATCGGGAACATCAGGTTATCCTAAGATGGCTCTCCATTCATACAAATACCCACTCGGTCATTACCACACCGCCAAGTATTGGCACTGCGTAAGGACCAACGGTGTTCACCTTACAATCTCAGACACAGGTTGGGGCAAAGCACTCTGGGGTAAACTTTATGGACAGTGGATGTACGAGGGCGCTATCTTCGTTTACAACTTCGATAGATTTAACGCTGCAGACATTCTTCCACTTTTCGCTCAGTATCAGATCACAACATTCTGTGCACCACCTACAATGTATAGAATGCTTATAAAAGAGGACCTCGGGAAGTATGATCTTTCATCAATTGAGCATGCGACTATCGCAGGCGAGGCACTTAACCCTCAGGTATTCTACCAGTTCAAGAAGGCAACAGGTCTTGAACTTATGGAGGGCTTCGGCCAGACAGAGACAACCCTTACAATTGCGAACCTCGTTGGTATGTCACCAAAGCCAGGTTCAATGGGTAAACCAGTTCCTCTCTACGACGTAGTACTCCTCGGCATGGATGGCGAGGAAGTACCAGTAGGTGAGAACGGTGAGATCTGTATCAGGACCTCCGAGAAAGTTCCTCCTGGACTCTTCCTCGGATATTACAACAGTCCTTTGCAGACAGAGGAAGTATGGCACGACGGTTATTACCATACAGGCGATATCGCTTGGAAGGATGAGGATGGATACTTCTGGTATGTATCCCGTGTGGATGACGTAATCAAATCATCTGGTTATCGTATAGGACCATTTGAGATTGAAAACGTTATCATGGAACTTCCATATGTTCTCGAGTGTGGCGTATCCGCTGCACCTGATGAGGTAAGAGGCCAGGTAGTTAAGGCATCAATTGTCCTTGTCCCTGGCACAGAACCATCAGAGGAACTTAAAAAGGATATTCAGACTTACGTTAAGCAGAAGACTGCTCCATATAAATATCCACGTATAGTTGAGTTCAAAGCAGAACTTCCTAAGACTATAAGCGGTAAGATTATAAGGAAAGAGTTATAATGAAACGTGTGACACTTTTCGCAGGGCACTACGGCAGCGGCAAGACTAACGTTGCCATAAACTATGCCTTGCATATAAAGAGTATGGGTCACACAGTCACGATCGCAGATCTTGACATAGTAAACCCATACTTTAGAACCAAGGACAGTATGGCAGATCTTGACGCTGCCGGAATTCCGCTCATCTGCTCGGAATATGCGGGATCGAACGTCGACTTTCCGGCTTTGCCCGGCGATGTCTATTCTTTGTTCGACAACAAAGAACAGTACGCCGTGCTTGACATCGGAGGCGACGACCGAGGCGCATATGCCCTCGGCAGATATCGCGAAGCGATTCTTGCGGAAGACAATTACGATATGCTCTTGGTAATAAATAAGTACAGACCTCTAACTAAGACTCCAGAACTTTGCTACGAGGTTGTACAGGAGATTGAAGAGGCAGCGGGAATCAAGTTTACAGGAATTGTAAACAACTCTAATATTGGCTCAGAGACAACCTGGGAGGATGTTGAAAAGAGTTTTCCTTATGCTGATGCGGTGGCAGAGCTCACTGGCTTGCCAATTGTGATGACCACCGCGATGGAGAGCATCGCCCGCGGCGATGCCTTCCCACTGAAATTGCAAAAAAAGATCTTCGAGGAGGACCCGATATATGGCTAAATTGGAATTTATGACAGACGTATGCAAGGGCTGTGGTCTCTGCGTAGATGCATGTCCAAAAGGCATTATTGTTCTCGATGAGAACAAACTTAATGCCAAGGGACATCACCCAGCAACTTGCGTTGATATGGATGCATGTGTAGGCTGTGCAGCTTGCGCAACAATGTGTCCTGATTGTGTAATTAAGGTAGAGAGGTGATATGAGTGGCAGATAAAGTTCTTATGAAAGGTAACGAAGCAATCGCTGAGGCGGCTATCAAAGCTGGTTGCAGACATTACTTCGGATACCCAATCACACCGCAAACTGAGGTAGCTGCTTATATGTCTAAGCGCATGCCGAAGATTGGCGGCACATTCCTTCAGGCAGAGTCTGAAATTGCCGCTATCAACATGGTTATCGGTGTATCTTCAACAGGTAAGAGAGTTATGACTTCCTCATCATCACCTGGAGTTTCACTTAAGTCAGAGGGTATTTCATACCTCGCAGGTTGCGACCTTCCAGCACTCGTTGTAAACGTACAACGTGGCGGTCCTGGCCTTGGTGGTATCCAGCCTTCACAGTCAGACTACTGGCAGTCAACCAAGGGCGGCGGCCACGGTGACTATCACAACATCGTGCTCGCACCTGCGTCAGTTCAGGAGATGGCTTCCCTTACAATTAAGGGCTTCGAACTCGCTGATAAATATGGCATGGTTGCAATGATTCTCGCCGATGGTACAATGGGCCAGATGATGGAGCCAGTTGAAATTGACGATATCGAAATCAAGACAGTTGATAAGCCATGGGCCCTCACAGGTACAGGCTGCAAACGTCCTCACAATATTGTAAATTCTCTTTACCTCAAGCCAGATGAGCTTGAAGTTAAGAACTTCGAGCGCTATGAAAAGTACAAGGCAGTTGAAGAGAACGAGACAATGTACGAGGAGTACTTAATGGATGACGCAGAAATTTGCGTTGTTGCATTTGGTATCTCTGCTCGTGTAGCAAAGAACGCTATTAACGCAGCAAGAGCAAAGGGTATCAAAGTCGGAATGATCAGACCAATTACACTTTGGCCATTCCCAAGTAAGCCAATGCTCGCAGCTGCCGATAAATGTAAGGCATTCATCTCAGTTGAGATGAATATGGGTCAGATGATTGACGATGTAAAACTTGCAATTAATTGCAAGCGTCCTGTACTTCTTTGCAATCGTGTTGGTGGTATGATCCCAACACCAGAAGAGGTAGAGGCTAAGATTGTCGAAGCCAGCAAGTTAGGAGGTGCAGACTAATGGCAGTAGTATTTGAAAAGACTAAGGTACTCACTGATGCACCACTTCACTATTGTCCTGGTTGCACACACGGTATCATCCATAGACTTGTTGCTGAAGTAATCGATGAGCTCGGCGTTGAAGGTGACACAATCGGTGTTGCATCTGTAGGATGCTCAGTTATGGCTTATGATTACTTCAACGTAGACTTCATACAGGCTGCGCACGGTCGTGCACCAGCCGTTGCTACAGGTGTTAAACGTTCAGACCCAAGCAAAGTTGTATTTACATATCAGGGCGATGGCGACCTTGCTGCTATCGGTACTGCTGAAACAGTACATGCAGCAGCAAGACGTGAGAACATCACCATCATCTTCGTAAATAATGCTATTTACGGTATGACTGGTGGACAGATGGCGCCAACAACGCTCCCGGGTATGGTTACACAGACCTCACCATATGGCCGTAACGTTGAGGCCGTTGGTTATCCTATCAAGGTCTGTGAACTCCTTTCCAACGTTGATGGCGCCGCTTATCTTGAGCGTGTCGCTGTTAATAACGTTGCCAATGTCAAGAAGGCGAAAGCGGCTATAAAGCATGCTTTCCAGAACCAGATTGACGGCAAGGGCTTCTCACTTATCGAAGTCGTATCAACTTGCCCAACTAACTGGGGCAAGTCGCCAATCGACGCGCTCAAGTTCCTCGAGACAGATATGCTCCCATATTATCCTCTCGGTGTATACAAAGATATCTATGCAGAGGAGGACAAATAATATGGCAACACAGAATATTCTTTATGCAGGTTTCGGTGGACAGGGAATCCTTTTCTCAGGTAAGTTCCTCGCATATCAGGGCCTTCTCGCAGGCAAGTTCGTATCTTGGCTCCCATCATATGGCCCAGAGATGCGTGGTGGTACAGCTAACTGTTCAGTAATCATTTCAGACACAGAGGTCGGCTCACCAATCGTTGATAAGCCAGACGTTCTTGTAGTTATGAACCTTCCATCACTTGATAAGTATGAGGATGCAGTTGTACCAGGTGGTAAGATCTTCGTTGACTCTACACTTATCGAGCGTAAGGTAAAGAGAACAGATGTAGATGTTTACTACATCCCAGCAACAGGAATCGCAAGTGAAAAGAAAATCCCAACACTTGCTAACATGATTATCACAGGTAAGATGCTCAAAGAACTTGACATCAGCCTCGACAATATTGATAACGTTCTCGGCAAGATTGTATCTGCACGTCATCAAGACCTTCTTGAGGTTAACAAAGACGCAATCAAAACCGGTTATGATTTCAAGGAGGAATAATAATGGATATTAAAGTTGAACTCACAAGAACTCCTAAGGCTAAGCCAATGGAAGGCGGCCATCTTGGTTTCGGCCAGCTCTTCACAGATCACATGTTCATCTGCGATTACTATGATGGCGAATGGCACTATCCTCGTATAGTTCCTTTCCAGGATCTTCACTATAGCCCAGCAACAGCAGTATTCCACTATGGTTGCGAGGTATTCGAAGGCCTTAAGGCATACAGAACAGCAAACGACACAGTTCAGCTCTTCCGCCCAATCGAGAACGTAAAGAGAATGAACGATTCAGCAGAGCGTCTCTGCCTTCCTCAGATGCCAGAAGAAGATATGCTTCAGGCAATCTTGAAGTTCGTAGAGGTAGAGAAAGAATGGGTTCCTCGTCGTGAGGGTACATCACTCTATATCCGTCCATTCCTTCTCGGTATCGATGAGACACTTGGCGTTCATACAATTCAGAAGGCACAGTTCATCATCATCGGTTCTCCATCTGGTAGCTACTATGCAGCTGGCATTAACCCTGTTAAGATTATGATTGAGACAGAGGACGTTCGTGCCGTACGTGGTGGCACAGGCTACGCTAAGTGCGGTGGTAACTACGCTGCATCAACACGTGCAGGTCATAAGGCAGAACTTCAGGGCTACTCACAGGTACTCTGGCTCGACGGTGTTGAGAGAAAGTACATTGAAGAAGTTGGCGCTATGAACGTAATGTTTAAGATTGATGGTGTTGTAGTAACTCCAGAGCTTTATGGTTCAGTACTTCCAGGTATCACAAGAAAGTCATGCATCGAGCTTCTTAAGGACAAGGGTATCCCAGTAGAGGAGAGAAAGATCTCTGCTGACGAGCTCTTCGACGCTCTTCGCAATGGCAAGCTTGAAGAAGCTTGGGGCACAGGTACAGCAGCTGTTGTATCTCCAATCGGTGAACTCTCATACAAGGGTGAGAAGTACACAATCAACAACTTCGAAATCGGCGAGACAACAAAGTGGCTCTACGACACACTCACTAACATGCAGTGGGGCAAAACTCCAGACACAAAGGGCTGGATCGTTCCAATCAAATAAAATTAAAACGATAAAAAGCACCCAGATGAAAATCTGGGTGCTTTTCTTTATAAATAATGGTAAAATAAAAGAGTAATAGTTTTAGGAGGAAAGCAAATGAACGATAGATATAGAAGAGACCATGAACTTCCATATATTTCATCACTTGGCCCATGTCTTGACTTTTTCCATTGCAAATTCTGGCTTAGACACTTAAATAAAAGCTTGCCTTTTAACCTTCCAAAGGAATGGTTAATCTTTAAGATTATAGGTCTTAAACACGGCAAGAACTGTGTAATTGATTTTCCTTTCAAATGCGCAATTGGTAAGAATATAGAGATAGGTGATAACCTCTATTGTAACACCGGATGTACCTTCGAGGACGAAGGTAAGATTACGATTGGTAATGATGTATTCATCGGTCCAAATGTAACCATCTGTACTGCGGGACATCCGGTACATCACGAGGCAAGGAATACGAGGTACGAGTACGGTATTCCTATAACTATAGGAAATAACGTATGGCTCGGCGCCAACGTTCTCGTACTCCCAGGCGTTACGATAGGCGACAACACCGTAATCGGTGGTGGCTCTGTCGTAACTAAGGACATCCCAGCAGGCGTTGTCGCCGTAGGCAATCCTTGCCGTGTCCTTCGCAAGATAGAGGATGACGAGAAACAATATTTCTTTAAGAAACGTAAATTTGACGATGAGGCTTGGGAGAAAGTAAAGGAGAATTACAATGCCACTCTTTTCAAATGATGACAAGATGAGAGATGAAGATGGCAACATTGAGCATCTATTCGACGAGCCCCTCTTTGATGAGGATGATGACTATATAGACGAGCTTTCTTTGCTCGATATAATTTTTGGTGACTAATATGTCAAAGGTTTATTTTACAAGAACAGTTGATAAGGATAAGCTTGTAGAGCTCTATAACAAGCTCGATAAAGAACTTCCTGGTAACATTGCAATCAAGATTCATTCAGGTGAAGAAGGAAATCAAAATTTCCTTCCACCAACATTCTGGAAACCTCTCGTTGACAAGGTTGGAGATAGGGGAACAGTTGTAGAATGTAATACTGCTTATGACGGTGCAAGAAATTACACCGATAAGCATTTAGAACTTCTAAAGAAGCATGAGTGGAGCACTGTCTTCCCAAAGGTTGAGATTCTCGACAAAGATGGAGATATAAGTCTTCCAGTCGAGAATGGTTATCATCTTGAAGAGAACTACATAGGCAGAGGTCTCATAAACTACGACTCACTTCTTGTTCTCGGCCATTTCAAAGGCCACCCATGCGGTGGCTATGGCGGTGCGCTAAAGCAACTCTCCATCGGCTGTGCATCAACTAAGGGCAAGTGCCTTATCCATTCAGCAGGAGAGGTAGCAACTCAGGATATAATCTGGGAACATATGGCAAAGCAGGATGATTTCCTTGAGTCAATGGCTGATGCAGCGAAGACTGTAGTAGACCTCTTCCAAGGCAATGCTATTTATATCAATGTCATGGCAAACATATCCGTTGACTGTGATTGCTGTGCCGAGGCAGAGGATCCTTGTATCAAGGATATCGGTATGCTCGCAAGCCTTGATCCAGTAGCGCTCGATAAAGCTTGCGTGGATCTCGTTCGAGCATCTGACGATCCAGGCAAGGCTCATTTCCTCGAGCGCGTAGATTCTCGCAATGGCGAGCATACAATATACGCCTCTG
>JAZQQZ010000010.1:0-2846 GCA_045629305.1 Acutalibacteraceae bacterium | reverse complement strand
GTACCATCAGGAAGGAATGGCATATCCTCCTGTGGAAGGATGCGTGATACAACACCCTTGTTACCATGACGGCCGGCCATCTTATCGCCGACTTGAATCTTTCTCTTCTGAGCGATGTAGCAACGTACAACCTTGTTTACACCAGGAGAAAGTTCGTCAGAATTTTCTCTTGTGAATACTTCTACGTTAACTACAATACCGTACTCACCGTGAGGTACACGGAGAGATGTATCACGTACTTCACGTGCCTTCTCGCCAAAGATTGCACGAAGAAGACGCTCTTCTGCTGTGAGCTCTGTCTCGCCCTTTGGTGTTACCTTACCAACAAGGATATCACCTGAATGAACCTCTGCACCGATACGGATAATACCGAATTCGTCAAGGTCAGCGAGAGCATCGTCACCAACGTTTGGAATATCACGAGTGATCTCTTCTGGTCCAAGTTTTGTATCACGAGCTTCGAGTTCATATTCCTCAATGTGAATTGAAGTATAAACATCGTCGCGAACAATCTTTTCGTTAAGAAGAACAGCATCCTCGTAGTTGTAACCTTCCCAAGTCATGAAGCCGATAAGGGCATTCTTACCAAGGGAGATTTCACCATGTGATGTTGCAGGACCATCAGCGATAACTTCT
Organism: Acutalibacteraceae bacterium; assembly: GCA_045629305.1. Lineage (GTDB taxonomy): Bacteria > Bacillota > Clostridia > Oscillospirales > Acutalibacteraceae > UBA1227. The sequence goes on along the minus strand of JAZQQZ010000010.1, from coordinate 2,210 downwards.
TTTGCTACTACCTTTTGACCAAGGGAAACGATTGGGCGCTGGTTTACACATGTGCCCTGGTTTGAACGCATGAACTTGATAAGCTCATAAGAATCAATTTCGCCCTTGTCTGTCTCAATCTCAATTGAGTCTGCATCAACGTGGATAACCTTACCAGCACGCTTTGCAAGAACTACAACACCTGAGTCAACAGCAGCCTTGTGCTCCATACCAGTACCAACGAATGGTGCCTGAGTCTTCATAAGAGGAACAGCCTGACGCTGCATGTTTGAACCCATGAGTGCACGGTTCGCGTCATCGTTCTCAAGGAATGGGATCATTGCTGTAGCAACTGATACAAGCATTCTTGGAGATACGTCCATGTAATCAGGGATTGAAGGGTCAACTTCGTCGAAACCATCACGATAACGGATAGTTACCTTTTCACGGATGAAGTGGCCTTCCTCATCAAGAGGTTCGTTAGCCTGTGCTACTCTGTAATTATCCTCAACGTCAGCTGTCATATAAACAACTTCGTCAAGAACACGGCCTGTCTCCTTATCAATCTTGCGGAAAGGAGCCTCGATAAAGCCGTACTTGTTGATACGAGCAAATGTTGCGAGGTAAGAGATAAGACCGATGTTAGGACCTTCTGGAGTCTCGATAGGACACATACGACCATAGTGGCTGTAGTGAACGTCACGAACTTCGAATCCGGCACGGTCACGTGAAAGACCGCCAGGACCGAGGGCTGACAAACGACGCTTGTGAGTAAGCTCAGCAAGAGGGTTTGTCTGGTCCATAAACTGTGAAAGTGGTGAAGAACCGAAGAATTCCTTAACTGCAGCCACTACAGGTCTAATGTTAATGAGAGCCTGTGGAGTTGCCTTCTCTGGTTCCTGAGCCTGGAGAGACATACGCTCACGTACAACTCTCTCCATACGTGTAAAGCCAATTCTAAACTGATTCTGGAGTAATTCGCCGACTGAACGGATACGGCGGTTGCCAAGGTGGTCGATATCGTCAATTGTACCGATATTAGCTGCAAGGCAGTTCATATAGTTGATTGATGCAAAGATATCGTCAATGATAATATGCTTTGGAATAAGGTCATCGCAACGAACTGCGAGTGCTTCCAAAACATCTTTTTTCTTCTTGCTTGTTGCAAGTACTTCCATGAGGATGCTATAGCGAACCTTTTCGTTGATAGCGATTTCCTCAAGTTCGTCCTCTGTAATCTTGAGGCCCTTGAGGTATGGAAGAGCATCAACCATGCCGTTTGAAACGACTTTGATTTCCTTGCCATCTACGTCAACAAATGCCTGCATAACGCCAGCCTGCTCAATCTCATATGCCTTTTCAGCTGTGATGATTTCGCCTGCGTCTGCAAGGAGTTCGCCTGTTGCCTCATTGATAATAGGCTGTGCAAGCTTGTTGCCAACAAGACGCTGAGAAATAGCGAGCTTCTTGTTGTACTTATAACGGCCTACGCGAGAGAGGTCATAACGGTGAGCATCGAAGAAGAGACCATCAAGGTGAGCCTGAGCTGTTTCAAGCGTTGGTGGCTCGCCTGGACGAAGTTTCTTGTAAACTTCGAGTAATGCTTCCTCAGCGTTCTTAGTTGTATCACGCTCGAGCGTAGCCATGATTCTTTCGTCTGCGCCGAAGAAATCAAGAATCTCTTGGTTAGTACCAAGACCAAGTGCGCGGATGAAAGTTGTAATGTAAAGTTTTCTGTTCTTGTCGATACGAACATAGAAGATATCGTTCTGGTCTGATTCGTATTCGAGCCATGCACCACGGTTAGGAATAACGGTAGAAGTATACAGCCCCTTACCTGTCTTATCGTGAGTCATGTCAAAGTATACGCCTGGAGAACGTACGAGCTGGGAAACGATAGCACGCTCTGCGCCATTGATTACGAATGTACCGCTCTCTGTCATAAGAGGGAAGTCACCCATATAAACGTCAGATTCCTTAACCTCACCTGTCTCCTTGTTATAGAGTCTTGCTGTAACGCGAAGAGGTGCTGCATAAGTTGCGTCTCTTTCCTTACACTCTTTTACTGTGTACTTTGGATGGTCATCCATTTTGTAATCGATGAACTCAAGTACCAAGTTTCCAGTGTAGTCAGTGATCTCGGAGATGTCGCGGAAGACTTCTTTAAGTCCGACATCTAAAAACCACTGGTAAGAATTCTTCTGCACTTCAATGAGGTTTGGCATTTCCAT
>JAZQQZ010000009.1:0-33996 GCA_045629305.1 Acutalibacteraceae bacterium | reverse complement strand
ACGTCATTTACGACATCGGCATCATCATCAGTATAGTCGCCAACACCGAGTACGATATCGTCCTCGATAAGTACGTTGGCTTCCTCAATTGTGTCTGTGAAGACGTTGATAACCTTGCCGCCTTTAAGTAAAGTTTTCATTCGACTACCTTCTTAGAATTAGTTTAGAAAAAAGAAAAGAGTAGCGATTTCTCACTACTCTTTTACTGTGGCGGAGAAGAGGTGATTTGAACACCCGCGTACATTACTGCACCTACTCCCTTAGCAGGGGAGCCCCTTCGGCCTCTTGGGTACTTCTCCAAATAAGTCAAATGCATAAAGTATTATATAAGTAAAAGAGTATTATGTCAACCTGATAATGGCCCCTCGAGTTACCTCGAGGGGCTAATTATTTTCAATTATCCAAGGCCCTTCTCATCGAAGTCGAAAATTGTCTGAAGAGCAATCTCTACGCCCTTAGAAATTGTTGATGGTTTAATGTTATCAGCAACGTCAAGACGTGTGTGATAATAACGAGCTGGAGCTGGATCCATAGCAACAAAAGATGTTGCTGGACAGCCACAACGTGAAGCTGCTGCTGCGTCTGTTGAACCAAGAGGAATAGTGCCAAGAGGAACATCAAGTCCACACTTCTTAGCAGCTTCCTGCTGAAGCTTACAGCAACGAATATCATTCTTTACAAGGCCATTAAGATCTGCCTTGTAAATCATCATGAAGTCCTCATCACGAACTGTGTCGAAACCAGCGAACATTGTCTCCACACCATCGTTTAAGATCTCTGGATGATTCTTAAAGAATGCTGTTGTACCACGGAGGCCGCACTCCTCACCACCAGTGAGAAGAACCATGATCTCTGTATTTTCAAGACGGATGTCATTGTCTGATAAGAACTTCATTACAGAGTTACCTACGAAACAACCTGAAAGGTCGTCTGATGCACCATCTACGAAACGCTTATTGTTAGTGAAAGCATAGAGAAGGCTGAATATTGGTGTCATAGCTGCGCCGCCGAAAGCGAGTTTACGTACCAAGCCTTCGTTCTTGCTACCAATTGCAAAACCTGTTGCTACCATGTCATAGAGAAGACCAGCAAGAGCAGCAACTACAACTGTTGTAACGCCCTTAGAGCCGAGACGATATGTATATGTCCACTCTGGAGCAGAATCTGTATGACCAGAGATGATAATACGACGCTTTGTCTCACCGCTAGCACGACGTACAGCGATTACATCACCTGATGTCTTTTTAGGATAGAGAGGATCAAGTGGCTCTCTATAAAGTCCGAACTCTCCAACTACTGCTGCGAGTGCTGTTCCGATAAGTGGAACTGATGGAAGAGCAAGGAACTTGCTGCTTGTAAGTGCACTTGTAAGATTGAGAGCTGATGTTCCAATAAGGAGACTTCCTGCAAGTGGCACAAATGCCATGAAAGCACGTGGATGAACATCAAATTCTTCACGCTTTACCTCATCGGCATACTGTTTAAGGAGATCAGCCATATAAAGTTGAGCAGCTTTTTCCGATTCACTGCCACACTCACGAGGGCCAAACTTCTCACAGATATTGTGAATGTTTTTGTTGGCGAACTCGCCACATTCCTGCATCTGTTGCTCGAAATTCTTTACTTTTCTAAAGTCCATAATAGTCACCTTTCAAATTTATTCAAAACTTTTTTAATTGCCTCTATATAATCTGCTTCTGCAGTCTTTACTGCGACTTCAAAAGGCAGGTTCAAAGCATTCGTTTTAATTATCTCCAAAAGCTTTAATTCTTTTTTAATAAATTCCTCATCCTCAGCAATTCCAACAACTGCCACAAGAGGAATATCATTTTCTTGGCATCTTTTTGATATGCCAGAAAGGACCTTACCATTTATACTTTGAGAATCAAGCTTTCCCTCTCCTGTAATACAGAGGTCAGCATCTTTCAATGAATCATCAAAAGATGTGGCATCAAGAATTGCATCAATTCCCGATACTATCTTACCGTCAAAGAAAGCGTAAAGTCCTGCGCCGGTTCCGCCGGCCGCACCGCCACCTTGCAAGGTATCAACTGAAAGGTCCAAATCTTGCTTTATAACTTTGCAAAGATTTTGAAGACCCAAATCTAGCATCTCTACCATTTCTTCATCCGCACCTTTCTGCGGTGCGAATACGAAAGCGGCGCCGTTCTTGCCATAAGTTGGATTCTTTACATCACATATCAAAGTGAGATCCATCTTTTTTGCATAGGTCAAAGAGGCCTTTGATATCTGACTTAAAGTTCCGCCAACCGGAACAAATTCTTCGCCATTCAAATTATAGAATTTAACACCGAGTGCAGAAGCTATACCGCAGCCACCATCATTTGTGGCGCTGCCACCAAGTCCGAGAAGGATTTTAGTCGCACCGTGTGCGAGTGCATGGGATATAAGCTCACCCGTGCCATATGTTGATGTTTTACTAGGATCAAGTCTTTCACCGACAAGTGGCAATCCACAGGTGGCTGCCATCTCTATTATTGCAGTTGAGCCAAGACGAGCGTATGACGCATGCACTGGCTCACCATAAGGGCCAGTGACATCTATCGTCACCCGCTCGGCACCAACTGCCGTAATAAAGCAATCCACTGTGCCCTCGCCACCATCGGCAACTGGAAAGCATTTCACATCTATATCGGATGATATATTCTCTCTCCAAAGTTCACATATTCTACTTGATGATATAGATCCTTTAAAAGAATCAGACGCTACTACTAACTTTTTCATTTGGCTTTTTATCTAATTTCGTAAACAATTTCTCAAGCTTGTCTGGAATACTCGTCTTCGGAATTGTGAAATACATAATTACAAACAGGAGCACTCCTCCTGGTATATCTATAAGAATGTGCTGCTTTGTAAATACTGTTGATGCAAAAACAAACAAAGTGAAAATTACCGAGCCAATCTTAAATGCCTTAGACGTCTTCTTTGCCTGGCATACTACAATCGCATCGACAAGGCTTTCAAAGCAGTGAATTGATGGGAATAGATTTACTGGATCATCAAGGGAATAGAGAATGTTGAGATGGAATATCCAGAAATCTTTTTGATCAAACAGTGCTGGATTTAAAGTATCCGGCTGAATCATCTGTGTAGGCCATGCTGTAAAAATAATTGCAGCAATTATTTTACCCACTGCATCAATTGCAAAGAACTTATAGAGAAGTTTATTGTCACGCTCTCTAAGAAGTACATATGCATTTAAGAACCACTGAATATATGCGAGAACATAAATCAGTGTGAATCCCTGTGGTATAAATGGGATATCGATAAAATCGTGCACTATCTGTCTTTCAATGCCGAATGTGCTAATTATAATTTGTGGTAAATAAAATGCTAAAAAATGAAAAAGGAACCAAGTGATGCACGCAGCCACTGCGCTGCGAGTAATTTTAGTTTTTTCTTTTTCCCCTATCAAAATTATTTCCTCCAAATTTAGAAATTAAGCGTGTCTACATTAGAAAGCAATTCAATTACTTTTTCTTTACATACTGCAAGTGTTTCTTTCGCCTCATCGCCTTCTGTACCACGGCGAGTTATATGACGCATAAATCTGATATAACTTAAAATGGCAACCTTATCCTCAACTTCTTGTAATCTTTCTTTATCCTCTGTTCCAAGATAATAAGCAAGAAATCTTTCCCAAATTCTTTTATCTGTCTCATATGGAAGACCGATAAAATTCTCTACCATCTTAGGATTTACAACACCAAATCCGACATAAGCTATATGGATATTTGCAAGTTCAAAAATAGGATTACCATAGCAAAGTGTATCCATATCAATCAATATAACTTCTCCATTTTGAAGCATAACATTGTTTGTATGATAATCACAGTGAAGCATATTAGGCGAATCATCCGCCTCTTCGATAAGTTTCATAAGCTTATCATACTCTTCCTCTGTGAATTCATCTTTGAGCTTGCCAAGTCTGTCGATAAACTTGAACTTTGCATTGCTCATCTCTGAAGTTTTAACTGGTGTATCGTGAATTTGAAGAAGCAAGTCTGCGAAACGTTTTACATAAGTTTCGAAGTTGTCTGGGTCATCTGCAATATATTCTGAGAGTGATTTTGAATCAAGGAGTTCGAATACGGATCCAAATTTATCCCCAACTTTTACAATATCGTAGGAGATAGCAGTAGGTACGCCAAGTACGAATGCCTTCCTTGCGAGTTCACGCTCGCGCTCAATATCAGGAAGGCTATCGCTGTTGTTGTAGACCTTAATAATTGTCTCAGGGTCATAACGATAGACTGTGCCCTTGGCACCTTGACCTATTACTTCACAGCCTTCGACGCTCATCTGTCTATAGGCCTTTTTGATTTTAATTATCTCTGAAAATCCTGTCATTTCGAAGACATCATATACATCTGTGCTTGCACCGATTACTTCGAATTTTTTCTCAGTCTTGCCGAGTTTTAATACAATTCGAAGTCCAGCACTTGCGATGTATTCAAGATTTGATACATCGAGAATTACAGCATCGTGTGGATTGGAAGCTACGGTCTCATCGACCTCAATTCCAATCTCACCCGCATTAGTTGAGTCAAGACGGCCTTGGAAGAATATAGTAAGGACATCATTTTCAAGTTTGTTACTGGTTAGTGCCATCATTCTTCCTCCTTAAACAATTTGCCAATGAGCTCCACATATTCTTTAAATGCTGCTGTATCTCCAAGATCTGGTTCAAGAATATCTGCAATTGACTGATAATACCATTTATGCATTGATGGATCCTTCATATGAAGGTGTTCCCACATCTCGTCACCTATCTCGCTATATGTAAGATAAAAAGAGCGCATATTGGAGAGTTTATCTCCAAGCCAAAGCATTCTCGCACCCTTATCCTGTGTTGCAGAGAGAACAAGAAGTGAGTCCTCTTTTCTTGTAACCCAAGTATCCTCAGGTGACAGGACAACCATCTTATCCTCTGTCTCTGTCATGACAAGAGCATACACACGAGAGCCAAATCTCTTTCTTATCTCTTCAGCAGATACGCCACAATCTTCAATTGTGTCATGTAGCACGCCAGCAGCCATTACATTGAGGTCATCAGTCATCGTGCCGATGATTGATGCGACCTCAAGTGGATGCAAGATGTACGGGATACCCGACATCTTGCGCTTCTGTCCTTTATGGGCTTCCGTCGCGAAAAGTATTGCTTCTTCTAAAACGTTCACGAAATTACTCCAAATTCTTAATTATTGTAAGTACGTTCTGGCCATGCTCATAACGATACTTAACATCGTCCATTGTCTGCTTAACCATGAAGATTCCAAGACCGCCTATGCTTCTTTCCTCAGCTGAGAGTGTAACATCTGGGTCTTCCTTCATAAGTGGGTTATAAGGTGATGCATTATCGGTGAACTTGATACAGATACCATGTGGTTCAAGTTTCTCCACGATTTCAACCTGTACAGGTCCCTTCTTGTCAGCATATCCGTATTTGACAATATTGCTGTAGATTTCATCTATTGCAATATTCATCTGAATTGTGATCTTCCTGTCGATACCCTTCTTCTCAAATTGCTCCTCGACAAACTCTGTGACTGCTGTGATGTCATCAATTGTTGCCTCTTCGAATCTGATTGTTGGGATATCAGGCATACCTATGTACTTGAATGCAACCATTGTAATATCATCGAACTGTGGTGCTTCGCCTACGAACTTATCAACGTCAGCCTTGATATATTTACAGAGAGCCTGAACATTTTCAAATTCCTGACTGTTGATAGCTTCAAAAAGACGATCCTCACCGTAGAGTTCTTCAGATGCATCTGTTGCCTCTGTTACACCATCGGTGTAAACATATACAACATCGCCTGGTTGAAGTTCAATTTCTTGTGTCTTATATTTTACGCCGTCCATACCAGCAAGCACGAAACCTGGACGACCCTTTACATATTCGAACTTGCCATCACCATGCTTTACAAGTGGTGGGTTATGACCTGCGTTCGCATATGTAAGAAGTCCGGTCTTAAGGTCGATGCTTGCCTGCCATGCGGTAACGAACATGCCTGCATCGTTACCTTCGCAGAGAGCGGCATTGCCGCGTGTGAAGACGTCTGAAAGTGGAACATCACTTTCAGTAAGGCTCTTAAGCTCGGTCTTCGCACGCATCATGAACATAGCTGCTGGAATTCCCTTACCAGATACATCTGCGATAAGGAAATTGAATGTGTTCATGTGTGTAAAGTAGAAATCATAGAAATCTCCGCCAACTTCTTTGGCTGGATTCATGCTTGCAAATATATCAATCTCCTTACGCTTCGGGAAAGCTGGGAAGACTGAAGGCAAAGCTGATGCTTGAATATTCTTTGCAAATTCGAGTTCGGCATCAATACGTGCTGATGCTTCAGCGATGTATCGTTTCAGCGTGTCAACCGTACGGTTGATATCATCAGAAAGTGATGCGAACTCTTCATTGGAGTGTACATCTACGACTACATCAAGATCGCCGTCGGTGATCTTAGCGAGCGATGAGTTGATTTCGTCGATACGATCTACAACAACCTGCTTAATAAGCATGTAGATAAGTGCAAAGAGAACTGCGAACACAAGTACCTCAAGGAATCCGTTTACATAGATAGCTGTATTACGATCCTGAAGGGCCTCTGTCTTCGGAAGAATAGAAACGATTGTATATCCCTCTGTAGAGCCGTCGAGGAGAGCATAAGTTTCAACTCCGTCTACGATAAGTTCAAATACTTCTCCCTCTGCAGGCATCTCTTTATTTTTAAGTTCGATATTTTTAAGTTCAACCGGTCCAGATACAATGTCAAGGTTGTCATTGGTGATAAGCATATAACCTGTCCTACCAACATGTCTGTTCTCGGTAATATGGATTACCTGCTCATCAATATCCTTTTGTAAATGCTCTGCATCATATCCTACTTGGAGGAAACCATAATCTGTCTTAATACCTGCATACTTACGCTTAATGGTATTGTCAGATGTTATAGAACCATATTCCTGGATATACTCCTTCTCGCCTTCAAGCAAGCATAGGAATGCTTTTGACTGTTCACCACTGTGCATATCAAAGTTAACATATGCAGAATCAGTTGACTTAAAGATTATTCCATCCTTATTAACAAGACTGATTTCAGCCAAGTTGTGTTCAATAAGAATATCGCTCAGATTTTCGCTATAGACAACATCTTGAACCTCATATGCTTTGTTCAAAAGGTTCCTGTCAGATGCATCACGAATATCTGCAGCGACATCTGTCGCAGCAGTTGAAAGCGTATTGAGAGTCTGGGATTTGGCAATTGAATCCTGAAGTCTAAATACGAAAATTGATGTTACAAGGAATGCAAAGAAGACCGTAATAAGAAGCCATCTCTGTACGATTGTCGTGATACGAATATGTTCATTTTTCTTTCTAAACAATTCGCCTGAGATAAGTGTAAAAGCAATGCCTGTGAAAAGAACAGATAAACTATTCGCAATAAGCATTGGAGGTGTACATACCTCTACAACTGCAATTGCTCTATCCGGGTCTGACATATTGGTTACGAATACCATTGTCAGATGGAATACCTCCATAACAAATCCTATTGCGAAAGCAAATAGCCAAGAAGGCTTCTTGTTCTCGAACATGAATTTACGGAGTGCTGCAGAATAGAAACCTGCAATAATTGTTGATACGGAACAAGCCACTCTTGTAAATGAGCCTACACCCCATGCAACAGCTACCCATCTCTCAATACCACCGATGAGACCTGCAATAATACCGGCAGGACCACCGAAGAAAAGACCTGATACGAGTACTGCTGCATCGCGCGCATTAACCTGAGCACCGCCTAATGGAATACCCCACTCTGTGCCGACAATTGCAAGGCCTCCGAAAATGATACCTATGATTACCTGTCGTAAAAACTTGTTCATTTTCTTATCTACATCTGTATACTTCTCAAAAAGATAGATAAATGTAGCGGCTGCGACTGGCAAGAATGCGGCAATACTCAATTTGATAATTGAATTTGTCATATGATCACCGTTCTATACTAAGAAATGTAAATTACCATCTATTTTCAACATACTCACAGAATGCGTACATATCCTTAATTTCAAGTACTGTACCATCGTCGAGAGTAACTGTACCATTCCAAAGACCGTGTACCTGATGGCTATGCATGCGCATAACGAGTACATTAAGATCTGAGTGATGGTCATAGAAAGGAGTCATTGTGAGATTAAAACGTCCGTCACGTGACACAAATTTCCAAGGCTCCATATACTTATCTGGCTTCGGGAATGTCTCAACATCAACTGCTTCGAATTTATGTCCCTTGCCATCATAGAACATCATTGTCTCTGTAGCATTGCGCTCATCACCAATGCCCCATGTAATTTCAAATCCAAATGTGTGCTTCTTACCATCCTTATCTGTAAGATAAGTTGAACCTGAGCCCCAATACCATACAAGGCTATATGGTGTGCATACGCGACCCCAGTCAAGACTACCGAACATTGTGTCCTTCGTAAAGTTGTATGTCTTACCCTCATACTTTACAAAGCCCTCTGCTGGCATACACATCTGCTTTGTTGTCATGAAATATCTGTCAGGATGTCCCTCGAAAGGAAGAACTGTTGTGATATTCTCATGATCTTTATACTGGTCGAGTTCGAAATGACACTCTGACTTTGGAGACTTAAACCAGATAACTCTCTTTGTCTCAGTTGTGTCGAACTCTACCTCTGCCTTACCAACCTTGAAGTGAACGTTATTAGGAACGTCACCGCGCTTTGGAAGGGCATATTTATTGCTTTGACCAAGGAAGAGACTCATATCCTCGAATATCGTCTTTCCCTCTTTAAGATCTACAAGTACAAGTGAAACATATCCACCAAGTGAAATGTTTGCAAAGCTAAGCTGAACCATATAATGGCCATCAGAGAGCTGATAGAAATCCCACTCTTTACGGCGCAATTTATGCTTTACCTTATTGCGATCATACTCGAATACATTGTGCTTTGCATAACCAGGGCAAAGGAGTTCACCATCTTTACCGAACATTGGTGTTGACTCTGTGTACTCTTTCTGTGCTGATACATAATCAGCCTCTTGCCAACCTACGTATGTCTTCTTCATAAGACTTCCTCCTTATATGAATGAATTAATTCGCTGCTTTTGTGTGGATAAATGGTGATGATTCTGAAAGTGGAAGGAATGTATAACCATTCGCGAGACCCCACTTGATAATTTCTTCTACAGCATCAACCGAATATCCCTTTATATCGTGCTGAAGTACAATTGAAACATTGTGCTTCTTACATCCGTTCTTAACATTTGAAACAATTTTCGATGTGCTTGTTGTATCTCCGGCATCGCCAGATACAACATTCCAGTCACAGTAATAGTATCCCCATGCACCTACGCTCTTAGTAAGTGTAGACATTACGCCCTTGCAATACTTTCTACTTACTGTATTGCCTGTACCACCAGGGAAACGAAGAATTGTTGCACGCTTACCTGTCTGTTTCTCAATGATATCGTTCATCTTCTCAATATCCTTATGGAATGCATCTGCACTCTTATAGATGGTCGAGTAATTATGTGAATATGAATGAACAGCCACCGTATGTCCTTGTGCCGCCTCTTTCTTAATCATATTCTGATAACCTGAGAACTGATTTGTAACAAAGAACGTCGCCTTAACATTATATTTTGCAAGAATAGTAAGAAGTTTCTGAGTATATTTGCCAGGGCCATCATCAAATGTGAGATAAATTATCTTGTTGCCAGATGAAGTCGATGGGCTATTCTTCTTAACAACATAAACTGTTCTTGTGGCATTAGCTGTGTTACCAGCTGTATCTGTTACAGAGTAATGGATCTTATAAACGCCATTTTTCGATGTGTCGACACTTCCACTGATTTGAACTTTGCCTGTTAAATCCCCATCAACATCATCGGTTGCCTTAGCGCCCTTCTCTTTATATGACTCACCAACAACAAGAACTGCCTCTGTATCACCGACAATTGAAATTGATGGCTTAAATACGTCTTTGTAAATAATATCTCTAGTTACCGTTGTCTCATTTCCAGAACTATCTTTTACGGTATATGTAACGCGATCATGTGTTGCAGTACGAACGACCTTGTCGGTGATGTCGCCGTCATAATTATCTGTTGCTGTATATCCGTCCTCTTTATATTCCTTCGCTGGACTTGTATAAATGGTGTCGCCAGTTTTAAGTTTTATAACTGGAGCAACTGTATCGACTACCTCAACTTTAAGAACCTTCTCTGAAGTTTGAATTCCTTCACTTGCAGTATATTTGATTTCATAAGTGCCAAGCTTAGAAGTATCTACGCTACCTTCACATGTAACCTCTGCGTCTTTTCCATGAGGTGTAAAAAGACTACTGTAGTAAGCTTTAGCTTCTGGAATTTTATATTCAGAGCCATATTCTACTTTAACCTTATCTGCGCTAGTGCCCACATTGATTTCAAGATGAGCTATGTTGGTTACATACAGTACACCGAATACCAATGCGACCATAATAAGTAATGCTGCAATTCTACTTATTGCCTTTTTCATTTTTCCTTACTCCTGATTTATCAAAAATCAATTTTCCAAAATAACCGATCACCATAGCTACTGACTCTCCTATGGCAATCTCTGCAGCGGTAGTGATGAAGAATAAAAATGATACCTTTTCATTACTCTGCATAAATGCAATCTCTGCTCCGACTATCAATGCGTTACAAATTATTGGGAATAGCATTGATAAGAGTGGAATTTGTTTCACTCGTACGTTCCTTGTCCTATATGCAAAGAACGCGGCAAGCAGGGACGCGAGCGAGCCGATTACGATGTCGACCACCCCGTAGGGGCTCGCTATGTTGGTGATGGCACAGCCAATGACAATTCCTGGTATCATCGCCGGAGTGTCAAGAAATACGATATAAAGACACTCAGCGAGTCGGAATTGTATCGGCCCGAACGCGAGCCCGGTCGCCATCGATAGGATGCTCACTATCGCGTATATTGCCGCGATAGCACCCGCCTGTGAAAGATATAAAGTTTTATCGAAATTTTTATTCAATTACTTCACGTCCGTCATACAACACTGTACAGAAGTTCAGTGTAAGTTGGGAATGGCCAGAGCTCAGCCGATGTGATCTTCTCGAGCTCATCGGCATACAGTCTTACCTCAGCCATATCCTCTGAGATAATATCTCGATAATATTCTGACTTTGATTTAATATCGTCATTGCCCTCAGCACTTTCGATATTCTTCTCAAGTCGTCTTGTTGCCTTGAAGAGTTTATCAGAATAAGTTGAGAGCGATGTGAGAAGTTCATTCTCAAGTGTGAATGTCGCTTTAGAAGACGCCTCTTTTTTCTTGACGATTGTATCAGCGACTTCACCCATATACTGACATACTGCTGGATAGATATTTTTCTTTACCATGTCCACCATAGTCAGGGCCTCAATATGAAGAACCTTGCAATAGTTTTCAAGGCTTATCTCATAATGTGATTGAAGCTCCTCTTTTGAATAAACTTTGTGTTTCTTGAAAAGTTCAACATTCTTATCAAGAAGATATACAGGAACAGCGTCCGCTGTAGTCTTGAGATTCAGAAGCCCTCGGCTCTTTGCCTCAAGTTCCCACTCCTTAGAATAATTGTTTCCGTTGAATACTATTCTACTGTGTTCCTTGATAGTCTCAGATATGAGTTTATTGGCTTCAAGTTCCACATCACTCGCATTTTCAAGTCTGTCTGCAAATATGCTAAGTTCCTCAGCGAGCATTGTGTTAAGCATGACATTCGCATCAGAGAGTGATGCGGATGAGCCAACAAGTCGAAGTTCGAACTTATTTCCTGTGAAAGCGAAAGGAGAAGTTCTATTTCTATCCGATGTATCTTTTACAAGTCTCGGGATAACTTTTACACCCGACTTGAGTTCTATCTTGTTCTGTGATTCAAAATGCTCATCATTCTTAATGGCGTCTACCACCGCATCGAGCTCGTCTCCAAGATAGAGTGAAACGATAGCAGGTGGTGCCTCGCAACCACCGAGACGATGATCGTTAGATGGTGACGCAACTGATACTCTGATAAGATCTTGATACTCATCAGTTCCTTTGATAACAGCGGCAAGGAAAACTAAGAAGAGAAGATTCTCCTCTGGTGTCTTTCCTGGATCGAAAAGATTGACGCCTGTATCTGTTACAACTGACCAGTTGTTATGTTTACCAGAACCGTTGACTCCAGCAAAAGGCTTCTCATGGATAAGGCATGCAAGATTGTGCTTTATAGCAACAGTCTTCATAATCTCCATCGTCAATTGGTTCTGATCGATTGCTGTATTGGCCTCACTATAAATCGGCGCAAGCTCATGCTGTGCAGGAGCTGCCTCATTATGTTCGGTCTTGGCATAGATGCCAAGTTTCCAAAGTTCCTTGTCAAGGTCGTCCATGAAAAGTTTCACTCGTGGCTTTATTGTGCCAAAGTAGTGATCCTCCATCTCCTGGCCCTTCGGTGGCATTGCCCCGAAGAGTGTACGACCTGTGAGTCTTAGATCCTGTCGTTTGTTGTAGAGGTCGCGGTCAATCAAGAAATATTCCTGCTCGCCACCTATGAATGATTTTATATGTTTCGCACCTGTTTCATTACCAAGTGCATTTATAACACGAATTGATTGCTTGTTAAGCGCTTGGAGGGAACGCATAAGAGGAGTTTTCTTATCGAGTACCTGTCCACTATATGAGCAAAAAATGGAAGGTATACAAAGTGTCTTATCTTTGATAAAGGCATAGGATGTCGGATCCCAAGCCGTATAACCGCGCGCTTCAAATGTTGCGCGGAGTCCTCCGCTTGGGAATGATGATGCATCTGGTTCAGAACAGATAAGTTCTTTACCGGAGAAGTCCATAATTATTCTACCCTCGCCAACTGGCTTGATAAAACTATCATGCTTCTCAGCAGTAAAGCCAGTCATTGGTTGAAACCAATGTGTGAAGTGAGTAGCTCCTTTAGAGACTGCCCATGTTTTCATACAGGATGCAACCGACTGAGCCACTTCCAATGGAAGTGGTTTATTCTCATTTATACATTCCTTCAGTGAATCATATGTATCTTTCGGCAGATGCTCATGCATGACGTCTTCATTGAAGACGAGACTGCCGAAAATCTCTGGCACATTCGTTATGCTCATATTTCCTCCTAAACGATTCTACCAAACTGCTTCTCAAGATCGCTCTTGCTCATCTCAATAAGCACAGGTCTACCATGTGGGCAATATCTTATATCTGGATTTTGAAGCAACTTGAAGGCGAACTTCTGGAGTTCGTATTCTGTTGTCCTATCTCCACCTTTTATTGCTGCTCTACATGCGGTGTTGTGATAAATCCAATCAAGTTTTTCTGGAACTGGGTTCTGTGATGCCACAAGATATCCTGCCA
The DNA here is from genome assembly GCA_045629305.1 of Acutalibacteraceae bacterium. GTDB lineage: Bacteria > Bacillota > Clostridia > Oscillospirales > Acutalibacteraceae > UBA1227. Next base: position 20,553 of record JAZQQZ010000009.1, on the reverse strand, counting down.
TCTCTTCAACGAGTGCTTTAATGTCGTCACCCGCAAGCATTACAGGAACTTCTCTTACAACCACTGTTCCAGAACCAAAATCACCTATCTGAAATCCGGCTTCTTCGAGAACATCAAGGTTCGAAAGAATTGCCGAATATTCCTCTTTGGAGAGTGTGATTGTCATAGGGCTTAAGAGTACCTGTGACTTCACGCCCTCTTTTTCTTTATTTGCTTTAAGCTGCTCGAAAAGCATACGCTCATGAGCGGCATGCTTGTCGATGAGGAGAATCTTTTCATCCATCTCGACAATGATATATGTGGCGAAGGCCTCACCTATGAGTCGGAACTTTGGAGCCTCAGCAATCGGCTCCTCCTTAGGTTCAAGTTTCGGCTCGAGTCTTACCGGTTCCGGCTTTGGTTCTGCCTTACGCTGATATGGAACTGGCTCCGGCTTCCTCTCGGGAAGTTTCACCTGCTCATAAGTCGCCTTTGTCTCTTGAATAAATGGATTGCTTGCCTCACGCTTTAGTTCCATCTTCGCGAGATCAAGACGATTAGGTCTATCCCGCTCCTCAATAGCTCCACGAGCGGCGTAATATACCGCATCGAAGATTGGCTTCTCGTTCGCGAAACGAACTTCTGTCTTAGCAGGATGAACATTTACATCAACCGACTCAAGTGGTGCAGTGATGCTAAGTACACAAGCTGGGAACTTGCCAACCATAATTGCATTCTTATATGCCTGCTCAAGTGCCGCGCATGCAGTTCCGCTCTTTACAAGTCTTCCGTTGAGGAAGAAGAACTGCATAGAGCGATTTGCACGAGAAGCAGTTGGGAGGGATACATATCCCTCAACTTTTATATCATTGAGTGCATAATTTGCCTCAATAAGTGTGTTGCTAAAATCTTTACCGAAGATTGAATAGATAGTGTCGATAAGATTACCGTTACCTGATGTGACAAGCTGCTGCTTATCCTCGCGGATAAATCTTATTGCAATCTCTGGATGAGAGAGTGCGATTCTATCGACAACGCCTGCAACTGAATTTCCTTCTGTTACATCCTTCTTTAGGAACTTCATTCGAGCTGGTGTATTGTAGAAGAGATCACGCACGATAATGGTTGTTCCGTTTGGACAACCTGCATCATCAAGAAGTACCTCTTCTCCACCTTCGATTTTATAAAGAGTTCCTATCTCCTCACTGTCTGTGCAAGTGAGAACATCAACCTTAGACACAGCCGCAATAGATGCGAGGGCTTCACCACGGAAGCCGAGTGTGCCAATTGCGAGAAGGTCATCCTCATTTTCAAGTTTACTTGTGGCGTGACTCTTGAACGCGTTTCTTATATCTTCTCGCTCAATTCCCCATCCGTTATCGGTGATACGGATGTATGTTACGCCACCTCTTTTAATCTCAACTGTAAGATTGGTGGCACCTGCATCTATCGCGTTCTCCATCAGTTCTTTTACAACTGATGCCGGACGCTCTACTACTTCACCCGCAGCAATAAGATCTGCTACGTGTTTCGGAAGAACGTTAATCTTCGGCATGTGCTCACCTCCCCATAGGTTTAAGATTCTTTAGCTCTCTTTACGAGCTCATATAGATATTGCATCGATTCAATCGGTGTAAGTGTATTTACATCAAGTGTGCGAAGCTCATCGACAATCTTGTCACCAGCCGCACTTGTGAATGAGATCTGACTCTCATCCTCATCAACTGATGTGATGTTAATCTGTGTCGGTATAGTCACGCCAGTTGCAACCATCTCATCGAGCACCTCACGCGCACGCTTTACAACAGCGGTCGGGACACCGGCAAGTTTCGCAACTTCTATACCGTAACTTCCATCTGCTGGACCTCTGACGATTCGGCGAAGGAAGATAATATCATCGCCACGTTTCTTACAAGCGATGTTGTAATTCTTAATATGAGGATTCTCATCCTCAAGTTCTGTGAGCTCATGGTAGTGAGTTGCGAAGAGTGTCTTCGCACCAATCTTCTTACCTGTCACATATTCAAGAACTGCTCTTGCGATACTCATTCCATCGAAGGTTGAAGTACCACGGCCAATCTCATCAAGAATGATAAGACTGTTCTTCGTCGCATTCTTCAAGATGTTGGCAACCTCGGTCATCTCAACCATAAAGGTTGACTGGCCTGCTGCGAGGTCATCCGACGCGCCTACTCTTGTGAACACGCTATCACATACGCTGATATGCGCGAAGGATGCTGGAACGAAGCAGCCAACCTGGGCCATGACAACTATGAGTGCAACCTGACGCATGTATGTCGACTTACCAGCCATATTAGGTCCGGTGATGATAGCCGCCATATTGTCATCAAGATCAAGCAAGGTGTCGTTAGGCACGAATGGTGTGTCGAGCATTTTCTCGACAACTGGATGTCTACCATCGCGAATATCAATCACACCGTCTTCGAAAATTTCAGGACAGATGTAATTGTTGTCATTTGATACTTTAGCGAAAGCACATAGAACATCGAGCTGTGATACAGCGTTGGCAGTCCTCTGAACTCTATCGAGTTCGCCGGCAACGCTATCACGGATAGATGAGAATATCTCATACTCTAGTCTTGTGATTCTCTCCTGTGCTCCGAGAACTTTGGACTCAAGTTCTTTGAGTTCCTCTGTGATATATCTCTCGCAACTCGCAAGAGTCTGCTTTCTGATATAGTTCTCTGGCACCTGGTCCTTATATGTATTTAGGACCTCTATGTAATATCCGAATACTCGGTTATAGCCAATTTTAAGTTTCTTAATTCCTGTGCGTTCCTGCTCGTCGGCCTCAATCTTTGCGAGGTAGCCCTTGCCACCCTTCAAGATTTCACGAAGGGAATCTAGTTCCTCGTTGTAGCCATCCCTTATCATATCGCCTTCGCGAACTGAGAACGGTGGGTCCTCTGCGATAGCGGAATCGATAAGGTCAAGCACGTCGTGCATAGGATCTATATCGCCTTCAATCGCTGACAGAAGTTCTGTTGTCTGTCCAGACAAAATGTCCTTAATCGGTTGAAGGAGTGACAATGTCTCATAAAGGGAACGGAGCTCACGTGCATTAGCAGTGCCGTACGAGATACGGGTGATAAGTCGTTCCATATCATGGACATTGGTGAGATAGGAGGCTATCTCGTCGCGGGTCCTCATATTATCGATGAGGTAAGCGACAGCATTCTGTCTTCTAATAATTGCAGCGGTTGATACAAGTGGCTGTTCGAGATATGTACGAAGTAGTCTCTTGCCCATCGCAGTTTTCGTCTTATCAAGTACCCAGAGAAGTGAGCCACGCTTATCGCGGTTTCTCATTGTCTCGACAAGTTCCAAATTTCTGCGAGCTGCGAAATCCAGACGCATAAATTTCTCGTCTGTGTAATAGTTGACTGAACGAATATTGGAAAGTTCAGTCTTCTGCATCTCAAGAAGATATGAGAGTGCAGCGCCGAGTGATGCAACCGACACTTTGGTTGTCGCACCAATCTCATCTATTGATTTCCCAAAATGCTTTGTAAGCACAGACTCAGCTACACCGTAGTCAAAGCGTTCATCTTGGAAATCAATCTTTACAGTCTCTACTCGTTTTTCATACTCCATAAGTCCTGGGACTGACTGAGCATCACTGTTGGCGATGACTTCAGTCGGTGAGAAACGGCCAAGTTCGTTTAGCACCTCAGTGCCACCGAAATCCGCAGATACTGTTGTGCAGAAAACTGCACCTGTTGAAACATCAACGAAAGATAATCCCATCTCATGCTCCATAAGACATGCGGCACAGAGATAGTTGTTTCTTGACTCATCGAGCATCTCTGACTCGATGACAGTACCTGGCGTTACAATTCTTATAACGCCACGTTTTACAATACCCTTTGCCTGTGCCGGGTCTTCCAGCTGCTCACATATTGCAACCTTGTAGCCCTTGGCAACAAGGCGAGCAATATAGGAATCAGCAGCGTGGAAAGGCACGCCACACATCGGGGCGCGCTCCTCCTGGCCACAGTCCTTGCCCGTCAGGACAAGGTCGAGTTCTCTCGACGCGATTTCAGCGTCTTCGAAGAACATCTCATAGAAGTCTCCGAGACGATAAAAGAGTATTTCATTTTTATATTGTTCCTTAGTCAGCAAGTACTGCTGCATCATAGGAGTATATTCAGCCAATTTTACCGCCTCTTACTTCTTCCTAAATCTTTCGATTAGCAACCTGAGCAATGGCTGCATTCGCCACCACACTCATGTTCTTCCTCTGCAGGTTCACATGTTGCTGGGTCATCACCGTTTACGCAGAGATAAAGAATCTGCATAATGTAATTCATCATCTTATCAACTTCGCCACTTGCGTCATTGAATTCAGCCATCTTGTCAGATGTCATAAGTGCTGCGTAGATGTCCTGGAAGTCCTTATCAAGTTTTGATAAAAGTGCCTCATCAGGATTAGGATCCATAGCTGCTGCCTGGTACTCTGTTCTGATTTCTTCAATCTTTGCTGTCTTGTCAAGGATTTCAGGATCCTTATCAATTTGCTCACGAGCAGCGATGAATTTTAAATATCTTTCATCCTGCTGAATTGCAGCACCAAGCTGTCTTGTAAGTTCTACTACGTTCATTTTTATATCTCCTTTAAAAATAATTTGAAATTTATTGAAGCTCTCCCTTGAGTATCCAAGTGAGTGGCTCTGTTACCTTGATATTTTGGAATGTGCCAATAAGCTCATCCCCACCGTCAAATTCAATCATGATATTTTGACTGGTGCGGCCATTTAGTCGGCCTGCTTTGTTGCGGCCCTCAATGAGCGCTCTGTAAGTCTTACCCTTCATCAGAGCAGAGCGACGGCTCGCAACCTCTTCCTGTGCCTTCGTCAGTTCATCGAACCAGGCCGACTTCTCTTCGGCCGGTACAGGGTCTTCCATCTCAGCTGCCGCTGTGCCTACACGCGGCGAGAAGATAAAGACATAGAGTGATGAGAATTCAACCTCCCTGATAAGTGAGATTGTATCGAGGAACTCCTCATGCGTCTCACCTGGGAATCCAACTATGACATCGGATGTGATTGCAATGTCTGGAATTTTCTCTTTGGCGTATTTCGCAACCTCGATATATCTTGCTCTGTCATAGTGACGATTCATCTCTTTAAGCACCCTGTCGTTACCCGACTGGAACGGCAGATGAATATGGTGCTCAACCTTCTTACACTCCGCCATCGTATCGATAAGCTCGAAAGAACAATCCTTCGGATGGGAAGTCATAAATCTAATTATGAAGTCACCAGGGATCTCATCTATCTCACGAAGTAGTTTAGAGAAAAGATTCTGTTCACCGAAATCGTTGCCGTACGAATTGACATTCTGACCTATCAGCATTATCTCCTTGTAGCCCTTGGCAACAAGGTCCTTCGCATCCGCAAGAATATCCTCATATCTGCGGCTGCGCTCACGGCCCTTTACAAGTGGCACTACACAGTAGGTACAGAAATTGTTGCAGCCGTAAGATATTGGAAGGAATGCTTTGAGATCGTTGGTATGCTTTGATGGAACTCCTTCGAAGACATATCCATCATTCTCTGGAACCGCGAACACTCTCTCATTTGATTCCAATGCGCGAAGCACATGCTCTGGAAATGTGTGAATCGCATGGGTGCCGAAAACAATATCAACATATGGGAAGCTTCGCTTTAGGCGGTTCTTCACATGCTCCTGCTGAACCATGCATCCGCATACAGCAATCTTGAGGTCAGGATTCGTCTCCTTGAACTTCTTGAGCGTTCCGATATTGCCGAACACTCTCTCCTCTGCATGCTCTCGCACAGCACAGGTGTTAAAGAGAATAAAGTCCGCCTCTGCCGGGTCATCGGTGAAACCGTAACCCATCTGCTCGAGCATTCCATCAATACGCTCACCTTCCGCAACATTGCCTTGGCAACCGAAGGTTCGTGTACATGCGAGTGGCTGTCTTCCTGGGAATTTCGACTCCAGCAACGCTTTCACTTTTAGCGTGTTGCTAAACTGTTCGTTTAGCACATCTTTGGACACGAAAGACGTTGCCACGGAAATTCCCTCCTTTTATTATATAAATATATAAAATATTAAAAAATAATTAGACACAGTATTTTAACATATTTTTAAATAGGTTACAATATTAACCAGTAATATATAATTGGATTTTTTCACTGTTTATGTTATTCTTTGATTGAATAATTTATAAATTTTTATCAGCAAAGGGGTTGGGAATATGACCGCTACAGGCAATCGTCCTAGACGAGTATTTTATCTAGATGTTCTTCGTGCCTTCGCTTGCCTTTTAGTCGTCATGATACATGTGAGTTCCAAATTTGTCGTAAAAGACTTTGGATCACTAAACTTTTGGGTTGGCGACATTTTAGACTCACTATCAAGAATAGCCGTGCCTCTATTCGTAATGATTTCAGGAAGCATTTTTCTAGATGAAAACTATAATTTTACCAAAGATAAATTGTTTCGTCATGTAAAGAAAATGGCAGTGTTTTTTATATTTTGGTCTCTCTTTTACTCCCTATATTACTATCTGCTAATTCCGCTAAAAAATCACAATGATATTCACATTAAAAAAATCATATTGAATGCAATATTAGGGCATTATCACCTATGGTTTTGCTATATGATTATTGGCTTATATCTCATTGTTCCTCTGCTCAGATTGTGGATAAAAAAAGAGAATATTAAAGAAGTAAAATATTTCATAATTTTATCTTTAATATTCTCAATGTTTTTACCAAGTATTATTGAATTTTTATCTCTATTGGTACCTTCATTTAAAAACTTAAATTCCGTACTTGGCAATTTGAGCATCAAATACGTTGGAGGATATACCGCTTATTTTATATTGGGTTGGTACCTAAATAATTATGAAATAAAGCATAAAAAGACCACTATTGTTTTAGGCCTTTTAGGAATAGCAACTTCGATTTTTGGAACCGCCTTCCTTTCAATTAAATTTCAAGAATTTAATCATACGTGCAACAATCTATCCGCGCACATTGCCTTCCAAGCAATTATGATTTTTATGCTTGTTAAAAATTATTTTACTGATGAAAAAGTTCCAAAACAATCTACCGAAAAATTGGTTGGCTTTGTTGCAAAGAACAGTTTAGGTGTTTATGCTGTTCATGTTGTAATACTAAAGTACGCAACAACAATACTCACCAAATTAGATATTCATAATGCCCTTCTGTATATCCCACTTGCTTACATTTTTACATTAACCATATCATTAGCAATCTCGTTTATATTCAGTAAAATCCCAATTCTTAAAAAAGTTGTATAAATAGAAAAGATACCATGAAAGCAAATGCAATCATGGTATCTTTTTTATACGTTAGTCAGGGAGATTATTGAGATAATCCATCCAGAAATCGTAAGCTCCAAGGAAGTTCTTTCCGCCCTTTCCGATGAAGGAAATCGAACCACCGATTACTGTACCGTGGTCGCCCCAAGCATTAGGAAGAGCATTCCAAATGCCCTTCTTTGGTGCGGCATTTTTATCCCATTCCTGCCATGGCTCTGTTGTAGGATGACGGCCGGACTCAACTGGTACGATACCGTCATTCATACGCCAAGAATCAGTAAATTCGATGCCTGCAATAGGTGCACCTCTGAACTTACCAAGTGATTTTGCAAATGGTGCGAAGAGTGGGAACATAATTGAATCGCGTACCCAGTTTCCGTCCGCATCCTGCTTTGTGCCGTTACCTGTAACGGCGTATAGATAAGCATCTGGGCAATGTGTATTTGCGTTGATCTCAGCCGCACGATCAATGTGGATATCAGCAAATACATGCTCATATGCTTTCCAGTAATTCTTAATTTTCTTGATATTAAGAATGTTCTTCTTGTCACGTGGTCCCTCATAAGGACCAGTGATTCCCCACTGTGTCATCTGGAAATCATAGATGTGGCCAGTGCCAAGATTTCCGATGATTGATGCAAAGCCAGCAAGGCCATAAACAAGACCATAATCGACAAGTTTTGGAAGTGCATGTGGGAATGTAATTCCGTCAAACGGACCTGCGATTGATGTGATTGATTTGATAAGATTTCCCTTACCACCCTCGAAAAATGGTGAAAGGTCGCCAGGTTCTGTTGCCTGTCTCTCCTCCTCTGAACCATATTCGAGAATCTCTGCGAACATACGCATTGTAGGTCCGCCAAATGAGTGACCGAGAAGATGGATTGAACGCTCTGGAGTCCAATCAGGAATGAATGGCTTTGTAAATACTTGACCATATCTCTCATGACCATATTTCTCAGAGTGTGCCTTACCATAGTCTACTCTTGTGCCTGTGAGTTGTGCATAGAGTTCGCAAGCGCGGTCCCATGCGGAACCAAGTGGTGAAATAGATGGTGCGTACGCCTCGAGACCCTTTGCATTCATCTTTTTAAGATAATTGCCTGTTACCATACCCCAGTATGGAAGAACTTTATAGAGTTTTTTATCTGTGCCCCAGCCCATCATGCCGTGCACAAATATATAAGGATGATTTGCCATAATATTCCTCCCTCTAAAAAAGCCCGCTCGAAATCATCGAGCGGGCCATATTTTATTTATTAGTCTGGGAGCTTCTCAAGGAAGTCAATCCAGTACTTATATGTGTTCCTGTATGCCTGTGGCTTGCCAGGACCGATGAATGAAAGTGATCCACCGATTACTGTGCCATGGTCGCCAATTGCATCAGGAAGTACATTCCAAATGCCTTTCTTCACATTGCTCTTATCGAACTGTGTATGAGGCTCGAGATGTGGATAACGACCTGATTCAAGAGATACAAGACCGTCGTTACGTCTCCAGTCCTCTGTAATCTCTGCGCCATTGATGTTCTGGCCGATTGGGAAACGGCCCATAACCTTAGCAAATGGGATAAATGCGAAGATCATGATAGGTGCACGTACATAAGTACCGTCACCAACTGGCTTTGTACCATCGCCAGATACTGAGAAGTAGTAAACGTCAGGTGATGTATGGATAGTTCTGTTCATATCCATTGCCTGTGCGATTTCAAGATCATCAAATACATTGTCCTTAGATTTTGCAATCTTGCGGATTGTCTTGATGTTAAGAATATTTTTCTTATCTGTTGGTGCGTTTGGAACCTGTGCAAGACCCCACTGGCTCATCTTCCAGTCGTAGTATGTACGAGAACCAACGTTACCAAGAATTGATGCAAGACCGAGCACGCCGTATGTTACGCCAACCATGAGTTTAGGGAAAGCATTAACGAATGATGTACCGTCATGAGGAGCAGAAATAGCTGTAAGTGACTTAACCCAGTCGCCATGTCCACCCTGGAAGAGAGGTGAAAGTTCGTCCTTAGGTGTTGCATTACGCTCTGCCTCAGAACCGTTTGTAAGAAGTTCAACAAGCATTCTCATTGTTGCGCCACCAAATGAGTGACCAAGAAGATGAACCTTGTTAACGTTATCCCAAGATGGAACAAGGCCTGCGCCCATGTCCATACCGAAACGGTTGTGGCCCTTAGCCTTTGAATGTGCCTCACCATAGTCAACTACGCCGCCCTTAATCTGAGCATAAAGCTCACAAGCGCGGTCCCAAGCAGAACCTACAGGTGAAACCTGTGGAGCATAAGCTTCAATGCCCTGTGCACGGAGCTGCTTCATCTGGTTACCAGCAACCATGCCCCAATAAGGCATGAGGTTGTAGAGCTTGTTCTCTTCGCCCCAGCCCATCATGCCGTGAACGAAGATGTATGGATATTTATTGCTATAAGCCATATTAAAACCTCCTAAACAATATGGTCTTTATTAACCTTTTTTATGGCATTATAAGCCATGAAGTTGCGATTGGTCTTGTCTTGTGAGCAAATGTTGAATCAATAGGATCGTTGATAATCATGTATGAGCTATTAGACTTATCGTGCTTCGCATTGGCATTACACTGAAGTGCAATATTCTCTGGAGCAACGATAACTGACGATGTACCACCATCGAGGTTGGCAGCGTTTACAGCACCAAATTTAAGCATGATATCAGCGAGTTGTTTCATGGTCGCACCCTTGGTACGACGGCTGCTTGAATCAACTACGAGGAAGATGATTGTACCATCCTCTCTCTGGCCCATTGCAGTACGAGCAGATGTGCCATAACCACCGTTACCACTGACATAAAGGCTCTTTCCGTTTACTACAAGGAAAGGTCCCCATACACAGGCATCGCGGATGCCTTGGTCAAGCGCTTCGCTTGCTTTGATTTTCTTTATAAGCACGAGCTTGTTTTCACTATTAAGACCAATAAGTCCACCGTTACTTCTTGTACTTGTCTTATCCTTTGATATAACCTGTCCCTCGGAAATTGTAAGTCCAAGTGGGTTACCGCCTGAGCTGTTAGCACCAGGATCATGGAATCCGCCACCGTTAACAGCGAGGAGAGCACCATATCTCTCAGCCTGCTTTGTAACATACTGTCCTACAGACTGATTCGTATGTCCAAGGATAACCTTAGATGGGTCATAAGCGAGAGCGACATAGGCCTGCTGGCCGTTTACTGTCATTGAGATAACGCAGTATCTCTCATCATCTACAAGGATACCGTTTGTCTCATTCTTGATAACGTCATCGAGTTCCTCAAGGACATCGTTGGAATATACCTTATCGTCAGTCTTGATAAGGTCCTCATCTTGATCCTCATCAACCTCAACTATGAAGTTGCTCTTATAAACTTTGTCAATTTCCGCGTCACTATAGAACCATTTAACCAAGTAGTTATGGGACATTGTGTCCATACCGGTTATGATGTACCATTCACTGAACGTCTTAATCGGTCCATAGAAGAGCATTCCAAGAGTAATGGAGCCGAGGAAAGAGAGAACGATTAGAATGATAAGAATCACTTTTCTAAAACTCTTTTTAAATCCCTTCGATGCGATTCCATAAATAACAATATAACCGGCACAAAGTCCGAAAAGAATAGCAATAATCAACTGAATAACTGGGGTAATAAGTGCAGTGCTATGAGTTGATACTACAAGGAAAAATAATAGTATTGGGAATAGGAAAAATGCAAAGAATCCAAATACATTCAAAACTTTTTTCATACTTAAAATCCTCCGCATTATATAATACTATAAAAGGGCCGCTTATACAAGATAAGCGACCCTCTTATTTTATAAATTTTTATTAGAGTTCGTACTCTATTTCGATTGCGTCTTTCTTGCACTTTGTGCCGCAATAACCGCACTGGATACATTTATCCTGATTGATTACATGTGGCTCTTTTACTGTACCCTCAATTGCACTTGTTGGGCAATTTCTAGCACAGAGTGTACAACCGATGCAATTCTCTGTCTTGATTGTAACTTTCTTAATCTTCTTATGATCACGAAGAGGATGAATAGCGCCTACTGGGCAGAGATCTTCGCACTGACCACAGCCAACGCACTGAGCTGCTGGAATTTCAAGCTTATGTTCATCCTTGTGGTTTACAGGAATATCGAAAGGACAAGCAAAGAGACATGCACAACAACCGACACAAGCTTTTTCATCAATATAAAATGCCATGTCTATACCTCCTTAACCACCTGATGCAGGTGACATAAGCCATACTTCGTCACCATCTTTAAGAGGGAATTTCTTCTTAGAAATTCTCTTGCCATTTACAAATACGATTGCATCATCAAATGTGAATTTATCTGCACTTGGTGCGCTCTTGATGTTAAGTGCATCAAAAGCATCAGAAACCTTGGAAGCTTCGCACTCAAGTTCTTTTACGCCTGAGCCAAGACGAATAACGCCAAACATTTTAACTTTTACCATTACTCTTCCTCCTTAGTCGCCGTATGGATAATCTTCAACTGCTGGAAGATCTATCTTGAGTTTCTTAAGAACTTTACGTGTTGGAGCACCATTGTTCCAAGTACGACTTGTGTAATATGACTTAAGCATAGTATCAAGAGGAACCTTAGTTCTAGGATCATCAGGGTCCTGTGGAGTGTCAGTAAGTCTCTTTGGAAGCTTATCTGAACCTGGCTCCTGGCCAAGAATCATGTTAGATACACGCTCGAGGTTCCAACCGCGCTCACCAGCAGCAAGGAATCCACCGAGTTTCATCTTCATACCTGTTGCAAGTTCAATTGCCTTAGTATGAGGAATAAGTGGAATATAAATCTGCCAAAGTGGGTTATGTCTGTTAATTACAGTAACAATAGGTCCAAGATGAGGCATTGCAAGCTGAACTGCTCTTGAAATTGGAGAATTTGGCTTGTCAAATAAGAAGCTTGGGAATACTGCATATGATGTGAAGAGACAGAGACCTGCTGCAGAAATAGCTTCCATAAGGTTCTGGAACATTACGCAGAGAGCGCCCTTACCATTTGGAGTAAGAGAATCAATATCAAGTCCAAGTCCCTCAACAACTACGAGATATCCACCGTTCAAGTGACAACCACCACGGTTAGATGTTGCATAACCGAGGCCCTGTCCTACAGCACGGCGTGGCTCGTATGCAGAGAGTTCCATGCCCTTAGCCTGAATTGCGAAATCAAGGCCGCCGAACTTCTCTGCCATCTTACGGGAACCGTTAGCGAGCTCATCGCCAACGCCTCTTCTATGAGCGATATCATCAATCATCTTATCGATGTTATCAATCTTACCGAATTCAAGGCCTGAGTTGAACAAGCCCTTCTCCTGAAGTTCCATTGCAAATGCAATAGTACCTGCAGTAGAGATAGTATCCATGCCCTTCTCATCAATCTGGTAGTTCCAGTCGATAATCTTCTGAAGGTCATCATTCAAAATATTTGGTCCAAGAAGACCAAGGATTTCAAGCTCAGGTCCCTTAACGTCCTTGCCTTCAGACATACAACGACGTGTGCACTGCATTACGCAAGTTGTACAGCCGCTGTTGCGGAGAAGTTTCTCCTCAGCAAGTGTCTCGCCTGATACTTTATCGAAGTTTTCAAAATGTCCACGTGAGAAGTTCTTTGTTGCAAGAAGTCCACGTGCTTCCATTGGGCTGATAAGACCTGCTGTTCCAAGTACAGGAAGCTGACGGCCTGATACTGGATGGCTACGCATTGTCTTAGTCCACTTCTTACAGAGTTTAACAAGGTTCTCCTTGTCGTATACCTCTGGATGAATAAAGCCTTTTGCAGTAATTGCTTTAATCATCTTGTCACCAAAGACAGCACCTACACCGCCACGGCCTGAGCAACGCTCGCCTGACAAAACAGCTGCATAGAGAACCTTGTTCTCACCTGCAGGTCCGATTACGAGTTTTGCAGTACCCTTTGGCAATGCCTCCTGAGCTGGTGTGCACTCAAGGCCCCAGATATCTGAAGCGTCAAGGAATTCAACCGAGTCAGGTGTGATGTGAATTCTTGTTGGTGTCTTTGCCTTACCTGTAATGATACATCCATCGTATCCGCAGCGTTTAAGCATAAGTCCAAAATCGCCACCACTATTAGAGGAAGTTACGATTCCTGTCTGTGGGGAAATTGTAGAAATGTTAAAACGTGAAGAACTAGGAACACCACAACCAGTAAGAGGGCCTGTTGTAATAACAAGCCAGTTATCCTCGTCCCAAGCTGTCATACCTTTCCTAATATGACGATAGAGAATCTCAGCGGCCATTACCTTACCACCGATAGTCTTTTCTCTATCAGCGTCAGTCCAAGGGTATTCGTCTGTTGTCTGTTTGGTAAGGTCAATTTTCAAAACCTTACCCATATAACCCTTATAACGAGTTGACATTGTTTCATCTCCTTAAACAAATGTATTACCTCACCTTATATAATATAGAAAAAGAGCAATCTTATCAACAGTAAGATTGCTCAAATTTTTGTTTATCAAATTATTGATTTTGATTATTTTTCAGATTCGGCCTCATTTATGAGTTCGTTTGCAATTTCATTTGCAATTTCTTCTGAAATATTCTTCTCTTCACCACGTGGAACATAGTTCTCTGGAAACTGCTCTTCTTCTGGTTCCTCTGTCTCTTCGCCTCTGTGAAGAGCATCTCTGAATACAACGAACTTTTCCCAGAGGAATTCAGTTACCATGTTGCAAAGCATTGTTACGATAAGTACAACGAAATCGATAGCTGGTCCAAGGTTGCTTGAGCCGATGATAAGGTCAGTATTACCGGCAATTGTCAATACGTGATTTGCTGTTATATTGTTGCCGATAATTGTTGAAATTGGTGTAAATACTGCATAGTAGCCAAGTACTAAGAGCATTGCGATTGGTACATTAGAAGCGGATTTAAATGTGATCTTTCTATTGAATGTGAAACTCCAACAAACTGAAAGGAAGAGCGCGATGAGGTACATCGGGCCATATTCATTTTCAATAAGTGCAGCAAATTTTTCATTCGTCTCCTGGAGATTGATGAAGAAATTAATGTTGTTAACAAGCCACTTCATCAAAGTGAATGAAAGGAACTGAATTACTCCTGCAGAGCATTCAAAAATTACGAACTTTAGTCCTTGAAGTTTTACCTTGCCTTCACTTGCCATATCAAATCACCTTATAACCTTTCTCCTCAATTGCTGCTTTAATTTTCGCATCATCAAGATCCGAATTTAGGGTAATTACAGCTGTGCCGGACTCATGAGAAACTACCGCTGAATCAATCTCATCAAAGGCCAGAAGCGTGTTCTTTACATTCGCTTCACAGTGGCTACACATCATGCCTTCGATTTTAATCGTTTTCTCCATTCCAGCACCCCCTAAAGAAATATTATCTTTAATTATAAGTTGTTTTTCACCATCCGTCAAACCCTTAAATAGATTAAGACGGAGTGCATTTAAAACAACTGTAATTGACGAGAGACTCATAGCGGCAGCCGCGATCATCGGGCTGAGCGTCCAGCCAAGAAGGCCAGCATATACGCCAGCAGCGAGAGGAATCATAAGAATATTGTAGAAGAAAGCCCAGAAGAGGTTTTCTTTAATATTCTTCATCGTCTGTCTTGACAGACGAATCGCTGTGGCGACATCGCGGAGGCTGCTGTACATAAGTACAATATCGGCAGCATCAATTGCCACATCTGCGCCCGCTCCTATTGCCATGCCTATATCGGCAACTCCAAGAGCCGGCGCATCATTGATGCCGTCACCGACCATGAGGACCTTACCAAGTTTCTTATATTGCTTAACTATCTGGCCCTTGCCGTCAGGCATTACATCCGCCGACACATCAGATATGCCAACTGCAGATGCAATCGCATTGGCTGTTCTTTCATTATCGCCTGTAACCATAACAACAGCGAGGCCAAGTGAACGAAGGTCGCAAATAGCGGCCTTGCTGTCATCCTTAATCTTGTCTGCAACGGCAATGACACCGAGGACCTCGTTGCCCTTAGCAAAGAGCATAGGTGTCTTGCCCTCTCCCGAAAGGCGGGCACAAGTTGACTTTATCTCACTGGATACAGTTACAACTGAAGATACAAAAGCATAGCTTCCTGCATATATATGAAACTTCTTTTGGCCCATTGGTGTCTCAATAATTTCCATAGCCGAAAGACCATTTCCAGTCTTTTCTTCGAACTTTGTAAAGGCCAAATCCTTTACATTATCCTCTTCCGCTATAGAAACTATAGCTTTCGCCAGTGGATGAGAGCTCAATTTTTCTATTGAATAAGCATATTCCATCAATGTGTCATAAGACACATGCTCTGGAATCACATCAGTGATCTCTGGCTTTCCAAGAGTCACCGTTCCCGTCTTATCAAGTATGACAATCTCTGTCTTTCCGACCTCTTCAAGAGAAGTTGCGGTCTTGAAAAGAATTCCGTTTTTCGCACCAACGCCGCTGCCGACCATAATAGCGACAGGTGTCGCAAGGCCGAGTGCGCAAGGACAACTAATTACAAGTACGGATACCGCACGCTCAATAGCGACAGATACTGATTCACCAAGTACCATCCAAGCTGCAAATGTAACAAGCGCAATACCAATAACAGTAGGCACGAATACAGCAGATACCTTATCTGCAATTCTTGCTATCGGCGCCTTCGTCGCAGCGGCGTCAGTCATCATCTTCACAATCTGTGAGAATGTTGTCATGCCACCGACGCGTGATACTTTGCACTTGATATATCCCTGATTATTAATTGATGCACCAAGCACGAAATCTCCCACCTGTTTATCAACTGGCAAGCTCTCGCCAGTAAAAGCAGATTCGTCGACAGATGTCATACCGGTGATAATCTGTCCATCGATAGGAATCTGTTCTCCAGGTCGTACTACGAATATGTCTCCAACCTTTAATTCCTCAACTGGGACAGATGTTTCTTCCCCATTACGCAAGACTGTTGCTGTCTTCGGTGCCATTGAAAGCAATGAGTGAAGAGCATCTGTTGTACGGCCACGGGACTTCGCTTCAAGTGTCTTTCCGACATCTATAAGAGCGAGAATCATAGCCGCAGAATCGAAATATAAATCCCCATCCGGTAAAGCAAATACGCTCCATACGAAAGATACTAAAGAGCCCATGGATACGAGCGTATCCATATTAGGTGCAAGATGTATTACACCCTTAAATCCATTTACAAAATATTTGTAATTGATGGCCATTACAACGAACGCAAGCAGCATCTTCGCTATTCCAGAGAATGGAACAGCCATCATAACCACGCATATAGCAATAGATAAAACAAGGCGGACCCAGAGCCATGACGTTACAGTATCAAGAAGAAGTTCATCATCAGACTTCATAGATGCTGCGCCGTAGCCCGCGTCCTCCACTGCTTTTATTATTTCCTTATCTTTAGCCGAACCCGTAACAGACATTGAATTTGTCAACAAACTCACATTTACGGACTCGACACCTGGGACAAGAGCCACCGCCTTTTCGACGCGCGCTTGGCACGCGGCGCAGCTCATTCCAGTGACGTTAAATCTTTTCATTGGCAATTGCCTCTATATATTTAGGTGTCGTGCCACAGCAACCACCGAGAAGTGTTGCTCCAGCCGCCTCAATTTTCTTCATATTTTCCATGAATTCAGGAAGATCAACATTGTACGTTGTCACGCCGTCGTGTACCTCTGGCTGACCTGCATTTGGTTTCGCCCAAACTGGCAAAGAAGTTGCAGATACAAGGGTTTCAATAACAGGCAACATTTTATCTGGTCCGAAGGAACAGTTTGCGCCGACTGCGTCTGCTCCAAGTTCCTCGGCGATAGCGACAATGTCGCCTGGGCGTGCGCCAGTTGTAAGAAGTCTTCCTCTCTGGTTGTATGAATTTGAAACAATTACAGGAAGATCAGAATTCTCCTTAACCGCACGGAGTGCCTCACGTGTCTCATTCTCATCAATCATTGTCTCAATGATTACGAAATCAACATCGCAGCGTACTCCCTCAATTACAACTGCCTTAAATATCTCATATGCCTCTTCTGGACGGAGAAGTCCCATTGGATACATAAGCTTGCCAATAGGTCCAATATCAAGTCCAACATAAGGTGCGCCAGCGTTGCGCGCATTTGATACGGCAGCAGCGATAATCTCTGCATAATCCTCATATTTATCAGGATTTACATCAAATGTATTAGCAATAATGAGATCGGAACCTGCATCAACATATGACTTATGAACAGCCTCAACTATCTCAGGATGAGTGAGGTTGATTCTTGATGCATCGCTGCTGCTATACCCTGGATTCTTGATGAGTTCTGTACCCATTGCACCATCAAGAACAAGTCTCTGCTTTGCGGCGATCATCTCTTTTAATTTTGCGCTTCTACTGTTCATCGTCGTCCTCCATCTCAAGGGAATTAAATCTTTCTGCGAATGTGTGGAGTTCTCCACCTGTTTTATAATTTACCATCGTGTCGAGCTGACAATTATGTATACTCGAGAAGATGCTATTTTCAATATTAGGATTAGTCTTTTTAAGTTCTCGAATGAGTTCTTTAATCTCACGGCGCTTGGAGTCATCGAGACCAGATTCTGTGTTCTCGGTAAAGCGACAAGCGCATTGGAGGAACTCCAATTCATTATAATTTTTCCAAGCTATTATGTCGTCCTCATGCACGCAGTAAAGAGGACGGATAAGTTCCATACCCGGATAATTGGTAGAGCGAAGTTTCGGTGGCATTGCCTGCAATTGGCCACCGTAGAACATAGCGAGAACTGTCGTCTCTATAACGTCGGAAAAGTGATGGCCGAGGGCAATTTTGTTACAGCCAAGTGCTTGAGCCTTGGCGTAAAGGTGCCCTCTTCTCATCCTTGCACACATATAGCAAGGATTCTTTTCCTGCTTGTTCGCATAACTGAAAATATCCGTTTCAAAGAACTCAATAGGAATATCAAGGAGAGCAGCATTCTTCTCAATCTGCTCTCTGTTTTCTTTATTGTATCCTGGGTCCATGCAGATATATACAACCTCAAATGGGACCTCAGAATTACTGTGGAGTTGCTGCATAAGCATTGCCATCAGCATGGAGTCCTTGCCGCCAGAAATACATACGGCAATCTTGTCGCCCTCGTTTATGAGTTCATATCTCTTAACGGCGGCAACGAACGGATTCCATATCTCTTTTCTATACTTCTTTACAATGCTTCTTGATACAAGCTGACTTTTGGAAAGTTCTCTACTCATTTAGCAAATCCTTTATAACTTCTCCTGCGATTATAAGTCCCATTGTAGATGGGACGAAAGCAACCGAGCCAACACCTTCAGTCTTCACCGGTTCCTCTTTAGAATATACAACCTTTAGAGCATCAATTCCTCTGCTCTTCAGTTCTTTTCTCATAACTCTGCAAAGTGGGCAAACTGAGGTCGAGTAAATATCTGCAACCTCAAATGCTGTCGGGTCCAATTTGTTCCCCGCGCCCATAGCCGATATAATCGGAGTGCCAGATTCCTTGCACTTCTCTGCAAGTGAGATTTTAGCTGACACAGTGTCCACTGCATCTACCACATAATCAAATGTACTAAAATCGAATAATGAGGATGTCTCCGGAAGGTAAAATTCCTCATAGCAGTGAATCAAAACATTTGGATTTATATCCACAATGCGGCGAGCGGCCACTTTTACCTTGGCCTCGCCCACTGTTGAGTGAAGGGCAATAATCTGTCTATTGATATTGGAGAGCGCCACCTTGTCCTTATCGACAAGAGTAATCTCTCCTACACCTGAGCGGGCGAGTGCCTCGACAACATAGCCGCCGACGCCGCCTACACCAAAGACAGCAATATGACTCTTCTCAAGTTTTTCAATACTGCCAAACAGCATCTCAGTTCTCTGAAATTCTTCCATTTGACTTACCCCTCATATATTTCCATATTATATCACAATCCATTTTGTCCTCCGCTAAACGATAATATATTGAACAAATAACTCTGCTGCGAGCACCGCAACGCAGGCTGAGACGGCAACTGTTGTAAGACTCTTTCTGTTGATTGCGAGGATCATCGCAATCACGAGTCCTACAAATGCCGACCAGACATAGGTGGTCGCAAAGAAAATTGCTGGGATAGTCATAACTGACAATACCGCATATGGCATGTAATAAAGGAATGAAATAATAAATTTATTCTTTATTTCCTTCTTCACAAGAAGGAGCGGGATAACTCGAACGAGATAGGTCGATATCGCAGTTACTGCGAGATAGATAAAGAACATCTTATAGTCCATCAGTTATCCACCCCCATTTCAAGAGGAGCAACCACTGCGAAAATGGTTGATGCGATAACAGAACAGATAATGATAACGAAACCAGATGGTACCTTGTTAAGACCAGGTATAAATGCGAATGCACAGGAAAGTGCAATCGCAACGAGTACGCATAAAGCGACTCTCTTATCATCCTCTGCGACAGGAACAACAATAGCAACGAACATTCCATAGATTGCAATTCCAAGACTTGCAATTACAACTGGCGGGAAGATATTTCCTGCAACAGCACCGAGAAATGTTCCAAGTGCCCAACCGAAATACGGTGTCAGCATAAGGCCATAGAAATAGTGACGTGGCGGCTTACCATCTTGCGATGACGCTACACCGAAAATCTCATCTGTGACCATAAATCCAACGCTCATACGGCGTACTATTCCGAACTCATCATTGAGCTTCTGTGACAAGCTTACTGACATCAGCGAATATCTAAGATTGATAATCACCTGCGTCATTGCAAGTTCCAAAAAGCCGCCACCAGTCGTCATAATAGGGACGGCTGCAAGCTGTCCTGCCGATGTGACGCACGTGAGCGACACCAGCACCGCTTGCAAAATTGTGAGCCCAGACTGTATGCAGAATATACCAAATGCGAAAGATACCGAAAGATATCCTATGCAAATTGGTATTCCATCTTTTATACCACGCCTAAAGGCACTGTGCCTACTGTCCATTACTGCTCCCTAACTAATCTTTTTTATAAATTATAACATATTAATTATAAAAAGAAAGAACCTGTGAAAACACAGGTTCTTTTTGGAGGCACCACCCAGATTTGAACTGGGGCATAAAGGTTTTGCAGACCTCTGCCTTACCACTTGGCTATGGTGCCATATAAAAAAATGGAGCGGATTACGGGGCTCGAACCCGCTACCTCCACCTTGGCAAGGTGGCG
>JAZQQZ010000008.1:0-35202 GCA_045629305.1 Acutalibacteraceae bacterium | reverse complement strand
AATGAAAACTTTACTTAAAGGCGGCAAGGTTATCAACGTCTTCACAGACACAATTGAGGAAGCCAACGTACTTATCGAGGACGATATCGTACTCGGTGTTGGCGACTATACTGATGATGATGCCGATGTCGTAAATGACGTCACAGGTAAAATAATTTGTCCTGGATTTATCGATGGACATATCCATATTGAAAGCACAATGCTGACACCTGCTGAACTTGCTAAGGTCAGCCTCCCACACGGTACAACTTCAATATTTGCAGACCCTCATGAGATCGCCAATGTATCTGGCACTACAGGAATAGAGTATATGCTCGAGATGAGTGAAGGACTTCCTCTTCATGTATATATAATGCTTCCGTCATGTGTCCCTGCAACTCCATTTGATGAGTCGGGAGCAGTGCTTAATGCACCAGAACTAAGCCCTCTTTATGGCAAGGACAGAGTAGTAGGACTTGCTGAGATGATGAACTATCCTGGTCTTGTTGCTGGAGTTCCTTTTGTTGTGGATAAGACAAAAGAATGCAAGGACAACAATAGAGTAATTGATGGTCATGCACCAATGCTCACTGGACGTGATCTTGATAGATATATCTCATATGGTATCGCATCAGATCATGAGACAACATCAGAGGCAGAGGCAAAGGAACGTATCTCCAAGGGCCAGTATATTATGGTTCGAGAGGGCACAGCAGCCAAGAATCTTGAAGCTTTGCTTCCTCTCTTTGATGAGCCATGGAACCGCAGAGCAATGCTTTGTACTGATGACCGCCATCCGGCAGACCTCTTATCTGAGGGACATATAGACAATATCGTGAGACGTGCGATTGCCGCTGGCAAGGATCCACTTGTTACTATCCGCATGGCAACAATAAATGCTGCTCAACATTTCGACCAGCGATATATAGGCGCTGTGGCACCAGGATATCGCGCAGATATTCTTGTGCTAAACGACCTTGCCTCAGTCGATATAAACGATGTTTATAGCGCAGGCGTCAAGGTTGTAGATAACAAGACTGTCTGCGATATCAAGAGCCCTGTGCCAAGCGCAGAGAAGGATGCTATCGTTCGTAAGTCATTTAATTTGGCAGAACTTTCACCAAATGATTTGGCAATAGATGCGACTGGCAAGAGACAATGTAGGGTAATTGATATAGTACCTGGACAGCTTTTGACGAACGAGCTGATCTATGATGTCGACTTCGATAATGGCAATAATGGAATAGATGTTGAGAATGACATTCTAAAACTCGCCGTTATTGAGAGACATAATAACACTGGACATAAGGGTATCGGATTTATCAAGGGTATAGGTCTTAAGGCTGGTGCTATCGCATCATCCATTTCCCACGACTCCCACAACCTTATAGTTATCGGCACTAATGATGCCGATATGGTAAAAGTTGCAAATCACATCCGTGAGATAGAGGGTGGATGTGCAATTGTTGTAAACGGCGAAGTCGTTGCAGAGGAGAGACTCCCAATCGCAGGCCTTATGACAGATGGTTCTGCAGAAGAGATTGCGGCTGATAACCAGGCACTTCGTGACAAGGTAAGAGAGATCGGTGTAAGCCCTGAGATTGAGCCTTTCATGAACATGGCTTTCGTATCACTTCCAGTTATTCCTTCTCTTAAGATGAGCACACTTGGACTTATTGATGTAGATAAGTTTGAACCAGTTAGTCTTGTAGTTAAATAATTAGTAGAAAAAGGAAAAGCAACCTTACAAAACTGTAAGGTTGCTTTGCTTTTTTGTAAGGCAAAAAAATGGTAGAATATCAATAGAAAATATATAGTGGAGATGCAAAGAAAAAGGAGGTCAACAAAATGACACTTTTAGAGGTTAAAAACCTTCAGAAAATCTATACCACTAAATTTGGCTCCAACAACGTGGAGGCTCTTCGTGATGTATCTTTCTCAGTTGAAAAGGGAGAATATGTCGCAATCATGGGCGAGTCTGGTTCTGGTAAGACAACTCTCCTCAACATACTTGCATCTCTTGATAAGCCGACAAGCGGAGAAGTGTTTCTTGATGGTGTGAAAACAACAGATATCAAGGAGAAGGACCTTGCGGCATTTCGCCGTGAAAATTTGGGATTCGTATTCCAGGATTTCAATCTTCTTGATACTTTTACACTTAAAGATAACATCTTCTTACCACTTGTTCTCTCTGGCAAGAATTATAAGAATATGGAAGAGGATATAATGCCAATTGCGAAACGACTTGGCATTGATGAACTTCTCGACAAATTCCCGTATGAGGTGTCAGGCGGCCAGAAGCAGCGCGCAGCCGTTGCTCGTGCTCTCATCACCGAGCCTCAGCTCATCCTTGCTGATGAGCCTACGGGTGCGCTTGATTCCAAGGCTTCTGACGCCTTACTTAAAATTTTCAATGAACTCAATAACGCTGGTCAGACAATTCTTATGGTTACCCATTCGACCAAGGCGGCAAGTTATACAGGAAGAGTTCTATTTATAAAAGACGGTGTTGTTGTTCATCAGATTTATAAGGGTGACAAGACTGTTGATCAGATGTATGCACAGATATCCGATACACTTACAACACTTAGTACGGGTGGTGAGTCTCGTGAATAGAACTGGCTTTTATTTTAAGATGGCCTGGTCTTCTATCACGAAAAATGCGAAGTTCTATATCCCGTATATATTGACCTCGTTCATCACTATTACAATGTTCTATACGCTGGATAGTTTGTACAGCAATTCCAATCTCCCATCAAGCAGTAGCTTTAAAACGCTTATGGGATACGGAATGCCAATCGTGCTTCTCTTCAGCGCAATATTCCTTTTCTATACCAACAGTTTCCTCATAAGAAAGAGGAAGAGCGAATTTGGTCTTTTCAATATTCTTGGTATGGAAAAGCGCCATATAATGGCGTTGATTTC
Source organism: Acutalibacteraceae bacterium (assembly GCA_045629305.1). Classification (GTDB taxonomy): domain Bacteria; phylum Bacillota; class Clostridia; order Oscillospirales; family Acutalibacteraceae; genus UBA1227. Next base: position 32,298 of record JAZQQZ010000008.1, on the reverse strand, counting down.
GGTTGAGACATTTATCATTGCGGCAATCAGTATTGTGCTTGGTCTCGGCATTGGTATTCTCGTAAATAGATTAATTTTCCTAATACTTAATAAAGTCGTTATGTTCGTGACACCAATGGTTTTCGAGATCTCCATGTCACCAATTCTTAAGACATTTTTATTCTTCGCGATTATATATATCGCTATTCTAATTAAGAATATTGTTGAAGTTGTGAAAGTGAAACCTATTGAACTTCTCTCAGCTGAGAGAAGTGGAGAGCGTGAGCCGAAGGCAAAATGGCTTATTGCAATTTTGGGCGTAGCTTGCATTATAGCCGGCTATGTTTTATCTATCAGCACGCACGACGCTCTTTCAGCAATCACATTCTTCTTTGTGGCTGTTTTGCTTGTAATAATAGGCACATATTTGCTGTTTATCAGCGGTACAATTGCATTCCTAAAACTTCTTCAGAAGAATAAGAATTATTATTACAAAACAAATCATTTCGTATCCCTATCTGGCATGCTTTATCGTATGAAACAGAATGGTGTCGGTCTCGCCAATATCTGTATTTTATCGACAATGGTTATTGTAATGATAGGCACAACGGTATCCCTTTATGCCGGCGCGACCGACATTATAAATACCCGCTATCCAGCTGAAATTACGACAACATATGATGAGGCAGATGACACTACACTTCCAAACGGAAGAGAAATTGTAAATAAAGTATCTAAAGATACTGGTATCGAAGTTGAGAATTATGTCGAGTACACTTATCTCTCTGTCGCAGAATCATTGAATAAAAATTATGAGTTCTATCTACCAGCTGATTATGAGGCATATTATTGTGATGTTCTCCCAGAGCTTGATGAGGATTGCCTTTACATAGTTGCCAAATCAGATAATGCTCCCGACTATTTAGGAAATAGTATAAATTTCTGTGGTGAGGAATTTAAGATTAAAGATATTTCAAGGAGCCAGAAAGTTCTCGGTCAAATGTCAGTTATGGTCACTGAGGCCTTCGCCGTAGTATGTCCTACACAGGAAATATATGATAAGGTTGATGCTGCCCAGAAGAAGTTCTTCTCGGAAAGAGAAGGCATGCTTGTATCTCTTCCTATCTGCTGTATTAATTTTGATCTTGCTACCGATGAGGTGGGAGAACAGAAATTCTTTGAAGCATATAAAGGGGCAGTCGACGGATATGCATATCTTCGCTCTGCCCAGGCTAAGGATTTCGCAGAACTCACAGGAAGTTTCTTGTTCCTTGGAGTTTTCCTTGGTATATTGTTCCTTATGGCAACAGTACTTATCATGTACTATAAGCAGATAGTAGAGGGATATGACGACAAGAAAAAGTTTGAGATTTTACAGAATGTAGGAATGAGCAAAGATGAGGTGAAGAGGACAGTACGCTCCCAAGTCGTAATTCTTTTCTTCCTTCCACTTATAGTTGCTTTCTGTCATATGGGATTTGCAATTCCTATGCTTGTATATCTACTCTCTGCATTCGCAATTAAGAACACAGTTCTCGTCGTAATCTGCTGTGCGGTAACATGCCTTATTTATGCAATTATCTATGCTATTGTTTACAGTGCGACAGCAAAGACTTATTATAAGATAGTAAACTAATTTGGAGGACATATGGACGTTAAACTTTTCGGAGACGGTGTAAAGTTCAAAATATTCATAGTCGAAGATGACGATGTCATCGCGAAAGCGATTGGCAAGGGCTTGGAATCCTGGAGCTGCGATGTTCACATCGTAGAGGACTATTCCAAGGTCGTTGAAGAATTTGCAGAGTTCGAGCCACATCTCGTACTTATGGATATCACTTTGCCATTTTACAATGGCTATTATTGGTGCTCCGAGATTCGCAAATTGTCCAAAGTCCCAATTGTATTTATCTCATCTGCGTCCGACAATATGAATATTGTAATGGCGATGAGCATGGGCGCAGATGATTTCATAGCTAAGCCATTCGACATGAATGTCTTGACTGCCAAGGTTCAGGCCCTCCTTCGTAGAACGTATGACTTCGGTGGGGATTCCCACCTCATAACTCATAGAGGGCTTGTGCTGAACCTTGATAACGCTACAGCGACATTTAGTGGCGTACTAATTGATCTTACGAAGAATGAGTATAAGATTCTTCAGATGCTTATGAATAATCGCGGCAGCATCGTGTCGCGTGATGCGCTTATGGCTCATCTCTGGGAGAGTGATGAGTTCGTTGACGAGAATACTCTCTCTGTCAATATGACGCGCATCCGCAAGAAACTTGATGCCGCTGGACTTCCCGATTTTATAACCACCAAGAAGGGCGTAGGGTATATAATCGAGTAGAGGTGAAAACATGAAGGTACTAAAGGGATATATAAGAAAAAAAGCACCGCTTTATATTTTGCTGGTGCTTTTCTCCGTATGTATTGTTTTAGTTAATTGGCTTTACGAATATCCTATTAATGCTTCAGTTTATGCACTTCTTATCTGCGCGGTGATTTTCATAATATATGAAATCGTAAGTTTTGTAAAATATAGCAATCATATGAAAACTCTCACACTTATGGAGAATAAAATTGCTATTACGCTTGATGATCTTCCAGAACCAACAGATGCGCTGAACGAGGAGTATACGAAACTTCTTGCAATAGTATCTGATTCTAAATCAGCGACTGAGCATAAATATTTCGCAAGATATAGCGACCTTCTTGATTATTACTCAATGTGGGCTCATCAGATTAAGACACCAATTCAGGCTATGCGCCTGCTCCTTCAGACAGAGGGAGACGACAATCAAGATCTCGAAATTGAGCTTCTCAAAATTGAGCAATATGTTGATATGGTACTTACGTATCTTAAACTTGATGCCAGTTCAAATGACCTTCTCTTAAAGTGTCAGCCGATTGACCCGATAATCAAGGCGGCAGTGAGAAGAAATGCTAAGCTCTTCATAGCCAAGAAGATTACACTGGAGTATGAAGATACGGGAATTGAAGCTCTAACAGATGAGAAGTGGCTTGGATTTGCAATAGAGCAAGTCCTCTCTAACAGTCTTAAATATACGAATTCCGGTACGGTTAAAATCTATAAATCCGGGGACTATAAAATTACAATTGAAGACACCGGAATCGGTATAAAGAAAGAGGATATACCACGTGTCTTCGAGCGGGGATTCACAGGATATACCGGTAGAGAGGATAAAAAGGCCACAGGAATAGGTCTTTACCTCTGCCATGAGCTCCTTCATAAAATCGGTCATAAGATTGAACTCGATTCAGAAGAGGGAGTAGGCACGAAAGTCACAATTGACCTTGAAAGAGAGACTCTTGATACAAGAGATTAAAATTTATATTCCGCATTTAGTGTGGTGAGTTTTACATCTTCACCGTCAACAAAAAGCGTTCTATCATAATCTATGCCGGCATGGTGGAGACATACTTCTAAGATTAGGAGATAGATTCCCATATCAATCTTGTTGAAGTATGGCACCATGGCAATTGGCATGATGCCAACCTTGCCCGGCTTTCTCTTGCGATAGATGGTGAGACCATCATCGCCACTCTCAACGAACCATGGTTGAGAGTTACAAGCGCTTGGCGCAAATCTTGCTATGTTCGCATAATCAGGAACTGGTCCAGACCATGTCTCGGCCAGTTCTTTTCTTTTGGCTGCGAACATGTCTCCGCGCCAAGGACCTTTGGCCTTCTTTGCGAAGGCAATCATTATACAATAACTTAAATCTTTAAAATGATCCTCCTTTGGATGGCCTATGCCATACCAAAGGGTTCCAATATCCTTGGATACAAGATAGAGATCGATTTGCTCTCCAATATATCCGATATTATGGAGATAATTGTCCTTTTTCTCACTGTAGAGGAGCACGCAGTACTCTTCGCCTCTGTCACAGGTCGTCTCATCTGCTGGGACAATTTTCATCTCAACTTTGATATCGTCATAGAGAGGCTCAACAGTCTGAAGGAAAGCAGAGAAATCTGCGAGCTCCTCGTCACTGATCTTGCCTATCTCGTCAAATTGGTGAAATGATTTGCGCTTGAAAATCATATCGTAATAAAGTTCATAATTCATAAATTCCACCTCTAAAATTAGTGTAAAAAAACATTTTTATAATGTCAATCTTTTTGATATAATAGATTATTATAAAGGAGACATATCATGAAGTTTGTTGTGCAAAGAGTTAACTCCGCATCTGTCGCAGTAGATGGCCAGGTGATAGGTGAGATAGGCAAGGGCTTCCTTGTACTAATCGGCGTGGCCGACACGGATACCAAAGAGATTGCGGATAAGATGATTCATAAGATGGTTGGTCTTAGAATTTTTGATGATGAGAATGACAAGATTAATTTAAGTCTTGATCAAGTGGGAGGTAGCCTTCTTCTCGTTTCTCAATTCACGCTCTATGCCAATTGCAAGAAGGGCTTCCGTCCTTCTTTCGTAGAGGCCGGCAGCCCGGACTTTGCAAATGACATGTACGAATATATAATAGAAGAATGCAAGAAGGTCGTGCCGAATGTGCAGACCGGAAGTTTCGGAGCGGATATGAAGGTAACACTTCAAAATGATGGTCCGTTCACAATCATTCTTGATAGTAATGAAATTTGTAAATAAATGAGGTGTAACAATGGCAGAAGACAAGTTGAGCGCAGCGCTTACCCAATTTATGCTCATTGACTCTTTATCAAGCATTTATCTTTCTCTTCACATTGTAGATCTTAAGAGGAATACTCTTGTTGAATATAATGCTTCTGATGCAATTAGAGAGACGGCTAATAAAAATACAGATGCAGACGAAGTTATGGCGGATACTATGAAGAATGTTGTAATTGCAGAGCATCAAGAGGCTGCTCTTAAATTCACTGATCTTCATACAGTTGCAGCAAGACTTAAGGGAAAGCATACAATAACAGCTGAATTTATCGGCACTCATACAGGTTGGTTTAGAGCTCGCTTCATCGTAATTGATGAGGATGAAAAGGGATTCCCATGTCGTGTAATCTTTGCAACTGAGGTTATCGATGAAGAGAAACGTCGTGAGGAGAACCTCATTCGTATCTCTCTTACAGATGAACTTACAACTCTTCTCAACCGTCGTGCATATGAGGAAGAGATGAAACTTTATGAAGATCTTTCTCGCTTCGAGAACTTCACATATATCTCACTTGACCTCAATGGTCTTAAGAAAGCAAATGATAACATCGGACATGCTGCCGGTGATGAACTCATCACAGATGCAGGTAAGATCCTCCGTGCTGCCTTCGGCGTACACGGTAAGATCTTCAGAACTGGTGGCGATGAGTTTCAGGCAATTATCTTTATCCCACCTGAGGATATAGATAAGGCAGTTGATAATCTTCATAAGTATTGTGAAGAGTGGAAAGGTAAACTCAGTGATACGATGTCAATCTCTTGTGGCGTTGCAACTCAAAGTGAGTTCCCTGATCTCTCGGCATTTGAAATTGCCAAGATTGCTGATAAGCGCATGTATGAAGACAAGGATGCTTATTATAAGAGAACAGGCCTTGATCGTAGAAAATAATGGAGTAATATTATGGATGATAAAAAATTTGTTCCGTTCAAAATCATTCATTTGATTTTAGTATTTTGTGCCATTGTAATAAATGCAATCGGTATGGTTGCTGACAACAGCACCTTCGGTCAGATGCCACTTACAATTATAAACGGAGTTCTTTGTGAACTCGCACTTGTAATCGGCTTTATCTATATCGCTTTCGGATACAAGAAAAATGCAGCAGTTTTCTATAAACTCTTTATGGTGGCAGCCGTCGTTGTTGCAATCATCGAGGCAGTAAATATCATCACTTTGATTTCTGCTCCAGTTTATGTCGCATTTATTTATCTTATTGCTCTTGTTATTCTTACGACCCTCGCTGTTGCTACAGACTTCGGCGAGCTTCGGACGACACTCTTCGCCATCGCACTTATGGTGCTCCGTATGGCTCTTATCGTCCTAAGCTTTAATGTTATCAAACAGATGCCAACAGCACTTATGGGCTTTATCGGTAACGATATTGCTATGTTATTCCTTACAGCAACTCTTTGCCTTATGGTATATGGTAAATATATCGATAAAGAGTCAAGAGGTACTAAATAATAGGAGGCTTTTAAAATGTTTGAAGGAAGAAAACTTGATCATATCGGTATCCAGGTAAAAGATTCTGAGGCTGATGCAAAGTTCTATATGGAAAAGCTTGGCTTCGAACTTCTCGCTAAATTTAAGAGCTCACGTGGTGAGTATTATACATGGTTCGTAACTAACGGAAATATCACTTATGAAATTTATCAGAGCGCAGACATCCCTGATGCAGCAGTTGGTAAAGTAAATCATATCGCTATTACATCAGAGGACATCGAAGCAGATTATAAATACTGTCTCGACAACGGTTATGAAATCACTACAAACGGCGTAGAATCTATCCCAAGTCGTTGGGAGAACGGCTGCAAGTATTTCAAAGTTAAAAGCCCTACAGGCGAAGAGATTGAATTCAACCAGAACCTTTAATATTAAAAAAGGAACTCATGAGAGTTCCTTTTTTATTTTAGCAATATTCAATTTTTGGTTTTTTAACTCTTTGATAGATTAACGCTATTATTGCGAGCAAAAGAATTTGCGCAATACATTGCCATACCCAAAACAGATAAATATCATTAGTGCCAAAAAATCTATCCCAAAAATCGTATACTATTCTGTTGGCCACATAGTTAAAACCTAATACTGATATTGTGTTTCTTCCAAACATTTCTAGTACTTTTGATTTTTTAATAAACATATAAACAATAATAAATAGCGCAAATGATATTGAAAGTGAACTGATAAAAGATAAAATAATGTCACCACAAATCATATTGTCCATTGATATGTAATCGCCTTCATTTTTGAGCGCGGCAAATGTTCCGATAACAATCGATAAAAGTGCAGCGAGAATTCCTAACAATTTATTAGCCGATACTGTTTTTATAACATCTTTTTCTTTTAACTTATATCCAAAGAACATAAACGATTGTCCCCAGATGGCACTGTCAATATTCCAAGGAAGTTTGAAAAGTCCAATTTCACAAGTTATAAGTGTTATAAAGATGCTTAATATTATTAAAATATATTGAACATATTTTTTTTGATTCAATAATATCTTAAATAAAATACATGCTATAAAAATTGCTGTTAAAAACCAAATTGGAGAACAGTTAGGCATCCAATACCAAGTTCCACGAGAGTAAACTAATCCTTTTAAATATCTATGTGCTAATGCTCTTAAATTGATGTTGCTTTTCGTGATGTAAAGATAAAACAAATATAAAAAATAGTTTATAGCGCCTAGTATTCCATATGGAACAATATATCTCTTAAAAATTCTTTTTATATATGAAACATAGGATTCTTCTTTGATGGTAAACAAATAACCTGAGATAATAAAAAACAATGGCATATGGAATGATTGTATTAATTTTAAAATCAAACCAGGACATTTACAGTGACCAATAATAACTAAAAGAATGCCAATGCCTCGTAATACGTCTATAAAACTTTCACGTTTCTTTATCATTTTTACACCTTTGAATTTCAACAATTTAAATTCTTAAAAATATATTAGCAAAAAGCAATACAAATTAATACTGTTTTCTTTTATTATATTAGCAAGGCGGTGTAAATATGGACACTTTAAAAGTAACTAAGACAAATGGAAAAGTTATTCTTGGCAGTGATTTCTACGACCTCTTCCCAAAGGATAACTTCGAGGAAGTTATCATCGAGGTAAGTAATTTTATGAAATAGTAGCCATTTCTTTAAACCGTTCGTATAAATAGGTGAAAGGCAATTGAAAGGAGAATGGATATGTCAGAGATTAGAGATTTAGAACTTGAGGAAGTAAACGGTGGTAGAGAAGAACATACAATCAAGCCAAGTGGTGATAAGACTTGGGAGACATGGAATCCAAATTTTATTTATGATGAAAAAGGTGGTCCATTGATTATTGATCCAAATAATCCTTAAGGGAATTGAAAGGAGTAATAAAAATGGCAGAACTTAGAGATAAAGATTTAGAGCAAGCAAATGGTGGAGCTGGTTGGCATGATAACTGGGAGGACGAAAATAAACTCCCAACTGATGCTGGAAACTACAAATTGCCATCTGATGTAAATATTGATGATAAATACATCCCTCTACCATCAGATGAAAAATTGAAATAAAAACAAACGCCCAAATGTTGTGTGACATTTGAGCGTTTATTTTTTTGGTGCACCTGACAGGAATCGAACCTGCACCCCGTGAGAGACTAGATCCTAAGTCTAGCGCGTCTGCCAGTTCCGCCACAGGTGCGTATTTAGTTGACTTGCATATTTTATCAAATTGTAAGACTGTTTTCAAGGGCTTTATTAGTTGTCCGATTTATGGTACAATGGTGGAGATTTGGAGGCGATATTATGGCAGGAAATGGCGGTTCTAAAGAGAAGATTCTTGCAATCATTGACATACTTCGTGAACTTAGTGATGAGGAGCATCCTATCACTGCAGGACAGATAATGGAGGAGCTTGCAAGACAAGGTCTCTCTGCTGAAAGAAAGGCAATTTATAGCGATATTGATCTTCTTATTGATAGGGGATTTGACATTATAAAAAATCCATCTCCAGTTAGAGGTTATTACCTTGGTGAGAGGGATTTCCAGATTGCTGAGGCGAGATTGCTTGTCGACGCTGTGCAGTCTGCACAGTTTATCTCGGAGTCGAAGACGGAGGATCTTATCGGCAAGATAGAGAAGAGCATGAGCAAGTATCAACGCGAGTCTCTTCGCCTTCAGCAAGTTTATATTGATAATAGGAATAAGAATACAACCGAGACAATTTATTATGTAATTGATGATTTGTCACGTGCGGTACAGAGTAATAAAAAAGTATGTATTCATTATATCAAGAGGCGTATTGAAGCAGGCGAGAGACCTAAGAATGAGGAACATATTTACAATGTAACTCCTTATGCTCTTATATGGATGCAGGACCATTATTATCTTGTATGTAATAATGCAAAATATGATAATCTTATGCATCTCAGAATTGATAGAATTAAGAAGGCAACAATTCTTGAAGAGAAGGGAAGACCACTTTCTGAGGTGTCTTCATACAAGAATCATTTCGATGCAGCAGATTATATTTCCAAAGTATTTAATATGTTCTCAGGCGAACAGGAACTTGTAAAATTGGAATGCAAGAATGAAGCTTGGGAAATCATTAGAGATAGATTCGGTGAGGATGTACATGTATTCGAAAGAACAGATGATACGTTCACCATCGCTGCAAATGCTGTAACTAACGGACTCGCAGCTTGGATTGTACAGTATGGCGATATGATTGTCGTAAAAGAGCCAGCTACACTTCGCGATAGCGTAATTAAGTTGGCAAATGCTGCACTTAAGGGATATAAACAATGAATTATCAATTGGAACTGGACAAGATTATAGAAAATCTTGATGGGCGTCCACGGCTATTGCTTCATAGTTGCTGTGGGCCTTGTTCCTCATATGTAATCACATATCTTAATCAATATTTTGATATTACAGTTCTGTATTTTAATCCATCGATTTATCCAGATGCTGAATACTTGCACCGCAAGGAGGTGCAACTGTCTCTGATTGATCAATTTAATGAAACAGCTGAGCATAAGGTGCAATTTATGGATTGCGATTATGACCATGAGTCATTCTTGGCGCTGGTCGCTGGTCATGAGAGTGATCCTGAATGCGGTGAGCGCTGTCATATATGCTACGAACAGAGGCTGCGCGCTGCAGCGTCGGCCGCCAAAGAGGGCGGCTTCGACTACTTTTGTAGCACGCTGTCCGTGAGCCCATATAAAAGTGCTTCTGCACTGGGCGAAATCGGTTATGCCTTGGCATCGGAATATGGGGTTGCTTGGCTTCCATCTGACTTTAAGAAGAGGGAAGGATATAAGCAATCGATTGAATTGTCGAAGAAATATAATTTGTATCGACAAGATTATTGTGGTTGCGAATTTAGTAAATAGATAAAGGCCCGCTCAGTGAGCGGGCCTTTTTAATTGTAATTTTTCTTATTCAGCCTTAGCTGCTTTAAGTGCTTTGTAAGCTACTGCTGCGAGAGCGCCACCAGCGAGTGGAGCTACGATGAATACCCAGAGGCAAGCGAATGGAGCGCTGTTGCCTGTGATTGCAGCGATGAGAGCTGGACCAAATGAACGTGCTGGGTTAACAGATGTTCCTGTAAGGCCGATGCCAAGGATATGAACAAGTGTAAGTGTGAAACCGATTACTACACCAGCAAATGAGCCGTGGCCTGCTTTTTCATCTGTAACACCGAGGATGGTGAGAACGAAGATGAATGTGAGAACGAACTCAACGATTAGACCTGCAGCTGCGCTTCCGTTTACACCGGCGAGACCGTTAGTGCCTAGACCGCCTGTCATGTCTTTAACACCACCAAGATTGAAGATGGCGAGAAGGAGAGCTGAACCAGCTGTTGCACCGAGACACTGAGATATTACGTATCCTACGAAATCTTTAACTGACATACCACCTGAGATGAGAACACCAAGTGATACTGCTGGATTGATGTGGCAACCAGAGATGTTGCCTACACAGTAAGCCATGCCAACGATTGTAAGACCGAATGCAAGAGCAGTAAGGATGTATCCACCGCCGTTTACAGCATCACAACCAACGAGCATTGCTGTACCACAACCAAGGAATACGAGTACAAATGTGCCGATGAATTCTGCAATATACTTTTTCATTTTTATTACCTCTTTTTATTTTCTGAGAAGTGGGTTGTGAGCGTTGTAGAAATCAAGCTGATCCCTTAAAACTTCGGCTTTGATTTTGCCTTCGTTGTGGATTTCATGTTTGCCATGATAGAGTTTCATACGAACATCGTGGCCACTTCTTTGTAACTTGTTGAATGCTTCCTTTGGACCAAGTGTATAGAGGCCAGCAAGGTCTGCTTTACCTGATACTATGAAGATTGGGAGTTCTTTAGGTACGCCATGTGCCCAACCGAATGCGCCAGCATTGAGTGTTGCTGGGAACATGTCGAGAATTGTTGTTGATAAGATGAGGGTATTATATGGGTCGTTGAAATATTTCTCACGGTTAGCATAGTCATATGAGAGCCATGAGGTTGTAATTTTGCCCATGAGGTCCATCTTCTTGTTGCCAATCTCTTCTGATTCTGGATTCAAATTGAATTTTGCTTCGTTGAGAGATACTTCCTTCTCAAAGTTGCAAATGAGCTTGGCTGCTCCATAGCAAAGTGGTTGGAGAAGAATTCCCCACTGTGGAATAGGAACTGTTCCGCAGATTACGCAACATGCAAGGCCTTTGCCGTACTTTGAAATATATGCACGTGTCATGAGGGAGCCGAGGCTGTGACCATAAAGCATATATGGAAGGTCTGGATATTTCTTCTGCATAAGTTCGCGGAGAAGGCCCATATCCTCAATCATCCATTTGCCCGCACGTGGCGGGTATGTGCCACGGTTGGCAAGCCCACATGTCTTACCATGACCGAGATGATCCTGGCCGCATACGATGTAGCCGGCCTCTGCAAGGAATCTTGCCATCTCGTCATAACGCTCGATATATTCAGCCCAACCGTGGGTGAGCTGGATAACACCAATTGGTTTCTTAGAATCGTCCTGCCATACAGCATAGAAAATATCAATATCGAATGCTTTGCAGGAAGATTTATATGTACCGGTTGTCTTATTAACTGACATATTTTCACCTCCGAAATTGCTATAAAAATTATATTCCTTTTTTCTTAATGTGTAAACGAAATTTTGTGTCTTTTAGGGTTGCTTTATAATGTATATGGTGTTATCATATTAAAGTTGTTAATTTTTTAACAAAGCGCGTTCCCATTATATTATAAGGAGGATATTTCTTTGAAAAAGAAATTGAGTTCTGTACCTTTTAATGGTACAAAAGAACAGGAAGCAAAACTCGATGCAGTTATTGCAGAACTCCGTGATGTAAAGGGATGCCTTATGCCAATTATGCAAGAGGCACAAAACATCTACGGATATCTTCCAAAGGAAGTTCAGGAAATGGTAGCTTTAAAGCTAGGCGTTCCTGCCGAGGAAGTATATGGAGTAGCTACATTCTACTCTATGTTTAATCTCTCTCCTAAGGGCAAATATAGAATTAGTGTTTGCCTTGGAACAGCATGTTACGTAAAAGGTTCTCAGGCAGTTCTTGACAAGATCTGTGAAGTGCTTGGAATCGAACCTGGTGAGTGTACACCAGATGGTCTTTTCTCAATCGAGGCTTGCCGTTGCATCGGCGCATGCGGCCTCGCTCCTGTAATGATGATTAATGATGACGTATACGGCCGTCTTACACCAGCCGATGTCAAGGGCATCATTGACCAGTACAGAGAAAAAGCAAAGGAGGAAGACTAATGAAGACTTGGGCTGAAATTGAAGCTATTAAAGCTGAGACAAATGCGAAAGTATTTAATTCCTCTAATGCAGGCGAAAAGAGAGTCCTCGTAGGACTCGCAACTTGCGGTATCGCTGCAGGTGCATCTCCAGTTTATGATGCATTTGCTACTCTCGCTGCAGGTAATGCAAATGTTAAGGTTGGTCAGGTTGGTTGTATCGGTATGTGCCAGTACGAGCCAATCGTTGAAATTGTTGAGCCAGGCAAGCCAAAGATTACTTATGTAAAGATGGATGCCGAGAAGGCAAAGCGTGTATATGAAGAGCATGTTATCGGTGGTAATGTTGTAACTGATTTCCTTCTTCAGGAAAAAGGTACACCAGTAAATTCACTTGAAGATACAACATTCTATAAACTTCAAAAGAGAATTGCTCTTCGCAACTGTGGTATCATCGATCCAGAAAATATCGATGAGTATATCGCTCGTGATGGTTATGCTGCACTCCATAAGGTAGTAACAAGCATGACTTCAGAAGATGTTATTAATACAATGCTCGACTCTGGCCTCCGTGGCCGAGGCGGTGCAGGTTTCCCAACAGGTAGAAAGTGGTCATTCGCCGCTGCAAACAAGGCTCCTCAGAAGTATGTTTGCTGCAACGCCGACGAAGGAGACCCAGGTGCATTCATGGATCGTTCAGTACTTGAGGGCGACCCACATGCAGTACTTGAGGCAATGACAATTGCAGGTTTCGCAATTGGCGCAACACAGGGTTATATCTATGTTCGTGCTGAGTATCCTGTAGCTGTTAAGCGTCTTAACATCGCCATCAAGCAGGCACATGAATATGGCCTTCTTGGCGATAACATTCTTGGAACAGACTTCTGCTTCGATATCGGTATCCGTCTTGGTGCCGGTGCATTCGTTTGCGGTGAGGAAACAGCTCTTATGACTTCTATCGAAGGTAAGCGCGGCGAGCCTCGTCCACGTCCTCCATTCCCAGCAGTTAAGGGTCTTTTCCAGAGCCCAACTATTCTTAATAACGTTGAGACATATGCGAATGTTGCTCAGATTATCCTTAATGGTGCAGATTGGTTCTCACAGATGGGAACTGAGAAGTCTAAGGGTACTAAGGTATTCGCACTCGGCGGTAAGATCAACAACACAGGTCTTGTAGAGGTTCCTATGGGAACAACACTTCGTACAGTTGTTGAGGATATCGGTGGCGGTATTCCAAACGGTAAGAAGTTCAAGGCTGCTCAGACAGGTGGTCCATCAGGTGGCTGTATCCCTGCACAGCATTTCGATGTTGAAATCGATTACGATAACCTCATTGCTATCGGTTCTATGATGGGTTCTGGCGGACTTATCGTAATGGACGAAGATAACTGTATGGTAGATATCGCTAAATTCTTCCTCGACTTCACAGTTGACGAGTCTTGCGGTAAATGTACGCCATGCCGTATCGGTACAAAGAGACTCTATGAGCTTCTTGAGAAAATCACATCAGGTGAGGGTGAACTCTCTGACATTGATGAGCTTGAAGAGCTCGCTGCTCATATCAAGGACAATTCACTCTGCGGTCTTGGACAGACAGCTCCTAACCCAGTTCTTTCTACTCTCATGTATTTCCGTGATGAGTATGAGGCTCATATTAAAGATAAGAAGTGCCCAGCAAAAGTTTGCCGTCCACTTCTCACATTCACAATTGATGCAGATAAGTGCGTAGGTTGTACAAAATGTGCTAGAAACTGCCCAGTAACAGCAATCTCTGGCAACGTAAAAGAGGCTCATTCAATTGACACAGATAAGTGCGTTAAATGTGGTCTCTGCCTTGATAACTGTGCATTTAATGCAATTACAAAGGAATAGGAGGGTGTACTAGATGATTAATCTTACAATTAACGGTGCACCTGTAAGTGTACCAGAAGGTTCTACAATCCTTGAGGCAGCAAGAACAATCGGAATTGAAATTCCTACTCTTTGCTACATGAAGGAAAAAAATGAAATCGGCGCTTGCCGTATTTGCGTAGTAGAGGTTACTGGCGCAAAGACTCTTGTAACTGCATGCGTTATGCCTGTATCAGAGGGCATGGAAGTTAAAACTAATACCGAGCGCGTTATGAAGGCTCGCAAGAAGACAATTGAACTTATTATGTCTAACCATAATTGTTCTTGTCTCTCTTGTGATCGCTCAGAGAACTGCGAACTTCAGTCACTCGCTCGTGCATATGGTGTAGATTTTGATGCGTTCAGTGGTGAGAAAACAGAAACTGTTTTCGACACATCTTCACCATCAATCGTTCGTGATAATTCAAAATGTATCCTCTGCCGTCGTTGCGTAGCAGCTTGCCGCGAGCAGACTGGCGTAATTGGCGCCAACCACAGAGGATTCGATACACAGATAGGTTGTGCTTTTGAACTTACACTTGCTAACGTATCTTGTGTTAACTGTGGTCAGTGTATCGAAGCTTGTCCTGTTGGCGCTCTCACAGAGCGTGATCAGATTGATGAGGTATTTGCTGCAATCAATGACCCAGAGAAGGTAGTTGTTGTACAGACTGCTCCAGCAGTTCGTGCTGCTATCGCAGAAGGCTTTGGTAAGCCAGTTGGAACAATGGGCAAGGGCAAGATGGTTGCCGCTCTTAGAAGACTCGGCTTCGATAAAGTATTTGATACTAATTTCTCAGCAGACCTTACAATCATGGAAGAGGGTTATGAACTCCTCGGCCGTATCCAGAATGGTGGCACACTTCCAATGATTACATCTTGCTCACCAGGATGGATTAAGTACTGCGAGCATTATTATCCAGAGTTCCTTCCTAACCTCTCAACATGTAAGTCACCACAGCAGATGTTCGGTGCTACACTTAAGACATGGTGGGCTAAGAAGAACAATATTGATCCAAAGAACATCGTTTCAGTATCAATCATGCCTTGTACAGCTAAGAAGTTCGAGGTTGGCCGTGATGATCAGGCAGCAGCAGGTGTTGCTGATGTTGATTATGCACTTACAACTCGTGAACTTGTAAAGATGATCAAGCGTGCTGGTCTTCAGTGGGATCTTCTTCCTGATGAAGAATTCGATTCACCTCTCGGTGAGGGTACTGGTGCTGCCGTAATCTTCGGCGCAACGGGTGGCGTTATGGAGGCTGCTCTTCGTACAGCAGTTGACGTAATCACAGGTCAGGAAAATGCCAATATTGAATATACTGAAGTTCGTGGCATGGAAGGCGTTAAGGAAGCTTCATACACAGTTGGTGGTCTTACAATCAACGTTGCAGTAGCATCCGGTCTATCAAACGCTAAGAAGGTTCTTGATGCAGTTAAAAATGGCGAAAAGAACTATCACTTCATTGAAATCATGTGCTGCCCAGGTGGTTGTATCAACGGTGGCGGACAGCCAATCCAGCCAAACTGGGTACGTGAGACAACTGACATTAAGGCACTTCGTGCGAGCGTTCTCTATCAGGAGGATAAAGACCTTCCAGAGAGAAAGTCACATCATAACAGTGCTGTTGATATTCTCTACAAAGAGTATTTCGGAGAGCCAAATAGCCATATTGCTCATGAGACACTCCATACTACATATGTAGACAGATCAAAGACACTTAAATAAAGCATAAATTAAGAGCCAAGTCGTGTGACTTGGCTCTTTTTTTATATCTATTAAAGTTTCTCAACAATAGCCTTGGTATCTCTTGCTATCATAAGTTCCTCGTTGGTTGGGATGACATATACTTCGATTTTAGAATCATCTGTGGAAATCTTCATTTCTTCTCCACGGAATTTGTTCCTATCTGGATCAATCTTAAGGCCCATATATTCGAAGTTGTCACAAACTCTAGCTCTAAATCCTGGTGAGTTCTCTCCAACACCTGCTGTAAAGCAGATGGCGTCAACTCCGCCGAGGGCGGCAATGAATCCACCAATGGCTTTGGTTACCTGATAGTCGAGAATATCGAGAGCAAGTTGAGCTCTCATATTGCCCTCCGCGGCGGCGGCCTCTACATCACGCATATCTGATGATACTCCAGAGATGCCAAGAAGGCCTGACTTCTTGTTCATCATCTGGTCTGTCTCTGCTGGTGTGAGGCCTTCCTTGGCCTGGATGTATGTGATTGCGGATGGATCGACGGCGCCACAACGTGAGCCCATGATAAAGCCATCAAGAGGAGTTATACCCATTGTCGTATCTATTACTTTGCCATCCTTAATTGCTGAGAGGGAGGAGCCGTTGCCAATATGTGCAACAATTACTTTCTTGCCCTCGAGGCTATGACCCCAGATTTCAGCAAGTCGACTGGATACATATCTATGAGATGTACCGTGGAAGCCGTAGCGGCGAACCTGGTACTTTTCGTAATATTCATATGGCACTGCGAAAAGGAATGCCTTAGGTGGCATAGTTGAGTGGAAAGCATTGTCGAATACAACTACCTCTGGTTTCTCCATGCCAAATACCTCTTGGCAGGCGTTGATGCCTTGGAGGTGAGCCGCATTGTGAAGAGGAGCAAGGTCTATAAGTGATTCTATGCCTTTCTTTACATCCTCTGTAACAAGTACGCTGTCATTGAAGAGTGAGCCACCTTGTACTATACGGTGACCGATTGCATCAATCTCATCGAGTGAGTCGATGACTTTGGTCTCACCTTCGGTGAGGGCCTTCTTGACTTCGTAAAATGCCTCGGTATGGTTGCTTAAGATGTTGTTGTTTTCAACTTCTCTGCCATCGGCTGTTTTGCCTTTGAAGTGGCCATCAACGCCGATTCTCTCGCAGAGACCTTTAGCTATGAGTTTCTCACCGTCCATATCAATGAGTTGGTATTTGAGTGAAGAGCTTCCGCAGTTGACTACTAAAATTTTCATTAAATCACCTAAATATTAATTGTTAGAAACATTATAAAGCAAAAGAAATAGGTGGTCAACATTATGAGATTCAGTTATAATAAAACATTAGATGGAGGTGAGTGCATGAAAGTTGTAGGAATAGTTGCCGAATTCAATCCACTTCATAACGGTCATAAATATCTTATAGATAAATGTCGCGAAGAGGGCGCAACCCATGTAGTTGCGGTTATGAGCGGTAATTTCGTACAGCGTGGCAGTGTCGCAATTATGGATAAGCGCGCACGTGCGAAGGCAGCTCTTGCTGCCGGTGTTGATCTCGTAGTTGAACTGCCAGTGCCATGGGCAGTTGCAACAGCTGAGATTTTCGCACGTGGCGGTGTCTCTGTGCTTCATGGCTTGGGACTTGTTGATGCGCTCGCTTTCGGTTGTGAGACAGATGATAGCGAGCTGCTTTATCGCACAGTATCGGCTGTATGTGATACAGCAGTTCATAGTAGAATTAGTGAAGAGATGACAACTGGCATAACATATGCCAGTGCTAGAGAAAATGCTGTACGTGAAATATATGGCGATAAAGTTGCCGATGTACTTGCTGAGCCAAATAATATCCTCGCTGTGGAGTATATTAAGGCCTGCGAATCCCTTGGTATGGACATTTCTATAATGCCTGTGAAGAGAATCGGCGCTCCTCATGATGCTATGCTTGAAACGGGAGAATTCCAAAGCGCGTCCGCTCTTAGGACATTGCTTGAGCGCGGCGACGCTGACGCTTTCAAGTATATGCCAGAGGAGTCGGCAGAAGAATTTTTGCGTCAGAAGTCCGTTGGCCGCGCTCCAGTCACTCTTGATGAGAGCGAACGCGCGATTCTCTCAAGACTTCGTATGCTCAGCGTTTCGGACATAGAAAAAGCCCCCGACATAGCCGAGGGGCTTGAAAATAGAATTTATAATGCAATTTGTAGTGCAACTTCACTTGAGGAACTTTACTCAATCGTGAAGACCAAGAGATACACTCATTCAAGGATAAGAAGGATTATAACGGCCCTCTATCTTGGTATCACTCCAGAGGATACGAGGGAAGGAGTTCCATATATCCGTGTACTTGGTTTAAACGAGCGTGGAAGAGAGATTTTGAGAGAGGCGAGAGAGACCGCAAAGCTCCCAGTTATAATGAAAACGGCCAATACGCTCGAACTCTCAGACTATGCAAAACACATATTTGAGCTCGAGTGTAAAGCAACCGACCTTTACAATCTCGCTGCGCCACGCATTTTACCTTGTGGCACAGAGCTCTCCGATAACGTAGTCATCGCATAAATCGGTGATTTTAACCTCTAAGATTTTGTTCTGAAGAGGGTCGGAATTTATAACTTTTACAGGAATGTAGTTTTCGGTATATCCGAAGGCTACATTTTCTTTTTGCGTCTCGAAAAGTACATTGACAGTCTTGCCAATTTGAGCTTTTAAGAAATCTTTCCTAAGCTCATCAGCGAGGGATAGAGCACGATGAGCGCGCTCATCTTTAATCTCAGGTTTTACTTGCTCCATCTTGGCAGCATTGGTGCCAGGGCGGAGGGAGTAAGGGAAAACATGGATTTTCTCGAATCCAACAGCCTTCGTGAAAGCTAGGGATTCTTCGAAATCCCCGTCGGTTTCCTCTGGGAATCCGACCATGAGATCGGTTGTTATTGTTGTATCCTCGAAAGCAGCTCTCAATTTATTGCAAAGAGCAAGATATTCATCGCTGTTATAGTGGCGATTCATCGCCTTCAAAGTCCTGTCGCATCCACTTTGAAGAGAGATGTGGAATTGAGGGCAGAAATTATCGAGTTTTGCCAGCCTTTCAATGGCTTCATCGCTTATGTTGTCATACTCGAGAGAGCCTATCCTTACGCGGTCGAAGCCTTTGCTGCAAGCAAGTTCTATAGGGTCGACAAAAGTCTTGCCGATATCGAGTCCATAGCAGCAGAAATTGATGCCTACAAGTACCACTTCTCTATAGCCGGCAGCCTTGATTTTATCCAGTTCAAGACTGAGATTTTCAAGACTTCTCGACCTGCTTCTACCGCGTGATGTTGGGATTATACAGTAGGAACAATATCTGTCACAACCATCTTGAATTTTAATGAAAGCACGGGTTCTTCCAGAGAAATTTTCGACTTCGAATTCCTCAAAAGGATCACCTTTTTTATGCTCATCAATCTCAACTATTCTATCTTTTTTCTCCTGGAATTCGGATACGAGTTCCAAAATCTTTTTATGGTCTTTGTTGCCGGTTACGATATCAGCGTCAGTGAGCTCCGCTGACTTCTTACCGTATGCCTGTGGCATACAACCACAGAGAACTAGCGTAGCATCAGGGTTCTGACGCTTAAAGCGACGAACAGTCTGACGTGTCTTCTGGTCAGATGTCGCAGTTACGGTGCAGGAATTGACAATAATAACATCGGCCATGTCCGCACTGTTCGCCATACCGTAACCGGCATTTTGGAATAGTTCAGCCATAGCTTCTGTCTCATATTGATTCACTTTGCATCCGAGTGTATAAAAGAAAATGTTCATATCTCAATTCTAACAAAAAAGCCTCTAGCATTAAAGGGTTAAATAAATTTCTTTTAATTTTACCTTATTTGTGTTATTATCTTTCTATATATCCGACCGAGGAGGAGTTATTATGTTCGAACACAAAAATCTTTATCCTGTAGTCCTTGTGCCAGGCGTAGTAGGCTATGGTGAGGAGACACTTATCCACAGTGTTTTTCCTTATTTCGGACTGACTTCTACAAGCTATGAAAAAGTAATTAAGAGCATGGGTATGGAATGCCATACACCAACTTTTGAAATTTTATCAGGAACATGGGACCGCGCATGCGAACTTTTCGCTCAGATTTTTGGCGGTACAGTTGACTATGGTAAAGCACATTCAAGCCAATTTGGTCACCCACGTTATGGTAAGACATATAAAACTGCAATGATTCCAAATATTGGACAGGTTGATGCCGATGGCAACCCTGTTAAGATGACTCTTGTTGCGCATGGCTTTGGTGTCCCTGTTGCAAGACTCCTTATTGAACTCCTCACAAACGGTGCACCTGAAGAGGTAGCAGCTGCTGGTGAAAATGTATCACCACTCTTCAAGGGCGGATACGGCTCACTCGTTCATTGTCTCGTTTCTATCGCTGGTGTAAATGACGGCGCATCAATTTTCGAAGCACTTGAGAACAAGTTCGCTGGTGCAAAGAAAATGATGACTCGTGGCGCAATTGCCTACGACGAAGTCAAGTATTTCTTCGATGAGGCTGATCCATATTTTGACGAGGTTAACCAGCGCCTTTCACAGCACTTTATGCGTGCAAATATTGTCCCACAGGAGGACAAGAAGTTCGGTAAGATCGTCTTCGATGAGGATGCAATTACGCGTTACTTAAACAAAGAGGACAATATATTCTTCGATATGGGACCTGTCGGAATGGCAAGACTTAATCAGAAGATCAAGACCAATCTTGATGTTTATTATCTCTGTCTTTCAGGTGAGGTTACGAAGGACTTCTTTGGTAAGGTAACTATCCCTACACTTAAAGCAGGCGTTACACTTCCAACAGCTGCTCTTATTGCAATGTTCGAGAATTACCTCCCAGAGGCACCTGTTGTAACTGCAAAGTCACATGCAAGTGATGGCATTATCAACACAGAGGCTGAATTCCCACCAGTTAATGATGAGGCAACAGCATTTAGATCTGCTGACCGTTGTCAGCCGGGCGTATGGTATCAGATGCCAGTTGAGGAGAGAAACCATCTCTCATTCATCGGTCTCTTTAAGCGCCCAGATAAATTTAGAAACGAAATCTATGATCTTATGAAGATTGTTTCTAATCTTGAATAATTAAAAATTTTACGAGGTTATTATGGAATTTGCTGATTCTTATTCTGTTGTTACAGATGAGATAGTTGATCTTTCCAATATCACTATCGACAACAGTTTGATTGATACAAGTTTATATGCCAAGTATGATGTAAAACGTGGACTCCGTGACTTGGATGGTAAGGGTGTACTTACAGGTCTTACTAAGATTTCAGAGGTATGGGGTCATCAGAAGGACGAAAACGGAAACGAGTACGAGGTAGATGGTATTCTTAGATATCGTGGCTATGATATCAAGGATATTATTGCTGGTGCTCCAATTGATAGTCATTATACATTTGAGGAGATTACATACCTTCTTCTTTTTGGTGACCTTCCAAATGAGCAACAGTTCGCAGATTTCAAGAAAACAATTGCGGGATACCGTGCTCTTCCTACCAATTTCGTCCGTGATATTATTATGAAAGCACCATCGCGAGATATGATGAATACACTTGCGCGTTCAGTGCTCACGCTGTATTCATATGATCATCGCGATGATGATATTACACCATCAAATGTACTCCGTCAGGAACTTGAACTTATATCTCTTTTCCCACAGCTCGCTGTGTATGGATATCAGACATATAAGTATTATCATGATGGTGATTCGTTCTTCATTCATGCGCCAAGGACAGAATATTCTACCGCTGAGAATATTCTTCATATGCTTCGCGCAGATAGCACTTTTACAGCTACTGAGGCAAGGGCTCTTGACCTTGCTCTCGTTCTTCATGCAGAGCACGGTGGTGGTAATAACTCCACATTTACCACCCATGTAGTAACATCATCTGGCACAGATACATATTCTGCAATCGCTGCAGCTCTTGGCTCCCTTAAGGGACCGAAGCACGGCGGTGCTAATATTAAGAATGTTCGTATGTTCGAGGATATTAAGGCGAACGTTAAGGACTGGACAGATGATGCAGAAGTATCTGCTTATCTTGAAAAGATTTTAAATAAAGAAGCGTTTGATAATTCTGGACTTATTTATGGAATAGGTCATGCGATTTATACGAAGTCTGATCCGCGTGCTTTAATCCTTAAGGGAGCTGTAAAACAGCTCGCAGAGGAAAAGGGTAGAACGGATGAGTTCGAACTTCGCGAGCGTGTCGCAAGACTTGCTCCGGAGATAATCGCAAGCAAGCGAAAGATGTACAAGAATATTTGTCCTAATATCGACTTCTATTCTGGTTTCGCTTATCAGATGCTTGGGCTTCCAGAGGAACTCTTTACACCACTCTTCGCTTGCGCTCGTATCTCCGGATGGAGTGCTCATCGTCTTGAGGAACTTATCAATGGCGGAAAGATCATAAGACCTGCATATATGAATATTCAGGAACGAAGAGAATATAAGAATATGAATGAAAGATAAAGAAAGACCTTCACGCAAAAGCGTGAAGGTCCTTTTATTTATCTATTAATAATTGGTGGTTGTAGTTTCGCTGTCAACCCATACGGTCAAAGTGATTGGTGTATCGTAACTGTACTCTTTTCCGATTGTCTGTGGTGTGTCGCAGACTGTACCAGTTGTATGAGTACCATCATTCTCACGAGTTGCTTTGTTGACTGTGGTAAATCCAGCATCTTTGAGTTTCTGCTCAGCAACTTCAAATGTATCACCGCTGACATCAAAGAGAACAATCATAAGCTTGCCCTTTGATACTGTGAGAGTGATTGCTGTTCCCTGCATAACCTCAGTGCCTTCTTCAATGGACTGTGAGATTATGTAGTTCGCCTTAACCGTATCACTGTCTTCTTCAATGAATACGATATTGTAGTCGAGTTCATAGGACTTATTGGTTTCAATGCTTGCTCTACTCATTCCAACAAAACCTGGAACAACTACTGTTGTCTCTGAGGTGATTGTTCCAGGATCATCAGCGCCTGAATTATCTTTTCCAAAGCCGAAATGTCCGCGGAGTACTGTAAGGCAGAGGATGATGAAGATGAAAAGAATTGCGCCGCCGGCAATAAGTCCGGCCTTGATAGCTTTCTTCTTGCTATCTTCAGAATTCTTTTTCTTTTTCTTCTTCGGTGCAGGACGCGCAGCCGGCTTTGCCTCATGCTTCGGCGCTTCAGCGACCTCTGCCTCGTACTCTGCGGCAATTGTTGCAACAGGTGAAGCGGAGAGCTCTTCGCGAAGCTGCTCTACGGTTTTCGTTCTATCCTCAGGCATGATTTGGAGAGCGTTTATCATTGCATTTATTACATATGCAGGAATCTGCTCTGCAAATTTAGCTGGAATCATCATTTTATCTTCCTGCATACGCTCCATCGAGTCTATCGGTGTGGTGCCGATGAGAGCACGGAAGAGAACTGCGGCGAATGCATAAATATCTGTCCATGGACCTGCTGGAGCATCCACACCAAACTGCTCGACTGGAGCGAATCCTGTGAAGATCTCCGAGGAGATTCCGGAATCTGCAACTCTTCCTTCTGGAATGCTAAATCCTTTGATTCTCATCTTGTGGTCGCTACATACATAGAATGTCGTAGGGGAGATACCACGGTGAATAATTCCAGCGGAGTGAAGTGTTGCGAGGGTGGAGAGGACAGGCATAAAGAGCACACGTGCCTCTTCCCATGAGATATATCCTCCTTCTGATAAAAGGAGATAGTCACGAAGAGGAACTGAGCCTTCAAGGTGCTCTGTTACAGCATAAGCTGTGTTGTTCTCTTCGAAAATATCAAGTACAAGAATAAGCGCAGAGAGCCCGCGCATACGTGCAAGTTTACGATAGAGTTCAAGGAACTCATCGAGACAGGTAACGTAAAGGTTCGCTTTCTCATGCTTTACAAGAAGTTTCTTTCCGTTATCTGCACGTTTGGTGATGTTCTCTGGTAAGAACTCACAAACTTCTACGGCTTCTTTGCGTTCGCTATCAAATGCAAGATAGGTGACGCTGTCACCAGCTGTTTCGATAACTTTATCTATAACATATCTACCACCGACAACGGTCTTTGGTGGAAGATAAAGGCCGTCAAATGTCATAAAACGAAAACCTCCTTTGCACGTTTTTTAACCTATACAATATTAATTTATAAAGGGAATTTTGTCAATCAGAAGGGTATAAGTCCCAAAAAATGGACAACTGAAAAATTTGTGCGAACATTTTGTTGACAAGTGCAAAGTCGTGTGTATAATAGTACTTGTAAATCAAATAAATGTTCGGTTAAGAAACCATTATTGGGAGGAATAAGAAATGACACTTGGATTTGGTATTAAAATTGTATTTGAAGTTATTGCAGTAATGCTTGTTGTATATGGATTTATCAATGAGGAGAAGCTCATTGAGTTCGAAGACGAGATGTTCGCTATTATCAAGTTCTGCATTAAGAAATACATTCTTAAGACATATAAAAAGAGCAACAAGAAGAGAGTGGCTCCAAGACAGGAGAACATTCGTCCAGTTGCTTCTCATAAAGCAACGATCAAAGCTTTCCCTGGAAAGCAGGTCCGCGTTCATAAGGATGTAGCATAGTTGTCAACTGAGGTGCTCCCATTCCCTCAGATAAATAGTTCCCTAGACAAAGCAAGAGCCGTGGCGAAAGCCACGGCTCTTGTTTTATCTATTAAAGATATTGTTCTGCGTCTTCTTCATTCTCCCAGTTATGCCATACATTCTGAACGTCATCGTCGTCCTCGAACATTTCAAGCATGCGGGCCATATTCTTTAATTCGTCCTCTCCGCTGAGAGATGTATAAGATGATGGGATGTACTGAACCTCTGCAAGAGCGAAGTTATATCCTGCAGCTTCAAGTGCCTCACGAACATTACTGAAATCATTGGCTTCAGTTCTAATCTCGTAAACAGCTTCGTCATCTGAAAGGAAATCAATAGCGCCTGCTTCAAGAGCAGCGTCCATAAGTGTCTCCTCATCAACGTCCTCTTTCTCTACAGCGAGAACGCCATAGCGTGAGAACATGAATGATACGCAACCGTTCTGTCCCATATTGCCACCGAACTTATCGAAGTAATGACGAACATTACCTGCTGTACGGTTCTTGTTATCTGTAAGTGTCTCAACGATAACCGCGATACCTGATGGGCCGTAACCCTCGTAGATATTCTCTTCGTAGTTGGCTGTTGAACCTTCACCAGCGGCTTTCTTGATTGCACGCTCGATGTTGTCATTTGGAATATTGGCAGCTTTTGCCTTCGCAATTACGTTTTTAAGTTTAGAGTTAGAAGCTGGATCTCCGCCACCTTCTTTTACTGCAACAGCAATTTCACGACCAATCTTCGTGAATACCTTGGCCATTGCGGCGTCGTTAGCACCTTTTTTACGTTTGATTGTGCTCCATTTTGAATGTCCTGACATGGTTTCGACCTCTTTTATCTAAAATTCACTGTATTATTATACAACATTTAATCTTTTTGTCTATACTCCCAAATTTTATTGAAAAGTTCCAATAGACGCTCGTTTCTCTTTTCAAGATAGAGATATCCGAAAAGAGCTTCAAAGCCGGTTGCCGTATGGTAATCGGCATTTGTCATATTCTTAGGTGTGTGGGTGGTATGGGCATTTCTACCACGTTTGAAGACCTCTATTTCTTCTTCGGTTAAATCCTCTTCAATTAGGCGATATGCATCTGCTTGTGCTGACGCACTTACAAATTTTACTTTTTCTTGATGTAAGTCGCCAGTCGGTCGATTTGCTTCTTTTACGAGGGCTTCACGCACCATAAGTTCAAATACACTGTCGCCTATGAAGGCGAGAGTAAGTGGGCTTGTCTGATTCATACATTCTCCTTAAGGTACATAGTCGAATTCAATATCGTAAATGCTTACAGTATCGCCCTCTTTGATGCCACGATTCTGAAGCTCGGCTTCGATACCGCTTGAGACAAGTACACGCTGAAGATATTGAAGACTCTCATAATCATCGAAGTCAATCTTCTGAAGAATCGCTGGAAGCCACTCGGCTTCAATGATGAATACATCATCCTCAACTGTAATCTTAAATCCGTGATTCTGCTGTTTCTTTTCAAGCACCTCGATTGGTATCTCCTCGGCCTCATATCGTTTGATAGGAGGGAGGGTTGCGAGTTTCGCAGCTACGGCATTTATAAGTTCTGTTGTGCCTTCAAGAATAGGAGCACAGATGTTGAAATATTCATATCCCTTGTCTTCAATATAGGATTTGAATCTTTCAATCTGCTCAGGCGATGCCATATCTGTTTTGTTGCCGGCGACAATCTGTGGAAGGTCCATCATATCCGGATTGAACTTTTTAAGCTCTTTATTGAGAGCCTCAAAATCTTCAATCGGATCACGACCTTCGGAGCCGGCCACATCTACGATATGGACAAGCATACGGCATCTCTCGACATGACGTAGGAACTCATGTCCGAGACCTATGCCGTCTGATGCACCTTCGATAAGGCCTGGGATGTCGGCCATTACAAATGATGAGCCTTCACCCATAGATACAACACCGAGTACCGGTGTAATTGTTGTGAAATGGTAGTTGCCAATTATCGGCTTTGCCTCAGATACAACTGAGATAAGTGTTGATTTTCCAACATTTGGGAAACCGAGCAGGCCGACATCGGCGAGAAGTTTAAGTTCAAGTTGAACTTCCCATTCTTCTCCAGGCATGCCGTTTTTGGCGAAGCGTGGCACCTGGCGGGTAGGGGTTGCAAAATGGGTGTTACCCCAACCGCCTTTTCCGCCGTGGGCGGCTATGAATTCGTCGTCGGTGGACATATCTGCGATTATGCAACCACTCTCCACCTCACGAATTATAGTGCCACGAGGCACGTCAATATAGAGGTCCTCACCCTTCTTACCGTTGCAGCGGGAGCCTCTACCATCTTCACCATTTTTGGCTGTATATTTCTTTTTGTAACGGAAATCGGCTAGGGTGGCGAGGTTCGTGTTCACGCGAAAGATTATGTTACCGCCACGACCGCCGTCTCCACCGTCTGGGCCTCCAGCAGCAACATATTTTTCGCGGTGAAATGCAACTGCGCCATTGCCGCCATTTCCAGCTTTGATTTTAATTTTAGCAATATCTACAAACATCATAATAAAAACATATTA
Organism: Acutalibacteraceae bacterium; assembly: GCA_045629305.1. Classification (GTDB taxonomy): domain Bacteria; phylum Bacillota; class Clostridia; order Oscillospirales; family Acutalibacteraceae; genus UBA1227. The sequence continues at coordinate 5,071 of JAZQQZ010000008.1, read as the reverse complement.
GTTTATAAATACTATAAAGTCAAATACTGTTGTAAATAATTACATTATATAGTAAAATAAATTGTGTATTTGTCACATTTGGTAAGGAGGTAATTTTATGCCTGAAGAAATTAAAAATGAGACATCCGTTGAAACAGATAAAAAAGATATAGATGTAAACGAAGTGATTGGAGCAATTTTCAATTCACCTAAGGAGGAAGAGGTTGACACTTCTAAAGTTAAGAAACCGGTCAACATCTTCTCGAAGCCTATTCCTGTAACCCAGGACGATGCAGCTAAGAAAGCAAGACTTAAGATGGTTATCATCGAGGGTCTTCTTTTCGGTGCCTTCCTTACATCAATTACAATTATTTATTCTCTCTCTGGTCTTGCAGCGAGACTTGACCCTATGACTAACGCGAATACGCCTAATTTCTTGTTCTTCTTACTTGAGTTTGTTCTATTCTCAGGTCTTATCGGCGTCGGCGACTACTTCTTGACCGAGAAGCGTGTAAATGATTATAACGCTAAGATGGCTGGAATTAATTTCGATATCGGTGACGAGATTGAGATGGCACTTAAAGCACAGGAGGCAGAGGGTATCACTGCTGAGCAGGCTGCCGCTCAGAATAAGAGCAATGGCGAAGAGTCTGGTCCAGCACCTTTCCTTGAAGTTAAGTGTGTCGCAGGAGAGAAGTCGTTAACAGATAAGAAATTCGAGGCATATCTCAATGAGAAACTTGCTGGCTCGGCAGAGACTTGCAAGGTGATTATTGAAGGCCCTACAGGCATGCAGACAGTTGCTCTTTTCATAAGATCCCTTACCGTTGATGAGGGTGAGTTTAAGAACGGCGTTGTAATGCAACTCATTTCTGCTGCGAAAAATGCAGCAAATGATAACGGCCTTGCAGCTGTTATCATAGGCAAACGCGTTTATGGTGATATGCAACTTAATATGTCCAGTGGCGAAAAGTACGGTATCAAATTCGTTGAAGAAATTAAAATACAAGAGGCTTACCCTGGTGCACTTATGGGTGTTTCAGGATCCCTCAAGTTTTAGGTGAGCGACATTGGTAACATTACTTTCTAAAATTTTTATTAAAGATAGAACGAATTACCTAAGCCCTGCAGTCCGCAGGGCTTATGGTACCTTATGTAGCATTGTTGGAATTTTCCTCAACATCTTAATGTTCGCAGGTAAATTTATAGCAGGTACAATTGCAAAGTCTGTATCTATCACAGCAGATGCATTTAACAACTTGTCAGATGCTGCATCATCAATAATTACATTGCTCGGTTTCCGCCTTGCAGGCAAGAAACCAGACCTTAACCATCCATTTGGTCATGGAAGAATCGAATATCTTTCAGGACTTGCAGTTTCAGCCCTCATTCTTGTGATGGGATTTGAACTTTTAAAGTCGTCTGTAATTAAGGTGTTCAATCCAGAACCAATTGTTCCAAGTCTCCTTGCAGGGGGCATAATGGTCGCTGCCATTCTTATCAAAGTTTATATGGCAATCTATAATAAGGGCGTTGGTAAGAAGATTGATTCTGCTGCTATGGCTGCAGTTGCAGCTGACTCACTTTCAGATACAATCTCAACATTTGTTGTTCTTCTTTCAATGATCGTATATAAACTTTTCGATATTAATATAGATGCTTATGCAGGTATTCTTGTAGCAGTTCTCATTTTAAAGACTGGTATTGAATCGGTAAGAGATACAGTAGCTCCGCTCCTCGGTCAGGCACCGGAACCAGAGCTTGTAAAGCAGATTGAAGATATTGTAATGTCTCAAGAGCATGTTGTAGGTATTCATGATTTCATCATTCACGATTACGGCCCAGGTCGTCTTTTCGTATCTCTTCATGCCGAGGTGCCAGGTGATTTAGATATATTTATTCTTCATGATGAGATTGATAATGCTGAATTTGAACTTCGTAGAGAAATTGGATGTGAACCAACAATTCATATGGACCCTGTCGTTGTAAATGATGAGCGTGTCACAGCTATGAAAGAAAAAATCAAAGGTATCATCAAGGAATATGATGAAGTTCTTTCCTTCCATGATTTCCGTATGGTGCCAGGTGAGACTCATACCAATCTTCTTTTCGATGTAGTAGTTCCAGCAAAATATGGAAAGACTAATGAAGTTGTAAATGCAGAACTTAAAGAGCTCGTTGAGTCAAGATGCGAGGGTTGTTTTGCGGTTATGCATGTTGAGCAGTCATACATATAGGAGGTAACTATGGAAGAGAAAGTAATACCTAATTTCAAAATAGTTATGCCAGAGGCACATACCCTTACAACAGGTGATGTTGACCTCTCTGTTTTCTCTGATTATGGACATGTGGAGAACCTTGATCATGCATCATATGATGAGCTCAAAGAGGCACTCCGTGATGCTGATGCGCTCTTCGTAAATAAGATTCAGGTAAATGAGGATCTTATCAAAGATGCTAAGAATCTTAAGTATATCGGTGAGTGCGCAACAGGCTACAACAATATAGACATTGAGTATTGTAATGCCCACGGCATTACCGTTACCAATGTCCCAACATATTCTACAAGCGCTGTTGCGCAGCAAGCATTTGCATATATTTTGGAACACTATTCCAGGGTCTCAGATTACAATAAATTTGTACATGACGGTGGTTGGATTACAGCTGATACATTTGCACCATTTGTATTTTCAACAGATGAGCTCCAGGGCAAGACAATCGGTCTTGTCGGATACGGCAAGATAGGTAAGGCCGTTGCGAAGATTGCCGATGCCTTCGGCATGACAGTACTCGTAAATACAAGATCATATGAGAAGTCCAAGGAGATGGGTAGCAATACCGAGCTTGAGGGCTTCATCAATCATGCAGATAAATATATCACTTACGTAACTTTTGATAATCTGCTTCGTCATTCGGACATTGTTTCAATTCATTGTCCACTCAATGACGAATCACGTCATCTCTTTAATGCAGAGACTATTTCTAAGATGAGAAACGGTGCGTTTCTCATCAATACTGCGCGCGGACCAATCGTCGACGAGGGAGCTCTTGTCGCAGCGCTCAAGAGCGGCAAATTGTCCGGCGCAGCAGTAGATGTTCTTGATGAGGAACCAATGCAAGCGGGTTGTAAACTTATGGATGCAGAAAACTGCATCATCACTCCGCATGTTGCATGGGCTCCAAAGTCCACAAGACAGCGTCTTGTGAACGAGGTAATTAAGAACTACAAGGCATTCCAAGATGGAAAGCCAATCAATACAGTAACAAATTTCTAAGGAAGATATTATGAAATACGATGTAGTAATAATTGGCGCAGGTCCTGGAGGAATCTTTTCAGCATATGAATTTGCGAAGAAGGCACAGAGCCTTAAGGTGGCAGTCTTCGAGGCTGGTTATCCTCTTGAGAAGCGTAAGTGCCCAATTGATGGCGTAAGCGTTAAATCTTGCATCAATTGCCATACTTGTGCAATTATGAATGGATTCGGCGGTGCCGGAGCATTCTCAGATGGCAAGTACAATATAACAAATGATTTTGGTGGCACACTTTATGAGTATATAGGCCGTGAGAAAGCAATTGAACTCATGGAGTATGTGGATAAGATAAATGTTGATTTCGGTGGAGCGGGCACTAAGATGTATTCGACCGCAGGCACCGAACTTAAGACTATCTGCATGCAGAATAAGCTCACACTTCTTGATGCATCAGTTCGTCATCTCGGCACAGATATCAACTATGTTGTTCTCGAGAATCTTTACAACTATCTCTCGGACAAGGTTGCTTTCTTCTTCCATAGACCAGTTCAGAAACTTGAAAAGACAGACACTGGCTATAAAGTTTTCACAAAAGATAGTGAAGTGGAATGCGACAAATGCATTATCTCTGTCGGCCGTTCTGGCTCAAAGTGGATGGAGCAGGTCTGCGACGATCTTGGCATTGAGACCAACTCAAGCCGAGTTGATCTCGGTGTTCGTGTAGAGCTTCCAGCAGTGCTTTTCAAGCACCTAACAGATGAACTCTACGAGTCCAAAATTGTATATCAGACAGAGAAGTTCGAAGACAAGGTAAGAACATTCTGTATGAATCCATATGGTGTTGTTGTAAATGAGAACACCAATGGTATCGTCACGGTTAATGGTCACTCATACGAGGACCCTGCGAAGCATACAGAGAATACCAATTTTGCTCTTCTTGTATCCAAGCATTTCTCTGTACCTTTTAAAGATTCAAATGGATATGGTGAGTCTATTGCAAGACTTTCCAACATGCTCGGTGGTGGCGTTATCGTACAGCGCTTTGGCGATCTCGAGCGTGGAAGAAGATCCACGCAGAAGAGAATCGACGAGGGCACTGTTCGTCCTACGCTCAACGCCACACCAGGAGATTTATCTCTTGTTCTTCCAAAGCGTATCTTGGACGGAATTATCGAGATGATTTATGCCCTCGATAAAATAGCTCCAGGCACAGCTAATGACGATACCCTTCTCTACGGTGTCGAGGTTAAGTTCTACAACATGGAAGTAGAACTAAATAACGACCTCGAAACCGTATGCAAAGGCCTCTACGTCATCGGCGATGGTTCCGGCGTAACACATTCACTCTCACATGCGTCAGCATCTGGTGTGTATGTTGCGAATAAAATTATTGAAGAAAGTGGAGACGTATCGAAGCGGTCATAACGGACATGACTCGAAATCATGATGCCCCTTGAGGGACGTGGGTTCGAATCCCACCCACTGCGCCAAGCCAAACGCGGAGTATTCCGCGTAGTTCCGCCTTTTCGAGAGGCGGAACTTTTTTATTAGGTGGTGATTATATGTGGCTATACTTAGATTTTGCTGGAATTGAATTTCATTTTCGTGTTAATAATTATAGAAAGAGCACTCTTGATAATTGGGATGTTGAATGGTGCAACGTTGATGTGACTATTCATTCCGGAAATTGGCTTAACTATCAAATATCATCAGAAATTCTATTAGCTTGTGAGGTTGAAGAAATACGTGATAAAATTTCTGATTTGCTTGAGGATAGGATTCAAGAACAAATTGAAATTGAATTTATTGAGCCTGATCTCTCTTTGTTCTTAAACCCTAA
>JAZQQZ010000007.1:0-35145 GCA_045629305.1 Acutalibacteraceae bacterium | reverse complement strand
CGAGTTCTCGACGAATATGCCGCTTGTAATTCTTCCTATGAATGCAGGTAATAGTTGGATTTCAGCTGCGGGCGAGTACGACTGTAAAAAGCGCGAGTTCACGCCATATCCAGGAATTACTGTTAGCGATACTTATGTCGATGACGTTAATACTTATGTATCGAATAAGTGGCGTTATTCTGGGCTTGTTATCTCGCAGAATTATTTCAAAGTTGTTATGGGTGAGGATGAGTAACTGACTTAATCGAAAACAATATTTGCTGCATTATGCAGAATCGTTGAATCTTAATAATCCTAAAACATTTGAAAGGGTCTTACTACTTGATAAGTAATATTGGAAACATAGCGCATTTTCATCTGCCTGGTCTTTTTGAGTTTTATGATTTCTATTTAGAATTCTTAAAGATCTATAGTGAGCATAAAGAGTATTTCTATGACTGGTGTGATATCGCATCCATCTATGGTGCGCCTTCTTATTGTATCTGGGGCGGAGGAAGAACTTCTGGTAGTGACAGAAATCCAGAAGAAGTTCTATCGCTTTTGGAGAAGTACGGGATTGAAGGAAGATTAACTTTTAGTAATTCACTTCTTCGTGAAGAGCACTTAAGTGATCGTAATTGTAATATGGTGTGCGAGATTTTCGATAAGTCCACATCAGTTAGAAATGGAGTAATCGTTCATTCAGATTTACTTCTTAACTATATAAGAGAAAACTATCCTAACCTTTATCTCGTATCTTCAACGACGAAGGTTCTAACGTCTTTTGATGGACTTCTTGGTGAGATCAAAAGAGAAGAATTTAGCTATGTTGTTCCTGACTTTAGACTTAATAAGGATATGGATAATCTTCTTAAGCTTGATATAAAGGCCAAAGGCAAGGTAGAGTTTCTTTGTAACGAGTGCTGCTTCTTTGGCTGCGCTGACAGAAAGAAATGCTATGAGAATGTCAGCCGCAAAATCTTAGGCGAAGATGTTCCTGAGCACATATGTAAGGCGCCTGGTGGAAATGAAGGCTATTTGTTTTCGAAAGCAATGAAGAATCCAGCGTTTATAAGTGTCTCTGATATTAAGGATATCTATCTTAAGGAAGGCTTTACGAATTATAAAATTGAGGGCAGAGGGCTTGGAAGCGCAATCCTTCTGGAGTTTATTCTTTACTATATGACTAAGCCAGAGTATCAGCTTGTTATAAGAGAAAAACTGTATCTTGATAGCATGCTGGATTTGTTCTGAAGGCAATAGTTGCGACAATAGTTATGAATTTTTGCAAAACAAAACTGCCAGGTATCAGTTAAGATTCCTGGCAGTAATTTTTTGTCTTAAATCAGCTGATTATAAGAGGTGTGCACGGAGCTCGTCGCCTGACAAAGGTGAGAGGAGAGCTGGTGCGATATCAAATACTGTCTTACAACCGTAATCCTTCTTGTCAGCAAGTCTTGTGATTGCTCTAGCGTATGCAAGGAGAACTGAAGCTGTGAACTCTGGGTTTGAATCGAGCTTCAAGCTGTACTCGATAACGTGTGTGTTTTCCTTATCCCAGCCAGTCTTACCAGTTCTGAATACGAAACCACCGTGAGCCATACCGCCGTGATTAGCGAAGAACTCTTCCTCAGAGATGAAGTTTACTGTTGTATCGTAATCTGAGAAGTAGTTAGGCATCTCTACGATAGTCTTTGTGATGAGGTCCTTATCAGCACCTTCCTCAGCTACAACGTAGCAAACACGTGTGTGCTTCTGACGTGTTGTGAGCTCTGGGTTTGAACCTGATCTTACAGCGTCGAGAGCTGCATCAACTGGAACTGTGTACTGCTTACCATTCTTAACACCTGGAACTCTTCTGATAGCGTCTGAGTGACCCTGTGAAACACCCTTACCCCAGAATGTGTAATCGTTACCCTCTGGAAGGATGCAGTTTGAATAAAGTCTTGTAAGTGAGAACATACCTGGGTCCCAACCACATGAGATGAGAGCAACCTTGCTGTTCTTAAGAGCTTCTTCGTTAACCTTAGCGAAGTGCTCAGGAATCTTAGCATGTGTATCGAAGCTGTCGATAACGTTGAAGAGCTTAACATACTCTGCTGTCTGCTTAGGAAGATCTGTAGCTGAACCACCGCAAAGAACGAGAACATCAATCTTACCAACATAATCCTTGATGTCATCTACGCTTACTACAGGAACGTTAGGTGTCTTAATTGTAACTGTTGCTGGATCTCTTCTAGAGAATACTGCAACGAGTTCCATGTCTGCATTCTGGTTGATACCAGCTTCTACACCACGTGCTAGGTTACCGTAACCTAAAATACCAATTTTTATAGCCATTTTTCTATCTCGCTTTCACACTAAAAATTTAGACTTGTCTATTATAAATGAAATATTTGAAAAATAAAATTGCAAAATTGTATTTTTTACCATCTGCATCAAAATTTGTTGGAAAAAGACAGTATTTCTTACCTGAAAGTTTTGATATTTGTACCAAAACTACCGATAATTGCATGGAAATACGATGTTTGGAGAGGGTGGCCTGAATTTTATTGGAATTTTTAATAGCGCGATGATGTTTTCGAAAAGGTCGTCTTCTGTTAAAAACTTCCAAAAAGAAAATGCAAGTTCTGATATCGGTAAATGTCAAAACTTGCACTATTTGTGAAAACTTAAGCTCAAAAAACTTATCTTAAGAGGCCGCCAGCAACCTTAACTGCGTTGATACCTTCTTTGAAGACCAGGCGCAAAGTGTTGGATAAAATCGCTTTGGTTTCTTTATCAAGACTATCAAGGTTTCTGGCTAGCTTATTTACAACTTGCATCTTGTCAGCAGTAAGCTCAGTCAGGGTATATGACTCATAGCCTTTGAAGATATCAGTTATTGCATTAAGGAGTCTGCGCTTTTGGTCAACTGTAGCAGTAGCTGCGAAGTTCTTAAGCGTTGTATCGATAATCTGGCTATCCTTATTTAAGACTTCGAGACGCTCGAAGGAGTTAGGCGCAGAAACTTCCCATGTAAATCCGTAGTGCTGCATGAAGCCGCCAGTTGCATTACTTCTGATAATCGTACTTTGCTCCTTGCGGTCAAGAAGCATTCCGATGATTGATGACTGTGGAACGAGAGTATGGATTCTATTTAGAAGTCTCATATATGTCTTGTTCTGGTCGAGGTCCATGATAAATCCAGGGCCGTCGAAATTATAGACATCTTCGATTCTCGTGTTAACACTAAGAGGTGAATAAATTGTTGAATATACAGCAAGATTTCCGCCCTTGGAGTGGCCAACGATATAAATCTTTTCTTCCTTATAAACATTTGTAACATCCATAAGATATCTGTAGGCCTGAATCTGGGATGGGACAGTCTCCATAATTCCCATGTTGAAGTCTTCTTTCCAGCCTGCGATAGTGTCGTCTGTTCCGCGGTAGGCGATAACAATCTTGTCGTTACTAAGAACGAAAGTAATTGCAGAGAACTGAAGTTCCTTTTCTGGCTTAATAATATTTACGTAGTTTTTAAGCTTACACTTGCCAAAACGGTTAGACTTGGCGCATACAGCTAAGAGTTCTTCGTAGTCTTTAAGCTTCATGAAGAGCATTGAAAGAACAGCGTTTTCGACAGTTTTCTCTTTCTCAGCGAATTCTCTGAGTGTGATATCCTGGTCAAATCCAGATTCTACGATGTTATCGAAAACTAGATATGCGAGCTTAGAAAAGATCAGTCCGTCAACTTCATTAAAAGGTGATTTACTAAAAGATAAATCTCCGCGCCACTTAACGTAATCAATAATATTACTCATAACAAGCCTCCATCATATTTCTTCCATCTATATGATAACCTTAGGAAATTCTTTTACAAATACTGTTGGCGAAAAATATAGTGTATAATTATCACAAAGAAGATTTGTGGAGGTGACCTGATATGTCTATTAAGATTATTACAATCAGTCGTCAGTTTGGCAGTGGAGGAAGATCTGTTGCAAAGAAGATTGCTGATGAATTAGGTTTTCACTATTACGATAAAGAGATTATTGATCACGTTTCTGTGGAGACTGGTTTTTGCAAAGAATACATTGAAGAGCGTGGTGAACACGCATCAGGGTTTTCGATTCTTTCTTATGGATTTGAGCCACAGGGTGTTCCTAATGTAATGAATGGTATGTCAGCTGCAGATTACCTTTGGAGCATTCAGCGTCAGGTTATCCTTAAGATTGCTGAAGAAGATAAGCCTTGTGTAATCGTAGGCCGTTGTGCTGATTACATTCTTAAGGATCACGAAGATGTCTTAAATGTGTTTGTTCATGCTGATATGGAATTCAGAAAAGACAGAATCGTCAGACTTTATGGTGAGAGCGAGAAGAAGCCAGAGAAGCGTCTCATCGAGAAGGATAAGAAGCGTAAGACAAATTACATGTATTACACAAACCAGGAATGGGGTAATTCAGTAAATTACGATGTTTGCCTTAATACTAGCAGACTTGGCGTTGATAAGTGTGCTGAGATTATCTGTGATATCGTTAAGAATTCCTAAATCTGGATTTTTGTTCTAAGTAAGTCAGGTCTCATAGCAAAGTTTTTGAATGCTTTGTTATGAGACTTTTGTTTTGCGTTAGTTTCATAGTTCGTCGGTACAAGTACTTGATTTTGTGCGGTTAAATTTTTTGCAACTTTTCAATATCATTTCTAGTGGAAAGAGAAGGTGATAAAATGCAGAGAATTTTTACTGAGAGAGCACATCTTATGTGCCCTAATATGTTTTTTGGAATTGCTGTTTCAGTTGATAAATTTTATAACGAAGAGGATATAGGAAAGGCCATAAGTAATCTTTCAAAGGCTCATCCGTTTTTGTGTTCATTGCTTGGAAGAAATGAAGCTGATAGTACTTTCTATTACGATACTACATCTGAATCAAAGGTTGAGCTTATTTTAAAAGGCGAGGAAGTATCTGGTGTAAACGATAGTAAGATTACAGATGAATATACCTGCCTTACATCAAAAGAGTGGGATTTAAGAAAAGAAGGAATGCTTAAAGTAATTGCCTTTAAGAACTCATCGAAAACAATTTTCCTTCTTGTTGTACATCATCTGTTAACTGATGGAAGAGGTGCATTTTTACTCTCAAATGAACTTGCTGACGCGTACTTAAAGGGAATTGAGATTGCGTTTGCTGAAGAAAAACTTATCTCTTCAAAGTCAGATATGCCTAAGAATTCAACACTTCCTTTTATTAGTAAAATGCTTGTTAACAGAGCTAATAACCAGTGGAAGAAAGAAAACCATAGACTTTCTTATGATGAATATATAAACCTGGCAAATAAGTTTCTTGAAACAGATAAGATTAGCCGTAAGGTCGAAGAAGTATCCTCCGACACATACAAGAAAATGGTTACAGACTGTCACGAACATAGTGTATCTGTTAACGATTATCTTATGGCAAAGATGTATATCGAAGATAATACTGAGAAAATCATCATCGCTTACGATCTTCGTGAGAAGTTAAACTGCTATAACAAAGGCGCTCTTGGAAATTACTCAACAGCATTTTCAGTTGTATACAAAGGTAAGAAAGATGACATCTGGAATGTTGCAAAGGAAGTAAGAAGTCTTGTTAAAAAGATTTCTTCTAATCCAAAAGATTTATATCTCGTGCTTCAGTGTTATGCAGACTTAAATGGAGATCTTCTTGATGCTACGTTTGCTTCTACAAAATGCGGCTTTGAGAGTAAAGCAGCTTCATTTATTGGAAGTATGTTCTTTGGCTTTAGTGAGTCAAAGGGCTACAGCATAACTAATCTTGGAAGATTTACCTGCGAATCAATCGACAGCGCTTTATTCATTCCACCAGCTTCACCAGCAACTAAGAAGACGCTTGGTGTATTAACAGTTAACGACAAGATGTATATTAGTTCTGCTGAACGATGATTAGTATATGAATTTCTCGAAAAATAATGTCCCAAAACATCTTATGAATAAGTGTTTTGGGACATCTTCTTTGCTAAGTTTAGTCTGTTACTTAAGTGTTTTGTGTTTTTCCTTGTTTTCGATAATGACGTATACGGCTATGCAAAGTATGATTTGTACAATTGTTGATGCAGGTGTTGAAAGTCCAATATGAAAGAGTGTAGCCCAGCTTTGGCGACTAAAGAAAAGGCAAAGTGGAACTCTTACGCCAAAAGCACCAATTAATCCCTGAACCATTACGAAAAGTGTTTTACCGCATCCGTTAAAGTAACCTAAGAAACAGAATAGAAACGGAGTAAGCATACAGTCGATTGCAAATGCTTTGAGATAAAGTGCGCCAGCTTCAATAACTTCAGGTGACTCTGCAAAGAGAGATGCAAACAAATCACCTTTAAAGAATGAGAGAAGGAACATAACTACACCAATTGAAAGCGCAGAAGCGATACAGTAAAAAAGAGCTTTCTTGGCTCTTTTACGTTCACCAGCACCGATATTTTGTGCAACGAATGCTGACATAGACTGCATGAAGGCTGAAGGAACAAGCATAATGAATGCTGTAACTTTGCTTGATACTCCAACGCCAGCTGAAGCATAAAGATTTATTCCGTTAACTACGCCCTGAATAACCATGAAGGAGATTCCAACAAGAAGTTCCTGGAGAGCAACTGGAGAACCAATCTGAAGCTCAGTAAGACCATCTTTACCAAAACTAATATGCTTAAGTGAGAACTTAAATGGAAGCTTTCTTCTGGAAATTATAAGGAGAGATAAAATAACACTTATGGCCTGTGCGATAACTGTAGCAAGTGCTGCTCCATTTGCGCCCATATGGAAACCATATACAAATAAAAGATCAAGGACGATATTACATACGCAGGCAATCGATACTGTTATAAAAGGTGTAATTGAATCACCAATTCCTCTAAAAATTGCGCCAAGAAGGTTATAGGCGATGATGAAAAGAAGACCAAAGCCGCAGATTCTAATATAACCAATTGTCTGATTTAATGCTTCTTCAGGAGCATTAAGCCATGATGAAAATACTGGAGCAAGAATAGGGACAAGGATAGTTAAAAGAAGTGCGAATGTACCAAACAGGCAGATAGATGCGCCAATTGCGCGACCAGCCTTTTCTTCTTCTTTGTTACCAATTCGTCTTCCAACAAGAACTGTTACACCCATGGAAAAACCAGAGATAATCATGTTGACTGTATTTAAAATGCCGCTGCCTGTTGCAACTCCTGATACATCAGCTGTTGTACCAAAGTGACCTACGATTAGAAGGTCAACTGCGCCGTATAATGCCTGAAGCAAAAGTGCAAGAAGCACTGGTAAAGCAAACTTTACAATAGATTTAAAAATCGGACCACTAGTTAGACTATTGTTATTCATATATACCTCTTAAGTTAAAACCAAGAGAAATTATAAGATAATTTGATTTGGTTTTGAGAAGAAAACTATATGCGTAAAAAAGCAAAATTTTAGAAGAAAAATGAGAAGTAATTAGATTTTGTGTTTAAATGTTGTAGAATTACGAGGAAAATGTTTTCGAGGTGGTCTTATGGATTGTTGTGAAACATGTCTTTACTATAACTATGATGAATATATGGATAATTATGTCTGTGACAGAGATATGGATGAAGATGAATATGCTGATTTTTTGACTAAAAAATATAAGTCCTGCCCATATTATCGCGATGGTGATGAGTACAAAACTGCAAGAAAACAGTAGAATTTTGTATACATATTGCATTGAAAACAGAATATTTATATAATGATTTTTGTTAAAAACGTTGACCAGGAACAAGTAATCTTTTATCGGGTTTTGCAGAGAAAGGGCGGTTGGTGAAAGCCCAAAAGCAGATTTAAGATGAATACCTCCTGAGAGTTGGATGTTGAATTAGTGCATTGTAGTTTTGTAGTTTGCCGTTTACCTTTGGCGGTTGTAGTGTTCTATAGTAGATTTTCCCGGATTGCACACGTGAAGTGCCGAAGTGTTGTTATCAGGGGAGATTTATGACACTTCATAAGTCCTGTCTATGTGAGTAGCAGGAGAACAGAGGTGGTATCACGGAGTTTTATCCGTCCTCTTGAATTATTTAGGATAGTTTTCGAGGGCGTTTTTTTATGCCTTGAAACTGTCTTTTTGTTTTGTGCTTAAGGGTTTGGGTGCCCTTGGTTTAATAACAACAAAAGAGGAAGGAGCTCTTTATGGAAAAAGTATTAACAGTTATTATGTTAGTCATTTTCTTTGGTATTATGATCGGCGTTGGTATGTATTCACGTCGTCATGCTACAGATGTTAATGGCTTCGTACTTGGTGGACGTGGTGTAGGTCCTTGGCTTACAGCATTTGCATTTGGTACATCTTATTTCTCAGCAGTTATCTTCGTAGGATATGCTGGACAGTTCGGATGGAAGTTCGGAGTTGCGTCCACTTGGATAGGCCTTGGAAACGCTGTTATAGGTTCACTTCTTGCATGGGTAATTCTTGGTCGTAGAACAAGGATTATGACTCAGCATCTCGACTCTGCAACAATGCCAGAGTTCTTTGAGAAGCGTTATGACAGTATGGCGATGAAACTAATTTCATCTATTATCATTTTCATATTCTTAATTCCATACACAGCATCTCTTTACAATGGACTTTCACGTCTTTTCGAAATGGCATTTAATGTTGATTACACTATTTGTATTGTAATCATGTCTATTCTTACAGCCGTTTATGTAATTGCGGGCGGATACATGGCGACCGCAATCAACGATTTCGTACAGGGCATAATAATGCTGATAGGCATTGTTGCTATTATTGCCTCTGTACTTAAGATAAACGGCGGTTTCCTCGGCTCAGTGGCCGCATTGGCACAGGTTGAGGATAGTACTGTATCTGATATCCCTGGTGTATTTGCATCATTCTTCGGACCTGATCCAGTTTCACTCTTTGGTGTAATTATTCTTACATCTCTTGGAACTTGGGGTCTTCCACAGATGGTTCAGAAGTTCTATGCAATTGAGAGCGAGAAGTCTATTAAGAAGGGCACAATCATCTCAACATTCTTCGCAATTGTTGTTGCTGGTGGTTGTTACTTCCTCGGTGGATTTGCAAGACTTTTCCCAGTTGATGTAGCGACTGTTGGATTCGATGCAATTATTCCAAAGATGCTTTCTAATCTTTCACCATTACTTATTGGTGTAACATTGATTCTTGTTCTTTCAGCTTCAATGTCCACACTTTCTTCACTTGTTCTTACATCAAGCTCAACATTGACTCTTGATTTTATAAAGCCAGTATTGCTTGATAAGAAGGGCAAGGCAAGCGATAAGAAGCAGCTTGTAATTATTAGAGTATTCATTGCTATATTTATTATTATTTCAGCAGTTATTGCTGTAATTCAGTACAAGTTCAAGGTTGCATTTATTGCGCAGCTCATGGGACTTTCTTGGGGTGCTCTCGCTGGTGCATTCCTCGCACCATTCCTTTACAGTTTGTACTGGAAGAGAACAACGAAGGCAGCTTGTATTACAAGCTTCTTCTGGGGATCAATTATTATGGTTCTCAACATGTTCTTCAAATCAGCATTCCCAGTTATTCTTCAGAGCCCAATCAACTGTGGTGCATTTGCAATGATTGGTGGACTTATTATTGTTCCAATCGTAAGTCTTATAACTGCAGCTCCATCAGAGGAGAAGGTTGATTCAGTATTCAGTTGTTACAATCAAAAAGTATTTGTTCCAATTACAGAGGCTCTTTCAGAGGGAGAAGAGGCATAATCAAAATTATAAGGACAGTCGTTTCTCGGCTGTCCTTGATTTTTTAATATATAATTTGTATAATTTAATATGTATTTTTGTGTATTAATACAATATGTTGTTTTGAGAGGAATGACTTTATGAAGAATACAATCTTTACAGGTGCTGCATCGGCAATTATCACTCCGATGCATGCAGATGGTTCAATTGACTACGAAGCATTTGGAAGACTTATTGATTTTCAGATTGCAAATGGTATCGATGGTATTGTAGCTGTTGGTACAACAGGTGAGAGCGCTACTCTCGCTGATGACGAGCATATGGAGGCAGTTAAGTTCTGTATCGATAGAGTTGCAAGAAGAGTTCCAGTTATTGCAGGAACAGGTTCTAATAATACAGACCATGCTATTATGTTCACTAAAGAGGCATATAAGCTCGGCGCTGACGCTGTATTGCTTGTTACACCATATTACAATAAGACTACACAAAAAGGTCTTTATGAATCATTTAAGGCAACAGCAGAATGTGCTCCAATTCCTTGCATTATTTATAATGTACCTTCACGTACTGGTTGTAATCTTCAACCAGAGACAGTTGCAAAGCTTGCTGAGATTCCTAATATTGTCGCTATTAAAGAGGCATCAGGAAACATTTCTCAAGTAGCAGAAATCGCTGCACTCTGTGGTGATAAGATTGATATTTATTCTGGAAATGATGATCAGATTATCCCTATTCTTTCACTTGGTGGAAAGGGAGTAATTTCAGTTCTTTCTAATTTGCTCCCAAAAGAGACTCATGATATGTGCCAGAATTTCTTTGATGGCAATATTGACGCAGCACGCGATGCACAGCTAAAATATATTCCTCTCGTTGATGCACTTTTCTGCGAAGTAAGTCCTATCCCAGTAAAGGCAGCGCTTTCAGCTATGGGATATGGCGAGAATGTTCTCCGCCTTCCTCTTGTTAAAATGGAAGCGGAGCACGAGGCCAATCTTTTGAAGCTTATGCGCGAGCAGGGCTTAATCTAAGGAGATAATATGAAAGTATTACTTGTTGGAATATTTGGTCATATGGGCCAATATGTCGTTGATACAATTAATTCTGGTAAATATGATGCGAGACTTGTTGGCGGTGTGGATCCACTAATCGTAGGAATACCACCTGTACCAGTTGTTACAAAATTTGATGAAGCAGAGACTGATATTGATATTATTGTTGATTTCTCTCATCATGCTCTCACTTTTGATCTCGTCAATTTCGCTATTGCAAATAAAAAACCAGTTGTTATAGCAACAACTGGTCAGACAGAGGATGAACTCGAAGCTATTATTTCTGCATCAATGAAGATACCAGTTTTCTATGCTGCTAATTATTCAATCGGTATAGCAACACTTTGCGAGATGGCAAAGCTTGTTGCTGTAAAATATCCAGATGCGGATATTGAAATTGTCGAGACACATCATAACAGAAAGATTGATGCACCTTCAGGAACCGCTCTGGCGCTCGGTAAGGCTATTCAGACCATAAGACCAGAGTCTAAGATTGTTTCTGGCAGAAACGGTGATGCGAAGCGTGAGGAGAACGATATCGGCATAAGCTCAATCCGTATGGGCAATATCGTTGGAATTCACGAGGTTCTAATTTCTACTGCTTCAGAGACAATAACTTTAAAGCATGAAGCACATACACGTGCAGTTTTTGCTGAAGGCGCTATGGCTGCAGCAAAGTTTCTCGTTAATAAAGAACCAGGTCTTTATACTATGAATGATATGGTTAAATTTTAAGAGGCTATTATGAAACTTGCAATTTATGGATACGGTAACCTCGGCCGTGGAGTTGAGGCATCCATTTCACAGAATGATGATATTGAACTTATAGGTGTATTCACACGTCGCGATCCAGCTACAGTTAAGACTGTACTTGGTGCTCCTGTATTTTCTGCATCAGATATTATGAAATATAAAGAGGATATCGATGTTCTTATAATCTGTGGCGGTTCTGCCACAGACCTTCCAGAGATTACACCGATGCTCGCACGTGATTTCAATGTTGTAGATAGCTTTGATACCCATGCTAGAATTCCTGAGCATTTCGCAGCAGTTGATTCTGCAGCACGTGAAGGCGGTAATGTCGCTCTTATCAGTGCGGGATGGGATCCAGGTCTGTTCTCAGTTAATCGTGCGTATTCGGCTGCAATTCTTCCTGAGGGCCAGGATTACACGTTCTGGGGCCGTGGCGTAAGCCAAGGCCATTCCGACGCTATAAGACGCATTCCGGGCGTTATAGACGCTCGTCAGTACACTGTACCGGTTGCTGACGCTATGAACCGTGTACGTGCTGGCGAGAACCCTGCTCTCACTGTACGTGAGAAGCATACCCGCGAATGCTATGTCGTAGCAGAGGAGGATGCGGATAAGGCTGCAATTGAGAAGGCAATTGTTACTATGCCTAATTACTTTGCAGACTATGATACAACTGTAACCTTCATTTCACAGGAAGAACTCGATAAGAATCATTCTGGTATCCCACATGGTGGATCTGTAATTAGAACTGGTGTCACTGGTGTAGACCGTGAGCATAAGCATGTTATCGAATATAAATTGCAGCTTGATTCTAATCCTGAGTTCACAGCAAGTGCACTCGTTGCTTTCGCGCGCGCAGTTTATCGCAGAGCATCAAAAGGCGATAGTGGATGTATCACTGTCTTAGATGTTGCACCAGCTGAACTTTCAGCTTTATCTGGCGAAGAGCTTAGAAAACATTTATTATAAAAAAATAAGAGCAGGTGCCAAACCTGCTCTTTAATTTTTACTTATCGATGCTTGTTGAAGC
Source organism: Acutalibacteraceae bacterium (assembly GCA_045629305.1). Classification (GTDB taxonomy): domain Bacteria; phylum Bacillota; class Clostridia; order Oscillospirales; family Acutalibacteraceae; genus UBA1227. The sequence continues at coordinate 22,620 of JAZQQZ010000007.1, read as the reverse complement.
TGTTTGCATAAATCTTTAAGAGCTCTGCGTATGTCTCTATAGCAGCTTTGTTCTCTGGATTTGCTTCAATTGCTGCTTTTACAAATTCTTCCTCACTATACGCAATATAGAAGGTCTTAGAAAGATGCTTCATCTTAAGCTCTTTATCACCGTATTTCCAAACAGGCTTTTTATAATATCTCTTAAGTTTCTTGAAAGCCTTATGAGGATGCTTGAAAACTACTTTTCCGTCTTTATTGATTCCAAGTTCGAGTTTATCACTACCATCCGTGAGAATAGAAAGAGTGTCAAGTGTTGGCTGAGAAACAAGAGCCATTGCTGGATTGTAATCAGCTACGAACTTGTTATCGTTTGGAACGTTATAGAATGGGAGAAGAACTCCGAGATATAGATATAAGATTAAAGCGAAAATGGCAATGCCGATTACGGCAGCGACAATAGCGCCGATTTTAACATATTTTAAAACCTTTTTCATGTTGGGCCCTCCTTACGATTGCTTAATAGATATTTTATCATAAAGAGGGTGTGAAATAAAGTTTTAATTTGTTATAATATCACTTGTTCATTTTATAAGCATATGGGGGAATGACCATGCTTAACAAAGTCCTTTCATACTTTGAGGATCTATCTAAAATTCCTCACGGTTCAGGAAATACTAAAGAAATTTCAAATTACTGTGTGAACTTCGCAAAGTCACACGGCTTAGAATACTATACCGATGATACCAATAACGTTATCATCTATGCACCAGCGACTGCTGGGCATGAGAACAGTGAAACCATTATGCTTCAGGGCCATCTCGATATGGTCTGTGAGGCAGAGAGAGGCGTGTCTTTTGATTTCACCAAGGATGCTTTAAAACTCTATCGTGACGGGGATTTCCTTACTGCTGAAGGAACTACGCTCGGCGGCGATGATGGAATTGCTGTTGCCATTGCACTCGCTATCCTTGATAGCGATGTGCCACATCCGGCTCTTGAGGTACTTCTCACTTCTGACGAGGAGACAGGAATGTATGGCGCAATCGATATCGATGCCGAGCAGATACACGCACGCACACTTATCAATATCGACTCCGAAGAGGAAGGAGTCCTAACTGTCGGCTGTGCCGGTGGTGCGCGTGCGCAGATTATTGTTCCACTGACGCCCGTATGTGTCGCTGAGGACGATGAAGACGGCGACTGTTACAAGGTAACAGTCTGTGGTCTTATCGGCGGACACTCGGGCGCTGACATCAATAAAGGAAGACTCAATTCCAACGTAGTTATGGGAGAATATCTCGCTTTCCTTGAGTCGAATGATATCAGTATCAGGCTCATTTCACTTAAGGGTGGAGACAAGGATAATGTCATTCCAAATATGACAGAAGCAGTTATTTTCGCATACCCAGAAATTGCTGATCTTACAAGAAGTTTTATCGATACATATGAGTTCGGTGCAGACCCAGGACTCGATATTAAAATCGATAGAATCGCGTGTCAGAAAGCACCATTTACAATGCTTGGAAAGACTGATACAGAAAAGATTAACGACATTTTGGCAAGCGTGCCAAATGGCGTACAGGCAATGTCAAAAGAGTTCAAAGGACTTGTTCAGACATCACTCAACTTCGCATCAGTTGTCCTTGATGACAGAACTCTAACCCTTCGTTTCCTTGTTCGCAGTACAGTTGAAAAGGAGAAAGAGGACCTTATGGAGAAACTCTCCGATATCGCAACAGAGCTCGGAGGTACGATATTTATAGATTGTGAGTACGCCACCTGGGAGTACTCACCGGAGTCGAAACTCCGCAATAAAATGGTGGAGATTTATAAGCGCCAGAACGGCAAAGAACCTAGGGTTGAAGTCATTCACGCAGGTCTCGAATGCGGTATTTTGTCAGGCAAATTACCAGGTCTCGACTGCGTGTCAATTGGCCCTGATATTCTCGACATTCACTCGCCACGCGAGCGTCTATCTATCAGCTCAACTGAGCGTGTAATCAGTCTTATTTTGGCGGTACTTGAGGAGTATTAATGGACATAAAGAAATTTGTAAACGGAAGGCTTAAATGGCATGCTTTGGCCTTCCTCACAATCTTTGTATGGGGACTGACTTTCCTTACAACGAAGAGCCTTGAAGAGACTTTTACCAATCTTGAAATACTACTATTTCGCTATAGTCTCGCTTATGTTGTAGTCTGGATTATCTGTCCGAAAAAGCCGGAGTGGTATGGTTGGAAGACAGAAGGACTTATAATCCTTGCGTCTATTTGTGGCACCTCATTTTATCAATATATGGAGAATTTAAGCGTATATTATACGACGCCGGCAAGCGTGTCTTTTATCACTGCAATGGCACCACTTTTCACTGCAATTTTCTCTAAATTTATACTTAAAACGAAGCTGGAACTTAAGACAGTTATCGGTATGATTGTCTCGATTATCGGAGTTGGATTTATCTCTTTCGGTGACTCACAAATTTTAGAAACGGGACTTCTTGGAGACATGATTATTCTCTTTGTAATCTGGCTCTGGGCCATCTATACAATCATCGTAAAAATCCTATCAAATAAGGAAATTCGGGGATACGTACTCACGAGAAGACTCTTCACATATTCATTGCTTGAGATGGCAATTCCTGTCATTTTAACATTCGATGTTTCGAAGTCTGATTTCACTAAAGATACAGTTTTCGGTCTTCTTTTCCTCGGCTTATTTGCCTCGGCAATTTGCTTCTACACTTGGAATGTGGCAGTTGATAAACTTGGACCGGTTACAACGAGTAAATATCTCTTTGTCATGCCAGTTATTACACTGATTGCACAGATAGTAACTGGCATGTCTAAATTGTCAATCATCGCCGTAAACGGCATGTTCCTCATCCTTGCAGGACTCGTGTTCTCACAGTCCGATGCGGAACTGAGACTTAAAAAGAAAGATTGACATTTTAAATATTAATAATATAATTTTTCTTAATCTTATTTATTTATAAGATATTTATAGAGCATATTTAGGAGTCTTATTATGAGAAAGATTAATTTCACTGATGTAACAATCAAAACAACAGAACATCTGACATTCAAAGAAAAAGTTGAAATGGCTAAAATTATGGACCGCTTGAACTACGGTTCTATTGACCTGCCTGAAATTCAGAATGTACACACAGATGCTCTACTAATTAAGACTCTCGCTCTAGCACTTAAAGAATGCCGTATAGTAATTCCTGTTGGAATGAAGAAGGATAATATCGCACCAATTTGGGATGCACTCAAGGGAGCAAAGAAACCCGTACTTAAGGTTGCACTTCCTACAAGTACAGTTCAGATGGAATACGTATGTCACAAGAAGCCACAGAAGGTTCTTGAGCTTGTCACTGAACTTGTATCAGAGTGTAGCAAGTATTGCAAGGACGTTGAATTCGAGGCAGAGGATGCAACTCGCGCAGAATACGACTTCCTCGTTTCTGCGATTAAAGCAGCGCTCGCTGCTGGTGCCAACAAGATCACACTCTGTGATTCAGCAGGCACAACTTTGCCAAATGAATTTGGCGATTTCATCGCAAGAATTGTTGCGGACATTCCAGAACTTACAAAGAATCATCTTACAGTCTATGTAGCCAACGAACTCAACATGGACAATGCATCCGCATTTTCCGCTGTTCTCGCTGGCGCAACAGAGATTAAGATTTCAAATAAGAATATCATCGATGCTGTAAATGTTATCGATAAGCGTGGCGCAGACCTCGGTATTACTACATCAATCCGCAAGACAGAACTTGCTCGTGGTGTCTCACAGATGGTTTGGGCTCCAGCTGTTACTGACCTCACAGTACGTGAGAAACCAGATGATATTGACGCACCTATTATAAATCTCACAATTGATGATGACCTTGATACAGTTATAAAGGCCGCTGTTGCAATTGGATATGATCTCTCACCAGAGGATAAGTCTAAGGTCTATGCTGCTTTTAAGCGCGTAGCTTCAAAGAAGAGTAGCATTGGTACTAAAGAACTTGACGTTATCATTGCTACAACTGCTCTTACAGTTCCTAATAGTTATGAACTTATCAGCTATGTAATCAACAGTGGTAATACAATCACATGCACAGCTTGTATCAAGCTTAAGAAAGAGGACGAGATACTATCATCAGTAGGTATTGGTGATGGTCCTATTGATGCTGCTTTCACTACAATCGAGCAGATTCTCGGCCACAAATATGAACTTGATGATTTCCAGATCAATACTGTTACTGAGGGACGTGAGTCCATGGGACAGGCACTCGTAAAACTTCGTGCTGATAATGGAAAACTCTTCTCAGGAAATGGTATTTCAACAGATATTATTGGCGCGTCTATTCGCGCATATCTCGCTGCAATCAACAAGATAGTCTATGAAGAGGAGGCATCAACTTGAATCTTAGTTTTTCAACTAGATATTGGCCAGAGTATGACTTTGAACAGTTTGTAAAGCTCGCTAAAGATTTGAAGTTCGGTGCCATTGAACTTCATGACATTGGTCTTGCAACTGAGGAGTCACAGAAACTCCGTCATTTCCTTTTTAATGAGGGAGTTGAACTCTGTTCTATCAATTCAGGAATTAACATTGCACAGTATGAGGATGTAACTATCTCTGCTGCGCTTTTCGCAACACATACTAAATCAGCAAGACTTCTCAATACGAAGTATATAAAAGTCTATGCTGAGAGCGATAATGAGGACGCTTTCGATAAAGCGATTGAATTCCTTAAACTCGCTATTCCTATCGCTGAGGCGGCTAACCTTACAATCCTTATCACTACAAGAAATGTTTTCGCTGATACAGAGAAACTTGCAACGCTTATCAAAGCGTTCTCGTGCGATGCCATCGGCGTTGACTGGAATCTCCATGATACATTTTTCTGCGGTAATGAGGACCCTGAGGATACAATTAAGAACCTCGGTGCTTATGTAAAACTTGTACACGTAGTAGACCAGAAGAAGGACGGTAATTACGCTCTCGCAGGCGAGGGCGATCTCCCTATGATGGAGATGATGAACGCCCTTCGTTCAGTCAATTTTGCTGGATATATCTGTCTCGAGTGGAATCCGGCCAATTTGCCGGAGATCGATGATTATGAGATAATTCTTACTCATTATTATCACTTCATGACTTCACTCAGCAGTAAGACTATGACTCAGAGTCATTATTACTACAATAAGACACATACAGGTAAGTTCCTCTGGAAGAAGGAGGCACTTATAGATAAGACCTTCCCACAGGTACTTGATGCGATGGTCGAGGAGTTCCCTGACCAGATAGCATTCAAGTACACGACACTTGACTATACTCGTACATATTCTGAGTTCCGTGACGATGTAGATACATTTGCACGCGCACTCCTTGCACTTGGAGTCAAGAAGGGAATGCAGGTCGCTGTATGGGCAACTAACGTACCAGAGTGGTATATCGCGTTCTGGGCAGCAACTAAAATCGGTGCAGTACTTGTAACTGTTAACACAGCTTACAAGATTGCTGAGCTTGAGTATCTTCTTAAACAGTCAGATACTCATACGCTCATCATGATTGAGAACAATAAGGACAACTCATATAAAGATACTGTACTTCAGCTCTGTCCTGAACTTTATGAGACTAAGAAGGGATCTCCGCTTCATTCAAAGCGTCTTCCTTTCCTTAGAAATGTTATCACTGTGGGCTTTGAGATGCCTGGCTGCCTCACTTTTGAAGAGGCACTTGATAAGTCAAGTGAAAAGCCACTTGTCGAGGTATATAGAATTGCAGCAACAATCGATAAGAACGATGTTGCTAACATGCAATATACTTCAGGCACAACAGGCTTCCCGAAGGGCGTAATGCTCACTCACTACAACATCGTAAATAACGGCAAATGCATCGGCGATAGAATGGATCTCTCTACGGCTGACCGTATGATGATTCAGGTACCGATGTTCCACTGCTTCGGAATGGTGCTTGCTATGACTGCCACCATGACGCATGGCGGTACGATTTGCCCAATTCCATATTTCTCTGCGAAGCCAAGTCTTGCTTGTATCAATCAGGAGCATATAACAGCATTCCATGGCGTACCTACAATGTTCATTGCAATGCTTCAGCATCCTGATTTTGCCAAGACAGACTTCTCACATATGCGTACCGGCATCATGGCCGGCAGTCCTTGTCCTATTCCTGTTATGGAAGAGGTAGTGGAAAAGATGCATATGGATGAGATAACCATCGTATATGGCCAGACAGAGGCATCTCCGGGCTGCACAATGAGTTCAACTGATGACTCAATTGAAATTCGTTGTACAACTGTCGGAAGAGCGCTTCCAGAGATTGAGTGTAAGATTGTAGACCCTGAGACAGGCGAGGACTGTCCTGATGGTGTAGACGGCGAGTTCCTCGCACGTGGCTACAACATCATGAAGGGCTACTACAAGATGCCTAAAGCTACTGCCAATACAATTGACAAGGATGGATGGCTCCACACAGGAGACCTCGCACAGCGCACGCCTGACGGCTATTTCAAGATTACCGGTCGTCTTAAAGATATGATTATCCGTGGCGGTGAGAATATCTATCCTAAAGAGATTGAAGAGTTTATCTACACTCACGACAAGGTAGAAGATGTCCAAGTAATAGGCGTTCCTGATAAGGGCCTCGGCGAAGAAATCTGTGCAGAGGTCGTTCTAAAGAAGGGCGAAACTATGACAGAGGATGAACTTCGCGAGTATGTCGGAGCGAATATGGCAAAGCACAAAGTGCCTAAATACGTACTTTTCGTTGATAGCTTCCCTATGAACGCAGCAGGTAAAATACTTAAATATAAGATGCGTGAGGATGCTATTAAGACCTTCGGCCTTGAAGAGGCAAGTAAGATAGAAACAGCATAAAACGAGCCCCGGAGAACACTTCGGGGCTTAACTAATAATTGACAACCGAACATATGTGCGATATAATTTTTACACAAACGGTAGAAGAAAAGGGGTGATACGGTTTGGATAGAGTTATTCTTCATTGCGACGGCAACAGCTTCTTCGCTTCGGTCGAGTGTTCACTCAGACCGGAACTTTGGAAAGTTCCAATGGCTGTGGCCGGCGATCCAGAGAGCAGGCACGGAATCATACTTGCGAAAAATGAACTTGCCAAGGCCTGCGGAGTCCAGACCGCAGAGCCTATTTGGCAAGCGAAACGCAAGTGCCCAGACCTTGTCTGCGTGCCTGCTCAGTATGATGAATATCATAAAATGTATGAGAGAATTAATAAGATTTATCTCGATTACACTGACCTTGTAGAGCCATTTTCTATCGATGAATCATATCTTGATTTGACCGGTTGCATGCACCTCTTTCCTGATAAGACTCCGAAGGATATTGCCGACCAAATTAGGGGAAGAGTGGAGAAGGAACTCGGCATCACAATCTCGGTTGGAGTGTCCTTCTGCAAGTGCTTTGCGAAGCTTGGTAGTGACTATAAAAAGCCCAATGCTACGACGGTTATCATGAAAGAGGATGTTCCAAGAATAGTTTATCCTTTGCCTGTTACCGATCTACTTTTCGTCGGTAAAAGTTCTGCTGATGTCCTCTCGAAACATGCCGTTAAAACTGTTGGAGATCTCGCAAATTTATCCGAAGAATATCTTGAAAAAATTCTCGGAAAGCATGGCGAGACGCTGTATAAATATGTCCACTGTATGGACGATGAACCAGTTAAAGATTTCTATGAATATGTAGTCCCGAAATCTATCGGAAACGGAATGACTTTCAAGCGCGACCTTGTAGGAGAGAGAGAGGTCTATTCCGGTGTATCTGTATTATCAGACTCGGTTGCATCACGACTTCGTCATGAAAAAATGAAGTGTACGGTTGTCAGTATTGTGATACGCGATCCATCTTTCGCACAGATTCAGAGACAGCGTAAGATAAAGCATCCGACCTATCTTCAGAGAGAAATTACAGAGGTCGCGATGGAACTTATCCGTGAGAATTGGGACTTTGCGAAACCGATTCGTCTCATCACAATTACAGGTTCGGAACTTGTCCCTGAGGATACCCCTTATGCGGAGCAAATTTCGCTATTTTCCGCTGAAACTGCTGTCGAGAAACTCGACACAGAGAAGCAGGAGAAACTTGAAAATACGATGGCTGATATCAGAGAAAAATATGGTAAATCATCTATCAAATTCGGATATTCTTCCGATGAAAATTTGGGCATAAAATAACAGCTCTCACCATTTCGGTAAGAGCTGTTTTCACTTTATTATAAGTATTTCTGGTATGCTGCAACTGCGAGTTTATCACATCTTTCATTCTCTGGATGACCGGCATGTCCTTTGAGCCAAATTATCTGTAATTCATGTGGCTCGATAAGGGTGAGAAGCTCGTCCCAGAGCTCAATATTCTGGGCCGGTTTCTTGTCTGACTTGCGCCAGCCATTGGCCTTCCACTGAGCGGCCCAACCCTTGTCGAGCCCGTTCGCAACATATTGCGAATCAGTGTATAAAATAACTTTGCAAGGACGTTTTAACGCCTTGAATCCCTCTATTACAGCAGTGAGTTCCATCATGTTGTTGGTGGTCTTAGCCGCACTGCCAGAAAATTCTTTTTCATGCTCACCAGAGCGGAGGATAGTGCCCCAACCACCAGGGCCAGGATTGCCACTACATGCGCCATCTGTGTACATTTTTACAGTTGTAAGCTCGCTCATAAAGCGTCTCCTTCTCATGCTAAATTCAATAGTATTTTAACATATATATCTTGTATTTTCTACTAAATGATATATAATATTTATCTATAATAAGAAAGGAGAATTCGTGATGAGTTCTAAATTCAAGGACACATTTAAATTGCCAGTTAGAATTTCATTCCTTGGTGGACTTAATGAAATTGGCAAGAATATGACACTCTACGAATATGACGGCGATATGTTTATCGTCGATTGTGGCCTTGCCTTTCCAGAGTCCGACATGCTCGGAGTCGATCTTGTAATTCCTGATTTCACATACGTTGAACGTAATGTAGATAAGATTAAGGGTATTGTAATTACCCACGGACACGAAGATCACATAGGTGGACTTCCTTATCTTCTCAAGACCATCAATGCTCCTGTATATGGAACAGCATTGACCTTAGGTCTTCTCGAAGGTAAGCTTCGCGAGCATGAGATGCTCGACGCGTGCGATCTTCGCGTTATCAAGCCAGGTGACTTTATTCACCTCGGTAAGTTTACTCTGGAAGCAATCCATGTGAACCACTCCATCCCTGATGCAGTTGGTTTTGCTATTCGTTGTGATGCCGGCACTATCGTACAGACCGGCGACTTTAAGATTGATACAACACCAATTGATGGTAATATGATCGACCTCGCAAGATTTGCCGAGATAGGCAAAGAGGGCGTTCTCTGCTATCTTGCAGATTCCACCAATGCAGAGAAGCCGGGCTACTCGGCATCTGAAAAAACTGTTGGTCAGTCTTTTGAAACACTTTTCAGAAAAGCTGGAAAGAGAAGAATTATCGTTGCAACTTTTGCATCCAATATCCACCGCGTACAGCAGATTATCAATGAGGCTGTATCACAGAACAGAAAGGTTGCACTCTCTGGTCGTTCACTTGAGAACGTAGTCGCAGTTGGCCAGCAACTTGGCTATCTCGAAGTTCCAGAGGGAGTTATTATTCCAATAGATGAGATAAGCAACTATGAGCCATGGCAGTTACTTCTTGTAACAACAGGTAGCCAGGGCGAGCCTATGTCAGCTCTCTCACGTATGGCTTTCCAGGACCATAAGAAAGTAAATATCTCAGCGAATGATTATGTAATCATCTCTGCGACACCTATCCCTGGAAATGAGAAGGCTGTCTCTAAGGTTGTAAATGAACTTATGAGACATGGCGCAGAAGTTGTCTATGAGAAGATGTACGATGTACATGTATCTGGACACGCATGCCAAGAGGAACTTAAAGTTATGCTCGGTCTTATACAGCCAAAGTATTTTGTGCCTGTACACGGCGAGCAGAAGCATCTTAGCAAGCATGCTATGCTTGCTAACCAAATGGGAATGGCATCTCGTGACATTATCATCCCAGATATCGGTAAGACGATTGAGGTATGTGATGGAATGTTCCATGAGAAAGGCGTGGTACCATCTGGTAACGTATTCGTAGATGGTTCTGGCGTAGGCGATGTCGGACAGATCGTGCTTCGCGATCGTACGAAACTTTCACAGGATGGTATCATCACAATCGTTCTCACGATTGATACAGCATCCGGTGAAGTTGTCGCAGGTCCAGACATCGTATCACGTGGATTCGTATATGTGCGTGAGTCAGAAGAACTTATGGATGTACTCACTGAGGTCTCTAAAGACGCAGTGAATGAATGTATAGAAAGTGATATTAGAGATTGGGCATCAATCAAGTCCAAGATTAAGGATGAGGTAGGTCTCGTTGTCTATGAGAAGACGAGGCGTTCACCGATGATTCTCCCAATTATCATGGAGGTCTAATTCGTGAAAACAGTTTTTTCTCTTCTATGTCTACTTGCAGGCGTAGCATCAACTGTATATATGTATCTCTACGGTGACCAGCAGGTTGCTATGATTCAGGGTGCAGTTGTTATTATTCTATGCCTCATAGGATTGTTATTCCTTGCATTTAGAACAGCATCTCTTAAGAAGAAAGTTAAACGTGCATCGAAATATCTCGATAACAGTGATGGAGCAGAAAAGCGTCCTTTCCCGACACTTGTTTGTGACGGAAAAGGTGAGATTATCTGGTTCAACGAGCTCTTCAAGACCAATGTCCTTGGCGAGCAGCTCGTTCGCACTGGTCATATCAAGGAATTCTTTGACGATATAACACTTGGTACTCTAATCCTCTCTAAGGATGGTACAAGCATCTCTTATGGAGATAAGAAATTTACCGTTTTCACAGATGTAGTTGACGAAGAGAAGTCAATCTGCTGCCTCTATTTCATTGATTATACAGAACTTAAGACACTCGCTGATGAGTATAAGAATATCCGCCCAGTAGTTATGCATGTAAGAGTCGATAATCTCGACGAGGTATTCCTAAATTACAAGCATAGTGAATGCGAAGTTATAAGTGGTGAGATTGAAAGAATACTTGAGCAGTGGGCTACAAAGTATGAATGTGTGTTCCGTAAAATCGGTACAGGAAAATATATTTCTGTAATGCAGGTGAGAGGACTTGACTCTCTTATAGAGTCTAAGTTCGATATACTTAAGCAAATTCGCGACTATAAATATGGCGCAAACGATGTCGGTATCACTATCTCAATTGGTATCGGTCGTGGCGGCAACTTCGCCGAGTGCGACGACTTCGCACTACGTGCTCTTGAGATGTCTCAGAGCCGCGGAGGTGACCAGGCCACAGTTAATGATAACGGAGAGCTCACTTTCTTCGGTGGCACACAGCAGGGCACAACAAAGCAGGCTAAAATTAAGGCCCGTCTTACAGCGGATGAATTTGCGAACCTTGTATCTAAGTCTGATGTTGTCTTTGTCATGGGACATCTATTCTCAGACCTTGACAGTGTAGGTGCATCTGTCGGCATCTATGAGGCCGTACGCGCCCTTGATAAACATTGCTACATTCTCTGTGATAAAGAGAAGTCAATGGCCAAGCAGCTCATTGAGCAGCTTGACAAAGAAGCCATCCCTAACACATTTATAAATGACGAAAAGGCAGCTGAGTATATCACATCAAGCAGCCTTCTCGTAGTTGTCGATACTCATAGAGCATCATCACTTGAGTATCCTGAACTCTTCCCAGAGTTCGAGAATGTTGTTGTTATTGATCACCATCGCCGTACAGCGAACTTCATCTCCAATGCAGTTCTCTACTATGATGAGCCAAACGCATCATCAGCATGTGAGATGGTAACAGAACTTATTCAATACATTCCAGCGAAAGTGGAACTTCGTCCACTTTCATCAGAGGCACTTCTCTCAGGTATCATGCTTGACACAAGAAACTTTATCTTGTCAACTGGTGCTCGTACATTTGAGGCTGCTGCTTATCTTAAGAAGAACGGTGCCGATACAGTGTCTGCGAAGCATCTTTTCGCAAATGACTTTGACAGTTATAAAGAGAAATATGCGATTATCTCTACCGCAGTAACATATAAGAACTGTGCAGTTGCAGTCGCAACTGAGCATTCACCTAATATGAGACTCATTGCATCTCAGGTTGCAAATGAACTTCTCAATGTAGCAGGTGTTAAGTCTTCATATGTTCTCTTCGAGGAGAATAATCAAATCAATATTTCAGCACGTTCACTCGGTGAGATGAACGTTCAAGTTATTATGGAACAGCTCGGTGGCGGCGGACATCTTTCGATGGCCGCAACACAGATGTCTGATATCACCATGGGTGATGCAGTCGTAAAACTTGAGAATGCAATCAACGACTATTTTGAGGAGAATAAGATATGAAAGTAATTTTGAAAGATGATGTAAAAGGCCTTGGTAAAAAGGGAGAACTTGTAAATGCATCTGATGGTTATGCACGTAATTTCTTATTCCCTAAGGGACTTGCAGTTGAAGCAAATGCACAGAATGTAACCGAGAAGAATAATGCAGATGCATCAAAGCAGTTCAAATATGACACCGATAAGGCCAATGCCCAGGCTGCCGCAGACAAAATCAATGGCAAGACTCTTGCCATGAAGGCGAAGGCAGGCAAGGGCGGCAAGCTCTTTGGTTCAGTAACTGTCAAAGAGATTGCAGGGAAGATTAAGGAAGACTATAAAATCGATGTCGACAAGAGAAAGATAACAGCACCTGAAATTAAAGCATTTGGTACATACAATGCAACTGTAAAACTCTTTGAAGGTGTTAAGGCTGAGATTAAGGTACAGGTTACAGAGGAGTAATTATGGATAATTTCGAAATCAACTTGCCTTTTAGCATGGATGCAGAGCAAGCTGTATTGGGTTCTATTTTAAAGGACCCAAGCTGCCTCACTCTTATCCAGTCTAAGGGTTTCCTCGTAGAATATTTCTACAGGAATGAGCATAAGGCTATCTATAATGCAATGCTCAATATTGATGCGCTCGGTAAAGATGTCGATCCTCTTCTTGTGCTTGAACAAATGAAGAGTGATCCTTCATTCGATGAGGCGGCAGGCAAGAACTATCTTGCACAGCTTGCTGCTGCAGTTCCATCAACTGCAAATGTTGAATCTTATGCCAAGATAATTAAAGATAAATATTTTGTTCGTGCACTTATCAATGCATCATCAGAGATACTTGATGATGCACAGACAAGTGATGCTGATGCATCTATGCTTCTCGATAGTGCAGAGCAGAAGATTTATAACATTCGTCAGGGTAAGAATACTACTGAGGCCGCTAAGTTCTCTGATGTTGTTCTCAACAAAGTGTATGAAAGACTTAATGGTCTTGCTTCAGATGACCCGGCAGTACGTGAGCAATATGTCGGTTTCCCGACTGGTTTCACTAAACTTGATGAATATACCAAGCTCAATCGTTCCGATCTTATTATTATCGGTGCGCGTCCTGCAATGGGTAAGACATCTTTCGCACTCAATATCGCTCGTAATGCCGCTGTGCTTTCTAAGAAGAAGGTTCTTTTCTTCTCACTTGAGATGAGTAATGAACAACTTGCACAGCGTATACTCGCAACTGAGGCCCGTGTAAAGGGCAATAATATGAGAGACGGTAATTTGAGCACCAATGATTGGGAACGTATTAACACAGCAACCGCTGCACTCAATGATTGTGAACTCTACTTCGATGATAAATCCGATATCACTGTAAATGAGATGAAGGCTAAAATTCGTCGTATGAAGAATGTAGATCTTGTTGTCATCGACTACTTGCAACTTATGAAGTCTGGCACACGTATAGATTCACGAGTTCAGGAAATTTCTGAGATTACAAGAAACTTAAAACTTATGGCGAAAGACCTTAATATTCCTGTTGTAGTTCTTGCACAGCTCTCTCGTGCTACAGAAGGACATAGTCAGAAGAATCACAGACCACAACTTGCAGATCTCCGTGATTCAGGTTCTATCGAGCAGGATGCTGATGTAGTACTTATGCTTTATCGTGAGGATTACTATCAGAATGATGAGACAACACCTGATCTTAATAAGGCAATCTCTGAAGTAAATGTAATTGTTGCGAAGAACCGTCATGGTGGTGTCGGTGATGTAACACTTGGTTGGAATCCTGACTACACATTATTCTCAACAATAGAGAAGAATTATGATGATGAAATCTAAAGTTAAATCTGTCATTGAAAGATATAATATGCTCTCAAATGGCGATACTGTAGTTGTCGGCCTCTCTGGCGGAGCAGATTCGATGACATTGCTTCATATTCTTTATGAGCTGCGCGATACATATAATCTTGATATTATCGCTGCACATGTAAACCACGGTATTCGTGGTGATGAGGCACAGCGAGACCAGGACTTCTGCCAAGGCGTCTGTGACGCTCTTGGGCTGAAACTTGAAGTCCTTAATGTCGATGTGCCATCGCTTGCAAAAGAGCGTGGTGTATCGGAGGAGGTAGCAGGACGAGATGTCCGCTACGAGTTCTTCGGACGCCTCGCAGGCGAGCAGGGCAAAATTGCCACTGCTCATAACGCCAATGACGCGGTTGAGACCATGCTGCTCAACCTATGTCGTGGCACAGGCCTGCTCGGCCTTGCGAGCATTCCGCCTACGCGTGCGAATATAATTCGCCCGCTTATCGAATGCTCCCGTGATGAAATAGAGCAATATATAGAAGAGAACAATTTGACTTACGTGACTGATTCTACCAATCTCACGGATGATTATACGAGGAATAAGATTCGTCACAATATCATCCCAGAGCTTACGTCAGTCAATGAAAATGCAATCCTCAATATTACGCGTTGTATTGGAACGCTCCGTGAGGATTCAGCCTATTTTAATAAACAGGTATTATCATTGCTCAAAGAGGCGAGCATTGGAGATAAACTCAAGACCGATATTCTACTATCGGCAGACCCGGCTGTCCTATCACGCGCACTTGTTACATACGTAACTGAAGTGAGCGGCGGAAAGCCGGAAAAAGTTCATATCGATAAGATTATCGATATGATGAAAGTGGGCAGGAGAGACCAGGTACAGATTCCTGGTGGTCAATTTGTCCACGTTGAAAAAGGTAAATTATGGGTTATCAAATAATGGAGGATGCAGAAATGCCTAATTTTAGCGAAAATCTTGTAGATGATGTTGACAGAGTACTTCTTTCTAAGGAGGAAATTGACAATATTGTAAAAGACCTTGGTAAAGTAATTGCTAAGGATTACAAGGGCAAGAACCTTGTTCTTGTAAGCGTGCTTAAAGGTTCTGTTGTATTTATGGCAGATCTTATGAGAGCAATTGAAATTCCTTGTTCTATCGACTTTATGGTTGTATCAAGCTATGGCAGCAACTCTGAGAGTTCTGGTGATGTAAAGATTATTAAAGACCTTGATATGGACCTTCGCGGAATGGATCTTCTCATTGTTGAGGACATTCTCGATACAGGTAGAACACTCGCATCCTTAATTGAAATCCTTAAAACAAGGGAACCAAGTTCTGTTAAAATTTGTACTTTCTTGGATAAACCTGAAAGAAGAGTTGCCGATATACAGGCAGATTATGTTGGATGCAAGGTACCAGATGAATTCGTAATCGGCTATGGCCTTGATTACGATGAGAGATATAGAAATCTCCCATATCTTGCTGTACTTAAGCGTTCAGTATATGAAACGGAGGGATAAATTTGGAAAATATGCCAGGCAATAACACGCCAAATAAAAAGCCAGAAAATTCTGGCCGTTCTAAGAGACTATTCTCTAGTCTTATTTCCTTACTCCTTGTCGCACTTATGATAGGCCTTATCTGGTCTGCACTTAAGGTTGATTCAGCAAAAGTTGATGATGAATATTATCAAGTAATTGCTTATTTTGATGAAGGCAAGATTGCAGAATATAAGCTCAATCTTGGCACAAGAAAACTCACCTATGTACTAAGAGGTGAGAAGGACAAGAGAGAATATACTGTTCCAAGCTATGAGCTCTTTATTGCAGATGTTCATGAGGATGTACGTGTGTACAACCAGGAACATCCGGATGATCCAATCAAGATGAATTATGAGTCAGGCACATCAAACTACTGGCTTTCACAGCTTCTTCCAATGGTTGGAATGCTTATCCTTATGGGACTTATGCTTTACTTCATCGTTCGTAAGATGGGTAATACTGTTATGGACGAGAACAAGCGCTCAATGCAGTTCGGTAAGGCTCGCCTTAAGAAAGGTGAGGAGGCAAGAAAGACAACATTTGAAGATGTTGCCGGCCTCGATGAAGAGAAGCAGGACCTTCAGGAGATTGTTGAATTCTTGAAGGATCCACAGAAGTTTAATGATCTCGGTGCTCGTATTCCTAAGGGCGTACTTCTTGTTGGCCCTCCGGGCACAGGTAAGACACTCCTCGCACGCGCAGTAGCAGGCGAGGCAGATGCTAACTTCCTCTCAATCTCAGGTTCTGACTTTGTAGAGATGTATGTTGGTGTCGGTGCAAGCCGTGTACGTGACCTTTTCGATACAGCAAAGAAGAATTTACCAGCTATTGTATTTATCGATGAGATTGACGCCGTAGGCCGTCAGAGAGGCGCAGGCCTCGGCGGTGGTCATGATGAACGTGAGCAGACACTTAACCAGCTCCTTGTCGAGATGGATGGATTTGGTGAGAACTCAGGCGTTATCATTATCGCTGCAACTAACCGTCCTGATATCCTCGATCCAGCACTTCTTCGTCCTGGTCGTTTCGATAGACAGGTTACAGTTAACTATCCAGACGTTGTAGGTCGTGAGGCAATTCTTAAAGTTCATGCAAGAAATAAGCCAATCGGTCCTGATGTTAAACTTGATGAAATCGCGCGTGCAACAAGCGGCTTCACAGGTGCAGACCTTGAGAACCTTCTCAATGAGGCTGCTCTCCTTGCCGCAAGACGTGGCAAGCGCGCACTTACAAAGAAAGATATCGAAGAGGCAACTCTTAAGGTAGTTGTAGGTGCTGAGAAGAAGTCCAAGAAAGTTACTGATGATGAGAAGAAACTCACAGCATACCACGAGGCTGGACATGCAATCACTAACTACTATCTTGATACACTCGACCCAGTACATCAGGTATCTATCATTCCTCGTGGAATGGCTGGTGGTTTCACCATGTCACTTCCAGAGCATGATAAGTCATACAGATCTAAGAAGCAGATGCTCGATGAGCTCGTATCACTTCTCGGTGGTCGTGTTGCTGAGGCAATTATCCTTGGTGATATCTCAACAGGTGCTTCAAATGATATTGAGCGTGCGACTGCAATTGCTCGTAATATGATTGTTAAGTACGGTATGAGTGATACACTCGGACCTATCACATACGGTTCAGATAATGAAGAAGTATTCATAGGCCGTGATTATAACCACGTACGTAATTACTCTGAGGAGACTGCATCTGCAATCGATAAAGAGATTGAAAAGACAATCATGACAGCATATGAACGTGCTGACGAGATTCTTCGTCTTCATATTGATAAGCTCCATCTTCTTGCGAACTTCCTTATGCGCTATGAGAAGATTGATGGTGCTACATTTAGAGAACTTATGGCGACAGAGAATTATGACATCGAGTCATATGATCCAACCAAGGCAAGACCTGGTATCATCGATCTTGTAAACAATAATGATGTACCAGAGGAAGCTGATCTTCTTTCACAGCTCCAGCCAATTCTTGATACTCCACTTGAGGAATTCTCTGATAGTGAAGATGCACCAAAAGAATAAAACTTTAAGCCCCGGAATTTCCGGGGCTTATTTTTTACCTAAAAGCGCAATTTAGGGCGTAGTTTCTTGACTTTACCACAATATATGGTGTAAAATATTACACTGTATAATAATATTATTATGTAATAATATGCTTATTCGGAGGTCATATGGCTGTTAACAAAACAGAGTACGGCAATGACGATATTGCCCAGCTTAAAGGTGCGGATCGAGTTCGTAAACGCCCTTCTGTAATATTTGGTTCAGATAGTCTTGATGGATGCGAGCATTCATTCTTTGAAATTCTTTCCAACTCTATCGATGAGGCCAGAGAAGGACATGGCGACAAGATTATAATCACTCGTTTCCTTGATCACTCTATTGAGGTACAGGACTTCGGTCGTGGTATTCCAATGGATTTCAACGAGAAAGAGAAAAGATATAACTGGGAACTTGTATTCTGCGAGATGTATGCAGGTGGTAAATATAATACTAATGCTCTTGACTCAAGTTATGGTTTCTCCTTGGGTCTTAATGGTCTTGGACTTTGCGCCACACAGTATTCATCTGAATATATGGATGCAGAGGTACATCGTGATGGATTCACATACACAATGCATTTTGAGAAAGGTAATCCTGCATCTGAACTCACTAAAGAACCATATGGCAAGAAGCAGACAGGTACCAAGATTAAATGGAAACCAGACCTCAAAGTATTTACCGATATCGATATTCCACTTGAATATTACAAGGATACTATCAAGCGTCAGGCAATCGTAAACTCCGGTGTTACATTCGTTATTAAAGATCAAATTGGTGGCAGCTCATTTGAGACTTATGAATATTATTATGAGAACGGCATAATTGATTACATTAAAGAGATTGCCGGTGATGAGACACTCACACAGACACAGTTCTGGGAGTGTGAGCGTATCGGCCGCGACCGCCATGATAAAGAGGACTATAAGGTTAAGATTTCCGTAGCTCTCGCATTCTCTAATAAGCATCAGATTAAGGAGTATTATCATAACTCATCATGGCTCGAGTACGGCGGTTCGCCTGATAAGGCCGCACGCTCAGCTTTCGTATCACAGATTGATGCTTATATTAGAAACAACAATATGTACAAGAAGTCCGATAGCAAGATTACTATGCAGGACATCGATGACAGCATGCTTCTTGTAATCTCGTCTTTCTCAACGGTTACATCCTATGAGAACCAGACTAAGAAAGCTATCACAAATTCATTTATCGAAGAAGCGATGAAGGATTTCTTCAAGCATCAACTTGAGGTTTATTTCATCGAGAATAAACTTGACGCAGAGAAAATCTGTAATCAGATTCTTGTCAACATGCGTGCAAGAGTGCACGCTGAGGCCGCTCGTGTAAACATTAAGAAGTCACTCACGGCCAATATGGATATGAACAATCGAGTTGAAAAATTTGTCGATTGTCGTAGTAAAGATATATCTCGCAGAGAGATATTCATAGTAGAGGGTGACTCTGCTCTCGGCGCTTGTAAGCAGGCGCGTGACGCAGAGTTCCAGGCAGTTATTCCTGTCCGTGGTAAGATCCTCAACTGTATGAAGTCAGACCTTAAGAAGATTTTCGCTAATGAGATTATTACGAACTTGATTAAGGTACTCGGCTGCGGTGTTGAGGTTGAGGCTAAGACAAAGGATGTTACACAGTTTAATCTTGATAATCTTCGTTGGGATAAGGTAATTATCTGTACCGATGCCGATGTCGATGGATATCAGATTAGAACACTTATCCTTGCAATGATTTATAGACTTATGCCAACCCTTATCAATGAGGGCAAGGTCTATATCGCTGAATCTCCACTTTATGAGATCACTTGTAAAGATGATGTATGGTTCGCTTATGATGAGCAGGAAAAGGCCAGTGCACTTTTGGAGATAGGTGATAAGAAATATTCATTGCAACGTTCCAAAGGTCTTGGTGAAAACGACGCTGATATGATGTGGCTTACCACAATGAATCCTAAGACTCGTAGACTTGTCAAAGTTACAAAAGATAATTTCGAGAAGACCAATGATACATTCAATGTTCTTCTTGGTGATGATCTTTCGGGTCGTAAAAAAATAATAGCTGAAGAGGGTTATAAGTACCTCGATATGCTTGATCTCAGTTAAGGAGGGTAACAATGGCTACAAAGAAGTCTAAAAAGCCTGCTGTGCAGCATGAAGACGTCAATCCGAACGCTCATATCTTGGGCGCTGGCGAAATTGTAGATCAGACTATTGTTGATACTCTCGAGATCAACTATATGCCATACGCGATGAGCGTAATTCTATCAAGAGCTATTCCTGAGATTGACGGTTTCAAACCATCACACAGAAAACTTTTATATACAATGTACAAGATGGGCCTTCTTAATGGCCCACGTATTAAGTCTGCCAATATCGTTGGTAGAACAATGCAACTTAACCCACATGGTGACGCTGCCATCTATGATACTATGGTACGTCTTTCCCGCGGAAATGAAGCTTTGCTTCATCCTTTTATTGATTCAAAGGGTAACTTCGGTAAAGCATATTCACCATCGATGGAAGCTGCCGCTTCACGTTATACAGAAGCAAAGCTCGAAGGTATTGCTGCTGAACTTTTCAGAGATATTGATAAAGATACTGTAGACATGGTTGACAACTATGATGCAACCATGCTTGAGCCAGTATTGTTTCCAGTAACATTCCCAACAATTCTCGTCAATAACAATATGGGTATTGCTGTTGGTATGGCAAGTAATCTTTGCTCATTTAATTTGAATGAGGTATGCCAGGCAACAATAGAACTTATCAATGATGAGGACTATGATGTACTTGATACAATCATTGCACCTGATTTTCCAAGCGGTGGTCAGATTCTCTATAAAAAAGAGGAAGTTGCCAAAGTACTGAACTCTGGTCATGGAAATATCTATGTAAGATCAAAATATCGCTTTGTCAAAGAAGATCATTGTATTGAAATATATGAAATTCCATATACTACATCATCTGATGTGGTTATCAAGCAGATTGTAGATAAGGCTAAGGACGGCCATCTTAAAGAGATCTCCGATGTACGTGATGAGACAGATAAGACAGGTCTTAAGATTACAATTGATGTTAAGCGTGGTACAGACCCAGACAAGCTTATGAAGAAGCTCTTTAAGCTCACTTCACTTCAAGATTCATTCAGTTGTAATTTCAATGTTCTTATCGGTGGAACTCCACAGGTACTCGGCGTAAAAGATCTTCTTAATGAATGGATTGCTTTCCGTACAGAGTGCGTAAAGCGTAGAGTATACTTCGAACTTGATAAAGCACAGAAGAAACTTCATCTACTCCAAGGTCTTGAGAAAATTCTTCTCGATATCGATAAGGCAATTAAAATTGTCCGTGAGACAGAGGAGGAAGCAGAGGTTGTTCCTAACCTCATGATAGGCTTCGGTATTGATGAAATTCAGGCAGAATATGTCGCTGAAATAAAACTTCGTCACCTTAATAGAGAGTATATTGTAAAGCGTCTCCAAGATGTAAAAGATCTTGAAGCCGCAATTTTAGACATGCAAGATACTTTAAAGAGCAGTAGACGAATCAAGAAGATTATCATTAATGAGCTTAAAGAAGTATCACAGAAGTATGGTCAGCCTCGTAAGTCAGAGATTATCTATACTGATGATCTTGCGGAGGATGAAGAGGATGAGCGCGAGGAAGTTCCTGATTACGCTTTGACTGTATTCTTCTCTGAAGCTGGATATTTCAAGAAGATTACACCTCAATCACTACGTATGAGCGGTGAGCAGAAAGTTAAAGAGGGAGATAGGATAATCAGAGTAGAGGAGACTACTAATGCTAAAGATCTTCTCTTCTTCACTGATAAGTGCCAGGTATATAAGGCACGCATTAGTGACTTTGAGGACTCTAAGGCCTCATTGCTTGGTGACTTTATCCCATCAGCACTTGACTTTGATGAGGGTGAGAAGCCTATGTATATGGCTATCACAGACGATTTCAAGGGATATATGTTATTCTTCTTTGAGAATGGTAAAGTAGCTAAGGTTGATATGAACTGCTATGAGACCAAGACCAATAGAAAGAAGCTTATCAAGGCCTATGGCAACAAGTCTCCACTTGTTGCGGCCCTCTATATCAAAGAGGATGTCGAACTCGTTCTTACATCCTCAGGGGGCCGTATGCTCCTCATTAACACTGGCTCAATCTCTTCAAAGACAACCAAGGACACCATAGGTGTCGCTGTCATGACTTTGAAGAAAGGCCAGCGTCTCATGAGCATACGCCCATATATTGACGGTGAGTTCGCTAAACCACACAGATATAGAACGAAAAATCTTCCTGCACTTGGCTCTTTACCAATGCCTGAAGATACAGCAGGAGAGCAGTTAACTTTGGGTTAAAATATACTTGCAAAACGTATATTACTATGTTAAAATACAACAGTTATCGATTTTAACCCAAAGGGAGGGTAAGTATATGACAACAGCTGAAATTATTTGTTCCGTTCTTCTTATTGTCGTTTCACTTGCAATCATCATTCTTGTACTTGCTCAGAAGAACAGACAGGCTGATGCATCTGCTGTAAGCGGTGCTAGTTCATCATCATTTTTCGATAAGACACAGGGCCATAGCAAAGATGCCGCTCTCGCTAAGATGACTATCATTCTTGGCGGTGTTCTTGTACTTCTTGTACTTACAACACTTGGCATTACTTTGTTTGCATAAGTGATTCATTAGCTCAGTTGGCAGAGCACTTGACTTTTAATCAAGGTGTCCGGGGTTCGAATCCCCGATGAGTCACCAA
>JAZQQZ010000006.1:0-8634 GCA_045629305.1 Acutalibacteraceae bacterium | reverse complement strand
ATAGCAAGTGTCTTTGGCTTACGTGCCTCGAAGAGTTCTTCAACTCTTGGAAGACCCTGTGTGATATCTGCTGCAGATGCAACACCACCGGTATGGAAAGTACGCATTGTAAGCTGTGTACCAGGCTCACCGATTGACTGAGCAGCGATGATACCTACTGCCTCACCAACTGTAACAGGACCACCTGTTGCAAGGTTACGGCCGTAGCAGTGCATACATACACCATGCTGTGACTGACAAGTAAGGAGTGAGCGGATCATGATTTCAGCACGCTCGCCATCCTTTGTGTGCGCCTTGACATAATTTGCAACCTTTGCTGCATCGTCCTTGCGCATCATCTTGTTTGCTGACTGGATGAGCTCACCGCTCTTCTCATCAACAAGATCATCGAGAAGGTAACGACCTTCGAGACGCTCTGAGAGTTCCTCGATTACACGACCGTCAGCTTCGATATCGTAAACTTTGATACCGTCATGGCATCCGCAGTCCTCTTCACGAACAATGATTTCCTGAGATACGTCAACAAGTCGACGTGTAAGGTAACCAGAGTCAGCTGTACGAAGAGCTGTATCTGCAAGACCCTTACGAGCACCACGAGATGAGATGAAGTACTCGAGAATGTTAAGGCCTTCACGGTAGTTAGCACGAATAGGAATTTCGATTGTCTTACCTGATGTGTTGGCAATAAGACCACGCATACCAGCAAGCTGGTTAAGCTGTGAGTCAGAACCACGGGCACCAGAGTCAATCATCATGAATATTGGATTATATTTACCAAGGTTGTCCTTAAGACCAGCAGATACCTGCTTTGTGCAGACATCCCATGCACCGAGCTTTAAGCGAGATGCCTCTGCAGCAGAAAGCATACCACGTCTATAGAGCTTGTCGATTTTGTCGATATGTGCCTCTGTCTCAGCGATGTAATCACGCTTTGATTCTGGAATCTTAGCATCGCAAACAGCAACTGTGATACCAGAAAGTGTTGAATACTTGTAACCTTGAGCCTTGATAGCATCAAGAACTACTGATGTTTTTGCAGTTCCGTGAACTTCAATACAACGATCAATAATCTTACCAAGTGACTTCTTGCTGATTGGCTTCTTTCTAAAGAGATCGTCGCAATCGCATTCAAGAAGCAACTCATTGCCAGGGATAGTTCTATCAATGAAACCTAAATCCTGAGGAATTGGGTTGTTAAAGATAATCTTACCAAGAGTTGTATCAACAAGGCCAGAAACGAGCTTGCCGTTTACTTCCTTTTCCATACGGATCTTGATCTTTGAGTGAAGTGTGATATCTCCCTCGTCAAAGGCCATCTGAGCCTCATCAACGTCACGGAATACCTTACCTTCACCTGGCTCGCCATCCTTGTCGAGTGTCAAGTAGTATGAACCAAGTACCATGTCCTGTGTAGGAACAGTTACAGGGCGTCCGTCTGATGGCTTGAGCAAGTTGTTAGCTGCAAGCATCAAGAATCTTGCCTCTGCCTGTGCCTCTGCAGAAAGAGGTACGTGAACAGCCATCTGGTCACCGTCGAAGTCGGCGTTGAAAGCTGTACAAGCAAGTGGATGGAGCTTGATAGCACGTCCATCAACAAGTACAGGCTCAAATGCCTGGATACCAAGTCTGTGAAGTGTAGGAGCACGGTTAAGCATTACTGGGTGATCCTTGATAACAACTTCAAGTGCATCCCAAACTTCGTCCTTTGAACGCTCTACCATCTTACGAGCTGACTTGATGTTACCAGCAACGCCAGTTTCAACAAGACGCTTCATAACGAATGGCTTAAAGAGTTCGAGTGCCATCTCTTTTGGAAGACCGCACTGATACATCTTAAGTTCTGGACCTACAACGATAACAGAACGTCCTGAGTAGTCAACACGCTTACCAAGAAGGTTCTGACGGAAACGTCCCTGCTTACCCTTGAGCATGTCAGAGAGTGACTTAAGAGGTCTGTTGTTAGGACCAGTAACCGGACGTCCACGACGACCGTTATCGATGAGAGCATCTACTGCTTCCTGGAGCATTCTCTTCTCGTTGCGGATGATGATATCAGGAGCACCGAGTTCGAGGAGTCTCTTAAGACGGTTGTTACGGTTGATAACTCGACGATAGAGGTCGTTGAGGTCAGATGTTGCAAAACGGCCACCATCAAGTTGAACCATAGGACGGATATCAGGTGGAATTACAGGAATAACATCGAGAATCATCCACTCTGGCTTGTTATTAGAATTGTTGAATGCATCAACAACTTCAAGACGCTTTAAGAGTCTTGCTTTCTTCTGGCCACTAGCACCCTTGAGTTCCTCACGGAGTTGCTCAGCAAGTGCTGGAACGTCGATTTCAGCAAGAAGCTTCTTGATAGCTTCTGCACCCATTCCTGCTTCGAACTCGTCCTCATACTTCTCTCGCATATCCTCATACTCTTTTTCTGAGAGTACCTGATACTTTTCAAGTGGAGTAGCACCTGGGTCTGTTACGATGTAGAGTGCAAAATAGAGTACCTTTTCAAGATTTCTTGGAGATATATCAAGCATAAGACCCATACGTGATGGAATACCCTTGAAATACCAAATGTGTGATACAGGAGCTGCAAGTTCTACGTGGCCCATACGCTCACGACGAACCTTTGCCTTTGTAATTTCAACGCCGCAGCGTTCGCACACTTTGCCCTTATAGCGGATTCTCTTGTACTTACCGCAGTAGCATTCCCAGTCCTTTGTAGGTCCGAAAATACGCTCACAGTAAAGACCATCGCGCTCAGGCTTTAATGTTCTATAGTTAATTGTCTCTGGCTTTTTAACTTCGCCATATGACCAAGATCTGATAGCGTCTGGAGAAGCTAAACCGATCTTGATAGATTCAAATTCAATTTCATTTGTAGTAATTGGCTGAATATCTGTCATGTTAGCTCCCCTCCTTATTCTTCAATGCCCATCTCAAAGTCTGTTGGACCTTCGATGTCATCTAAATCATTTGAAAATTCTGCTTCTTCATCGAACTCTTCTTCGATAACTTCACCATTCTCGTCAAGAGTTGTAGCGAAACCTTCTGCACCCTCTGCATCATTTACATACTGAGGTTTGAAGTTCTCGTTTTCAACAAGACGGAAGTTAACGTCATCAGTATCAAAGTTCTGCTTTAAGTCGATTTCATTATCGTCCTTATCAAGGACCTTAACATCAAGACCGAGTGACTGGAGTTCCTTGATGAGTACCTTGAATGACTCTGGAACGCCTGACTTTGGAACGCTCTGTCCCTTAACGATAGCTTCGTATGTCTTAACACGACCTACGATATCATCAGACTTGATTGTAAGGATTTCCTGAAGAGTATAAGCAGCACCATAAGCCTCAAGTGCCCAAACTTCCATTTCACCGAAACGCTGGCCACCGAACTGAGCTTTACCACCAAGTGGCTGCTGAGTAACAAGGCTGTAAGGACCTGTTGAACGTGCGTGAATCTTATCATCAACAAGGTGATGAAGCTTGAGGTAATACATAACACCAACGGTAACTGGGTTATCGAATGGCTTACCTGTACGACCATCAATAAGCTTTGTCTTACCAAAGCGGTATTCGAAAGCAGCATCAATAAATGCATGCTCTTCTTCTGTCTTTGTATTTGCCTTTAAGAACTCGATGAGGTCAACAAGGTTATAACCTGTTTTAGCATTCATATCCTCATACTTGAGTACGAGTTCGCGAATCTTGTCATTGCCCTCTGAGAGGAGCTTTGACTCTGACAAGAAGTACTGAACATCTTCCTCATGAGCACCATCGAATACAGGTGTCATGATCTTCCAGCCCTTAAGACGAGCTGCCATACCGATGTTTACTTCAAGAACCTGACCGATGTTCATACGAGATGGAACACCGAGTGGGTTAAGTACGATGTCAAGTGGAGTACCATCAGGAAGGAATGGCATATCCTCCTGTGGAAGGATGCGTGATACAACACCCTTGTTACCATGACGGCCGGCCATCTTATCGCCGACTTGAATCTTTCTCTTCTGAGCGATGTAGCAACGTACAACCTTGTTTACGCCAGGTGAAAGCTCGTCTGAGTTTTCACGTGTGAATACTTCTACGTTAACTACGATACCGTACTCACCGTGTGGTACACGGAGAGATGTATCACGAACCTCACGTGCCTTCTCACCAAAGATTGCACGGAGGAGACGCTCCTCTGCTGTGAGCTCTGTCTCGCCCTTTGGTGTTACCTTACCAACAAGGATGTCACCTGAGTGAACCTCTGCACCGATACGGATGATACCGAACTCGTCAAGGTCAGCGAGAGCATCGTCACCAACGTTTGGAATATCACGAGTAATCTCCTCAGGTCCAAGTTTGGTGTCACGAGCCTCGAGTTCATATTCCTCAATATGGATTGAAGTATAAACGTCGTCGCGAACAATCTTCTCATTAAGAAGAACAGCATCCTCGTAGTTGTAACCTTCCCAAGTCATAAAGCCGATAAGGGCATTCTTACCAAGGGAGATTTCACCATGTGATGTTGCAGGACCATCTGCAATTACTTCTTTTGCCACTACCTTTTGACCAAGGGAAACGATTGGGCGCTGGTTTACGCATGTGCCCTGGTTTGAACGCATGAACTTGATAAGCTCATAAGAATCAATTTCGCCCTTGTCTGTTTCGATCTCGATTGAGTCTGCATCAACGTGGATAACTTTACCAGCACGCTTTGCAAGAACTACAACACCTGAGTCAACAGCAGCCTTGTGCTCCATACCAGTACCAACGAATGGTGCCTGAGTCTTCATAAGAGGAACAGCCTGACGCTGCATGTTAGAACCCATGAGTGCACGGTTTGCGTCATCGTTCTCGAGGAATGGAATCATAGCTGTAGCTACTGATACAAGCATTCTTGGAGATACGTCCATGTAATCTGGGATTGACCTGTCAACCTCATCGAAACCATCACGGTAACGGATTGTTACCTTGTCACGGAGGAAGTGACCTTCCTCATCGAGTGGCTCATTTGCCTGAGCTACTCTGTATTCATCCTCAACGTCAGCTGTCATGTAAACAACTTCGTCAAGAACGCGGCCTGTCTCTTTATCAATCTTGCGGAAAGGTGCCTCGATAAAGCCGTACTTGTTGATACGAGCAAATGTTGCGAGGTAAGAGATAAGACCGATGTTAGGACCTTCTGGTGTCTCGATAGGACACATACGACCATAGTGGCTGTAGTGTACGTCACGAACCTCGAATCCGGCGCGGTCACGTGAAAGACCGCCAGGGCCGAGTGCTGACAAACGACGCTTGTGAGTAAGCTCAGCAAGTGGGTTTGTCTGGTCCATAAACTGTGAAAGTGGAGAAGAACCGAAGAATTCCTTAACGGCTGCAACTACTGGTCTGATATTGATAAGAGCCTGTGGAGTTGCCTTCTCTGGTTCCTGAGCTTGGAGAGACATACGCTCACGTACAACTCTCTCCATACGTGTAAAGCCAATTCTAAACTGATTCTGGAGTAATTCGCCGACTGAACGGATACGGCGGTTGCCAAGGTGGTCGATATCATCAATTGTACCAATGTTTGCAGCAAGGCAGTTCATATAGTTAATTGATGCAAAGATATCGTCGATAATAATATGCTTTGGAATAAGGTCGTCACAGCGTGCTGCAAGAGCCTCTAAAAGAGCAGCCTTCTTTGGCTTGCCAGCGAGGATTTCCATAAGTACGCTAAAGCGAACCTTCTCGTTGATAGCGATTGCTTCGAGTTCATCCTCTGTGATTTTGAAGCTCTTAACGTATGGAAGGATATCAACCATGCCGTTTGATACGACTTTGATTTCCTTGCCGTCCACGTCAAGTATAGCCTGCATAATGCCGGCCTGTTCAATCTCGTATGCCTTTTCAGCAGTGATAATCTCGCCTGCGTCAGCAAGGAGTTCACCTGTTGCTTCGTTGATGATAGGCTGTGCGAGCTTGTTGCCAACAAGACGCTGAGAAATAGCTAGTTTCTTGTTGTACTTATAACGGCCTACGCGAGAGAGGTCATAACGGTGAGCGTCGAAGAAGAGACCATCAAGGTGAGCCTGAGCTGTTTCAAGCGTTGGTGGCTCGCCTGGACGAAGTTTCTTGTAAACTTCGAGTAATGCTTCCTCAGCGTTCTTGGTTGTGTCACGCTCGAGCGTTGCCATAATCCTCTCATCAGCGCCGAAGAAATCAAGGATTTCCTGGTTAGTACCAAGACCAAGTGCGCGGATGAAAGTTGTGATGTAAAGTTTTCTGTTCTTGTCGATACGAACATAGAAGATGTCGTTCTGATCAGACTCGTACTCAAGCCATGCACCACGGTTTGGAATAACAGTAGAAGTATAGAGCTCCTTACCTGTCTTGTCGTGAGTCATGTCAAAGTATACGCCTGGAGAACGAACGAGCTGAGAAACGATAGCGCGCTCTGCACCGTTAATTACGAATGTACCGCTCTCTGTCATAAGAGGGAAGTCACCCATATAAACGTCAGATTCCTTAACCTCACCTGTCTCCTTGTTATAGAGTCTTGCTGTAACGCGAAGAGGTGCTGCATAAGTTGCGTCTCTTTCCTTGCACTCTTTTACTGTGTACTTTGGATGATCATCCATCTTGTAATCGATGAACTCAAGTACCAAGTTTCCAGTGTAGTCAGTGATCTCGGAGATGTCGCGGAAGACTTCTTTAAGTCCGACATCTAAAAACCACTGGTAAGAATTCTTCTGCACTTCAATGAGGTTTGGCATTTCCATAACTTCATTGATTTTGGCGAAGTTCATTCTTGTGGTATTGCCGAGATTGGTCGGTTTAACATTTACCATAGACTGTTTTCACTCCGTTCATTAGTTTAGAAAATTAGTTTAGAATCATCGCGAATTCCCTTTATATATAAATAAATATAAAAGAAAAAATGCGAAAGTGGTCGAATTATATCGAAAAAAAAGCCCTGAGTCAACACCTTTTTTATAAGTTTCTAATACACCCACCCGGGCGTTTTGTATTTTGCCTATTTTTTGTATTCAAAATACCCCCTTTAAAAGTGTCAGTTTTTTTGTTAAAATAGTGATGTTAACTAAGCAAAAAGGAGTTAAATTTATGGAAAGAACATACATCATGCTCAAGCCTGACTGCGTTAAGCGCGGCCTTATGGGCGAAGTAATTTCTCGAATCGAAAACAAGGGCTTCAAAATCGTTAGAATGGAAATGAAGAACCTTGATGAGGCTATCCTCCGCGAGCACTATGCACACGTTGCTGACAAGCCTTTCTTCCCTGGTATGCTTGAATACATGACATCTGGCCCAGTAGTTGCAATGATCGTTGAGGGAGAAAACGTTATCTCTGGTATGCGTGGCCTTATGGGTGCAACAAAGTATGAAGATGCTCTTGCTGGTACAATCCGTGGTGACTATGCAACATCTACAACTTACAACATCATCCATGGTTCTGACGGCCCAGATACTGCTGAAATCGAAATCAAGCGTTTCTTTGGTCCAGAGGCATAAGAGGACAAAAAATAAAAGCTAAGTTCCAACTGGAACTTAGCTTATTTTTTTGCTATAAATCAAGGCCTCGATCATCAAATACAACGATGTAAAGTTTCATGTTATGTGACTCTAAAAACTTGTTACACTCCTCTTTTGCTATATCAAAAGCGGCCTGCTTTGGATAGCCATAGACACCAGCAGAAATCAGTGGGAAAGCAACGCTTTCACAGTCATGAGTAAATGCAAGTTCAAGGGAATTTTTATAACAGGAACGAAGGAGATTTTCCTCACCATTTGAACCGCCACCCCACACTGGTCCTACCGTGTGAATAATGTACTTACAAGGCATGTTATATCCCATTGTTATCTTGGCCTCACCTGTCTTGCAACCGCCTAGTGTACGGCATTCTGCGAGGAGCTCTGGACCCGCTGCACAATGTATCGCACCATCCACTCCTCCACCGCCAAGAAGGCTTGAATTTGCGGCATTAACGACAGCATCAACAGAGAGTTTTGTTATGTCCCCTTTTACTACTTCTACAGGCATAATATCACCTCATATTTCCTTGTGTTCAAAGGTTAGCGCGCCGGTTTTGTCGTCTATGGTGATAACACCATATTGACCCTTTAAAACGGCGCCAGGGTTAAAGAGTGTGACACCGTCACGCTCTTCGAGAAGGGCCTTGTGGGTGTGGCCAAAGAGGGCCACATCAAGGCCGTTATTGCGCGCATCGACATAAAGGGCGTCACGTCCCATAGCGGACTTTACGCCCTGTTGATAGCCGTGTGTCACTAAGAACTTGTGACCGCCTATGTTTTCAAATGTTGTCACTGCCTCATTTGAAAACATATCACAGTTGCCACGAACCTTATAAATTCGCGCAGCATTCAAGTGACGCACATCAGCCACGTCGCGCGCTGCCTCATCAACGTCAGTGACGCCATCACCCAAGTGGATGATAGCGTCAGCGTCAGCATTTTCATATATTGCGTCAAAAGTAAATTGACGTTTACCGTGTGAATCAGACAGTACTAATATCTTCATAAAATGCCTTCCTATTTAAATTTTGGAATCACAAAAGGTGCGATTGAACCAATAGCCAAAAGTGCAATAAATGCTATGCAAACTGAAGCCTTTAGTGCTATAAGT
>JAZQQZ010000005.1:0-25973 GCA_045629305.1 Acutalibacteraceae bacterium | reverse complement strand
TTAAGGTTATGAGAATTAAGGAGAACGAAGATAAGGTAATCACTCTTTCGGTTATTCGTGAGGAGTGGGAAAAGCAAGACATAGTTGCCGACTCATCCGAAGTAGAAGAGGAATAAAAAAATAAACTCCCACCATTTGGTGGGAGTTTTTATTTTGAATAATTATGCTATACAAATTGAATCTGGATCTTTCCATTCTTTTCCACAGAGTTTGACGCATTTCTGTGCGAGAGCAGTCATGGCATCGACGAGGCAAGGGTCAGAATCTATGAGATGATTCTGTCTTGATACAACAGATAATTCTGTGCAACCGAGAATGACCGCGTCGCAGCCATCTGCCTCGAGCTCTTTGGCAACATCAAGTATAATATTTGGATCGATTTTCTTACCGATTTTCACATCATAAATAAGTTTCATGATTTTGTCGGCAGATTCTTGTGACGGAGTTGCAGAGATGAGCCCTTTTTCCTCTGCAACCTTTTCATATACTTTGCCTTTTATAGTTCCTGTTGTAGAAATGATTCCAAGTTTCTTTATACCAGGGGCTTTTTCTATTGCTGCATCAACAGCTGCCTCAATAATATTGAGAACTGGAACGTCCACTGCCTTGGCCATTTCGTCATAGAAGAAGTGAGCTGTGTTGCAAGTTACAACGATGAGGTCAGAGCCCATTTTTTCAAGTTCCTGCACTCCGTTTATAAGTTCCTTGAGAGGATTTTCATCACTATTTCCAAGGATATAAGCGGAACGGTCTGGAATATAGACATCATTATAAAGATAGAATGGGATATGTGCCTGGTCGCAGTCGGCAACAGTTCCATTGACCAAAAGGTCAGTGAAATAAACTGATGCGAGTGGACCAACGCCACCTAAAATTCCAAGTTTCTTTACACTCATTTCTTTATATCTCCATAAACTGGTGTGGAGGTTTTCTCCATTTTTCTATATTTGCGATACTGGTTAAAGTATGCAGCGATTACATAGAATGCGCGGACAGGTCCCATGTCCTCTTTGTAGTTAAGCGGATATGAAACTTTCTTTTCTTTCCAGAGACGTTTTACTCTATCGAGTTGCTCTGGGTTGTCCTTGACGTATTTTGTGATAATGCCCTTTGGTACTACTGTGAAGAGGTTCTCATTATCGGCAACTGTGTAAGGAAGTTCATTGCCATATACGAGATCTTCAACTATCCATTTAACAGTATTGAAACCAGAACCTGTTACATAGAAGTTGGATCTTCCAAGACGTACATTGATTTCGAAGAATTTATATTTGCCATCACGGCTATCATATTTAAGATCAAAATTGGCGAATCCAGTATAGCCAATATGCTCGAGGAACTTTGTTGCATCAGCAACAATCTGCTCATCAACTTCGTTGATGATGGCAACAGGGTTGCCGATTGCTGATGGTGTATGGTCCTCGAGGAGAACGTGACCGAGGGAGGCAAAGCGCACTTTGCTATTCTGGTCACAGTAGCAGGTAAGAACGCGCATATTTGTATCGTCACCTGGGATACAATCCTGAATTAGGAACTTGTAATCATAACTTGATGTTTCGAGATTCTTAAGCATTGCACGAAGGTCCTCTTCGTTCTCAAAACGGAAGACTTTCTTCTTGCCCTCGAACTTCGCATAATGATACATAGCGGAGTTCGCACACTTTGCAATTACAGGATAATCGAAAGGAAGATTCAAGTCATTCTCTTCACCGCAATTATATACATAGGTGTTAGGATGAGCGATATCGAGTTCATCACAGATCTCGTAGAATTTGTCTTTAAGAACGATCTTGTCGAGGAGTTCTTTGTCGATATAAGGGATGATGTAATAAGGGGAAAGTCTCTCTTTGTTCTCGATAAGGTTGCGGACATACCAGTCGCCGCAGCCCATAACGATAAGCTTTTTGCCCTCGAACTCGCCAGCGAGTTTGATAAGAGTATCAACGAGAACTTCAGCGTCGTCGAGGCCTGCGAAAACGCGGTTCTCGCAAATCTTACTCTCAGAGATAATCTTCGCCTGGAGGCGACTTACAACAATTGATTTAACTTTGTACTCCTCATAAAAGCTGCGGACGAGGCTATATGCTGTTATGTCCGCACCGAGGATTACTGGAACAAATTCACGCTCAACAAATTCCATTTTTATCTCCCTTAATTACACATTTTCTTCTCTAAGGTCAAGGACGAGTTCATCCTTGTGCTCACCAATCTTGGTGAGTTTTACACCTGCGGCTTCGAGCATTTTACGAGAAGCCTTGGTGAGTGGAGTATCAGCATATTTATCGGAGAGATAGACAACTTCGCTAATGCCACATTGAATGATTGCCTTAGCGCATTCGTTGCAAGGGAAGAGAGCAACGTAGATTTTGCATCCATGCAAATCTCCGCCTTCGTTATTGAGAATTGCATTTAGTTCTGCATGACATACATAAGGATATTTTGTATCGGTCTCGCACTCACCAGTGCGCTCCCAAGGAAAGTCGTTGTCAGAGCAACCGCAAGGGAATCCGTTGTAACCAACAGACATAATTTTGTTGTTCTGATTTACGATGCAAGCACCTACCTGAGTATTAGGATCCTTAGATCTCAAAGAGGCAAGTTTTGCAACTCCCATAAAGTATTCATCCCAAGATATGTAGTCTTCTCTTTTCGGCATTTTAGTCTCTCCTAAACTGATAAAATGAAATTAAAAATATACACAAAAATTATAACAAAAAAAGACCTTTCTGTATAGTGAGAAAGGCCTTTTTCTTATTGAAAATTATAACTGATTTCCTACTGTATATCCCTCATAAACTGCTGCTGGAAGAATACCACCGCGATTGGAATCGCCGATGTTGTAGATTTCAGAGACTTTACCTTTGAGTTCATCATAGAGCGCGGTATTAGGTCTGTTGCCGACAGACATTACAACTGTGTCTGCAGGTACTGATCTTGTCATACCTTTCTTTGTCTTATAAATTACCTTAGAATCGGTGATTTCCTGAACTGCTGAGTTGGCGAGAAGTTTAACACCGTGTCCTTTGAGGTGGCTTATAAGAATTGTCTGTGATGTCTTTCCTGTGTTGGCAGCAAATGAATCTGTCATTTCAAGGATTGCAACTTTCTTTCCCTGCTTTTGAAGAAGTTCAGCAGTTTCGCAGCCGATAGAACCGCCACCGATTACGACAACATGTTTGCCTGTCTTCGCGCCGCGAAGAACATCGTTGGCGTTTATTGCACGCTCTGCACCTGGGATTTTAAGCATTACAGGATTTACACCAGTTGCACATACAACAGCATCCGGTCTAACTGCGAGAATCTCTTTTGCTGTAATTTCTTTTCCGAGATGAACATTGACACCAGTAATTTTAAGCTGGTTCTCAAGATAAGGTTTAAGAAGCTTAAAGTTATCTTTGTATGGAGGAACAGATGCAAGATTCATCTGACCACCAACCTTATTATCTTTTTCATAGAGGTCAACTTTATGTCCTCTTATTGCAGCAATTCTTGCTGCCTCTACGCCTGCAACGCCTGCGCCAATTACGATGACACGTTTTTTCTTCTTTGCAGGAGTGATGGTATAGTCGTTTTCGCCACGGGCGAGAACAGGGTTGCTTGAACAGATAGCTTTGCCACCATGCTGAAGCTGATGATCTATACAATGGCCACAGCCGATGCAAGGTCTGATCTCATCTTCGCGACCTTCTTCAATGAGTTTAACAAGGTCAGGTTGCGCAAGAAGTCCATGGCCGATGAATATGAAATCGCACTGTTTTGTACGAAGTGCTTTTTCAGATGCAACCGGATTCTGAGCACGGCCGCCGGCAATATATGGAATTGTCTTTTTCTTTCCAGTTTTTAGGAAGACACCAATTTCCATAATGAGACTTAAGATAACTGCCATACAATCTTTATATGCAGAATCAGGAGCTTCATTCTTGCCAGCTTCGCTTGACCACTTACCTGCAAGAACTTCGATTGCATCTACACCGAGTTCTTGGAATCTCTTATAGAAATAGAGTGCATCGAAGATAGAAATGCCTGCATAAGTTCCTATCTCAATTGCAGGAACTTTCATGATGATTGCGAAATCATCACCGCAGAGCTCTCGAGTTCTCTCAATAATTTCTTTATGGAAACGCATGCGGTTCTCTCTGCTTCCGCCATATTCATCTTTACGAACATTGGCTGTCTTGGAAAGGAACTGCTGGCCGAGGTAGTAACCTACGCTGTGAATTTCGACACCGTCGAAACCAGCTTTCTTTGCGCGAAGAGCAGCTTGTGCATATTTCTCTTCAATTTCTCTAATCTCAGGAATTGTGAGTTCACGTGGTTCCTCATTTGCAAGTCCCATCATATATGAATAAGGCATTGCGACAGGGGATGGACCAACTGGCTGAGCGCCAATGATTGCTCTTCTTGCGCCTCGGCCAGTATGTGAAATCTGGAGAAATGCCTTAGAACCATACTTGTGGATTTCACTTGCAAGCTTGGTCATTCCAGGGATGTATTTATCGTCGTCGATTACGAGCATGCCTTTAGTGTTGAGACCAAGTGGGGTATCAACACAGGTAACTTCGACGATGATACCGCCGACGCCACCTTTAGCACGCTCTGCATAGTGGTTGATTGTTGCTTGATTTACGAAACCATTATCGGACTGACTCATTCCCATGGCAGCCATTATGGTTTTGTTGCGAAGTTCTACTTTACCGATTTTTCCAGGTGAAAGCAGATGTGGATATTTCTTTTTCATAGATACACGCCCTTTGCTTAAAAACAAAACAATTACTAACGTTATAATTATACAAC
The DNA here is from genome assembly GCA_045629305.1 of Acutalibacteraceae bacterium. Classification (GTDB taxonomy): domain Bacteria; phylum Bacillota; class Clostridia; order Oscillospirales; family Acutalibacteraceae; genus UBA1227. Next base: position 21,179 of record JAZQQZ010000005.1, on the reverse strand, counting down.
ATTTGAATTTTGATTAAAACAAAAAAATGACCAGCAGAATTATCTGCTGGCCATAAATTTTAAATTATTTCATTGCCTCTTCGATTGCAACTGCACAAGCAACTGTTGCACCAACCATTGGGTTGTTGCCCATACCGATGAGTCCCATCATTTCAACGTGAGCAGGTACTGATGAAGAACCAGCAAACTGAGCATCAGAATGCATACGACCCATTGTATCAGTCATACCATAAGATGAAGGACCTGCAGCCATGTTGTCTGGGTGGAGTGTACGGCCTGTGCCGCCACCTGATGCAACTGAGAAATATTTAACACCATTCTCTACGCACCATTTTTTATATGTGCCAGCTACTGGATGCTGGAATCTTGTTGGGTTAGTTGAGTTACCAGTGATTGAAACACCAACGTTCTCAAGCTTCATGATTGCAACGCCCTCTGGAACATTGTCTGCACCATAGCAACGAACCTTAGCGCGGTCGCCATCTGAATAAGCGATTTCGTTTACAACTTTAACTGTCTCTGAGTAAGGATCGAACTCTGTCTGGCAATATGTGAAACCGTTGATTCTTGAGATAATCATTGCGGCATCTTTACCAAGACCATTTAGGATAACCTTAAGAGGTTTTGTTCTAACTTTGTTGGCGTTGAGCGCAATCTTGATTGCGCCTTCTGCTGCTGCAAAGCTTTCGTGACCTGCAAGGAAGCAGAAGCATTCGGTCTCTTCAGAGAGAAGCATCTTGCCGAGGTTGCCGTGGCCAAGACCAACCTTACGGTTGTCTGCAACGGAACCTGGGATGCAGAAGCTCTGAAGACCGATGCCGATTGCAGCAGCTGCATCAGCAGCTTTAGTGCAACCCATCTTGATTGCGATTGCGGCACCTACTGTATATGCCCAAACTGCATTTTCAAAGCAGATTGGCTGAGTTTCACGAACGATTTTGTCGATGTCTACACCCTTAGAAAGAGTGATTTCTTTACATTCTTCGATTGAAGAAATGCCATATTCTTTAAGTACGCCATTGATTTTATCTACACGGCGCTCATAACTTTCAAATAAAGCCATTATAAAATCCTCCTTCTATTATTCTTTACGTGGGTCGATGTATTTAACTGCATCTGCGAAACGGCCATAAGTACCCATTGCTTTTTCATAAGCTTCGTTTGGTGTGTCGCCCTTCTTGATGAAGTCTGTCATCTTGCCAAGTGATACAAATTCATAACCGATAACCTGGTTGTCCTTGTCGAGACCGATGCGGGTTACATAACCCTCAGCCATCTCAAGGTAACGAACGCCCTTGGCGTTTGTACCATACATAGTACCAACCTGGGAACGAAGTCCCTTACCGAGATCCTCGAGACCGGCGCCAACCTGAAGTCCGTCATCTGAGAATGCAGACTGGGAACGACCGTATACTATCTGGAGAAAAAGTTCTCTCATAGCGCAGTTAATTGCGTCACATACGAGGTCAGTGTTGAGTGCTTCAAGGATTGTCTTACCAGGAAGAATCTCAGCAGCCATAGCAGCTGAATGAGTCATACCTGAACAACCGATTGTCTCAACAAGTGCCTCTTCGATAATGCCGTTCTTAACATTAAGAGAGAGTTTACAAGCACCTTGCTGTGGTGCACACCAGCCGACACCGTGTGTGAAGGCTGAGATATCTTTGATTTCGTAAGCTTTTACCCATTTTCCTTCTTCAGGAATAGGAGCGGGACCGTGCTTTGGACCCTTAGCTACAACGCACATGTTTTCAACTTCTGCAGTGTAGTTCATCTTAGAGTACTCCTTTCAAGAACATCTATAATTACATAAAAATTATACATATATAAAAAGAGTTTGTCAAAGTATTAACAAACTCTTTTTGTCATTAATTTTCAAATTTCAGCTCGATGATTTTAGCTTCAATTACGCCGAGTACCATTGAGTAGAGATTTCTTCCTTGATCGATAAATTTGCTATTATTTTCTTGGCGGCAAAGCATTGCAAATGCTTCACCAATATCGGTTGGAATATCTGTTCCACCTTTTTTAACACTTAAATGATAGAAAGAGAAAGCAGGGCTTTCCATTACTGTGTCATATACAGGATGGTCCTTCTCGATGAGTCTCTCATGGAGTGAATTGATCGCTGTTGCTGAGAGCTGCTGAGATGGGAGGTAGTAGTTGAGTGCTGCCTCTGCTGAGAAGAGCATAAGTGCGCAGAGCTGAGGGAAGAACTGGTCGGAAAGAAAAACTTCATCTGAAAGTTTTTCTGAAAGACCACTTTCGAACGCAAGCTCTGCAATAAAAGTTCCGAGTTGTTTTGCCTTATCAACATTGCCGTTCTGACGATGGTAATTCATCTCTTCAACTGCGGAGATGGATTCGAGATCTTGATCAGAATGTTTAGAAGGTATAAAGATTTTTACATCGCTATCTTCAACCTGCATTAGACTTCTCCTTTGCTTCTGCTTCAGCTGCTTTTTCAGCTTTCTTGCGAGCACGGCGCTGCTTTGCTTGGTAGCTCATGAGTGCTGCAAGATTTTCATCTGGTGTTGTATAGTCAGCAAGTTTGATTGGATCTGAAGAATAGAGGCCGTGGAAATCAGTTCCTCCTGTCATAAGGAGACCTTTCTTCTTCGCAATTTTAATAAGCTCCTCTTGCTGCTCTTCGGTATTTCTCGGATGCCATACTTCTACTCCATCAAGACCGTTCTCAATGAGTGTGTCGAGAATATCGAAATTATCATAGAAGCCTGGGTGAGCAAGAATTGCAATACCGCCGGCCTCGTGGATTGCTTCGAGTACTTCAAGTGGCTCTGGATATTTAGGGGTAACTGCGATATTATCAGGATTCTTTGATGAGAATAATTCATCATAGAGGTCGCCAAAGATTGAAGTTGTATAGCCACATTCCATAAGAGCATGCATAATATGCTGCTTATAAATATTGGTAGAACCAGCTGCACATTTGATGATAAGTTCTGAAGAGATAGGGTAACGCTGAGATGCTTTTACCATCATAAGTTGAGCTGCTTTTCTACGAGCAAGAGAATTTCTCTTGCAGAGACCTTCAAGTCGGTCTGGATTCTCTGCGAGATAGCAGAGAAGGTGAACACGCTTGCCGTGTTCTGAATCGAAAGCGGAGATTTCAACGCCTGGAATAACATTTATTCCGTGCCGCTCTCCGATAATCTTTCCTCGTACTGTACCAGCGAGACAATCGTGATCTGTGATTGCGATTGTGTCAACACCGCTACGCTTCGCAAGAAGAATTAAATCTTCAATGCCGAGTGAGCCGTCTGATAAACGAGTATGGCAATGTAAATCAGTCGACAAGATAATACCCCCATTAAAATAAAAAAGTAAAAATATACAAATTTATTATATAATATTTGTAAGATAAAATGCAAGAGAAATATCTTGCATAAGTAAAAAGAGTGTGATAAAATACCCTATTAACTTAAAGGAGGTGCAAAACATGGCAGAAAAAGTGTTCGTTGGAATGAGCGGTGGAGTGGACTCTTCCGTGTCTGCAGCCATGCTTTGCGCTAAGGGTTATGAGGTTGAAGGAATTCATCTTGTTCTCAACGACAATGATGAAAAAGTGACTTTGCCAGATGCTAAAAGAGTGGCGGAGGCCTTGGATATTCCGTTTCACAGCGTGGATCTCCGCGCTGAGTTCAAGAAATATGTCGTAGATTATTTCGTTGCGGAATATAAATGTGGCCGCACGCCTAATCCATGTATCGTATGTAACCAATATATTAAATTTGGCCTTATGCTTGATAAGGCAATTGAACTCGGCGCCGACTTTATCGCGACGGGCCATTATGCCCGTGTCGAGAAATCGGACGGCGAGTATATTTTGCGCGCGTCAAGCAGTGCGAAAGACCAGAGCTATTTTCTTTATCGTCTTTCGCAATATCAACTGGAACATACAATGTTCCCTGTTGATGGTCTTGAGAAGCTCGACACGCGCGCTCTTGCAAAAGAGTATAATTTGCCAGTTGCAGATAAGAAGGATAGCCAGGAAATTTGCTTTGTCCCTGATGATGACTATGCGAGATTCATATTCGATTATTCTGGATATAAAGCAAGTGAAGGCAATTTTGTAGATCTTGATGGTAACGTAATCGGCACCCACAGCGGAATCATTCATTACACCGTTGGTCAGAGAAAAGGTCTCGGCGCTTTCGGTAAGCCAATGTTCGTAACAAGAATTGATGCCGATACTAACGAAGTGGTTCTTGCCCCTGACGGTTTCCAAAATTCAAACGAATTTCTCGTATCACATCTTAGTTTCATAAGTGGCAAGCCACTCGATAGTGAAACTAAGGCGAATGTTAAGATTAGATTTAGAGCAAAACCGGAACCTGCAACACTAATTCCAATGGGCGATGAGATTAAGGTTATTTTCGATGACCCTCAGCGCGCAGTAACACCGGGACAGTCCGCAGTTTTCTATGATGGCGACATTGTTCTCGGTGGCGGATTTATTAAGTAAATAAAATTTTTCAAACTTTCTAAAAAAATGCTTGCATTTAATATTTCACTGTGTTATATTATTGCTTGTCGCTAGTCGGTGTTTATGACGCTGAGGGTCCACCCGTTCCCATCCCGAACACGGTAGTTAAGCTCAGCAGTGCCGAAAATACTTGGAGGGCAGCTTCCCGGGAAGATAGGTCGATGCCGACACGAATTAAACAACCAGACTTTATGTCTGGTTGTTTTTTTATGCTCAAAAGTGTATAATTCGACTGTATATACTATATATATAATAGGTATAGGAGCAGATGTATGAAGAAAGTCGTAAAATTTACATTGCTACCAATTTTAATATTCGCACTTCTCTTTGCTTTCACCGCTTGTAATAAGACAAGCGATGAAGGTGCTTTGTCCGTTGGAGATGCAAATGTACCTTCTGATATATTTGCATACTACCTTGATGATGCAATGCAGTTCAAAGGTGATGGATACAAGAAAGATGACGCCCTCGCTGATGCTGAGACTCTCTGTGCAAGATATGTTAAGATTAACACAGAGTTCGAAAAGCGTGAACTCACTTTAACATCCAACGAAAAGGCAAATGTTGCTGACGAGGTCAACAACATCTGGACCCTTTTCGGTGGCTATTATGAAAAGATAGGCGTATCCAAAGAGACTCTCACCAAGGTTAAGACCAGCGAGGCCTATGGTAAGAAAATTTCTGATGCAGTTTTCGGTCAGGGCGGAGAGAACGAAAAGAGCCTTGCGGATCAGAAGCAGCACTTTAAAGAAAATTATATTTTCTTCAAAGTCATAAATGCATATCTCACAGGTGATACAGCAGAGGACGATGTAACCAAAGCAACTTTCGAGAATATGAAAGTTAAAATTACTGGCACAGTAACCATTGATACAGTCAATGCCGAATATATGAAATCAATCGGCGAGACACCAGATGATGCTCTCGAAGTATCAATGATGTATAAAGGTTCTGACCTCTATCCACAGATTTTCTGGGACACAGTATATGTCATGGACAACGGTGCAGTTCAGATCATCACAACAGATGATTACATTTTCCTTGTTCAGAAAGTTGACGGTTCAGACCAGTTCGCTACTTACCAATCAGCAGTTCTTCAGAGTATGATTGGTAATGATTTCAACACCTACATCGATGGTCTCTATAAAGATTCCAAAATCATCCCAGACAAATCCACAGAGGGTAGCATTTATAGTCTCATTACCAAAACAAAAGAAAAATAATTTAAACCCACAGAACCCACACATATCGTGTGGGTTCTTTTTTTATGCCTTTCATTTCGAAAAACCTGCTTTTCATTCGAAATTTGTCTCTTTGCTAAAGATTCGTGGAATTAAATATTAAAAGGATTAGGTGATGAGGACAACTATGATTATTAAGGTTGGAATCGTTGATAAAGACGAGGAATACGTAACAAGATTTAAAAATTCAATCAATCGCAAATATGACGAGATTGAAATATTCAATTTCCCTAAACTGAATAAGGCTCTTAAAGCAGCAAAAGAACTCCATTTTCAATTGTTGCTTATCGACGACTTGTCAGTGTCGGCTGACGAGTTAAATAAAAATCAAAAATTAATACCTGAGCAATGCAAGGTCGCTCTCTTATCTGTACAGGAAGACAGTGAAGAGAGCGATGATGGAGTGCCGACCATTTGCAAGTATAAGAGCATATCCTATTGGCATGATTTTATTTGTCGTTTCTGCAAGTGTGAGGAATTTGTGACCGAGGGCGGCGCAGATTTATCACAGGCGACGGGTGGAAAAGTATGCCTATTCCTAGGCGGAAGTCCTAATATCAATTCTTCCACAGCAGCTACCATGTTCTGCCACTATCTTAAAAGAAGTGGCAGAACTGCTGTAGCTCTTGAGCCATCGGCTATGCCCGGCGAGCAACTTGCTCGCATGGCGGAAATAATTGATAAGGACTTCCGTGTGGAGTATCTGCTATTTACTTTGCATCCAGAATCTTGCGAAGAAATAATTCCAATTTATCTAAATTCCAATAAGTTGGTTTTACTTACGGATGGAAGTTCTGGAGCCAACAAAGGTGTGAAGAAAACAATTTCAAAGCTCACGGAAATTTTATGTACAACATCCGATGAGATATACAGAAAAACTCTTCTTATGTACATCCAATTCGATTCGAAAAAAGGAACACTTATTGAAAACGATGAGATTGGAAAACTGGGAGGCATAGATCTCGAAGGTAGCACGGATGCACCTTTCGAGAAATTGGTGACGATGCTTGATGTATGAAGAAATAAAAAAAGAATTGTTCGAATTTTCCAATTTGAACAATCTTAGCAGTGATGAATTATATCGACTAATTAACAGTCTTTTCTTAAAGCACAATAAAGGAGAATATTTTGAGCCGGCTGAAAAGCAGAAAATAATCAATAGAATTTATAGTTCAATTCGCGGTCTCGGAATTTTAGATGAGATGCTCGCAGATGACAACATCTGCGAGATAATGGTGAATTCATTCGATGAGATTTATATGGAAAGAAATGGGCAGATGATTTTGTCCGAATATAAATTTGAAGATGAAAAAGAACTCTTTGATGTAATACAGAGAATAGTCGGTAAAGCTGGTCGCGAGGTAAACCTCGCCAATCCAATAGTTGACACAAGGCTTCCTGGAGGAGAGCGCGTCAATATCGTTTTACCACCTGTGTCACTCACAGGTGCACTTGTGACAATTAGACGATTCCCTCACTCAAGAATCACATTAGAAAATCTGATTTCTTTGGAGTCTATAACAGAGGAGGCAGCAGAATTTTTAATAGGCCTCGTCAAAGCAAAGTACAACATTTTTATAAGCGGCGGCACAAGCTCTGGTAAGACGACATTCCTTAACGCGCTCTCAGATTACATTCCGAAGGACGAGAGAATAGTGACAATTGAAGACTCCGCAGAACTTCAGATAACTGGAGTTCCGAACCTCGTTCGAATGGAAGCAAGAAATGCCAATACATCAGGAACTGGTGAGATCACAATTAGAGAACTTATAAAGACTTCGCTTAGAATGCGACCGGACAGAATTATTGTTGGTGAAGTTCGTGGAGCCGAAGCACTCGACATGTTAAATGCCATGAACACGGGTCATGACGGATCTCTTTCTACAGGTCATGCCAACAGTTCGATAGATATGATTTATCGCCTTGAGACGATGATACTTGAAAGTGGAAATTCATTTCCACTTCTTGCCATTCGTCAGCATATTGCATCTTCGATAGATATAATTGTTCATCTTACAAAAGATGGGCAAGGTAAGAGAAGAGTTGCTGAGATAAGTGAGGTAATAGGTCTTCTTGATGGTGAGGTTGAACTTTCCTGTCTCTATAAATTACAGGATGGGAAACTTTCGAAAACAGACAAAGAATTGATGCATACGGAGAAATTAACACTTTATGGAAAAGCATAGTTATTGTGGTAAAAGATATGGAACTTTGGAATACGGTACAGGTTTCCTGATAGGTGCAGCGGGAGGATATTTTGCTGCATCAATAATCTATGCAACTTTGATAGTAAATTTGATTGCTGCAGTTGTAGCCGGATTTATTTTTTCGAAATTCTATGTACGTGGTCTTATAAATCGCAGAAAGAAAGAATTTACAATTGAATTTTGCGATTATCTCGACGCAATCTCAAGTTCTCTTTCTTGTGGAAAGAATACCTATGAGGCATTTATTTTAGCAAGCGAAGATATGAGCGGCCTTTATCAGAAAACATCACCGATTTGTATCGAGAGTAAAAGAGTTGCAAATGGATTAAAGAGTGGACGAGGAATTGATGAACTGCTCAGTGACATGGCATCTCGTACAATGAGTGAGGATGTAAGAATTTTCGGAGATGTCTATTCGGTATGCAATATTGCTGGAGGTAATTTGAAACAGACGGTTAATGATACGAAGAACAGTATCATTGAAAAAATCTCTATTGAAAACGAGATTGCCACAAGCCTTGCAGCACCGAAGAACGAGCTCAACATTATGGCCCTTATGCCAATTGTAATTACTGGCACGCTTAGAATTTTGGGTGATGAGTTCATGTCGGGCAGTTCGATTTTAATCAATACTGTGGCGGTTTTGATTTTCGCATTCTCATATGTACTCGGTCAGAAAATAGTAAAAATAGAGGTCTAAATATGAGCGTTGTAATAAAGATTATTTTTTTGGTAATAGCTTCAATAATCATTCTTTTAGACATCGCAATTTTTATAACCTGTCGAGGTAAAGAATATTCGAAAACAGGACTCAAGGTATTTCTTCTTGAGGATCTGTTCTTCGTTGGAGAAAAAGCAAAAGAAAAAATTAAGATTTCAAACGATGGAAAACGAATTCGAAATCTGGCAGAGATTTATGACAATAAAACTGCCGGTAAAATTGCAAGAAGCGCATCGTTTGCATCGTATACATATATCTTGCTTTTTTCTCCAATAGTTTTTCTAACGATTGCCGTTTCGGAGAACATCGTAATCGGCGGAGCCATACTACTCCTTATTGCTTTCCAAGTCGCATATTTTGACCTTTGGCTCCGAGGTGTTCTCTCGAAACGGCATGAGATGATTTTGAAAGATTTTGCGACAGTTCTATCGAAGATGTCGCTTCTTGTTAATGCCGGCGTCACCGGAGCGGATGCTTTTAAGCGAGTGGCGTTCGGTGGCACGGGGATCTTATATGAAGAGATGCAGAGGACATCACTTGATATCGAGAATGGAATGTCAATTGATCTTGCCATGGAGGGCCTTGCATTTAGAAGTGGCTGTAAAGAGGTTCGCAAATTTGTATCCCTCTACAAGCAAAATCTTATGAAAGGTGGCCCGGAATTTCCGGCTCTTCTAAATGAGATGGCGGGCACCGCCTGGGAAGAGCGAAAGACACGGGCCAGACTTGCCGGAACGAGCGCGGAGCAGAAACTCCTATTGCCGATAATGCTCATGTTTATCGGCGTGTTAATTATGGTGATTGTTCCGGCGTTTAACAATTTACTCTAGGAGGACATTATGAATTTGTTTGCAATGATTTGGGCTTTTCTAAATAAGAAAGAAGAGGCGGAGATAAATATTATTTCTATGGTTTTAATCATCATCGTGGTAATTGCTCTCGTTGCCATTTTCCAAAACGAGATGACGGATATTGTCACAGCGATGTTCGACAAAATAAGGGAAGCCATGGGAGTCTAATGAAAAAGCTTGAAAAGGCATCGGCACAAGTTGTTGAGATTTCGTTTGTATTACCGGCTGCAATGATTGTCGTGCTTACTCTTTTATATCTTGCATTTGGAATGTTCCTTTATGTTCATTCGAACAACCTTGCAAGGAGTACTTTATATTCTCTTTCAGAAAAGGTTGGAAGCAGTGGAATGTATTGGCAACTTCTTGGCGAATATATTTCCGAAGAAGATAGCAAAGAGGAAAACGAAAATTTAAAGAAGAGCCTAAAAGGAGTATCTGTTTTGCCTGGGCTTTCTTTTGATAGTGGTTGCAGTGTCACGGGAAAACTTCGACAACCGATTGCGTCAGTTTATATCACGGGCAAATATTTTGGCAAAGAGATTTTCACGATCAAGAAATCCAAGACAATTTATAAACCGGCAGAGTTCGCGAACACGATTGATTTTGGTAAAAACATAGTTTCCGATTTTGATGAATTAAAGGGTATATACGATGCGATTTTTTGAGAAAGCAAAAGGATCCATTTCTATATTTTTAATACTTGTTCTTGTGCCAATGTATACATGCGTATACCTTGCAATTGACTCTGCAAGATATTCTGCAGCTAAAGCAAAAGTTGAGGGAGCTTTAGAACTTACCGAGAACTCTGCACTCGCAGGATATGACAGAACGTTCAAAGAACTTTATGGACTTTTCGCTATGTCTAGTTCAGATAGCGACTTGCAGGAAAATCTCATTGTCTATTTTTCTAACATGATTGATTCATCAGAAGTTGAAAATACAATTAGAACTTTTCCCGACGCTTTTGAAATAGAGTTCGATGATGATAGAAGCGTCATATCACCAGACGCCTTAGATGAAAGCATTAAAAATTATATGAAATATCGTGCTCCATATGAATGGAGCAAGAACTTATCTCAGAAGATAGAAGTGCTTTCTAAAGTTGGCACTCTGTCATCTAAAGTAGATGATGGCGAAGAGGAAATTAAGTCACAGGCCGAAGGTTCTAAATATGCAACAGAGACGATTTCTGAATCTGATGCAAAAGCCATGAAATCAGGTCTCGAAGAAATTGGAAATACAGACCTCGCAAGTTTCAATAATGGAGACAACATAGAAATTGCTTCGCTGATATCAAAGAACATTTACGAAATGATTGGGTCAACAAGCAAAGACAGTTTAAGTGTAAATGATATTAAGGGAATAAAGAATATTGCTCTTAATTGTTATGAGGCAGAGTACATTCTTGGAATGTTCGGTTGTCTTACAACCAAAGAATCAGATCACAATCTTATGGATGTGACATTTGAAAATCATCCTATGCTTTCTAGTGAAATTGAATATATTATCTTCGGTCAAAATACAACAAAGGAAAATATCTCTTCGGCACTCAATCTTATTTTCGCAATAAGATTACTTTTTAATTCAATCTATGTTTATTCTTCTGCATCTATGCAGGAGAGTGCCCTTGCCGCAGCAACTGCAATTGCAGGATGGACAGGTGTCGGAATACCTGTCATCCAAAACGCAATTCTGATTGCATGGGCAACGGCTGAAACTACTCTTGATGTGGCATCACTTTGCAAAGGCAAAACAGTTCCACTTTATAAGACTGCATCCACATGGACACTTGGCCTGTCCGGTGTGACTCGTACACTCGCCGGTGGCGCTGCGTCTTATGCTTCCAAAGAAATAGATGATGTCTTCAAGAAAATAGAAGATGCCTCTATTGAGAAAACAGAGGACATCAAAGACGCAGCTCTTAGCTATATGAACCAGACAGGCCAAAGCGCTGCGCAGACTTTGACGAACACAGTGGTAACCGCTGTGCAGAATAAGATAAATACAATTACAAGCAAGACAGATGTCACATATACGAAAGAAGAAATTGAAGGGCTTTTAAGAAGAGCAGTTAATTCAATACCAAATTCTTCTAAAGGAATAGAAACGGCCAAAACTCTTTTTAATAAATATTGTCTATTGACACTAACTGATAAGATTTATGAGAATCTCCCAGATTTCGTTACTGATGACGAAGCGATTTCTAAAGCTGCGGGAGAGAAAATTAGTAACGCTATAAGCAGTGCATATAGCACACTCTATTCGAAAGTCGAAGCATCTGTAAATAGTATTGCAGAAAAAGCAGAAGGAAGTTTACAGAAGGCGATTGGTTCTGCATCGGATAAAGTCAAAGATAATACGATAGAGGTAATTAATTCTTATGCAGATGAGATAGGGAAATATCTTGGAGATGATACGGCAAGCACCGTGTCTAAAAGTTCAGGAATAGGAATGACTTATGAGGATTATCTTAAACTTTTTGTTATGGTCCTTCTCTCGAGCGACAAGAAAAAGACCAATGTCTTAAAACGCACTGCAACAGTAATGCAGATTAATTGTGCAAAGCGAGATTCGCAATTTGATATTACAAAAAGATACTTCGGTGCAACGGTATCTACATCTGTAACAGTTTCAAATCACAAGATAAAGATGAAGGAGGAGTTCGGTTATTAAGCGTTTTGTTTTAATCGTTATCACTCTCTTTATGTTGTGTGGTTGCAGTAGAGTGATAACGAGTGAAGAAAGAAAAGAGACTGTATGCAATTTATCTTATACAAAGGTAAGTTTGCCTAGTGGCTGGATTGGTGGTGGAAATTCAACGATGCTTTTCACGAATGATAAATTTCCAGATACATATGTAATCATTGGTGAGACAAATGACCCGGAGGAAGATATAAAGAAAAATCTTGAATTGCATTTCAGTACAAAGTTTTATAGAAATCGCATTGAATTTTGTTTTGACGATTCAGATGAATTGGTATCTGGAATATTAAAAAACAACAGACTGGAAGAGGACTACTATTTCTATGGGTGTTTTGTAGAAGATCCAGTGGCTTATGTTTTCTGTATGTGTAAGGATGAGGAGTATAAGTCTGAAATAGAAGCGATAAGAGATTATGCATATGAATCTTTTGCTAAAAAGTGAGAAAGGTCTTTATACAGTTGAAGGAGCATTGACTATTGTTATTTTCACTGCTCTCTTTATGATGATCATTTCGATAATTTCAATAATACAAGTGGAGTCCGAAGTACAGAGTGCTTTGAACGAAACAGCAATGCAACTCTCTAACTATTCCTATGCAGTAATGGGAACTGTGAGTCTTGATAATACGGAAGTTACGGAACTTAAAGAAGTCATTCAGTCGGTTGCAAAAGATGCAGCAGGAACTTTAGCAGGAAAAACTTTCGGCTCAACTTTAGTTACACCAAAGATAGATGAAAAGGTCTTAAAGCAGATAAAGAATCAAGAGATAAACTATTCAGCATCGAATGTCTTAGGCGATAGCAAATCAATTTGTTTGGTTGCAAATTATGAGATAAAGGTTGAGACATTTGGACTTGTAGATAAGACAATTTCAGTTTGCCAAAAAGTTCAGACAGCTGCATGGCTTCCTTACAATGTTGACACTATTAGTGGAAAAGGTGGCAACAGTGGTTCTATCTGGAATGCGACTAATTTTGCTAGAGGGAAGTATTTTGTAAGTTTGTTAAAAGGTACAGATGAAGCTGCCAAGGTTAAGAGCGGGCAGGGCTTTGATCTCTATTACCGTGATGAAGGCAGGGTATGTGAAATAGTTTCACTCAATATTTTTGATAGAACATATTCATATTGCAATGGTGACAGAAGTAAGGCAGAAAACTATTCGCCGAACACAGAAAACATAAAAGAAAGAATAGATAAATATGTATATGAGTTCGAAAAGGATATAAAGCAAAGCAATAACGAGATAATCATGGAGGACGGCTCCACGCTGAAACTTGAGGTAAATAAAAAAGAACTTCTGATTGTTCTGCCAAACGAGGCAAATACAGAAGTTCTTAGTGGATATCTAAATTCTCTTTCAACTGCTTATCTTAATAAGGGAATAGAAATTAGATTTGAATATAGTGAGGATGCTCTATGAGTAATAACTATTATTTCATTGTTTTATTTGCATTGGTTTTTGCCGTGTTAGAGGATTTAAAGTTGCGACAAGTTCATAATTTTTATTCGGTTTTTATAGTTGTTCTAAAAATAATTCTTCTAATAATTTTTAAAACGAAAGAGTTGCTGATAGAAAGCTTGCTTGGTTTATCTGTTGCAGTTCTCATTATGGTAATTCTTTTCTTGATTAAGAAAGATGGCATTGGGAAGGCTGACATATTTATCTTAATTGCTCTTGGATTCTTTCTGGGATCCAAACTGTTTTTAAGAGCATTGTTTTTAATCAGCATAGTGTCACTATTGTTTTCAACAATTCAATTGGCTAGAAAGAAGGCAAAACTTGATACTGAAGTTCCTTTCTTTCCATTCATCTTTATTGGTACGGCTATAGCTATTGTTTCAGAGGTGATTGCATGAAGCGTTATTTGTATCTTATGGCAATGGTTATTCTCTGTGGTCTTTCCTGGTTTAAAGTAATTCATGATTATAAGACAGGAATAAGTGCTTTTAATAACTATATGGAACTTGCAAAGTCATCATATGAAAAGAAGATGTATGATGACGCAGAAAAGAAATATAAAGGAGCATTAGATATACATCCAAAGGATGGAAAAGCTCTCCTTGGTCTTGCTAAAACATATGTTGCGAAAGAGAAATATGATGACGCAGCAGATGTGTATATGAAGCTTTTAGAAAAAGATCTAGAAAATGAAGAAGTAACCATTTTGCTGGCAAATTCCCTAGAAAGTGGAGGAAAATATTCGAAATCTTATGAAATTCTTTCCAAAGTGGAGCAAACCGACAAAATTGAGCAAAGAATTTTAGAACTAAAATCCAAGTATTCGTTGCAATATATTGGAGTTTCTGGGGCCAAGTCTTGGCAGGTTAACTCACCTCTTAGTTTAGAGATCTGTATCTGTACAGAAAATGCAAAGGGATCAGCTTATAACACGAAAGGAAAGCGAACAGCTTATGGCAGTGTCACCTATTTAGGTCCCGTATCAGAGGACAAAGAATTGTATCCTGCTGTGCAGGATGGAAAGTGGTGTTTTGTTGATAAGGATGGGAAAAGGCAACTGGTTACAGATGTGAACTATTCCTTCTTAGGCCCTTTCTATAATGGCTATGCAGTTGCCAAAAGAGATGGGACTTTCGGGTATATAGATAAGGAAGGTCATGAATATCTCTTTGGCTTGGAAGCAGCATATAACTTTACCTCTGGTATAGCTGCAATTAAGCAAAATGGTGTGATTAAGTATATAAATACGAAGTTCGAGATAACCAGAACGACAAAGTATGACGGTATAGTTGCGGACGACTATGGATTCACAATTCACTATAATAGGCAGATCTTAAAAAGCGGTGACAAGTGCTATTTATGTGATGAAAATGCCAGCAAAGTGGAGGACATATACTATGAATACATAGGTTTACCTATGGAAAGTGGGGGACTAATACCATTTAAGAAGGACGGAGTTTATGGTTTTCTAAGCAGCGAGACAGGAAAGATTAAGATCTCCCCAAAATATGAAGATGCCATTTCTAGTGGGCAAGGACTCTGTGCAGTAAAAGAAAACGGAAAATGGGGATTTATTGATGAAAGTGGTGCACAGGTGGTGGAAAACCTATTCAAATATGCTACAAGTGTATCCGAAAGTGGGACAGCAATAGTTCAAAATGAAGCAGGTTTTGCATTGCTCTCTTTTTATTATTTACAGTAGATATGGAGGAATAATATGAGTACAGACTACGAAAGATGCTATACAGCTAAAATTTATCTTGAGAAATTAAGCAATGGAATGGATCCGTTCACAGGAGATGATTTGCCAGAGGATACCATGCTCAATGATGTATATCTTTGCAGGACATTCGCATTAGCGGCAGATATAATTGACCTTTTCATAAAGAATGGTTGTAAAATCAATTCAGGAAGCAAAGCGGAAAGACAACCATTTAGAATCACTGAAGCTCAGAAGGGTAATATCACTCTCACAGAGGAAGAGGTGTCTATCACAACAATTGCTAATCGAATCAATAAAGTGTTGGATGCTGATGTTCGAAAGATTCAGGGATTCCATATTGCCAATTGGTTGGAGTATGAAGGTTTACTTACAACAGAACTTGTAGCAGGCAAAAGAAATCGTGTTCCGACAGAGGAAGGAAAGATTGTTGGTATAACAGGCAACTTGATAAACTTCCAGGGAAGAGAATTCATTAAGAACATGTACAATGTCAATGCACAAGCATTTATTATTGCCAACTTAGATGACATTGCTGCTTTTACTTTTAAACTTCCTAAGGAAGAAAAGGAAGAAGTAATAAAAGAGGAACCAAAGAAGAAACCTAAAACAAAGGCAAAGAAAACAAGTAAAAAATCAAACGGTTGATTTTGTATACAATTTAATATATAATACTGATACAAATTAATATTTGCTTTCGAGCTACTTGTCCTAAGGCTGACACTATGGACACTTAGCCGGGGTGGTTTTGGAAACGAAGCTGCCTTCCGTGGTTGAAAAGATTGCAAAGAATACATGTATTTGTATTTGTTGGACTTTAAGAGCTTTCTTTTCAAGGAAGCTCTTTTTCTTATGCTAGAAAGCGGTATTGTTTGTAAATTTACGACTTCGAGCACTGATCTGCTGACGAACTCAATTTATCATCTCCAATTGAGAAGATCAGTGCGGAAGTCAAAAAAAAGGAGTTTTTAAAATGAAGAATTTTAAAAAGGTTCTCGCTCTCGTTCTTGCACTCGCAATGGCTCTTTGCCTCTTCGCTTGTGCTAAGGCACCTGCAGCAGACGACGAAGAAAAAGTTGCTCTTAAACTTGAGATTCTCAAGGAAGAGGACGACGCAATGATTAACAACTATACTGTTATAGCTGTTAATGACAAGGCTGATTGGAAAGATGCTGACGGCAACGCTGTTAAAGATGTTAAGATCAACACAGTAGGTGCTGACGCTTTCATTAACTGGCTTCTTTCTGACGAAGGACTTAAGGCTTGCGCAGAGTATGGTAAGGACACTTATGGTGTAGCTCTTTTCACACTTAAAGACAACGCTCCAAAGTCAACAGCTACTATTCCACAGGCAACAGAAGAGACAAAGACAATTCGTCTTTCAACAACAACTTCTGTAAACGATTCTGGTCTCCTTGGTACTATTCTTAAGACATTTGAGGATAAGTATGGTTACAAGGTAGAAGTGTTCTCAGCTGGTACAGGTAAGTCTATTGCTAATGCACAGATGGGTAATGCTGATGTAATTCTTGTTCATGCTAAGTCATCAGAAGAAGAGTTTGTAAATGCTGGTTACGCTAGAAAAGTTGCTGGCTTCGACGCTGAAAGACTTACATTTATGTACAACTATTTCGTACTTTGTGGTCCTAAGGATGACCCAGCAGGCGTTAAAGCTGCTGCTGATATCCCTACAGCTATGAAGGCTATTGCTGATGGCAAGTATGCATTCATTTCTCGTGGTGATGAGTCTGGTACACATAAGGCTGAGATTAAGCTTTGGCCAAAAGAGCTCGGTATTACAACTGAGGCAGATTCTTTCAAGGATTACACAGATTGGTACATTTCAGCTAACGCTGGTATGGGCGCTTGCATTAAGATGGCTGATGAGAAGGGTGCTTATATTCTTACAGATAAAGCTACATTCCTCACAGCTTCTAACGATTATGCAACATTCCTTGCAGATCTCGAAGCAAAATAATATAATATTCTCATGCAGAATATATTTGTAAAAGCGTTTGAGCTCATCGCTACCAAAGATTCAGAGCTCATAAACATAATAGAGGTCACACTCAAAATGTGCTTTTCAAGCTCCCTCGTGGCACTCCTTCTTGGAGTGCCCCTAGGGGCTTTTTTGGCGTTAGCACATTTTCCTGGTCGCAGAGGACTTATCATATTAAATAGAACACTTATGAGTATGCCTCCAGTTGTATGTGGCTTGATTTGTTATATCGCTTTTTCGGGTGTTGGACCTCTTCGCCATCTCCAACTTCTTTATACAATTCCAGGAATGGTAGTGGCACAGGTTCTTCTTATTACACCAATAGTTGCAGCTAACACAGAAACGTTTTTATCTGCAATTGTACCGGATATTAAAGAGACAGCAAAAGGTCTCGGTCTCGGTTTCGGAAAAACATTAAAGCTTACTTTGGTGGAGACAAAATATCAAATTTTCTCCACATATCTTGCAGGATTTGCCCGCTCAATAGCAGAAGTAGGCGCCGTTTCTATGGTAGGTGGAGCTATTGTTTATAAAACAAATGTTATGACAACGGCTATTATGAATTACACAAGTCGAGGCAATTTTTCTAAAGCAATGGCAATTGGAATTATATTGATGATATTGTCTCTTATAGTTAATATTGTTGTTCATCTATTATCTGAGAGGGTGGTGGATGAAAAATGATTTTTGAAAATTTGAAAAAAACATATGGAGAAAAGACAGTTCTCGATATAGATAAAATTGAATTTGATTTAGGAAAGATTTATGCGATTGTTGGAGCAAACGGAAGTGGAAAATCTACTTTTTTAAAAGTTATTGCTAAGCAAATAAAATCAGATGAAAAAGCAAATTTAGATTTTGATGGCAAAAAAGTATGCTATATGCCACAAAAAAGTTTTGCTTTTAAAATGACAACTTATAAGAATGTTCTTCTTGCAACTAAGGGAAGAGAAGAAGACAAAG
Source organism: Acutalibacteraceae bacterium (assembly GCA_045629305.1). Taxonomy (GTDB): domain Bacteria; phylum Bacillota; class Clostridia; order Oscillospirales; family Acutalibacteraceae; genus UBA1227. Next base: position 2,807 of record JAZQQZ010000005.1, on the reverse strand, counting down.
CACGAGCAGACAAATTAATGTGCGAGCTTAAAATAGATCATCTTGCAGACCAGAAAGCAAATGCACTTTCTGGCGGCGAGACTGCCAGGATGGCTCTTTGTAGGACAATCATGAATGGAGCAGAGGTTCTACTTCTCGATGAGCCTACAGCAGCCATGGACATCGAATCAACTAAGATTACAGAAGATGTAATTGTAAAGCAAAAAACAGAAGGAAAGACGATTGTTATTGTTACACATTCGATGTCGCAGGCACGCCGCATAGCCGACGAAGTCGTGTTTATGAAAGACGGTAAGGTTATCGAGCGTGGCGAGATTTCAAGCATTTTAGATAATCCTAAAACGTCGGAGATGAAAGAATTTTTAGAATTCTTTAGTTCGGAAATTTGATTATGGATAAAGATATAGAATATTTTGATAAGCTTTGGGAAACTTTAAAACCTAATGATGGAATGCAGCACAACAAGGAGACTTGGGATAGACTTGCAGAGCATTGGAAAGATGATCCTAAAGATGTCGAAGAGATAAAAAACAAGCAATATATCGAGCTTACAAACTATTTAACGGAGCGAGGAGCACTAACCAAAGATACAGAAGTTATAGATATCGGGTGTGGTTCTGGTGGCTATGCAATAGAATTTGCAAAGCGTGCAAAGAGAGTCACTTGTCTCGATGTCTCTCCTAAAATGCTTGAGTATTGCAAAGAGTCTGCAGTTGAGAACGAGCTTTTAAATATAGATTTTTTAGAATGTGATTTTCTCAACGAAGATACAACAAACTGGGACAACAAATATGATTTCGTTTTTACATCTCTTTCTCCGGCGATGGACGGACTTCAGTCTATAGAGAAAGTAAATAAGATGACACGCAAATGGTGTTTTAATAACAGTTTTGTCTATAGAAAAGATAATCTTAGAAACGCTGTAAAAGAGAATGTTTATAATCAACCGATTTCTAACAACTGGGGAAATAGTTCAACATACTGTCTCTTTAATATTCTATGGCAGATGGGATACAAACCAGAGATTCGATATTATAAAGAAGTGATATCCCACACATATGATTTCAATATGGAACTTTGCCATGGTGTCACAACAAACATAATTCGTGATCGTGCACCAACAGACGAAGAAGTAAAAATGACATATGATTATTTAAAAACAAATATGGTAAAAGACGGCAAAATTACAAAGGTGACTGATTCCCTATATGCATGGACACTATGGAATGTAGAGGAATGATTATGAGGACGGGTGTTATCCGTCCTCTTTTGTTGTATTTATATTAGTTTTTTGTTATCATATATAAATGTAATTAATTATATGGGAGATATAAAATGAAAAAGGTAATTTCATTTATTCTTACATTTGCGATTGCGTTTTGTTTCGCTGCTTGCACTGCGGTTCCAAAAGATCTTCCTGGTGCAACAGTTGATGCGGAGTCACAGTTCGGTGTAGATAAGAATATTAATATGGAGACAATTGATAATTATCTTGGTAGAGAAGATACAGTGTATCGCGATATGCGCTTGCTCTTTGATCCAGCAGATTATGCATCAATCGGCGGCAATGCCGATTTGTCTGTAACAATCGCTGGCTTTAAGATAACACCGTTCCCTTATATCGGTACACTTCAGGCACTTCCAGTTGGAGGTGCGTATGACGGTGAATGCCTCTACACCATCGAGTGGAACGAGGATGGCACAGTAAAGAGTGCGACACCGAACTATGAGGAATCAGAGATGGTTCTCAGAGAACTCTTCCCGAAGGACAAGAACATCTTCCTTATCTGCGGAGGCGGTGGATATGCTGGCATGATGAGAACACTTCTCATCTATCTCGGATGGGATGAGACTAAAGTCTACAATGTCGGCGGCGCTTGGCAGTACGAAGGTGAAAACAAGCAAGAACTTATCGTATATCCAGACGATGCAAACGGAAATGTAATTGACGCAACATGGCGCGCCGACTACGCATATATTGATTTCACAAGACTTCACAAGGCGGTAAAGTAAAATGAAAAAATTTGTCAGTATTATACTTTCATTAACGTTTGTTTTCTGCTTGGCAGCATGTGGTACACAGGAGACAGCAGAGGAATATCCATATGAAACATTCAAGTACACACAGTATGCAACTGATGGTGTAAAGGATGAGCAGGACGCTGTAATTCTTTTCGAGAATTCTAACGAAACATTCACAACATATCAGGTAGCATATATTTCATGCACATGCCGTGACCCAAGTGCCAATATGTATTCAGTTCTTTATATTGAACTTCTCAATACTAAGGACACAGCTGATGAAGCAGCAATTCGCTCAATTTCATTTGCAAGTGGCAAGGGCCTTTTCGGTGATGAGGATCAGTCAGCCCATGAGTTTTCAGAAGAGTATTTCGACGAGTCATATCTAAAGAATCTTGTCGGTAAGACTAAGGCAGAGTTCGACGCATGGGGCGGCTATGGTACAGAGGTTGAAGGTGTAGATGCTGTAACAGGTGCAACGGTTACAATCAGCAATGTTGATTCAGTAATCAAGTCACTCTTCCAGTATCATGCAGATAAATATTATCAGGGCAAATAATATGGTTGATGTAAATCAGTGGCTCATTGAAGCTAAGGCAGATCCATCCGCAGAAAAATGTGGGATGTATCTTACACATAACGGAGTGGTGCGCGGCACCACGAAAGCATCTGTCAGAGAAGGTGCAAAGGACACAGGTGTCCGTGGCATGATCTTTTCATATGATGAAAAGGCAGTGGCTGAAGCTGAGGCTGAGGCCAGACAGATGCCAGGAATTTACTATGTT
>JAZQQZ010000004.1:0-21671 GCA_045629305.1 Acutalibacteraceae bacterium | reverse complement strand
TCCCCACTCAATAGGAACTTTTTAAAAGATAATAGCGAGGAGTAATTCAAAAGTTTCCCATGCAATAAATGATAAAATACCAATTGTTGCTGAAATCATATTTCTACCTCCTGTTTAGAAAGGCCAATCAAAAAGAAGATTAGCTAAAAACCAGAAATAGAGTTTTGTAAGTAATCCTAACATGTCCATACCTCCAAACTGTAATATGGCCAATCAAAATACAGGTTAACGAATCAGGTTAACCTCCGAACACCTTTAGCGTACATTAATGTCAAAAATAATTCTATTGCTTAAAATGGAGAAAAAAATCACAATCAATGCAAGGTTGTGCATAGAATACAAAAAAGACCCACACCGGATACCGGTGTGGGTCAATCATTTGTAAGTTAACGATTAATTAAAGTGTTAATTATTCGTTGATAGCGATAACAACGCCTGAACCTACTGTACGTCCGCCTTCACGGATAGCGAAACGAAGACCTTCTTCGATAGCGATTGGAGTGATGAGTTCAACATCCATTTCTACGTTATCGCCAGGCATGCACATTTCTGTGCCAGCTGGAAGGTTGATTACGCCTGTAACGTCAGTTGTTCTGAAGTAGAACTGTGGTCTGTAGTTGTTGAAGAATGGTGTATGACGGCCACCTTCGTCCTTAGTAAGAACGTAAACCTGACCACGGAACTTTGTGTGTGGGTTGATTGAACCTGGCTTAGCAAGTACCTGACCACGTTCAATGTCAGTTCTCTGAACACCACGAAGAAGAGCACCGATGTTGTCACCAGCCTCAGCGTAGTCGAGAGTCTTACGGAACATTTCGATACCTGTGCAAACTGTCTTAGAGCTTTCTTCCTTAAGACCAACGATTTCAACTTCTTCAGAAGTTCTAAGCTGACCTCTTTCAACTCTACCTGTAGCAACTGTACCACGACCTGTGATTGTGAATACGTCCTCTACTGGCATAAGGAAAGGAAGGTCTGACTTACGGTCTGGAGTTGGGATGTAGCTGTCAACAGCTTCCATAAGATCCCAGATTGGCTTAAGAACAGGAGCGTCGATGTCGTCGCCTGTGTACTCAAGAGCCTGAAGAGCAGAACCAGCGATGATTGGAACGTCATCACCTGGGAAGTCATACTCAGAAAGAGTCTCACGAACTTCCATCTCTACGAGTTCAAGAAGTTCAGGATCGTCTACCTGGTCAACCTTGTTAAGGAATACGATGATGTATGGTACGCCTACCTGACGAGCAAGGAGAAGGTGTTCCTTTGTCTGAGCCATAGGACCATCAGTAGCTGCGATTACGAGGATAGAACCGTCCATCTGAGCAGCACCAGTGATCATGTTCTTGATGTAGTCAGCATGGCCTGGGCAGTCAACGTGAGCATAGTGACGGCTGTCTGTTTCGTACTCAACGTGAGCTGTGTTGATTGTGATACCACGTTCTCTCTCTTCTGGAGCCTTATCGATGTCTGCATAGTCTTCGAACTGTGCATAGCCCTTCATAGCGAGAGTCTTTGTGATAGCTGCTGTAAGAGTTGTCTTACCATGGTCAACGTGACCGATTGTACCAATGTTAACATGTGGTTTGGTTCTTTCAAACTTTTCCTTTGCCATTGGAATAGCCTCCTTAAAAATAAACGTTAAAGAATTAATTTGTTTTTTTATATATTGGTTGAAAATTCTTTAGTAAATTGTATCAGAATGCCTGATTACTTTCAACTATTGAATTCTCTTACTTCTTAGCTCTGTCGCTCATTACAGTCTCTGCAATGCTCTTTGGAACCTCAGCATAGTGAGATGGCTGCATTACATAGTTTGCACGACCCTGAGTCTTTGAACGAAGGTCTGTAGAATAACCGAACATTGAAGCAAGTGGAACATGTGCACTAACCTGAGTAGCACCTGTTACAGGCTCCATACCCTTGATGAGACCACGACGTGAGTTGATATCACCGATAACATCACCAACGTAATCGTCAGGAGTTGTAACGTCAACCTGCATCATAGGCTCCATAAGTACAGGAGAAGCCTTCTTCATTGCATTCTTGAATGCCATGGAACCGGCAATCTTGAAGGCCATTTCAGAGGAGTCAACTTCATGGTAAGAACCATCATAAAGTGTTACCTTTACGTCAACTACCTGGTAGCCAGCGAGGATACCTGCGTTCATAGCGCTCTTAATACCCTGCTCTGTAGGACCGATGAATTCCTTAGGAATTGCACCGCCGACAACAGCATTGATAAATTCATAACCCTTACCTGGGTTTGGCTCGATCTTGATCTTAACGTGACCGTACTGACCTGAACCACCGGACTGTCTCTTGTACTTGCAGTCTTCGTCAGCAGGAGCAGTAATTGTCTCACGGTAAGATACCTGAGGAGCACCTACGTTAGCTTCAACTTTGAATTCACGGAAGAGTCTGTCTACGATGATTTCAAGGTGAAGCTCACCCATACCGGAAATGATGGTCTGGCCTGTTTCTTCATCTGTACGAACAGTGAATGTTGGGTCTTCTTCTGCAAGCTTTGCAAGAGCGATACCCATCTTTTCCTGACCAGCCTTGGTCTTAGGTTCAACAGCAACAGAGATTACTGGCTCTGGGAAGTCAAGAGACTCGAGAATTACAGGAGCCTTAGGATCGCAGAGAGTATCACCTGTTGTAGTATTCTTTACACCAACACAAGCAGCGATATCACCAGCGTAGCAAACGTCGAGGTCCTGTCTGTTGTTAGCGTGCATCTGAAGAATACGTCCCATTCTTTCGTTCTTATCCTTTGTTGAGTTAAGAACTGTAGCACCTGCTTCAACTACACCTGAGTATACGCGGAAGAAGCAAAGCTTACCTACGTATGGGTCAGTAGCAATCTTGAATGCAAGAGCTGAGAATGGTTCGCTATCTGAAGCATGTCTGTCTTCTTCTTCATCAGTATCAGGGTTTACACCCTTGATAGCAGGGATGTCTGTTGGAGCAGGCATGTAGTCAACGATAGCATCAAGAAGTGGCTGAACACCCTTGTTACGATAAGAAGTACCGCAAACCATTGGTACCATGTCATTAGCGATGGTAGCCTTGCGGATTGTTGATTTGATTTCTTCGACTGTGAGTTCCTCACCATCGAAGTACTTCTCCATGAGTTCATCATCATAAGATGCAACTGTCTCAAGGAGAGACTCATGATATTCCTGAGCCTTATCCATAAGTTCTGCAGGGATATCTTCGTCACGAACGTCCTTACCTGCGTCATCGTAGTATACTTCAGCTCTCATTGTGATGAGGTCGATGATACCACGGAATTCTGCTTCAGCTCCGATAGGGATCTGAATTGGAACAGGGTTAGCCTTAAGACGTTCTTTTACCATTTCGATTACGTTATAGAAATCGGCGCCCATGATGTCCATCTTGTTAACATAGATCATACGTGGAACCTGGTATTTATCAGCCTGACGCCATACAGTTTCAGACTGAGGCTCAACGCCGCCCTTAGCTGAAAGAACTGTTACAGAGCCGTCGAGTACACGAAGTGAACGCTCAACTTCAGCTGTAAAGTCTACGTGGCCAGGGGTGTCGATGATGTTGATTCTGTGTTCTTTCCAGAAACATGTAGTTGCAGCGGATGTGATTGTGATACCACGCTCCTGCTCCTGAACCATCCAGTCCATGGTAGCTGCACCATCATGTACTTCACCAATCTTGTGGTTGATGCCTGTGTAGTAAAGAATACGTTCTGTTGTTGTAGTCTTACCGGCATCGATATGGGCCATGATACCAATATTTCTGGTCTTTTCCAAAGTTACCTGTCTAGCCATTGGTTACCTCCAAGCCCTTATTACCATCTGAAATGAGCAAAAGCCTTATTAGCTTCAGCCATCTTATGGGTATCTTCACGCTTCTTAAATGCAGCACCTGTCTGGTTTACAGCATCGAGAATCTCGTTAGCGAGTCTCTCCTTCATTGTTCTTTCAGAACGCTGACGAGCGTAAAGTGTGATCCAACGAAGACCGAGAGTCTGTCTTCTCTCTGGACGAACTTCGATTGGAACCTGGTATGTAGCACCACCTACACGGCGAGCTTTTACCTCAAGTACAGGCATTACGTTTTCCATAGCCTCTTCGAAAACTTCGAGAGGTTCTCTGCCTGTCTTTTCGTTGATAATTTCGAAAGCACCGTACACGATTTTCTGGGCAACACCCTTCTTACCGTCGAGCATTACGCTGTTGATAAGACGTGTAACGAGCTTTGAGTTGTAAAGCGGATCTGGCAAAACGTCACGTTTTGCAATCTGGCCTCTTCTTGGCACGTCGCTTCCCTCCTTCATATTAATGATATCATAGGTACTCGAGTGACAATTTCTCGTGGCGCCAATGAGACCTGCAATATGTTTACACTGTCACATTGTTACGCAAAAGTATTGCGCAGCCTGCAAGAAGATTGAACTCTAATTACTCCATCTGTTTACGGAAGTCGATGGATTACTTCTTAGCCTTTGGCTTCTTAGCACCGTACTTTGAGCGGGACTGCATTCTGTCAGTAACACCCTGTGTATCGAGAGTACCACGGATAATATGGTAACGTACACCTGGAAGGTCCTTAACACGTCCGCCTCTGATAAGTACAACTGAGTGCTCCTGAAGGTTGTGGCCTACACCTGGGATGTAAGCAGAAACTTCAATACCGTTTGTAAGACGAACTCTGGCGATCTTACGAAGAGCAGAGTTAGGCTTCTTAGGTGTTGCAGTCTTAACAGCTGTGCAAACGCCACGCTTCTGTGGTGACTGAACATCTGTCATTACGTTCTTCTTAGAGTTGAGACCCTTAAGAAGAGCCGGAGCCTTAGCTTTCTTCTCGGTAGTTTTTCTACCCTGACGTACAAGCTGGTTAAAGGTTGGCAATACTTTCACCTCCTGAAAATAATGTGAAAATGTAAATATATTGCTATAGGAGAGCTCCCGAAATCGCTTTCGGAAGTTCTCCTGATAGACCGTTACTTTGTGGTAAACATACCACGACAATTTGCTATTCTATACCATTGACAAACCAATGTCAACAGCCAAAACTAGCGTTTTTTCTTACTGATTGTCAGAGTCATCAAATGTCTCTACAACAGTTTCAACTTCTTTATCCATGATGAAGTAATTGTTGTCTTCAAAAACTTCAGGTTCAGGCTTTGTAGACTTTACATCAACATTGTTGTAAACCTTCATACCTGTACCGGATGGAAGAAGCTTACCGATGATAACGTTCTCCTTAAGGCCAACAAGTGGGTCAACCTTACCCTTGATAGCTGCATCTGTAAGAACTCTTGTTGTTTCCTGGAATGAAGCAGCTGAAAGGAATGAATCAGTAGCAAGAGATGCCTTTGTGATACCGAGAAGAACAGCGTCAGCCTTTGCAAGTGCAGGTTCGCGACCTGTCTTTGCAGCTTCAGCAGTAATCTTATCGTTAATATCATAAAGTTCAGACTTATCAATTGTTGAACCTACGATGAGATCTGATTCACCTGCGTCTGTTACTGTTACCTTCTTCATCATCTGACGAACGATAACTTCGATGTGCTTATCGTTGATATCAACACCCTGGTTACGGTATGTTCTCTGAACTTCGCGGATAAGGTAGTCATGAACTGCTGCCTCACCCATAATTCCGAGAAGATCCTGTGGGTAAATTGAACCTTCGGTAAGTTCCTCACCCTTTTCAACTGTTACGCCGTCAGCGATGCGCTGGCGAAGACGAAGTCCGTAAGGGATGAGATATGATTTTTCGAGTCCTTCTTCATCGTTTGTAACAACGACATGTCTACCCTTCTTGTCATCAACAATCTTGGCAGTACCGTTGAACTCTGAAAGAATTGCGAGTGTCTTTGGACGACGGCTTTCGAAAAGTTCTTCGACACGAGGAAGACCCTGTGTGATATCGTCGCCACCGGCTACACCACCGGTATGGAAGGTTCTCATTGTAAGCTGTGTACCAGGTTCACCGATTGACTGAGCAGCTACGATACCAACTGCTTCGCCGACTGTAACAGGAGTACCTGTTGCAAGGTTCTTACCATAGCACTTGATGCAGACACCGTGATGAGCACGGCAGGTAAGAAGTGATCTGATCTTGATTTCAGCTCTTGAACCTTCAGGAGCTTTGCCTGCTTCAACAGCATCAGCGTGAGCCTGCTTAACAAACTTGTCAACAATCTCAGCATCTGTTTCTGTGAGCATATGGTTGCAGTCCATGATAACTTCGCCGGTCTTTTCGTCAACGAGGTCTTCTGCAAGGAAACGACCGATAAGTCTTTCCTGAAGTTCCTCGATAACTTCCTTACCGTCAACGATGTCATAAACAGGAATACCATCTTTGCATCCGCAATCTTCTTCTGAAACAACAACTTCCTGAGATACGTCAACAAGACGTCTTGTGAGGTAACCTGAGTCAGCTGTACGAAGAGCGGTATCGGCAAGACCCTTACGAGCACCACGAGATGAGATGAAGTACTCGATGATGTTAAGACCTTCACGGTAGTTGGCTCTGATTGGGATTTCGATTGTCTTACCTGATGTGTTGGCGATAAGACCACGCATGCCGGCAAGCTGACGAAGCTGTGAGTCAGAACCACGGGCACCGGAATCAATCATCATGAAGATCGGGTTAAACTTACCGAGGTTATCTTTAAGTCCGGCAGATACAAGGTTTGTGCAGTCTTCCCATACTTTGATAACTGCCTTGGAACGTTCTTCCTTAGTAAGGAAACCTTCCTGGTAAGCAACATCGATCTGGTCAACTGTAGCTTCTGCATCTGCAACGTAATTCTTCTTACTGTCAGGAATCTTAGCATCCATGTAAGCTACTGTGATACCTGAAAGAGTTGAGTACTTGTAACCCTGAGCCTTGATGTTATCAAGCATTACAGATGTTGTATGTGTTCCGTGAACACGGAGACATCTGTCGATAATCTTACCAAGAACCTTCTTGTTAACAAGGTCTTCAACTTCAAGTCTGAAGATGTTTTCACGCTTTGTTCTGTCTATGAAACCAAGGTCCTGAGGAATCGGGTTGTTGAAGATGATCTTACCGAGAGAAGTCTCACAGTAACCTGTTACCATCTCACCCTCGAATTCCTTAGTCATTCTAACCTTAACCTTGGAATGGATTGTGATTGTGCCCTCTTCAAACGCAAGAGTAACTTCATCAACGTTTCTGAATGCTCTGCCTTCACCAGGTTCGCCATCCTTATCAAGTGTAAGGTAGTAAGAACCGAGAAGCATATCCTGTGAAGGAACTGTTACAGGACGTCCGTCTGAAGGTTTGAGGAGGTTGTTTGCAGCAAGCATGAGGAATCTTGCTTCTGCCTGTGCCTCTGCTGAAAGAGGAACGTGAACAGCCATCTGGTCGCCGTCGAAGTCGGCGTTGAATGCTGTACAAGCGAGCGGATGAAGCTTAATATCTCTACCGTCAACTAAAACCGGCTCAAATGCCTGAATACCAAGACGGTGAAGTGTAGGCGCACGGTTAAGCATTACAGGATGGTCTTTAATTACTACTTCAAGAGCATCCCAAACTTCATCCTTTGAGCGCTCTACCATTTTTCTTGCAGACTTGATATTGCCTGCTACACCTGTCTCAACAAGTCTCTTCATTACGAATGGCTTGAAGAGTTCGAGTGCCATCTCCTTAGGAAGACCGCACTGGTGCATCTTAAGTTCAGGACCTACAACGATTACTGAACGGCCGGAGTAGTCAACACGCTTACCGAGAAGGTTCTGACGGAAACGTCCCTGCTTACCCTTAAGCATATCAGAGAGTGACTTAAGAGGTCTGTTGTTAGGACCTGTTACAGGACGTCCGCGACGACCGTTGTCGATAAGAGCATCGACAGCTTCCTGAAGCATTCTCTTTTCATTTCTGATGATGATGTCAGGAGCGCTGAGGTCGAGGAGTCTTCTAAGTCTGTTGTTACGGTTGATAACACGACGATAAAGGTCATTAAGGTCTGATGTTGCAAAACGACCGCCGTCGAGCTGAACCATAGGACGAAGATCAGGTGGAATTACAGGGATGCAGTCAAGAATCATCCATTCAGGCTTGTTGCCTGAGCTCTTAAATGCATTTACTACCTCAAGTCTCTTGAGGAGTCTCTGTCTCTTCTGACCTGAAGTCTTTTCGAGTTCCTCTGTAAGTTCCTCGGAGAGAGCTTCAACGTCGATTTCGGAGAGAAGCTTTTTGATAGCTTCAGCACCCATGCCTGCTTCAAAAGCATCGTCGTAAAGGTCTCTCATTTCCTGGTAACCGTTTTCTGTAAGAAGTTCATACTTCTTAAGGCTTGTTGTACCAGGATCTGTAACAATGTAAAGTGCGAAGTAAAGCACTTTTTCAAGGTTCTTTGGAGAAATATCAAGCATAAGGCCGATACGTGAAGGAATACCCTTGAAGTACCAGATGTGAGAAACAGGAGCTGCAAGTTCAATGTGACCCATACGTTCACGACGAACCTTAGCCTTTGTTACTTCAACGTGGCATCTTTCACAAACCTTACCTTTATAACGTACTCTCTTGTACTTTCCGCAAGAGCATTCCCAGTCCTTTGTAGGGCCGAAGATTGCTTCACAGAAAAGGCCGTCTCTTTCAGGCTTGAGAGTTCTGTAGTTTATTGTTTCAGGTTTTGTAACCTCACCGTTTGACCACTTACGAATAGTATCCGGAGATGCAAGGCCAATTTTGATGCTATCAAAAACCAGATCTTCATTAGCGGTTGGAACGATATTCTGAATGTCTGTCATTTGGTGACCTCTTTTCTTTGATTATTCGTCGAAGCTGTCCATTCCTGAAATATCAGAAATGAAATCGTCTGCTGATGCCGGAGAAGCTTCTTCTACGAAGAACTCAGGTTCTCCGTCTGCTTCTGCTACTTCAGGTTCTCCGTCTGCACCGAGAACTGTAAAGCCTTCTGCGCCTTCAGCATTGTTTACGGTCTTCATGTCTTCGTTTTCAACGAGACGGAATCCGATATCATCACCATCAAAGTTCTGTCTGAGGTCAATTTCGTTGTCGTCTTTATCAAGAACCTTAACGTCAAGGCCAAGAGCCTGGAGCTCTTTGATAAGTACCTTGAATGATTCCGGAACGCCTGACTTCGGAACACTCTGTCCCTTAACAATAGCTTCGTATGTCTTAACTCGACCTACGATATCGTCAGACTTGACAGTAAGAATTTCCTGAAGTGTATAAGCTGCACCGTAAGCTTCAAGTGCCCAAACTTCCATTTCACCGAAACGCTGACCACCGAACTGAGCTTTACCACCAAGTGGCTGCTGAGTAACGAGTGAGTAAGGACCGGTTGAACGGGCATGAATCTTATCGTCAACAAGATGATGGAGCTTGAGGTAGTACATTACGCCGACTGTAACTCTGTCGCCGAGTGGCTTACCTGTACGGCCATCCATAAGAACTGTCTTACCATCGCGAGCCTGATATGCATCGTCGAGGAACTTGAGTTCTTTTTCATCTGTTGTATTTGATTTAAGAAGTTCAATGAGTTCGAGAAGATCAAATCCTCTTTCCTCATTCTTAGCTTCATAGTCGAGAACCATCTGCTGCATGGCAGGTGTGCCCTCTGCAAGAATCTTTGATTCTGTAAGGAAGTACTGGATATCTTCTTCATGAGCACCATCGAATACAGGTGTCATAACCTTCCAGCCCTTTGAACGGGCTGCCATACCCATGTTTACTTCAAGTACCTGACCGATGTTCATTCGGGAAGGTACGCCCAGTGGGTTAAGAACGATATCAAGTGGAGTACCGTCAGGAAGGAATGGCATATCCTCCTGAGGAAGAATGCGAGATACAACACCCTTGTTACCGTGACGACCGGCCATCTTATCGCCGACTTGAATCTTTCTCTTCTGAGCGATGTAGCAGCGATCAACCTTATTTACGCCAGGTGACAACTCGTCAGAGTTCTCTCTTGTGAATACTTCAACGTTTACAACGATACCGTACTCACCGTGAGGAACACGGAGTGATGTATCACGAACTTCACGTGCCTTATCACCGAAGATGGCACGAAGAAGTCTCTCTTCTGCTGTCTGCTCAGTCTCACCCTTTGGTGTTACCTTACCAACAAGGATATCACCTGAGTGAACCTCAGCACCAATACGGATAATACCAAACTCATCGAGGTCAGAAAGAGCTTCCTCACCTACGTTTGGAATATCACGTGTGATCTCTTCAGGTCCGAGCTTGGTGTCACGAGCTTCGAGTTCATACTCTTCAATATGAATTGATGTGTATACGTCATCGCGTACAATCTTTTCATTAAGGAGAACAGCATCCTCGTAGTTGTAACCTTCCCAAGTCATGAAACCGATGAGAGCGTTCTTACCAAGTGAGATTTCACCGTTGGCTGTTGCAGGACCATCTGCGATAACCTGCTTTGCCTCAACCTTTTCACCGAGTGAAACGATTGGGCGCTGGTTGATACAAGTGCCCTGGTTAGAACGCATGAACTTGATAAGTTCGTATGTATCGATAGAACCATTCTTGGTCTCGATTTCAATTGTTGTTGCATCAACGTGAATAACTTTACCTGCATTCTTTGCAAGAACTACAACACCTGAGTCAACAGCTGCTTTACGCTCCATACCTGTTCCAACGAAAGGAGCAACAGTCTTCATAAGAGGTACTGCCTGACGTTGCATGTTAGATCCCATGAGGGCACGGTTAGCATCGTCGTTCTCAAGGAATGGAATCATAGCTGTAGCTACAGATACAAGCATTCTTGGTGATACGTCCATGTAATCAGGAACTGAACGATCAACTTCGGCAAATTCATCACGATAACGGATAGTAACCTTTTCTCTTGTGAAACGACCATCTTTATCAAGAGGTTCGTTGGCCTGTGCAACTCTATATTCATCCTCGACATCGGCTGTCATGTATACAACCTCGTCGAGAACCTTACCTGTCTTCTTGTCCACCTTACGGAAAGGTGCTTCGATGAAGCCGTACTTGTTGATACGAGCAAAAGTAGCGAGGTAAGAGATAAGTCCGATATTAGGACCTTCTGGAGTCTCGATAGGACACATACGACCATAGTGGCTGTAGTGAACGTCACGAACTTCGAATCCAGCACGGTCACGTGAAAGACCGCCAGGACCGAGGGCAGACAGACGACGCTTGTGAGTAAGTTCAGCAAGTGGGTTGGTCTGATCCATGAACTGTGAAAGTGGTGAAGAACCGAAGAACTCCTTAACTGCTGCAACAACAGGTCTGATGTTGATGAGTGCCTGAGGAGTTGCCTTGTCTGGTTCCTGTGCCTGGAGAGACATACGCTCACGTACAACTCTCTCCATACGTGTAAATCCAATTCTAAACTGATTCTGGAGTAATTCGCCGACTGAACGAATACGGCGGTTACCGAGATGGTCAATGTCGTCAATTGTACCTACATTAGATGCAAGGCAGTTCATGTAGTTAATTGATGCAAAGATATCGTCGATAATAATATGCTTTGGAATAAGGTCGTCGCAGCGCTCTGCGAGAGCAGCGAGAACGTCCTTCTTCTTGGAATTCTGAGAAAGAATTTCCATGAGTACGTTGTAGCGTACCTTCTCATTGATTGCAATTTCTTCAAGCTCGTCCTCAGTAATCTTGAGACCCTTTAAGTAAGGAAGGGCATCAACCATACCGTTAGAGATGAGTTTGATTGCTTTGCCGTCGCAGTCGAGTGAGCAAGTCATAACGCCTGCCTGCTCGATTTCGTAAGCCTTCTCAGCGGTGATAATTTCACCCTTCTCTGCGAGGAGTTCACCTGTCTCCTCGTTTACGATTGGCTCTGCGAGCTTATTGCCAACAAGACGTGCAGAGATAGCAAGTTTCTTGTTGTACTTATAACGGCCTACACGAGAGAGGTCGTAACGGTGAGCGTCAAAGAAGAGACCATCGAGGTGAGCCTGTGCTGTCTCAAGCGTTGGTGGCTCGCCTGGGCGGAGCTTCTTGTAAACTTCAAGAAGTGCCTCTTCAGCGTTCTTAGTAGAATCTCTTTCGAGTGTTGCCATAATTCTTTCATCTGGGCCAAAGAAATCAAGAATCTCTTTGTTGGTGCCAAGACCAAGAGCACGGATGAAAGTTGTGATGTAGAGTTTTCTGTTCTTATCAATTCGAACATAGAAAAGATCGTTCTGATCTGACTCATACTCAAGCCATGCGCCACGGTTAGGAATAACAGTTGAAGCATAGAGCTCCTTACCTGTCTTATCGTGTGTCATGTCAAAGTAAACACCAGGTGAACGAACAAGCTGTGAAACAATAGCGCGTTCTGCACCGTTGATTACGAATGTACCGCTCTCTGTCATAAGAGGGAAGTCACCCATATAAACGTCAGACTCTTTGATTTCGCCAGTTTCCTTGTTGATAAGTCGTGCCTTTACACGAAGAGGTGCTGCGTATGTTGCGTCTCTCTCCTTGCACTCCTTAACAGTGTACTTAGGAGTCTCGTCCATTTTGTAATCGACGAACTCAAGTACAAGGTTTCCTGTGTAGTCAGTAATCTCAGAGATGTCTTTGAAGACTTCTTTGAGACCGACATCAAGGAACCACTGATATGAATTCTTCTGAACCTCGATGAGGTTAGGCATTTCCATAACCTCTTCGATCTTCGCGAAGTTCATTCGAGTGGTTGTGCCGAGCTGGGTTGGTTTAACCTTTACCATACTGTCTAATCACTCCGTTCATAGTTTAGAAAATAGTTTAGAATCGCTCGTTTTTCCCTATATATAAATAAATATATTATAAGAAAAAAGACGAAAGTGGCAGTATTTTACACTACCGCACGCCCAGTGTCAATATAAATTTTTAAACTATATAATACACCCACCCTCGCGTTTTGTACTTTTCCGTGTTATAATAGGACCAAAGTTTTGAGAATTTAGGTGACAAATATGTCAGTAAAAATCCTTCATACAGACATCACAAAACTGCCTTGTGACGCGGTGGTCAACGCGGCCAACAAGAGCCTTCTTGGTGGCGGTGGCGTTGACGGCGCAATACACAGAGCGGCAGGCAGAGAACTCCTCGCCGAATGCCGCACACTCGGTGGTTGCGAGACCGGCGAAGCTAAGATCACAGGCGGATATAATATGCCTTGTAAATACATAATTCACACCGTTGGCCCTATCTGGTGTGGTGGCAATCACGGCGAGGAGAACTACCTCCGCTCATGCTATAGAAATTGCCTCGCACTCGCCGCAGAAAACGGCTGTGAAAGCATAGCTTTCCCACTGATTTCAAGCGGCGTATATGGCTACCCGAAGAGCGATGCGATAAGGATTGCCATTGAAGAAGCGAAAGCATTTCTTAAAGAAAAAGAGATGGAAATTAACATCGTAACCTACGGCACTTCAGAGTATGATCTTGCAATGGAAGTTTTCCAAAATATGGCATAAAAAAAGGAGCTTAAAGCGGTTGCTTTAAGCTCCTAAATTTTATACTTATGCGTTCTCGCCGAAGAAACGTTTAATTTCAAGTTCTGCGTTTTCAACTGAGTCAGAACCATGAATAATATTAGAACTTGTTGATGTAGCGAAGTCACCACGGATTGTACCAGCAAGTGCTTCTTCATACTTTGTAGCGCCCATGATACCGCGCATGCCAAGTACAGCATTGTCGCCTTCTACGATCATGCCTACAACAGGGCCTGACATCATATAAGATACGATGTCTGGGAAGAATGGCTTATCTACAAGATGTGCATAGTGCTTACGGAGAATTGCCTCGTCAAGATGCATCATTTTCATATCTGTGATAACGAAACCTTTCTTCTCGATACGGCTGATTACTTCACCCATAAGACCGCGCTCTACGCAGTCTGGCTTAAGCATAATATAAGTTCTTTCCATAATTACAACTCCTATATATTAATAACAAAAGTTATTTTATCATACTAAATTTCTTTATGCAAGAATTCGATAGTGCCGGTCTTCTCGTCGACATTTATAATACCATACTGTCCCTTCATCACTGATCCAGGATTGAAGAGATACACGCCGTCTCGCTCCTCGTAAAATGGCTTATGAGTGTGACCAAAAAGTGCAACGTCACGGCCATTATCACGAGCGTCGACGGCAAGAGCATCAATGCCAAGTGCTGACTTAACATTCTGCTGATAGCCGTGAGTGATATAGAATTTATGACCGCCTATATTCTCAAATGAGGTAATTGCCTCGCCGCTGAACATGTCGCAGTTTCCGCGCACTTTAAATATCTTCGACACCGCAAGATGGCGCATATCTGCGACATCTCTTGCAGCTCTGTCGACATCGTCTACCCCATCGCCGAGGTGGATGATTATCTCAGCATCGGCATTCTCATAGACGACATCAAATGTGTTCTGATACTTGCCGTGCGAATCTGAAATTACAAGAATCTTCATTATTTCTTTCCTCGCTCTCTAATTACGAAACGAGTAGGAGTTCCCTCGAGACCGAATACCTCACGGATCTGGTTGTCGAGATAACGCTGATAGCTGTAGTGGAAGAGATCCTCAGAATTTACGAAGCATACGAACGTCGGAGGTCTTGTTGAGGCCTGTGTCATATAGAAAATCTTGAGTCTTCTTCCCTTATCCGTAGGTGGCTGAACGCGGGCAGTCGCCGCAGCGAGTACCTCGTTGAGTTTACCTGTTGAGATACGCATTGCGTTCTGGTCGTCTACAAATTTGATGAGGTCGAAAAGTTCAGGAAGGCGCTGACCAGTTTTCGCAGAGATAAAGATAATTGGCGCATAGCTCATGAATGCGAAATCATTCATGAGTTTCTTTCTCTCCTTCTGCATGGTCTCGCCGTCCTTTTCGACAGCATCCCACTTATTTACAGCGATAATACAAGCTTTTCCGAGTTCGTGGGCGATGCCCGCAACCTTGGAATCCTGCTCAGTGAAGCCCTCTGTCGCGTCAATCATGATGACGCAGACATTAGCGCGCTCCACCGACATGCGAGCACGGATTACGCTATATTTTTCAATGGCATCGTCCACCTTCGACTTACGGCGAAGACCCGCTGTGTCGATGAAGACAAATTTGCCTTTTTCGTTCTCTACCATTGTATCGGTGGCGTCACGTGTCGTGCCGGCTATATCCGATACAATTACGCGGTTCTCGCCGCAGATAGCATTAACAAGTGATGATTTACCAACGTTTGGTTTGCCTATAATTGCAACCTTTATCGTATCATCTTCGTACTCCTCATCCGCATCATCTGGGAGATATTTGAGTACCTCGTCAAGAAGGTCACCGGTGCCACGGCCGTGAGTTGATGACACGGCAATTGGGTCACCGAGACCGAGATTGTAAAACTCATAGAAATCAGGTGGAAGTTCACCAACTGTATCGCACTTATTTACGCAGAGTACGATTGGTTTTCCACTCTTCTGAAGCATTGTTGCAACTTCCATGTCTGTTGCAACGACGCCATCGACAATATTGGTAACGAGGATGATGACATCGGCTGAGTCAATTGCGAGCTCTGCCTGACGTCTCATCTGAGAGAGAATAATGTCATCTGAATACGGCTCAATACCTCCCGTATCAACGAGAAGCATATTATGACCGGTCCACTCGCAGTCGCCGTAGATACGGTCTCTTGTGACACCTGGTGTGTCATCAACGATTGCGAGACGCTTGCCGATTAACTTGTTGAAAAGTGTTGATTTACCGACATTTGGTCGACCAACTATAGCAACTACTGGTCTTGACATTATTCCACCTCCTCGAAAATATCACAGATTTTATTTACGAAATCGTAGCCGTTATTACTTACTACGACAAACGGAACTCCGAATTCCTCTTCGAGTTCCGATACGCTGACATCGTCGAGGAATACATCCTCGCCGGTCTTCAGCATAGTCTCCGGCACGAGGACTGCAACTCCAAGATCTTTATTTTGGAGTTGAGCCTTGATGTCACTACCAGTGACAAGGCCCGAGACGGTTATATTATGGCCAAAGAAGTTATTCTTTATGCCATGGACTGACAATTTAAGTGAACTACCATATAGGCCTTCAATCTTGCAACTGAGCTTTCCAACAAGTGGAAGAGCAGCAAGGCCTGTAACGAGAGTAATACGCTTCTTTGGATATTTCTTCTCTGGAAGTGGTCTCTCCTCTATTGCCTCTCCTACCTCAGTTTCAAAGAGTCTTAAAAGACCTACACCGTTATCAAGTTGAGGATAGTCATCATAGTACTTCTCACTTGGTATTGGCATATCTGCCAACAGGTAGAACTCATCTGCTGCATAGCAGAATCGTTTGCCAAGGCGTGGCTCAATCCAGTTGCCAAGACCATTGACAAGAGCTATGGTCTTGCGAGCTTCCTCTTTTGTAAACATACGAAGCTCTGGAAGGCCCTCTCTGTGGTCTGTCAGGCCAACTGGCACACACGCCACGCTCTGGACTGCAGGCGCGAGCTTATAAAGTGCAGCAACTGAGCGGCACATCTCCTCATCGTCATTTATTCCAGGGCAAAGCACAAGTTGTGCATTTATTGATATTCCAGCATCCGCCAGTTGCTTGAGATAGCCGAGGCTCTCGCCTGCGAACTTATTCTTCATCATCTTACAGCGGAGTTCTGGATCCATTGTATGTACAGATACATTTACAGGGCTGATATGCATCTTGATAATCCTATCGATATCAGCCTGTTTTAGGTTGGTAAGTGTGATGTAATTCCCGTAGAAGAATGACATTCTTGAGTCATCATCTTTAAAGTAGAGTGACTCTCTCATTCCCTTCGGCAATTGATCAACGAAGCAGAATATGCACTTGTTGTTGCAGGTATGCTGCTTATCGATAAGATAGGTCTCGAACTCAAGACCTAAATCGTCATATTCATCTTCCTTGACAATTTTGGTTACAACCAGTTTACCTTCAGGTGTCTTATAAGCAACTTTGAGCTCGCTCTCTATCATGTAGAAACGATAGTCGAGTACATCAACGATCTCCTGACCGTTAATTTTAAGAAGTGTAGAACCTGCTACTATACCGTGCTTCTCTGCGAGTGAGCCCGGTTCAACATTTTTAATTAAAGCTGCCATAATTTCACCACCTAAAAACGACTAAAAGGTGGGGAAGGTTCCCCTTCTCCACCTTAATCTCAAGAAATTTTGATTAGTCCTTTACGATTACCTGCTTGCCATTGTAGTAACCACATTCCTGGCAAACTCTGTGTGGTCTCTTATATGCGCCACACTGTGGGCACTTTACAAGCTCTGGAGCGTCCAACTTCCATACGTTTGAACGTCTCTTATCACGACGAGCCTTAGAAACTCTTCTTGCTGGTACTGCCATTTTGGAAACCCCCTATTCAAAATAAATCAAAATTTTATAACAAATTAATCGTCCTCGAGGAGTGTAAGAAGTGACGCGAGTCTCGGGTCAACTTCCGGTTTACAATCACAAGGACCTTCATTTAAATTCTTACCACATGAGGGACAGATTCCTTTACAGTCCTCATCACATAAGAATTTATTCGGTAGATAGAGCAAAACATCCTCAGTCGCCAGTCCCTCCAAGTCGAACTTCATGGTTGGCACGAGCATAAACTCGTCGTTTGTTTCGTCGTTCAACTCGGTCACAAAAGTATGTTCCATAGGTACAAGAAAATGCTTTTCTACCGGTGCCGCGCACCTATCGCAGTTTCCGGAATATAAAACTTCGACGGTAGCGTATAATGTGACAACATCAGTTTCGTTCTTTATCTCACCATCAACCTTACATGGTGTTGAAAGTGGATAAGATCCTGAAAAATCAATGCTTGATAAATCGAGCATATAGTCGATTTTAAGAGAGGAACCAGTTTGGTTGAATAAAGGTTCCAAATTAATCTCAAACATTTTGTCACCGCCTTCACGCGTATAAGAGATTATAATACGATTAAAATAATAAGTCAATAAAATTTTAAGGGCGAAAAGCAATGACTTTTCGCCCCGAAATTAATATCTACTTAAATCTTTTCAGCTACGTCGAAAATCTCTTTTGGAAGATCCTCTTCATCAGCTGAAAGTGTGAATACGAACTTTGTATCTGTAGACTCTGAAAGTTTAGCAATCTTAGTCATGAACTCAACAAGTTCCGGACCGATGTCGCCACCAATTTTAAGTGTGCCGTCAGCGAGGATATCTGTGATATCTGAATCGCCTGCGCACATACCTGCGAGGAATCCGTAATATGAGTCATAACCCTTGATTGCGAATTCGTCAGCTGATACAAGACGAACTGTTGACTTTACATCATATGTAAGTTTGTTGCCTTTCTCTACGCAAATAACATTGCCTATTGATGCCTCACGAGCAGCATTTACTGCGTCGATGAGGTGCTTTGTTTTACCTGTGCCTTTGTGTCCAATAATAAGTGATACCATGAGTATCTCCTCCTTTGTATATATAAATTGAGATTAGATTCCAAGTCTCTTTTCGAGAGCCTCTTTTTCGCTCTCGTATCCCGGCTTACCGAGAAGTGCGAACATATTCTTCTTGTAGCTTTCAACACCTGGCTGGTTGAAAGGATTTACACCGAGAATATATCCAGAAATAGCGCATGCTTTTTCGAAGAAATAAATCATATAGCCGAGTTCATACTCATCCATCTGCTCTGCTTCGAGAACGATGTTAGGAACTCCACCGTCGTTATGAGCAAGTACTGTGCCCTCGAATGCCTTGCGATTTACATAGGACATGCCCTTGCCTGCGAGGAAATTAAGACCATCTACGTTGTCTTTATCCTCTTTGATGATATATTCAGCATTTGGCTTCTTGAAAGTTACAACTGTCTCGAACATGAGACGCTGACCATCCTGAATATACTGGCCAAGTGAATGAAGGTCTGTTGAGAAGATAGCAGATGCTGGGAAGATACCCTTTCCATCTTTACCTTCAGACTCACCATAGAGCTGCTTGAACCATTCGTTCATCATTGTATATGATGGCTCATAACTTACCATCATTTCAACAGTCTTGCCCTTGCGAGCAAGGATGTTGCGGACTGCTGCATACTTGTAGCAGTCATTCTTTTCTATGTCAGGATCCTGGAATGCAACTCTTGCATCCTCAGCACCCTTCATAAGCTTATCAATATCGATACCAGCAACAGCGATTGGAAGAAGACCAACTGCTGTGAGAACTGAATAACGTCCTCCGACATCGTCTGGTACTACGAATGTCTCATATCCCTCGCCATCAGCGAGAGCTTTAAGTGTACCACGTGCTTTGTCTGTTGTGACAAAGATGTGATCCTTCGCGCCCTCTACACCGTACTTTGCAATAGCAAGTTCACGGAATACACGGAATGCAATTGCAGGCTCTGTTGTAGTGCCTGACTTAGAGATAACATTGATGGAGAAATCTTTTCCATCGATAAGTGACATAACCTCAGTTAGGGTTGTTGAACTTATAGTATTGCCTGAGAAGATAATCTGTGGAGTATCTTTCGCAAGCAAGTTATAATTCTGGGATTTACAGAATTCAATAGCTGCACGAGCACCAAGATATGAACCGCCGATACCGATAACGATAAGTACCTGAGAGTTCTTCTTAATCTTGTCTGCAGCAACCTTAATTCGAGCAAATTCATCCTTGTCATAATCACGAGGAAGATTTACCCAACCGATAAAGTCATTGCCAAGACCTTTTCCAGTTGTGAGGAGATCATGAGCGGTTGTAACCTCTCCCTGCATAGCAGCAATCTCTTCAGCTGTTGCCAAACCGTTTAAGTAGTTTGTGTATAGTTTAAGTGGCAAAATAAAACACTCCTTTAGACCTAAACTGCCTTAAATATATATTATACTAAAGGCTCATTTTTTTCAAGTCGCAGGAGTGTCAAGTTGTGCAATTTTAATTTCCCTTTGTCTATCCTCTAAGACCTTCCTAATATCGCTGATTAAGAAACCTTTTCGGTAGAGATGAGTGATAATTTTGTCGCATTTATTTTCATCGAGCAAATCATAAGATGCGAACTTCGTATCAATAATTTTCTCGATTGCCGAGTAAGGGTCAGGTGACAATTCTTCGATTATCATAGAAGTGATATCACGGGATATTCCCTTAGCGGAGAGAGCCGCGCGCAGGCCTGCGGTACTCACATGCTTTCGCTCTATAAGTTCGGCCGCATAAATACGAGCAAAATGCTCGTCATCCAGAAGGCCGTTCTCAGATAATTTCTCACAGACATATTTTGCCTGCTCGCGCTTATCGTAGCCAAATTTTGTGACGAGCTTGTCGAGTATTTCTCGTTCGGAATGGTCGCGAAGATCAAGAAGGTCCAAAGCCCTCTCATACATCTTCTCAAAGTTTATCTTATCACAGAACTCCGCCCATTCCTCTGAGCTAATTTCCGTATTGTTAGCATAGCCGCTTTGAAGCCACACCTTATCGGTGGTGGATATTACATATTCACCATCGATAGATAAGTGTACCTTATTACCGCGGCCATGCTTGTATGTAAGAATCATTAGTCGTCTACTGTAATGTCAAGCATTGCCTTGGCATTTGCTGCAGTAGTTGGTGCCTCAGGAGCAGCCTTCAAAGCAACAGGCTCATCATGAGTCTGGCCACCTTTATACGCTGGCTTTGATGATACTGAAAGATCACCGATATGTTCCTTTACTTCCTTCTCAATCTGAGCCATGAAGTCAGGATTATCAAGGAGATATTCCTTAACATTCTCACGGCCCTGACCAAGTCTCTGGTCACCGTATGAGAACCAAGCACCACTCTTGTGAATAATATCAAGTGACACTGCTGCGTCGAGGATCTCGCCCTCTTTAGCAATTCCACGGCCATAGATGATATCGAACTCTGCCTCTTTAAATGGAGGAGCTACCTTATTCTTAACAATCTTAGCACGTGTACGTGAACCAATAAATTCATTGCCAGGAGCCTTAAGTTGCTCAATTCTACGTACATCAATACGCATTGATGCATAGAACTTAAGAGCACGACCACCTGTTGTAACCTCTGGGTTACCATACATTACGCCAACCTTCTCACGGAGCTGGTTGATGAAGATAATAATACAATTTGACTTAGAAACAGCGCCTGCAAGTTTACGGAGTGCCTGAGACATAAGACGAGCATGAAGACCTACATGAGAATCTCCCATCTCGCCCTCGATCTCTGCACGAGGAACAAGAGCAGCAACTGAGTCTACTACCAAAATATCAATTGCTCCTGAGCGAACAAGAGACTCTGCAATTTCAAGAGCCTGCTCACCATCATCTGGCTGTGCAACAAGAAGTGAGTCAACATCTACACCGAGATTAGCTGCATATACAGGATCGAGGGCATGCTCAGCATCGATAAATGCTGCTTCGCCACCTGCCTTCTGCGCCTCGGCTACAGCATGTAAAGCGAGAGTTGTCTTACCTGAAGATTCTGGTCCGTAAATTTCAATAATACGTCCCTTCGGAAGTCCGCCTATACCTGTTGCTATATCAAGAGTAAAAGAACCAGTTGAGATTGCCTCAACATTCAAAGTAGCTGTCTGGCCGAGGCGCATAATAGCACCCTTACCATACTGCTTCTCGATCTGGGCCATTGCTGTTTCAAGAGCTTTATTCTTATCTGCCATAAATTTGTTCCTCCAAATAGAACATTAAATACAAATGTTCGGTTTGGTTACATTATACAATGGCAAAATACCAA
>JAZQQZ010000003.1:0-6285 GCA_045629305.1 Acutalibacteraceae bacterium | reverse complement strand
TCTTGGATGATTCTTCTCAATGACACTTTAGGTGGACTACTTGCAGTCGTTATCACCCTTATTATTTCTGTAATTTGGTCGTTTAAATTAAAGGAAGACTGTAAATGGCGCACTCTTATTGTTCTCATTGCATTTACAGTTGTTTCACTGATTTCTTTAATTCCTGGTACACCTACTAGTGAAGTCATCAAGAACGATGCGAAGCAGGTTTCTGATGATATAGCTGTAATATCCTCCAGTGATTCAACCGAAAAAGAATATGGCAAAATCGGAAATAATAGATGGAAGAAATGGAAATGGACAGTAGAAGCAATTAGCGAGAAACCACTTGTTGGTCATGGTCTTCAGTCTATTCAAGATTATTCAACCCATAATATTTATCTACAGCAGACGGCATATACTGGAATAATTGGTATTATTTTATATTTGTCTGTATTCGTCGCCGGTATAATTCGGCTGATTAAAGATCGAGAAAATATGAATTCTCTGACGCGAGGAGCTATGTTTACTACCCTCGCATATATGATGGCTCTGTTTGTAGGAAACACGCTGTTCTGTACAGCTGGTTATTTCTATGTAATCCTTGGTTTCTGTTTCGCTGGTGCTTTAAGAAAGTTGATAGAAGAATAAAAAAAGGCTCCCTGTTGGGAGCCTTTTAATTTTATTATTTGCTTCGTTTCTTGCTCTTTACTTAATCATTGAAGCGATTTCATCAGCGAAGTTTTCTTCCTTCTTCTCGATGCCTTCGCCCTTAACGAAGCATGTGAAGCCACTGATCTTGATGTCAGTGCCGAGTTTCTTTGCAACGTCTGCTACGTAACCGCCAACGTTACCCTCGAAGAGGTCTGAACGTACAAAATCCTGCTCCATGAGGCAAACTTCCTTGAACTGCTTTGAAAGTCTACCCTGTACAAGACCTGTGAAGATCTTGTTCTCAACGATCTCAGCCTTGTGAGATACTGCGATTTCAGCAAGTGTAGCCATAGCTTCCTCTGAGATGAAGTTAGGGAAGTTTTTCTTCTGCTTGTTGTCAAGGCCCTGGAAGATTTCGCAGTCCTTGTCGCTCCACTTCTTGCTTGAAATAGCTTCGTCTGTGAGGCTATTGAGAATTGGAATAGGAAGAGAATCAGGTCTGTTAAGAGCTGAATCAATTGTGATAGATTCCATCTTAGCAGCTTCTTCTGCTGAGATGTCTGCTTTGCAGAGATAATCTGGCTTCATAGCTGCAATCTGCATTGCTACGTTCTTGCCCATCTCTGCGAACTCTGCCTTTGCAGCAGCGTCGTCTGCAACGTCAAAGTTAACAAGTACGCCAACAGAACCACCCATGTGGATGTATGAGCATACATTACCTTCAACTCTCTCGAAACGACGGATCTTCATGTTCTCGCCGATTGAAAGGATGAGGTCCTGAAGGTTCTCCTGAACTGTTCTGTCAGAACCGATAAGGTTACCACCGAGAAGAGCCTCAACGTCTGCTGGGTTGTTCTCAACGATTGTCTTAGCGATATCAAGTACGAAAGCCTGGAACTTCTCGTTCTTACCTACGAAGTCTGTCTCTGAGTTAACTTCTACAAGAACTGAAACCTTCTTAGCTTCGTCTGTGTAAGCCATTACTACACCATCAGCAGCTGTTCTACCTGCCTTCTTTGTAGCTGCAGCAAGTCCACGCTCACGGAGGTAGTCAATAGCCTTGTCCATATCTCCGTCAGACTCAACGAGTGCCTTCTTGCACTCCATCATACCAACGCCTGTCTTCTCACGAAGAGCTTTAACGTCCTGAGCTGTAAATGCCATGATTATTCCTCCTCTGCTGCTTCAGCTTCCTCTGCAGCAGCTTCTTCTGCTACAGGAGCGTCTGTGCCCTGACGACCCTCGATAACTGCATCAGCCATAGCGCCAGCGATGAGGCGTACAGCACGGATAGCGTCGTCGTTACCAGGGATAACATAATCAACTTCGTCTGGGTCGCAGTTTGTATCTACGATTGCAATGATTGGAATACCGAGCTTGTGAGCTTCAGCAACAGCAATTCTTTCCTTACGTGGGTCAACGATGAACATAGCAGCTGGCTGCTTCTTCATCTCTGTGATACCACCCATGAACTTCTCGAGCTTTTCAATCTCAAGTTCGAGTTTTGCTACTTCCTTCTTAGGAAGAAGATCGAATGTGCCGTCCTCACGCATAGCGCGGAGCTGTTCAAGTCTCTTTATTCTTCTCTGAATTGTCTTAAAGTTTGTGAGCATACCGCCGAGCCAACGAGCATTTACGTATGGCATACCGCAACGGATAGCTTCTTCCTTAACAGAATCCTGAGCCTGCTTCTTTGTACCTACGAAGAGAATGTCTCCGCCTTCAGCAGAGATGTCACGTACTACGTTGTATGCTTCTTCGAGCTTCTTAACTGTCTTCTGAAGGTCGATGATGTAGATACCGTTTCTCTCTGTGAAGATGTACTCAGCCATCTTAGGGTTCCATCTTCTTGTCTGGTGTCCGAAATGAACACCTGCTTCAAGCAATTGTTTCATTGAAATTACTGACATGTTATGTCCTCCTAAAAATAAGTTTTATCCTCCGCGGGTCGCTTCTTGAAACAACGTAACAACGCCGATTGCTTGACGACGTCGAACAACCGTGCTTCACGCCCCGCGTGCGAATTGCTCGACAATTATAACACGCGTATTATATAAATGCAATATAAAGTTATCGAATTTTATCTATCTTGAAATAGCTGAGATAGGAGTCGAATTTGTCTTGCGCGGCAGCGCAAGTCTCAAGAAGGTAACCGCGCTCGTCGGACCATTCCTTGAGGCCACGGTAATAGAATAACTTCAGTTCATCATCGATGATGAACGGAGTTATTCCATGCCTCAAGCACTCTTTAAAAAGAATGAGGCGTCCGACGCGCCCATTACCGTCTTGGAACGGATGTATCCGTTCAAATTCGACGTGAAACTCAACAATGTCCTCCAATGTTTTATCATCAGACTTGTTATATTCCTCAATCAATTTGGATAATTCCTCGTGTACCTTGTCAGGCGGCGTTGTTACGCGTCCCCCAACCTCGTTGGGCAATTTCTTGTACTCTCCAACATTAAACCAATCTTTCCTTGAATCTGCAGTACCAGATTTAAGGGTTCCATGTAGTTCCTTAATGAGTTTTTCACTAAGTTTACTGTTTACATTGTCTATCACCATATTGATGCATGAGAAATGGTTTACTGTCTCTATAAGATCATCTACATTTATGCTTTCATCAGACATGCCAATTGTGTTTGTCTCATAAATAAATCTTGTTTGGTCATGTGTTAGTTTGCTGCCCTCAATATGGTTTGAGTTGTAGGTTAATTCTATTTGGAGTTTATGGTAGATACCACCCTTTACCCCAGTAGCCTTTTCCTCTTTGAGTGTGCTAAGAAGAGATCTATTGTTTTTTCTTTCTGGTTTCTTCGCAGTTTCTGGTATTTTCCAGTTTTTGCCGATAAGGATAGCTCCTTCTACTCTACCGCTGGTGCAATAATTTCTTACACTTCTCTCTGAAATTCCCCATAACTGCGCGATTTCCGCTGAAGAAAGATATTTAATTTCCATACAATCACCTTTATTATTTTAACATTCTATCGGCAAGTTTTCAACGATTTTAGGCTAAATTCTTAAAATTTATTGCCGATAAGTGGTGTGGAATGTGATTGTGTGGCCGTCAGATGTGGCGGCGATGGTGCCATCTTGATCGGTACGATATGTGGTGATGTTCTGGAGGTTCTCGAGGGTTCGCTTGTTAGGGTGACCATAGTCATTGCCCTCGCCGACAGATATGACGGCATACTTTGGCTGAACTTGGTTCAGCAGTTCCGGAGTCGTCGAGGAACTGGAGCCGTGATGGCCGACTTTTAGCACGTCGGCCGTGAGATTCGGATATGTCCGAAGAAGGCTCAGTTCCTCGTCGGACTCCGCGTCCCCCATCAGAAGAAAACTTGTATCTTGGTACTTTAGAAGTGTGACAAGAGACATATTGTTCTCGTTATCACTTTGGTAAATTGGGCCAAGGAAAGTTAGAGTTAAATCCTTGTCGAGTGTCAACGTCATTTGGTTGAGCGTTGTAGTTTCGTCAGGGATTATTTTATTGTCTATCTGTATCATCTTTTCGAGTTCATTTAGTGAGCCATTATGGTCGTCATGATTGTGG
The DNA here is from genome assembly GCA_045629305.1 of Acutalibacteraceae bacterium. GTDB lineage: Bacteria > Bacillota > Clostridia > Oscillospirales > Acutalibacteraceae > UBA1227. The sequence continues at coordinate 2,099 of JAZQQZ010000003.1, read as the reverse complement.
GTGATGATTAAATAATCAAGCTTCTCGATGCCAAATTGTTCTATATAATTTACAATATGATTGGCATTCCCTTCTGGGCCTGTATCTATGAGAATTGAAGCGTTCTCAGACCATATAAAAATAGAATCACCCTGCCCCACGTCAATGAAAGATACAGTGAGTGGTTCAGGGTTAAAATCTAATTCATCTTGAAACCTCGACTGAATCCCCACCGCCATGTATATCTCATCCCAAGTCGGCAAGAACGGTAGATATGTTATTGCCAGACTTATGATGAGAGCTACGACAATGCCGATGGCTTTCAGTCGATTCTTAATTTTGTTTTGTTTTTCTTTGTTGTTTTTTAATTTATCTCTTATTTCTCTTGCTTTTTTTAGCAGTTTTTCCATTAGAAACCGTCCTGTTCTTCTGTGGTGTAGGGCGGTTAGTAAGTACTGGGATGAGGTCCGTTCTGTGGGCCTTAGTGAGGGCCTCTACGACAAGCTTCTCGTTGGATGGATGGTAGTACTGGAGAAGTGCACGTTGAAGGGCCTTACCGTGTGGATTTCGCTCGACATATACACTCTGCAATGTGTATGGATCGAGACCTGTGTAGAACATACAGGTTGAGATTGTTCCCGGGGTTGGATAGAAGTCCTGAACTTGCTCTGGGCGGAGCTTTCTCTCCTTTAGGAAGAGAGCAAGTTCGATGGCGTCATCCAAGGTGGAACCTGGATGAGAAGACATGAGATATGGGACAAGATATTGATCTTTTCCCGCTTTGTCTGTCAACTCAAAATAGCGCTTTGAGAAGCGCTCGTAAGTGTCAATATGTTGCTTACCCATGAGGTCCAGAACCTGCTCGCTGCAGTGTTCTGGAGCAACCTTAAGTTGACCACTTACATGATATTTTACAAGCTCTTGGAAGAAGGTCTCGTCACTGTCCTGCAAGAGATAGTCATACCTTATTCCAGAGCGAATGAAGACCTTCTTAACATTTGGAAGTTCTCTCATCTCTCTGAGGATTTCTATGTATTCCTTGTGGTCCGCTTTGAGGTGCTTACAAGGTGTCGGCGCAAGGCATTTCTTGCCCTTGCAAAGGCCATCTGTAAGCTGCTTATCACAACTTGGATTTCTGAAGTTCGCAGTCGGTCCACCGACATCGTGGATATATCCATTAAAGTCAGGATCTTCTGTGAATTTTCTCGCCTCTTTAAGGAGAGATTCCTTGCTCCTTTTGGTCATAAATCTGCCTTGGTGGAATTGGATGGAGCAGAAATTGCATCCCCCGAAACAACCACGGTTATGGGTGATTGAGAACTTGACCTCATCAATTGCTGGTACATGCTCATAACTTGGGTGATATGTACGCTCATATGGGAGGTCATAGATGGCATCCATTTCCTCTGTTGTAAGTGGTGGCATAGGAGGGTTCTGAACGAGCATCATATCACCTTGGCGTTGCTTTACAAGCTTGCCACGGATATGGTCCTGCTCGTCCTGTTCTATGCGAACTGAAATAGCATATTCTTTCTTACTATTTCTACAGTTTTCAAGGCTCGGACACTCCGCTCCCATGAGTGGAGTGTTCTTAGGTTCTGTGAGATAACAGGTGCCTCTAATGTCAGTGAGTGGCTCGTTGTTCTCGAGTTTCTCTGCTATTTCAAGAATGGACTTCTCGCCCATTCCATAACTTAAAATATCAGCTTTGCTGTCCACGAGGATGGAAGGCCTTATCTCATCCGACCAATAGTCGTAGTGGGCAAAGCGACGAAGCGACGCCTCGAGACCACCGATGACTATCGTGGTATCGGGATACGCCTCGCGTATCTTGTTGCAATATACAGTTACGGCGCGGTCAGGACGCTTACCAGGCTTTCCACCTGGTGTGTAAGCGTCAGTAGAGCGTGGCTTTTTCGCAACCGTGTAATGTGCAACCATAGAATCTATGTTTCCCGAAGATACAAGGAAACCAAGTCTTGGCTTGCCAAACTGGGTGAAATCGTCAAGGGTGCGCCAATTAGGTTGCGATAGAAAAGCCACCTTATAACCCGCGTTCTCAAGCACGCGAGTTATTATTGCCGCGCCGAAACTCGGATGGTCAACATAGGCGTCGCCAC
>JAZQQZ010000002.1:0-100825 GCA_045629305.1 Acutalibacteraceae bacterium | reverse complement strand
AACTTTCATCTGTTGGAACAACAATAATTTTGCCACCCAATTCTTCCTCTGGAGAAGTTGCAGCAACTGGTGCTGGGCCAGACTTAAGTACTGGCTTTGTAATATTTTTAATTCCCTTGCCTATCTTTTTGAGGAAATCTTTCCAACCGTTTAAATCTGATCCTGCTGGGTCAACTCCACCGTTTACTTCGTTTAATTCTCTCTCGTTAAGTTCAGTCATTATTTTTTCCTCCCTTTATTTTGTCTTACATCTCATTATACGAAAGGCTTTGAAAAAAGGCTACAAAAAATTAACGCAAAAGGAAGGAAGTCAGCCTCCCTTGACCTCATTAGCTATTTTAATTTTTGCTCGTATAATAAAATGTAAAAGAAAAAGAGGCAACCAGTCGGTTGCCTCTTTATTATTAGAAATTCTTCTTCATTGCGCCTGTTGGACAAGCATCTACGCACTTGCCACAAGTTGCGCAATATGAAGCTGCCTCTGCTCTTGGGAACATTGGATTGATTATTGTACTAAATCCACGGTTGTAAAGTCCGATAAAAGTCTTCTTTGCAACTTCTTCACAGGTTCTATAGCAAAGACCACAGAGAACACACTTGTCTGGATTATGCTCTATAACATTTGCAATGTTTATAAAATCTCTATGATGTTTTTCACCTGGGAACTTAGCTGGATTTACATCAAACCAGTTAGCATATTTAATGAGACGACAGTCATAGTAGTCGTGACATCCACACTCGAGACAGCGGGATGCCTCTTTTCTTGCAACTTCATCTGAGAAGCCGTAGTAGATAGGCTTAAAGTTGTTCTTTCTCTCCTCTGGAGAAAGACCTGGCATTTCTGCTCTATCCTGCTTCTCACGGTCTTCAAAGTCTGCCTCTGTCTTCTCATCTTGAACGAAATAAGGAGCCTTATAGCGGACCTCATCACCCTCAAGATAGTTATTGATACAGAAGGCTGCTTTTGCAGCTTCGCCGATAGCAGCGATAGCGATACCGGCACCCTTATTTGTAACGTCACCAGCAGCAAATACGTTTTTCATATTTGTGCGGAATGTCATCTCATCAGCAACAATTGTGCCCTTCTTTGTGAGTTCAACTCCATTGACACCTTCACAATTTGCAACCTGACCAATAGCCATGATTACATTGTCAAGTTTAATATCTTCTGTCTTGCCCTCAACTGGAACTGGTGTGCGACGACCAGAAGCATCCGGCTCGCCAAGTTCCATAATTTGAAGTTTCATATTAAGGGCGTCGCCATCTTTGGTTATCTCAATAGGGTTTGTAAGGAACTTAAAAATTACTCCCTCTTCCTCTGCCTCTTCAATTTCTATATCAGCAGCAGGCATTTCGTTTCTTGTACGGCGATATACTACATATACCTCTTCGGCACCGAGGCGAACTGCCGTACGGCATGCGTCCATAGCGGTATTACCGCCACCGCATACTGCGACACGCTTGCCGATTGTCGGAGTCTCGCCGAGGCCAAGCTTTCCGAGGAAATCAATACCACCGATAACACCCGGAAGATCCTCGCCAGCAACTCTCATTGGAACTGATGTCCATGCACCAATTGCAAGAAGGACTGCATCATAAGTCTTTACAAGCTCATCAAAGATAATATCTTTGCCGAGTTTTACATTGTTCTTCATTACAACGCCAGACTCTTCGATAATTGCAATTTCCTGATCAAGAACTGCCTTTGGAAGTCTATACTCAGGGATGCCATAGCGAAGCATTCCGCCCATCTTTGGCTGTTGATCAAAGATTGTTACAGCGTGACCATACTCACGAAGTTTAAAAGCTGCTGTAAGACCAGCAGGACCACCACCGATAATAGCCACACGCTTACCTGTGTCAGCGCCTGTCTTAATCTTATATTTATTGTCTGAAGCAAGAACCTTGTCTGCTGCGAAAGCTTTAAGGAAAGCAATAGAAATTGGTTCCTCAACAAGCTGACGACGGCAAGCGTCCTCACAAGGATGAGGGCATACACGTCCGATTGAAGCTGGCAATGGGAATGCATCATATACCGTAGATACAGCATCGAAGTATTTACCATCTTTAATCTCATTTACATACTTCTGGCAATCTGTACCAGCTGGGCAGTTGAGCTTACAAGGACCACGGCAATCGCCTGTGTGGTCTGAGAGCAAAAGCTCAAATGCTGTCTTACGTGCGCGAAGCACACGCTCTGTATCAGTATGAACTACGTAGCCCTCCATTGGTTTTGCAGAACATGAACGAAGAAGCTTTGGCACACCCTCTGCCTCTACTACACATACGCCACATGCACCATAGATTGCTGTATTCTCTGCGAAACAAAGAGTAGGGATTTCTACGCCAGCTCTTGTTGCAGATGAAAGTATTGTTTCGCCATCTTCTGCGATAACTTCTACACCATCAATTGTGTACTTAATTGACATAAAATTCCCTCCCTTACTTAATTATAATTGCATCTTGGCGACAAACTGTCTTACAGTTTCCGCACTTTACACACTTATCAGTATCAATTACAAATGGTGATTTAATTTCACCTGAGATTGCATCTGCTGGGCACTTTCTTGCGCAAGCGCTACAACCGATACATTTATCCTGATCAATTGAATATGTAATAAGATTTCTACACTCACCTGCTGGGCAACGCTTTTCAGCGATATGGGCTTCCATCTCATCACGGAAATATCGGATAGTTGTAAGAACTGGGTTTGGAGCAGTCTGTCCGAGACCACAAAGAGCACCGTCTTTAATTGCGAGACAGAGTTCCTCAAGTTTCTCAATATCGCCGTCTTCTCCCTCACCTGCTACGATTCGATCGAGAATCTCAAGCATGCGCTTTGTACCAATACGGCAATGAACACATTTTCCACAGCTCTCTTTTGCTGTGAAATCAAGGAAGAATTTAGCCATGCCAACCATACAGGTTGTTTCATCCATAACTACCATTCCGCCAGATCCCATGATAGCACCTGTTGCGCCAAGAGCTTTATAATCAATTACTGTATCAAGAAGTGAAGCTGGGATACATCCACCTGATGGACCGCCAAGCTGAACTGCCTTAAATTCCTTATCGCCCCTGATACCACCGCCGATATCATAAATTACTTCGCGGAGGGTTTTTCCCATTGGAATTTCAACAAGTCCACCACGCTTAATCTTACCTGTAAGAGCGAATACTTTAGTACCCTTAGACTCCTCTGTACCCATCGCTGCAAATGCATCACCGCCGTTTGCGATAATCCATGCAACATTTGCATAAGTCTCAACATTATTAATGTTAGAAGGCTTATACCAGAAACCTGCCTGTGCTGGGAATGGTGGCTTGAGACGTGGCATTCCACGCTTACCTTCAAGTGATTCTATAAGAGCCGTCTCTTCGCCGCATACAAATGCGCCAGCACCGGCTTTAATTCTCATCTTACATGAGAAGTTTGATCCAAGAATATTATCTCCTAAATATCCATTTGCTGTTGCCTCTTTGATAGCGTTCTCAAGACGAACAATTGCAAGAGGATATTCAGCACGAACATACACGATTGCTTCTTTTGCTCCAATTGCATAAGCACCGATAAGCATACCTTCAATAAGAGTATGTGGGTCGCCCTCGATTACAGCACGGTCCATAAATGCGCCTGGATCGCCTTCATCCGCATTACAAATCAAGTACTTTTCTTCGCTTTCAGATGATTTCGCAGCTCTCCATTTAAATGCTGTAGAGAAGCCAGCTCCGCCACGGCCTTTAAGGCCTGACTTATCAATTTCATTGATAACGTCGTCCTGGCTCATACCAGTTGTAAGAATCTTCTTTAGAGCATCGTAACCACCACGAGCGATATATTCATCTATGCTCATAGGATTTATAATTCCACAATTGCGAAGAGCAATACGAGTCTGTTTCTCAAGGAAAGAAGCATCATCTGAACTAATAGTAATATCATCTACTAATGACAAATTATTTGTAGATACTGCGGCGTGGATTTTTTCTGCATCATTCTCTGTTACATGAACAAGACGACGAACAAGATCCTGACCGTCATAAAGATCTACAATTGGTTCAAGGAAGCACATACCAATACAGCTGGTGATAGTTACAACTGCACCTGTAGGGTTTGAAGTTCCAAAAAGTTCATCAAGTTTTACATGAACTTTTCCTGCACCAGCAGCAAGTCCACAAGAACCTTCACCTACTACAACCTTAATCATTCTTGTCACCTGCCTTTGCAGCGAGTTCGCGAAGAATGGTCTTTGTCTTATCCGGTGTAAGACTACCATATGTTTCGCCATTGATCATCATAACTGGTGATAAAGAGCAACATCCAAGACAAGCTACGTGTTTAAGAGAAAATAGACCATCATCTGTTGTCTCACCATCAACGATTCCAATTTCATCCTTTATTGCAGCAGCAATAAGTTCCGAACCGTTAACATGACAAGCTGTACCTTGGCAAAGCATAATCAAATACTTACCAACCGGCTTAAGTCTAAACTGAGTATAAAAAGTAGCTACACCCATAACTTTTGCCGGAGCAACACCTGTCTCTTCTGCGATGTGATAAATAACATCAACTGGAAGATAACCGTAAATTTCTTGTGCTTGTTGTAAGATTGCAATAAGGCTTCCATCAATGCCCTTATAGTGTTCCAATACAGGTGCTATAAGTGAAAGATCAGAAGCTTCGTGATTGCAACAACAGCCCATAATATTACCTCCTTAAAATGAAAAATACATACATAGTTATTTTAACAAAAAATGATTATAAAATACCACGAACAAAAACCTTAATTTGTCCATATAATGTAAAAAGAGACAACCGTTTGGTTGTCTCTTTTTTGTTATACTATTACTTTGTTTTTATATAATCCTTTAATCCTTTATATATCTCTTCTTTGCTTGGCGGACAGCCCATAATACAGGTTTCAAAAAGGCAAGTGCATTTACCGATACCAAGGCGGCCTGTCTTACCCTCATGTCCCTGTCCGATAGCAATTTTTGTGTCAAGTTTTTCAAGAAGCCCCTCATCCTCTAATTTAACCAATGCCGGAAGCAAATTACCATAACATGCACTGCATGCCTCGACTGCTTCAGCGGCATATGCGACATCGAGAACCTTTGAGGTCTTCGGAAGCTCGATCTCGCCGCCTTCTCTCAGATCTATAATCTCTGCTTTAGATAAATCCGTGCTTCCCACTCCAAGCGATTCCGTTATTTTAACATATGGAACTTTTTCAAGCGGAAGATGAAGTTTATTACAAGCATAAGCATCTATAAGAACTGGGTCTTTGGCTGCAAGAATAGTATTTCTAACGACAGGGTTGCCGCCCTCTTCAAAATCAAGATCGCCACATATATCATCTACAATTATAAAATCTTGCTTAATTGCCGCACCGAGCTTTCCGACAGGTTCTGTAATTCCAAGCGCATGGAAGCGTCTCTTCTCGTTGTCTGGAACAAGTCCTTTAAGGTTCTTAATAGCACATGTCATTCTAACCTGACAGTGACCTTTAAGAACTGGCACGTTGATAAGAAAATCAATGTCATTTATCGCATCGGTAACATTAAGTTCCAAACCTCCAGATATAACCTTGTGACTTGATACTTTCTTTATATCAATAAATGGAACTTTATAATCTGCGCAGATTGAGCCATAACCTGCTACTGAAAAAGCATTCTCGGTATCTTCCCCATACCAAGCACTCTCCATCATTACCAAATTATAAAATCCATTCTCGTGGAGATATTCAATTATACCCGCGATAACTTCTGGGTGCGTAGTTGCACCAAGTTCTGCAGGGCCCGCTACCACCAAATTTGGTTTGATTGCAATTTTCTTATCTGTTGTCGGTATCATATTACAGAGATCAGCCTTGGCACATAGTGCCTTCGTCATCTCTTTATAGTCGGTACCGACAACTCTTAAAATTTGATTATTCTTCATCTCTAAGCTTTCACTTTATAAATAATTTATATAAAAATTATATACCAATATATATTATAAGTTCAATAAATAAAGAAAATCCCCAGCAGGGCAAAAGCCGAGCTGGGGATATATTATTTATCTTACTGTTTCTTAAAGATATCTGGATTAGCCTTTTGTACGATTACACCACTAATTGCATATGCGATAGCTGCAAGAAGGATAAATGCTGCGAACATTTTGCTAACAGTAAAGAAAACAACGACAGCGGCAATAAGACAAATAGCTGCAAACAAATAATTAAAAATTGCAAATTGTTTCATTATAATTACCCCTTTCGTCTGTTAAATAATTCCAAGTGGAATGAGGATCGCAAGTGCGAGAGCAACTTGTCCCCAAATAGCACCAAGGAAGATTTTCTTTGCTTTGCCCTGAAGGTCATAACCGAGAACAGCAGCAACAAAGAAAGGAATGTAAACTGTTACAAGTACTGGAAGAGCACCCCAGAATGGCCATACCCACTGGAATGAAGGTGTACCTGCAAGGAATATCTCAAAGAGTGAGAAACCAATTGCCATTGTGAGAACATAAAGCAAACGGTTGTTTATTCCAAAAATCTTTGCGTTCTTGTCCTCTGGAAGTACATCAATAGTAAAGCCCGCTGTGGAGAACATAAGTGAAAGTTCCCAACATACGCCGATAAGAAGAATAAATGTTGTACTCTCTTGAGTTACGTGCCACATGCCATAACCGAAGATGTGACAGAATACAGCATTTGCTATTTCGCAAAGCCAATGGATACCGTAAAGACCAAGAGCAGCACCAATTGAATTCCACTGCTTATCCTTAATCTTAGGTACATATACGCACATTACAAGAGCTAAAAGAACTATAAATGTCCAATTAAAATTGCATGTGCAACGAACATGTTTTAAAGCTTCGTCAACTATTGCACGAGCTTCATCGGTGCCTGGGCCCCAAAGCATAACAATTCCTCCTTATTGATAAATTATGCTAACTATATTTTATTAAAAAATAAGGTGTTATTCAATACATTTATATAAAAAAGGCCAAGAGAAAATTTCTCTCGGCCCCTTTTAAAGAAGTATGTATCCTAAAATTTAGGTTAAAATGCCTGTCTTAATGAAGTCTTCATAATGGTCAGTCTCAAAATGACTAGCATACCACAAAATGAACGCCGTTGGTAAGTACTTTGTAAGATAGTAGTCAACATGAACTTTAAGTGTAGGATAGCAGATTGACTTGCCATTACGTGCATCAGCAAGGCTCTTAGCAGCAACATGATTTGGTGTTGATACGCCAGGGAGTCTCTCGATTGGTGACACCTCATCTTCTTTGAACTCCATAAGTTCTGTCTGTACCCAACCTGGGCAAGAGCATGTGATGATAATTCCCCTTGTCTTAAGCTCATACTCAAGGCCCTTAGAGAAGAATCTAAGACCTACTTTTGCAGCAGCGTATGAGTTGTTTGATGGAAGAGGCTGGAAGCTAGCTGCTGAAGATACATTAAGGATGTGGTCGCCCTGGCCCATGAATGGGATAGAAGCATAACACATAGCCATGTTACCAACAAGATTTGTACGTACTGTAGCAAGAAGTCTTGTGATATCAGCGCCTGGCTTGTAAAGAGCACGTGTACCAGCACAGTTGATGAGCCATTTAACTTTAGCATCCTGCTCTTTAAGAAGATCGATATAAGCGTTTACATCGTCATCGCTTGTAACGTCAACTTTTACAGGAACTACCTTGTCACCGAACTCAGCCTTGAGTGCTTCAAGCTTTGAAAGTGTACGACCAATAGCCCAGATCTCATCGATACCTGGCTCGTTGATTAAAAGCTTAAGAAACTCTTTACCAATTCCGCCTGCAACACCTGTAATAACAATAATGTTCTTACTCATAATTTTTTCCTCCTATGGTTACTTTATCTCTTTTACAGCTTGCATTGCGCTAGCTGTTGCGTGTCTAATTGTGCCAACCTTATTGGCATCACCAATTACATAAACTCTCTTGCATTCTTTCTTAGCAAAATCTACAAGATCATTTACGCTACGAACACCAGTTGCGAAGAATACATAATCTGCTCTTGGCATTACTGTGCTACCGTCTTTTGTTTCAACTACTACATGGTCATCTTCAATTGCCATAAGTTTTGAAGATGAAAGGAATAATGCGCCACCATCAGCAAGTTTTGGATAAAGATTGTAATAGTGCTGAACATAGAGGCCAGGACCAATCTTATCCTGCATCTCTACCATAGTGATGCGGTTACCCTGCTCCATGAAGTACTCAGCAGTCTCAAGACCTGTAAGTCCTGTACCTACGACTACAACATCCTTATTCTTAATCTTAAACTCGCTCTTCATTGCGCCAGCAGCTGTCATAACTGTCTTCTTATCTGCTCCAGGAATCTTCCTTGGAACACCAGACTCTCCACCTGTTGCTATAATGATTGCATATGGTTTGTATGAGCGAAGCATTCCTCTTGTAATTTTAACATTATACTTAATCTTAACACCAGCAGATACTGCACGGTTAGTAAGATCGTTAATACCCCAAGTCATCTTCTCTTTGTGAGGAGGTTTGTTAGCAGCATTAAGCTGTCCACCAGTAATTGGTTCTTTTTCAAGAAGTGTTACTTTAAATCCTCTGTATGCCATCTCACGTGCTGCTGTAAGTCCAGCAGGACCACCACCGATAACAACGATGCTCTTACCCTTACCATTGTTGATGATATTCTTGTATTCCATCTCATGACAAGCTCTAGGGTTAAGTGCACACTGAGCTGGTTCAAATCTAAATGCGTTCTCAAATAATGTCTGGAAGCATGCAAGACATCCGATACAACGCTGAATTTCTTCTGGCTGTCCAGCCTGTGCTTTGTTAGCCCATTCAGGATCTGCAAGAAGAGGTCTAGCAAGACCAATAAAGTCTTGTACACCATCTTTGAGTAATTTCTCTGCGAAATCTGGTTCACGAATTACACCAACAGCGATAACTGGAATATTAACTGCATCCTTAACTGCCTTAACCATATATGCACGCCAACCTTGTGGTACGTCCATTGGTTCAACAGTGTGGTTAGGTGTCTCATAACCACCGCAAGAAACGTCGAGGGCATCAATGCCAGCTTTTTCAAGACGCTTAGCAATTAATACACCTTCATTAAGTCTAAGACCCTTGCCATCTTCGCCTACTGTATCGTAGAGCTCATCTACTGTAAGACGAACGATAATTGGGAAGTCTGCACCGCAAGCTTCACGTACGCCTGCGATAATTTCAAGAAGCATACGCATACGATTCTCAAGGCTTCCACCATACTTATCATGACGACGATTAGTCCAAGGTGACAAGAACTGCTGGATAAGGTAACCATGGGAAGCGTGTAATTCAACACCATCGCATCCAGCAGCCTTGGCACGTACTGCCGCTTTAATAAACTGCTTCTCGAGTAACTTAATCTCTGGAATAGTTAATTTATGTACTCTTGAAGGCAGGGCACCTGATCTTGTAGGATCAAGTGGTACATTTGATGCACTTACATTTGGAAGCATAATATACTTCTGCAACTCATGAATTGTTGGGTTGTTATTCATTGGTGGCATAACTGTATCCAGCAATTTTCTAGCAACTGGAAGTGCAATTTTCCAATAACATGGAACAAATTTTTCACCGAATTCAAGGAGTCCCCAAGTAGTGCCAAGAATAGCTTCATTCTGACGACCAGCATGGTGGAGCTGAACTACAAATTTTGCACCATATGAATGGATCATATCAACGCCCTTTTTCAAGGACTTAACATTCTTATCTCTAGCAAGTGAAACCTGCATTGGAAGACCTACGCCACTTGTCTCGTTAACACGAACGATACCAGAGATGATGAGACCAACGCCACCTTTTGCACGTGCCTCATAATAGTCCATCCAACGCTGACCAACCTTACCGTTTGGTTCAGCAACATCTACGCCCATAGATGTCATTACAACACGGTTCTTAACTTCTATGTTGCCAATCTTGCCAGGAGTAAATAACTTTTCGTACTTCATTTTTACACCTTGTTCATAAATTATTTGCCGTAGTTAGGCATTTCTTTCTGCTTGTCAAACTTACGTGGGATAGCATGGATACCCTTAACATCGCCACGATACTCACGATATGGACCTTCAAGAAGCCAGAAGTGTGGTCTCATTCTGTCGGCCTTGTTAAAACCATATGTGCCGATAAGAAGATAAGCGCCATCAGCAAGCTTTCTGCACTCATCAACCATCTGTGTACCTGCACAAAGATGATAATAAGCCTTATAGATTAGAGTGTATGCTGGCTTAGCATCATAACGTGAAGGAGCAATCATTGTGTACATTGGATATCTAAAATAAAGTTTACCGTTGATATCTCTGAAAAGGTTATAACCTACACCGTGCTCATCATCAACCTTATGGAAAGCCTTACCAATCCACTCTGGATTAAGGATAAAGTTATCACATGTGATGTGCCACTCGAACCAGTCTCTAATGCTGTGATGTCCGAGTTTTGTTGAATGGAATTCGCCCTGCATCTCCTCAAGTGATGGAGCAGGAAGAGTTTTAAATAATTCCATGAGTTCTTCCTGAGTGTAATCCATCAAATCTGGAACACCGTGGAAGTCAAGTGACTTACTCTTATCAAGTACTGCATATTTTCCCATAATAAAATACCTCCGTTTTAAAATAACATTTTACGTACATTAAGTATTATATATTGAATGAGTAAATTTATTGTTGCATAAAGAAATATATGTGTCTTAATTTGGACATATTAATAATTTCGTCCATAATTAGACACTTGTTAGCGCCTATAAAATCGTATAAAATGTATGTAAGCATTTGTACTGTATTGGAAGGTGAAAATGAATGAAACTAGATTTTAGAACCGACCTTACAACTTCACAAAAAAGAACCACAACCATGGTTGTCAATGCGTTCTTCTCACTACTCATGAAGAAAAACTTTGACGACATAACAGTTCGTGAAATCTGTACATTAAGTCTTATTCCTCACTCGACTTTTTATAATTATTTTGAGGATAAATACGATGTGCTCAAATGGGCATTGTATAAAAAGGTCTACGAGTATTATCCAGAGCTGGATACCGTAATGAATCATTATGATAATATTGATAAATGTGCCAATGCTTTATGTGACTTTATTGATGAGTACAAAATAGTATTTTCTAAAGTTGCCAATAAAAATCCAATTAACGGAACTCTTCATCAAGCATTTAGACAATATGCCTATGATATTGGAACAGTAATCGCAAATAATTGCACTAGAGACAAAAATTTTGATGTTCCATATGAAGTAATATTTAACAATTATATAAATGGACTCATCGAGGTACTAAATCAAACCTTTTATTACAATAAGACATATTCAAGGGAACAAATCCAAAACTACTTTAAAGATCTTTTTGCCAAATAAACCTGGACATAATCCTAATATTGTCCAATTCAGATATTGGGCACTTATGATACAATTTAATTGTCCATTACGGAAAATAATTAATAGGAGATATAATTATGGTTTACGACATTCTTCAGAACAAAACACTTCAATTTGTTTCTTGTATTTCTAGCCTTCTTATGTGGCTCGGCAGCTTTATAATTGCTGCTGTTAAGAAAAATACAATCTGCATTTGGCTTATGTTCGGTGCTCATACAGCACAGAACGCAATCATCGGTATCAAGACAGGCAAACGCGCTGGACTTGATACATTAACATCAATTGCTAAATGTTATTGCTATGGTTTTGCTTGGTGGATTCCACTTCTTCTTAAGCTTAACAAGGAAGGTAAATAATTCTATCAAATTAAAAGAGGCAACCAAAAGGTTGCCTCTTTTTTATTTAGAAACAATATTTAAATATAGGAATGAACTGAACAATTGAACCCGCAAGAATAAAAACATGAAAAATGGAATGTGCATATTTTACGCCTTTATCCTCGAGAACATAAAATATCATGCTAAGCGTGTATACAAGTCCTCCTATAAGGAGAAGAATTATAAATTCCAGTCTATACACGAGGAACATATCTTTCACGGTAATAATTACACTCCAACCGCAGATAAAATATGCGCTGTATGATACTGCACTGAATTTTTCAAAATTTATTGCAGTAAATGTTATGCCAACAGCTGCCGTTAAGAGTACAATACCAAAAGACACCCACGCCATCACTGGATTTACCCTTCTTATCCCATCTAGAACAATTGGAGTAAACGTTCCAACAATAAGACCATAAATATCGCAGTGATCAATAGTTCTCATTACCACTTTGCCCAGAAATGCATCATCTGTATCAAGACCATGATAGATACTTGAAATTACATAAACTACAATCATTGATATTCCATATATAAAGGCCGTAATAATTCCAAGTATATTATGATTTAAAGATGCTTTAATAATGCAGGCGAAGAGAGCAAAGACAGCAAACGCGGCACCGCAAATATGGGTTACCATATTTGCTATCTCTTCGCCCTTTGAATATGGAGGAATCTGATTCCTTCCAGTACCAAATCTTTCATCGATATGTTTTCCCAACATAATCACTCCTTTCGCAGATAGAATATGCAAAAGAAGCGTTTCAGTAAATCCATAAAACGGGGAAATTATTCTACTGTTAGTGGAATTCAAATTGACTTGTAATTCTACTAGTAGTAGAATATAATCTACAAAACGTAGGAGGACGAGTATGACTGAGCATGATTTTATTTCTAGTGTTTCGCAGAACCTTGTCAAATATCGCAAATTAAATGGACTTACGCAAGAAGAACTTGCCGAGTGCATAAGTTATTCCAATAAATCTATCTCTAAATGGGAACGTGGTGAAAGTATTCCTGATGCATATGTTCTTTTTCTTCTATCAGAAATCTATGGCATCACCGTTTCAGAACTCATTGGCCAAGAATCAATGAACAAAGAAGCAATCAAAAAAGCTAAAGAGATTGAGAAAGATATAAAAGCAAAAGAAAAAGCAAAAAAGCATGCACTTGAGCGCGCAAAAAAACATAAGAAAAAAGGCTAAGGAGGTATTCTTATGAACAAGAAGTATAAAGATGGTCTCATTATGGATCCATCAACAGGAACATTAAAGCCCGTTACACCGATGCATTATGCGCAACAATGGGTATATGGTGTAGTGGAACCATATATTTTAAAAACAACTAAATTTATGCTTGATAATCCAGTGAGATCCAAATTGTTCAATAAGATGGCTACTCCTAAAACTTTGCCTCGTGAAGTTGTAGTTTCAACTGAAGCTGCTTGCAGATTTATGGATTTCATTTACGGTCAGGAAGTAGGCAACGAATCAGCACGTATGGCAGTTACAAAATGTGTATGTCAAACTGCAACAGGCCAGTTCAAAGAGCCTATTGAAAAAGATATGGCGCTTCTTTATACAGCCAATCTCTATACAACAGCAAAGCACACAGGAATTGGCGAACCATATCGCCTTATAGAGACAGCTGAAGAAGCAAAAGATATGCTTCGCTACTTCGATGAGTGTGGCCTTGTGCATACAATTATGTATTGCCATAGTTCTGGCAAATGGACATTTGTTGTATGCAATTGTGACGATGAAATTTGCATCCCAATGAGAGCATATAAAGCAGGTCGTCGCGACCAAGTTCTTGCCGGACCAGAAATTTGCCAACTTGATACTGAAAAATGTGTCGGATGTGGCAAATGTGTAGAGCGTTGTATATTTGATGCAAATGAAATGCGTGGAGAAAAATCATTCCTTGATCCTTCAAAATGTCTCGGTTGTGGACTTTGCGTTTCCACTTGCGAAGGAAACGCCCGCTCCCTCACCGCCCGCTCTGATTATGAGCATGAAGATACAGTAACAACAAAAATTCTTCTTGGATAAATAAAAAAGAGGCAGCCTTTCGGTTGCCTCTTTTATTTTAATTAAACTGTCTTAAAAATGTTTGAGAAAGCATTTGGCACAAGTGCTGTTGAACCATGAAGCTTTGACATAATAAGAAGATACAGTGCTTTTGGAAGTGGCAATGGAACAAATACCATTGGATTAACTTTCATCAGATGGAACATAGCTGCTGCGGAATCAGCAAGGCTATTACACTTGTGTGAAAGATATACATTCTTTCTTCCAAGACGAGCAATTAGTCTGTCGCCAACCTCATTGATAGCACAATCGCCTACAATTAATACTTTACCCTTGATTGCATCGATTTCAGCAGGATCGTGGCCTGTACCCATTACCATGGTCCAGCCACCTTTTCCGCCGTAATCGTTATAGAGAATCTGAAGAAGTGTAAGTGGGTTATTCATACAACCCTGTTTACAGCATCTCTCTTTACCAAACATGAGTTTGACATCTTTAGGATAACAATCATAAAGATCGGATGGATACTTAGTTGTATACATTGAAACGTCGCCGATAATGTCGATATCGTCAAGGCTCTTAACACCATCAGAATAGCCACGCTCTACTGCGAGTTTAAGATGTGGAACATCATCAAGGGTATAACCATATACAGAAGCACCAACCATATCTGTTGCTACAACGTTAGCTCCTGCAACAAGCACTTTAAGTGGAAGTACTGCTGTATCAGCAAGTGCTGTTACTGGATAGTGGCCATAAATTGTTCCCTCCACGCCCTCAAGGATTGTAAAGTCTGGCTTTACATAACTGAGAACATCAACGAGTTTATAATGAAGATTATAGTTGTGGTCGAATCCTCTTGCAGTCTGGCATGGGAATGCCCACTGATTCTTAACGCCCATTGTGACACCAGCCATTGAATGAGTCTTAAGTTTCGGAAGACTGATATAGAGGTTCTTATCCTTATCGTTGATAAGGTTATCAACGATAAATTTAGGCATGTCAAATTTATTACACTGATATCCATTTGGATCCTTATCCATAGTTGGAAGACCCTTGAACTCAAATGGAACAGATTTACCCTCGTCAAGGTATACTGGCTTTGCACCATATTTCTTGCAGATTTTATCGTATCCAGTTACAGCAAATACAATACGTGTTGCATTACTCTGTGTTGAGTTCTCGAAAAGATAAATCTTATTAGCACCGTGCTCTTTCCAGTACTCAATTACTGCATCAACGAGTTCTGGACGAGTATAGCAATATGCTTTAGCATCAATACCGTTTGGCTTGATGTATACATCCTTTGATGATTTTAAGAGATTTGCTCCGCCAGCGTTATCAAAGATTTCCCATACTGCCTTTTTAATCTCTGCCTTCATCTCATCGTTCAAAGGCATGAACTTGGTGAGCGACTCACTCTGATGAGGTGCATCAAGATGTCTTACATATACAGTAGCTTTATTTGACATATTCATTTCTCCTTTTAAGTTTAATAACCTTATTTATAATACCACATTGCTTTGTTCATTAACAAGTATTACTAAACAAGTGCCAGACAGTCGCCACCGAAATATTCGACATCTCTGTGATCATGTGTTACAAGGATAAGAGTCTTGCCTTCTGTATATTTTAAGATGTAATCCATTACATCTTTTTTAAGGGCGGGGTCAAGACCCTTGAACGGCTCGTCGAGAATGATGCAGTCTGCATCATAGCAAATTGCTCTTGCAATCGCGACGCGCCTTTTCATGCCCCCGCTGAAAGTGCGAACTGGCTTACTTAAATCATCGATTTTAAGTTCACGGAGATGGTTCGCTATTTCTTCCTGTGTCTTAGTCTTACCAGTTACAAGTTTAATATTGCTTATAGCGGAGAAATTTTCGCAGAGTCTATCCTCCTGAAAGACAAATGCAAGTTTCTCTGGAATGCCGGTTATTTCACCACTGTCAGGAGTGTAAATACCGGCTATCATATTTATCAAAGTAGTTTTTCCATTTCCAGATGGAGCTTCGATGCAGGTGATTTTGCCCTCTTTAATTGTGCAAGAGAAATTGTCAAAGACGATATTATCTTTGAATTTCTTACTGACATTTTTCAAAACAATATCGCTCATAATCTCTCGCCTCCCTTAAAGAGTAGTTTGAGAAAAGCAACAAAGACTTTCTCTGACAATACACTTGCAATAATAATCACAATTGTCCAGCAAAGAAGGTCTGCATTTTGGAAATACACCTTGGTCTGGTAGAGCATATCTCCAATAGAGCCGTCGGTCATTCCAATGATCTCGGCTGTGACGCCTGCCTTCCAGGCCATGCCGATTCCGATGTTCGCAGCCGAGAGAATATACGGCTTTACCGACGGCATGTAAATATAGATGAATTGCTTTCCAGATGGGACATTGTATATAGTCGCCATCTCTTTCATCTTCTTATCAGTGCTTCTCATTCCAGTAAGTACATTTGTATAAACAATTGGGAACGACATTAAAAAAGCTATTATAATCGAAAGATATGATATGTCGAACCAGATAAGGCAGAGAATGATAAAAGATGCAACCGGAACAGTTTTTACAAATGTAACATACGGCCAAAGGAGTGATTCAATCACAGAGATTTTACCTGCAATGATACCGAATATAATTCCGAGTACAAACGCGATTACAAAGCCCAACGATATTCTTCCAAATGAGAATGCCACTGTGCTAAGGAACTCTGTTTCACCTATTAAACTGAAAAATCTTTTAAAGACTTCTATTGGCGATGCGAGTAACATTGCTTGATTTACTCTCATCGCAACGATTTGCCAAATTACGATAGCGAGGACTACCGAAAGTAGCCTCGCTATATTCTTTTTATCCGTAAAAATCTTCAAGTGGCAATTTCTCTCCTACTGCTGTTTTGTTTTCATCATATAAGATTATTAAATATCCTTCAAGTGCAGTCTTCATATCATCGCCAGTGATGCATACCATATTACAATATGGTATTGCCTTTTTGGCGATGGCGCTCTTTACGATATCATACTGCTCACATAAAGCGCCGGCCTCTTCAAGATTCTCATTCATATAATTTACTGAAATCTCATAATCTTCAAGGAAGGCTTCAACTACATCAGGATTCTCATTCGCAAAATCTTTTCTTGTGATGATAACTGATGTGATAAATTTACTACCGTTATCAAGTTCATCCCAAGCTTTCGTCATATCAACGGCAATTCTAAGATTTGGGAGCTTTGTCTCTGCAACAGTTACGAAAGGCTGTGGAAGCATAGCTATGGAATGTTCCTCTATTGCCATCTGTGATACAACCTCTGTCGGTTCGCTCTTCCAAATGATATTAACATCATCTGTGCTAAGACCATTCTCACTGAGAAGATATGTCAGTGCATACTCCGGAGTTGTATCTTTACCTGTTGCATAGATGGTCTTTCCCTTAAGGTCGGCAATGCTATTTATTTCATTGCCACCGTTTTCAACGATATAAATTACACCGAGTGTATTTACTGCGATAGTCTCAATATTTCCATTTGTCTTGCTATATAGAACAGATGCAAGGTTGGCAGGTACAGAGATAATATCTAGCTCACCCTGAAGGAACTTTGGTGTGATCTCGTCGGCAGCTGCGCCCATTGTGAGTTGATACTTTTCATCATCAAGGAGTTTCAGCATACCGATTGATGTTGGCCCTTTAAGTCCACCAATATTTACTGTCTTCTTCTCTTCTGTGACCTCTTTGCCACAGGCTGTAAATGTCAAAAGTATTGCGATAATTAGAATTGGAATTATTTTTTTCATATATTATTCCTTCGTTAACATTACTTCTTTATCAATGAGATTCAATTTATAAGCGGAAATTAGAATCTTAACTTGCAAGCAATAACAGTTGAATGCTGGAAGAAGATATCCAATTACTGTGCCAAGTACAACTGCAAGTGGGTACATAGAACTTGGTACGGAACAAGCAGCGAAAATAATTGGCATTACGGCAAATGCAGAACCTGGAATCGGAGGTGCTGCAATTGCAACAATAATACTTACAACAACGACTTTGATGATAAGTGAAAGATCGATTGAAATACCTGCAATGCTTGAAAGTGATAGACCAACAAGTCCTAGGAACACCGCTCCACAAGGCATAAATGTTACAACGCAAAGTGGAAGTGCAAAATTAGCAAAATCAGAATCTATTCCAAGTTTTTCTTTGAACACGCGTAAGTTCTCAGGCATTGCTGCAACCTGTGAACTTGTTGTAAGTGTGATAAAGAAAGGATCCTTCTGCTTCTTTATCATCTGAGAGATTGGAATGCCTGTGATTCTATGTGCACGAAGGGACAGGCCAATAACAAATATAAAGCATATTCCAAAGAAGAGTACTACCATCTTCCATACGCTAGCCACCTTAGAAAGTTCACCAGAGATAAGCATATTGAACATACCAAGAAATACAAGTACAGGAAGTAGTTTGCAGATGATAAGCATCATTCTATTAGAAAGTTCTGAAAGTTCAAAGCAAATTTTCGGAATAAGGTCAAGGCGCTTTCCAAGTTCAAGAATTGTAAATCCTACAAAGATTGCAATTATAATTACTTGGAGCGAGTTGTCGTCCACGAACGGTTGGACCATATTGTTCGGAATAATATCAAGCACCAAATTAATTATCTGCGACAAAGGATTCTCTCCTTCGCCAGAAGTTGCCGATGCATTGAAATATACAAGACCCGCAATGATGCCGAAAAGAATTCCCTCTATACCATAGGATATACCCATCTCGCCGAGTACCGTCTTACCCATTTTTCCTACGGACGAGGTATCTCCAATACCTCCGATACCCGTGATAACTGAGAAAAGAACAAGCCATGCAGATACTGTAGTCATTATTGCAGTGAGTTTATTAAAGAACGGTAATGTAACACTGTTATATATAAAATCACTTACGTTTTCAGGATGCCTTGTCATGATAAACGACATTAGAAAGGCAAGTGCTATCGCCACCAAAATTGATATGATGGTCTTATTCTTAAGTGGCTTCTTCTCAGCAAAGAACGAAAGAATATTATATCCACCATTTCTACTGTTATATTCATACTTTGTAGAAACACCAATCCTACGAAGAAGTTCCTCAGTAAAATTGCCCTCGTCAGGAAGAGTATCCTGATCAAGTGGGTTGATTGATGGGCCATGATTATAGATGTAAACTTTAATCTGACCAAATTCTTTCCTGATTTTAAGAGTCACTATAGCATCATCGCCGTAGCATTTCTGGCAAGCGATCAAATGCTCCTCGAGGCCGATGTTGAATTTCTCCTCGCTCGTTGCTCGCTTACCTGCGAGTGCGAGATATACTTTTCCAGCATCAAGGACTATTTTATTAATCTCTTCGTTTGAAAGAATTATTTTTTTCTTAAATTCTGTCACTTTGATTACTTCCTCTATAAAATATACCTATTTATTATATCACATATTGTCAGATGGCGATTAAAATAGTAAAATATTTTTAAATGAACAATGTGTTCATCGGATAAAATTAAAAAGGAGGAGAATACGTATGATTCCAATGCTTATCGCACAAGATTCGTATTCAGACTATACGCAAGCTGCTTTGCAGGTATTGCGTAATCCAAGTGCCACAATGCAGTGGTACATCATTCCAATCCTTCTCATCTTTATCTACATCGTAAGTAAAGAACTCAGCGAAGGCCATGTTCAGGCAGTTCTCGCTGGTGCAGCTCTTTGGCTTGTAGATATTTGGAATGAGATTTGGAACTCATATATTTGCGCTGTTTCAGGACATGCTCCAGTATGGGGTGCTCCTCCTCTTACAGGCGAATTCACAGGAAGCTCATCTTTCGACATCCTTATCGGATACAATGTTGAGATCTCTTTCATGTTCTTCATCATGGGTATCGCTTCATGTCTTATGCTTCCTAAGGATAAGAAAGCAAAGATTCTCGGAATCAATAACCGTATTTTCTTTGCTTGTATTATGACAACACTTGCTGTTTGCGTAGAATGCTTCCTCAACTTCGCAGGCGTTCTCACTTGGGAATGGTCATTCTGGCAAAGAGGTTGCCCATGGCTCCTTTGGATCATCGGTTACCTTCCATTCTTCGCAATGGCATACTACACATACGACCGTCCGACAGTTAAGGGCTCAGTAAAAGTTGTTGGCATTCTTGCCGCACTTAATGCTGTAGGTCTTATTGTTGGTGGCATTCTCGGTTGGATTTAAGGAGGCATTGATATGGTACCAGATATTTTAAACATCGTTGATTTCCCTGGCGCTTTCGGCATCCTTATTGGTGCAACTGTAATCGACCTCGGTATGGTAGCAGTAGCTTTCAAAGATTTCCTTTCTAAGGGAGATAAAAAAGACGCCGAAGAAAAGGCTGAAGAAAAAGCAGACGAGGAATAATCTTCTAAATGGAAGAGGCACCCGATTTAGGGTGCCTCTTTTCTTATACTTTTATATCTTCATTTTTATATCTCTTAAGATGAGTTGTCAGAATGATAATTGACACTATCATGCATACAAGTTCTTCTGCTGGCTGTGCATGTATAAGTCCGCTATATCCCCAAAGATTACTAAATATTATAAGGAATGGAATATAAAGAATAAGTTGCCTTATAAAAGTAATTCCAAATGCATAGAGTGGTTGTCCAATTGAATTAAATACATTTCTTACAATTGTTGTAATCCCTACAAATGGAAGATAAAGCATAAATGCACGAAGCGTTATTGTGCCTATGCTTATAACTTCTGACGAATCAGTAAATATCGAAATAAGGCCTGGCGCAAATATACCGTAAAGCGCCATTATCACTATTTCAATAGCAACCGTCTCAAGAGCGCCAACTTTGATTATCTCACGAAGGCGCTTTATATTTTTTGCGCCAAAATTGAATCCGAATAATGGCTGACAACCAGCTGCCATTCCCTGATATACATATTGGCCAAAAGTCATAATCTTATTTGCAACACCCATCGCTGCAACAGAGAGTTCTCCATAACCCGCAGCGAGGTTATTGTTTACAATCATAGCCGCAGTCGTGAAGAACTGCTCGAGAGTGTGTGGAAATCCTACCCACATAATCTCTTTAATAATATGGCTATCAAATTTTAAAAGACTAAGCCGTGGCTCTATAAGAGTCTTCCGTCTTATATAAAAGTAAATAAATATAAGAGTTGATATTCCATTTGAGATTACAGTTGCGATGGCGGCCCCCTTTATCTCAAGATGTAATCCAAAAATAAAAATAGGATCCAATATGATATTGGCAACTGTGCCTATTATCATACCGATCATCGAATAAAATGTAGAGCCTTCACTTCTGAGAAGTTGTCCTATGGCATAGTTGCCAATTGTAAAGATAGAGCCAAGCAGAAGCGGGACACAGTAATCTTTAGTATATTGAAATGTATTTTCTTTCGCACCGAGAAGATTCACAAGTGGATCTATAAAGACAAGCCCAAATGCCATAAGAACGACGCTAGATAAAATTACAAGTTCCATACTTATTGTCAGCGTGTGTTCCGCTTCTTCTCGTCTGTCAGCGCCTATGCATCTTGCGATATAAGAGGCGCCACCATTTCCTACGATTCCTGCAATTGCGATTGTAATCATAAGGACCGGATATGCGAGATTCGCTGCTGCAAGTTGATAGTCATCATGTAGCATTCCCACGAAATAAGTATCAACCAGATTATAAGCAACCATAAAGAGCATTCCCATTGTCACAGGAATGCCCATTTTAAGTACAGCAATGGCGGGCTTTTCGTCCGCCATTGTGAAAATTCTTTTATCCTCTTTCATTAGTGCATTCAACCATAGCTTTCATCAATTTATCTATATCAATTGGCTTTGCTAAATGTCCGTTCATACCAGATTTAAGCGCGTTCTGTTTGTCCTCTTCAAATGCGTTAGCTGTCATTGCAAGAATTGGGATTTCTGCGAGCTTAGTTCCCGGAAGATTTCTAATGGTTTCAGTTGCCTCATATCCATTCATCTTTGGCATCTGAATATCCATAAGAATAAGATCAAAATATCCAGGAGTGGAATTTTTCACTATTTCAACAGCCTCTTCACCATCTACTGCTACTTCTACAATTATTCCAACATCCTGAAGAATCTCTTCTGCAATCTCTCTGTTAAGTTCATTGTCCTCAACGAGAAGAACACGCTTACCTTCGAGGTCAATTTCATATGCCTTTGTGTCGACCTCGCCTTTCTCTATATCACCTTCAAAAATATCAAAATCAAGAGTGACTGTAATGGTAGTACCCCAACCAAGTTTACTCTCAACCTTAATATCTCCGCCCATGATATCAACAAGTTGTTTTGTAATAGCCATTCCAAGACCCGTGCCCTGAATGCCAGTTACAGAGGAGGAAGCTTCTCTCTCGAATGTATCAAAGATATGCTTTTGGAATTCATCAGACATGCCCATACCGGTATCTGTAATGATGAAATCATACCTAGCTTTACCTTCGATATCCGACTCGCGTTCTTTTATTGTATAAAGAACGCTGCCACCTTCATTTGTATATTTAATTGCATTACTGATAATATTAAGAATAATCTGATTTACATGTAGATCATCAGCATAGATATTCTCAGTTTCAAGATTTTCAAATCTATAATTAAATTCAATTTTCTTGTTCTTTGCGAGATCGTCAACCATTGAAACTAAATTTTCAACAGCCTCTTTCATATTTACTGGTTTTACTTCAAGTTTGACCTTGCCAGATTCAATACGAGCCATATCAAGCACATCATTGATAAGACTAAGAAGATGAAGACCTGCTGATTCTACTTTATCAAGGCAATCCTCCACCTTTTCAGTATCCTCAATATTCTTCTTTGCCATTGATGTAAATCCAAGAACAGCATTCATTGGCGTACGGATATCATGTGACATATTGAAAAGGAAAGCACTCTTTGTTCTATTAGCAGCATCTGCTGCAATACGAGCGTTTTCAAGTTTATCTTGAATTTCTTTTTCTTTCTTTATCTCTTCATCCATATCACGGACAGCGAGAATAAAGTTATTTACAGTATCAAGTCCCTCGTCAAGTGATACAAGCTTAATCTGTCCATACTCAAAATCTTCTTCATTTTTATCATATCTAATACGACAATTCATGAGTACAGATTTTGAATTTGCAAGTTCTTGTTTTACATTTTTTCTTGATAGATTGCTTATAAACATATCTCTATCATCCGGATGAATAAAGTTTCTAGCACTGAGGACTACTGCATCTTCATATGAGTAACCTTCCATTGAATCTGATGAAAGATATGTTAAAAATCTGTAGCCGCGGAATGGCTTTATTTTATTAGCATGTAAATCTACAATAGCTATTTCCTGATAATCCTCTGAAAGGTTCAAGATAATATCTGCCTGATCCGAATTTCGCTGTTGCTGTAAAATGATATAGAAATATACAAGGGCAAATGTAACAAAAGCATTAAGCACAGGAGCACCAGGCTTAAGCACCTGATAAACACCACCAATCAGTGGAGGAACTGCGAAAAGTATAATTGCTCTGTTTACATTACGAGGCTTTTGAAGTTTATCCCTACTTGTATGGAAATATGTCGTAATTGATGCAACAACAATATATGAGAAAATTATTACTGGCTGAATGAAATAAAATGGTCCACGCTGATATTCATGAGTTATAGGATCAATAGAGAAAAGCCAACCAGTTAGCGGAGAAATAAATGTGGCAACTGCCGCTATGAATACCACCCAAGACGTAAGTTGGAACCATATTCCTGACTTCAGTTCTTTAATTCCTACTATCATTGCGACATATCGGAGCCACAAATAAGCGAGAAGGAACGAAGAAGCAAAATAACAGCAATTTACTGAATTGTTAATAAATAGAGGAATGTTTCTGTTGCCATCAATAAGCACCCAGAAGAAATCAAGTACACAAATTGCACTCTCAGAAAGAAGAACTGCATATAACAAGAATTTTTCTTTTCCCGATGTCTTATGTCCTAAAGTCGCAACTTCAAGACCGGCAATAATAAGTGCACAGAATAAATCTAAAATACCATAAAGTTCAATATTACTTGCTATCATCTCTATCCCTCCTTCTTATCTAAATCTACTTGTTCTACAGATCCGCCAAGTTCATCACCCATAAAAATAAGTGCCTGGCGAAGGAAAGCTTCTGCATCATCACTAACAAAATATTTTCTTTCACTATTTTGAGTTGATGAGAGAAGCGCATCATCTGTAAGTTTTTGTTTAAGAGTACTCGCAGCTATAGCTGACGAACTAATTATGTTAAGTTTCGGATATAAATCCTTAATTATATCAAGGAGAAGTGGATAATGAGTACAACCAAGCACAACTGTATCCACACCCTTTTCAACTAGTGGATCCATATATTCACGAAGCACTGTTTCAATTACTATGTCACCTTGCTTAAAACGTCCGTTTTCAACAAGGGGAACAAGGAGCGGGCAGGCCATACCGAAAACCTCGGCCTCCTTGTTGTACTTCTTGATTGCCACATCGTAAGCATGGCTTCCGATTGTTGCGTTGGTGGCCATGACACCAATCTTACCGTTTTCGGTGGTTTCGGCTGCCCGCTTAGATGCAGGATCAACTACACCGAATACTGGAAGATCTCCATAGAGTTCCTCAACCTTGGAGCGTGCAATTGAATCGGCCGTATTACATGCGATTACAATTGCCTTAATATCAAATTTGTTGAGGAATTCTACATCTTGCAAGACATACTCAGTTACCTGGCGTTTCGACCTTGTGCCGTATGGAACATGAGCCGTATCGCCAAAATATATTATGTTTTCATTTGGCATAGATTCGACTATGCTTTTGACTACTGTCAATCCACCAATACCGGAATCGAAAACTCCGATATAGCTGTTGTTGTCTGCCATATTCCACCTCTAAAGTGAATTTACGATTTTCTTGAAATGTTCACCACGCTCTTCAAAGCCTGAATATTGGTCAAATGAGCTTGTGGTTGGAGAGAGAAGAACTGTGTCCCCTGCCTCCGCAATGTTAACTGCTTCAGCTACTGCTGCAGGAAGATCGTCTACGACGATTCCGTCCTCGCCAACCGTCTCTGCGACAAGGCGTGGTCCGCATGCACCAAAGCCGATTACTTTCTTGACACATCCGAGGTTAGCCTTGACACCATCCATGGCGAGGCCTTTCTCGAAACCACCAATAAGGAGAATTACTCCCTTATCAAACGCCCGAAGAGCAGTGATTGTAGCGTCAGTATTGGTGCCCTTGGAATCATTGTAATAACGGACACCATCTTTTTCTCTTACAAATTCTATGCGGTGTTCCACACCGGTGAATGTGCTGATTACCTCTCGAATATCCTCATTCGAGACACCGCAAGCTTTCGCTGCAGCAACCGCAATCATCACATTTTGAAGATTGTGTTTGCCTGGGAGTTTAATATCAGATACTGGAAGCACTGCTTCTCCTTTGATATAAATCTCTCCATCTTTAATATAAGAAGCTGTATCAGTTCTATCGAGACTGAATGTCTCAACATCACAGCCAATCTTATACTTATCTACGTATTCCATAAGGACAGAATCATCTGTATTCAGAATGAATACATCACTGTCCTTCATGTTGCGATATACCTCTGTCTTAGACTTGTAGTAAGCGTCAAGACTTCCCATAAAATCAACATGGTCTGGTGTGAGATTTATGATAGTCGCAACATCAGGGCGGAACTTATCTATATTGATTAGTTGGAAGTTGGAAATCTCAAGGGCGATATAGTGGCCTTCCTCATTTAGAAGATTCTCGTTCATTACAATCTCACAAAGTGGGATTCCAATGTTGCCACAGAGATGAGCTTTCTTGCCATACTTCTTCGCAAGAAATTCATATACAAGAGTTGAAGTTGTAGTCTTTCCATTGGTACCTGTAATAGCAACAAAGTGCTGAGGCTTCGCAACTTGGAAAGCAAGTTCAATTTCTGTAATGATTGGGATAGAGCGCTCATTCAAGCGTTCGATCATAGGTGTTCTAAATGGAACACCTGGGTTCTTAATTACAAGGTCAAAATCGCGTTCAAAGATATCCATTGTCTGTCCGACAATCTCCACGCCAAGATCAGTTAGAACATCCAGTTCTTTTATCTCTTCACGTGGTTTTGACTCGGACAAGGTTATGATGGCGCCAAACGTGCTAAGCACTTTTATGGCTGCCATACCCGAGCGAGCAAGACCTATAACAAGAATTTTTTTACCCTTGAAATCCATCAATTTGCCTCCGGATTATTTAAGATACTCATCATATTTTGGTTCATATGCATTGAGGCATACGCAAGCAACAATTGATGGGCCTGTGTGAGCGCCAATAGCACATCCAACCTGAGTCTCAACAAATCCGCGAACATTATATTCCTTCTTAAGATTTTCCTTGAGAATTTCAAGTGACTCTTTATCTGTTCCGTAGCATACACCGATTACTTGGTTCTTAAGCTCGACGCCGTTTTCTCCAGCAAGTTCAACGAGACGTAACATTGCCTTCTTCCAGCCACGAACTTTTTCTGTTGCTTTAAGTGCACCATTTTCATCTGTCATAAGGATAGGCTTAATGTCAAGCACTCCACCTACGACAAATGATGCCTTACTTACACGGCCACCTGCATAAAGATAATCGAGTGACTGAACTGCAATCATATGAACCATATGCTCGCAGAAGAAATGGGCTGCTTCAATAAGCATCTCCTGCGGAGCACCGTTCTTCTGCATCTTGAGAAGACGCTCTACAACAAGGCCATAACCAATTGATGCACAATGAGAATCAATAATTGTAATTTTAAAATCAGGATATTTCTCAAGTACTTCTTCCTTTGCAAGTGAAGCTGCTTGGAATGTACCAGCAACACCTGTTGAAAAGCAGATGTAGAGAACCTCATCGCCCTGCTCAGCGAACTTTGTAAAATGCTCTTCGAACATAAGCTGGCTTATGTGATATGTCTTAATCTCATGTGTTCCTTCTTCCTGGAGTTTATAGAACTCATCAGGGAAAATCGAAACACGGTCACGAAGATCCTCTCCGTCTATTGTTACAGGTGTAGGCATAACATAGAGACCATATTCCTCTACGATGCTTTCCGGTGTATCAGATGCCGAATCAGTAATAATTACGAATGCCATGATAAATACCTCTCATTCTTATCTTATTGTTCCGACTGTACGTGGGAACAAGATTACATCACGGATATTCTGAACGCCTGTTACATACATAAGGATACGCTCAAATCCGAGACCAAATCCGCTGTGTGGAACTGAGCCAAATTTACGGAGGTCAATGTAATCTGCATAATCGTCGAGATTCATGCCACGGACTTTCATAGCGTCAAGAAGCTTATCATAATCAGCTTCACGCTCTGAGCATCCGATGATCTCTCCGATACCAGGTACAAGCAAGTCTGTTGCCGCAACAGTCTTGCCGTCTGGATTTTGCTTCATATAAAAAGACTTGATCTCTTTCGGATAGTTTGTTACGAAAACAGGCTTGTTAAATAACTGCTCTGTGATGTAACGCTCATGCTCTGTCTGGAGATCGCAGCCCCATTCAACTGGATACTTAAATTCAACTGGTGCTTCTTTAAGAAGTTCAATTGCCTTAGTGTAATCGAGAATCTCGAAATCGCTATCAATTACATTTTGAAGCTTGTCGCGAAGGCCTGGCTCGAAGAACTTTTCGAAGAAAGCAAGTTCTTCTGGGCACTTCTCGACATACTGCTTTACGACATATTTAATCATGTCCTCAGCGATTTCGATGATATCCGGAAGTTCAGCGAATGCAACTTCCGGCTCTACGTGCCAGAACTCAGCAACATGACGAGTCGTGTTGGATTTCTCGGCACGGAATGATGGACCAAATGTATAAATTTTTCCAAATGCCATTGCAGCAACTTCGCCTTCGAGCTGTCCAGATACTGAAAGGCCAGCTGTCTTGCCGAAGAAATCGTCAGCATAATATTCCTCTGCTGACTCATACTTTGCTGCATCATCGAAACTTTGAGTTGTTACTTTGAACATCTCGCCTGCGCCCTCACAGTCAGAGCCTGTGATAAGTGGAGTATGAACATAGACATAATTTCTGTCCTGGAAATACTCGTGAATTGCAGTTGCGAGAACTGAACGTGAGCGGAATACCGCATTAAATGTATTAGTACGAACACGTAGATGAGGCATTGTTCTAAGAGTTTCAAGATTGGTGCGTTTTTTCTGAAGAGGATAATCATCAGGGCATGGACCAAGAAGTTCAAGATCACTTACGTTGATCTCAACGCCACCGTCCTGTGCCACTGCTGAAGGAACAACTGTTCCTACAACCTTAAGAGAGGAGCCGAGCTTTGTAAAGGTCGAGAGCTCGTTTGCCTTCGCAAAAGTTTCCTTATCAATTACAAGTTGCATGTGCTTAAGAGATGTGCCGTCATTGAGTTCAATGAAGGCCATGTTCTTAGAGTCACGTGCTGTACGCACCCAACCACATACTACAACCTCTTTACCGACATAGTCTTTCAATGTCATTATGTCTTTAATATCTACATGTTTCATTAATTAATTACCTCTAAATATAAAAATAATAACACCTAATAATAACACAATTGTTTGCGCAAATCAATTTAATATGTTAAAGTATTGGCATTATGAGAATTAAATTATCTGAACATTTTGACTACAAAAAAATTCTCCGGCTCGTTCTTCCCTCATCTGCAATGATGATATTCATTTCAATCTATGGTATGGTTGATGGATTCTTCGTTTCAAATTTTGTCGGAGGGACTTCTTTTGCTGCCGTAAATCTTACATGGCCCGCAATCATGATATTTGGCGGTGTCGGATTTATGTTTGGCACAGGTGGTAACGCCATTATCTCGAGAGCCCTTGGCGAAGGTGAAAAAGAAAAGGCAAACGAGTATTTTTCACTGATTATTTATGCAACTATATTTGTCGGATTTATGTTTGCGGCAATTGCTCTTCTGTTAAAAGAGCCAATATGCAAACTACTTGGAGCGGATGGAGAACTGCTTGAAAATTGCGAGCTCTACTGTAGCATAATCTTCCCTTGCATACCATTCTTTATGCTTCAAAATGTCTTTCAGGCACTATGTGCCACCGCCGAGAAGCCAAAGTTAAGCCTCGCAGCAACGGTTGCCGCAGGCATCTCAAATGTAGTACTTGATGCATTTTTTATCATTGTTTTAAAACTTGACCTTCTCGGTGCTGCGCTAGGCACAGCATCTACGCAGATTCTCGGCGGTATTATTCCGCTGATATATTTTTCAAGGAAAAATAGCAGTCTCTTAGGACTTGGAAAAACAAAATTTTATGGCAAAGTTTTACTAAAAACATGTACTAATGGAGCTTCGGAACTCGTTACCAATATCACACTAAGTCTTGTCAGTATTCTATACAATCTTCAGATGATAAAGATTGCTGGAGAGTTCGGTGTAAACGCATACGGAATTGTAATGTATGTCGCATTTATTATCATTGCAATCTATATGGGTTATACAATTGGAATCGCCCCTGTTATAGGCTATAACTACGGAGCGCAAAACATAGCTGAACTCCAGAATGTCTTTAAAAAGAGTATGGTAATTACAGCTGTGGGCGGTGTGCTCGGAACACTTATATCCGAGCTATTCGCAAAACCATTTACTCTGATTTTTGCGAGCGAAAATGCCGAACTTTGCAATATGACTGTTCACGGTTTTCGCATCTTCGCAATCGCCTTCCTGTTCGGCGGATTTTCTATGTTCGCATCGGCATTTTTCACCGCCCTTGGAAACGGCGAAATATCAGCAACCATAGCATTTCTAAGAACATTTCTCTTCCAAATTATCCCACTCTATATTCTCCCAAGATTCTTTGGAATAGACGGAATTTGGATGTCTATGCTCGTTGCAGAAATCTTAGGAATTATCGTAAGTTTCATATTCTTTATGACCCAACGGAAGAAATACAAATATTACTAAAAAAACAAGACCCGGAAATCTTCCGGGTCTTATTTTTTAATTTTTACAAATCATAATTATAATCAAACTTTTCTGGTGTCCAGTTCTTTAGAACCTCAATCATATCAATGGCTGCTGCCTTCGCATCTGGAAGGCTGTGTTCCTTATAGTTACCGCATTCTTTACGTTTCGCGCCAGGGATTTCTCCCTCGAAATTCTTAATGAATTCCAATGAATCTTTTACAAGCTTTATAACGCCTTCCTTATCAACATCATCAAGAAGGAGCATATAAAATCCTGTGCGGCAACCCATAGGTCCAATATATATTACTGAATCTTGGAACTCGCTGTTTCTCGCATAAGTAGCAAAGAGATGCTCGAAAGTGTGAAGAGCGCCATTTGAGAGATAATCGCCCATATTTGGACGCTTCATTCTTATATCATAAGTCACTACATTTCCATCAATTCTGGATACATAGATACCTTTCTGAAGCTTATCATGATCAATTGTAAAACTTGCAATGAGATCCATCAGTTATTTCCTCCCTGTGGCACGCCTTTCATTGTGAGTGCAATACGTTTTTTATTTAAATCGACATCCATTACACGTACTGTAACTACGTCTCCGACGGACAGTACTTCAGATGGATGTTTTATATATTTATCCGTAATCTGTGAGATATGAACAAGGCCATCCTGATGAACGCCGATGTCAACAAAAGCGCCAAAATCGATTACGTTACGAACTGTACCTTTAAGTTCCATATCTGGCTTTAGATCCTTCATGTCCATGACATCGGAGCGAAGAAGTGGTGGCGGAAGTTCATCACGTGGGTCACGACCAGGCTTTAAAAGTTCGTTCTCGATGTCGCGAAGCGTCGGCTCTCCAATTGAGAGACGCTCAGCGAGTGACTTGTAACCGAGCTTTTCAATCCTGTCGTGAAGTTCAGGGATATTGCCAGATTTTACATCTTTCAAATCATAGCCACAGAGAGTAAGAAGCATCTTCGCTGCATCATATGATTCTGGATGAACCCCTGTATTATCAAGCACATTCTTCGCGTCATGAATTCTAAGGAATCCAGCACATTGTTCATATGCCTTAGGTCCAAGTTTCGGAACTTTTTTAAGTTCTGCACGAGAGACAAACGCACCATTTTCCTCTCTATATACAACAATATTCTTGGCAATTGTACCGTTAATACCAGCGATATGTGAGAGAAGTGACGGTGATGCTGTGTTGAGGTCTGCACCAACAGAGTTTACGCAGTCCTCAACGACACCGTCGAGTGCCGTCTCAAGTTCTTTCTTCGGCATATCATGCTGGTATTGACCTACGCCAATTGCCTTCGGTTCAATCTTTACAAGCTCAGCAAGCGGATCCTGAAGACGTCTTGCAATAGACACTGCTGAGCGAAGTGAAACATCATACTGAGGGAACTCTTCAGCAGCGAGTTTAGATGCCGAATACACAGATGCTCCTGCCTCAGATACGACCATATATGAGACTTCCTGCGGAATTTTTTTGATAAGATCCGCAGCGAAAATCTCAGTTTCCTTGGATGCAGTACCATTTCCTATTGAGATAATATCTACGTTATGTTTCTTGATAAGACCTGCAATTGTCTGTTCTGCAGCAGCCTTTTGTGCATCGCCATGAGTTACATATATAACGCCTGTATCAAGCACTTTGCCAGTACCATCTACACATGCAACCTTGCATCCTGTCCTATATCCAGGATCAAGGCCTATGCAGACCTTGTTCTTAATTGGCGGAGCCATAAGAAGAGGTCTGAGATTCTGAGCGAAGACCTTAATTGCTGCTGTGTCAGCACGGTCGGTAAGCATTGTGCGAGTCTCATTTTCAACTGATGGATAGATAAGTCTATCATAGGCATCAGCGCCTGCTGCTTTTACGAAATCAGTGCAAGGACCATTTCCCTTCACTGTAACTTTTTCAATTATATCCAGTGCCTTGTCCCTATCTATCGCAACTGATACTTTAAGGAAATCCTCTTTTTCTCCTCTATCAATTGCGAGAATCTTATGACCAGCAAGTTTATCCACCTTGTCTGTGAAATCATAATAATTGGCGTAGACACTGTCTTCGTCCTTCTTCGCTTTTACTGTAATTACGCCCTGCTTCGAGAAAATATCACGAAGTTTTCCTCGTATATCAGCATTGTCAGAGATATCCTCTGCAATGATATCAGAGGCACCTGCCAATGCTTCTTCAACTGAATTTACACCCTTTTCCGAGTCAATGTAGTCGGCTGTAAAGTCTTCTGGCTTTACACCTGGCTTTTGCTCATAAATAGCAACAGCCAAAGGTTCCAGACCCTTCTCCTTCGCAACGGAAGCGCGGGTCTTTCTCTTTGGCTTATATGGTCTATAAATATCTTCAAGTTCTGCAAGTGTTGCAGCATTGTCAATAGCTGTCTGAAGTTCAGGAGTCATCTTCTCCTGCTCAGTAA
The DNA here is from genome assembly GCA_045629305.1 of Acutalibacteraceae bacterium. Lineage (GTDB taxonomy): Bacteria > Bacillota > Clostridia > Oscillospirales > Acutalibacteraceae > UBA1227. The sequence continues at coordinate 68,536 of JAZQQZ010000002.1, read as the reverse complement.
TTGAGGCCGATATCTCCTCGCGTCTTTTATCAAGATTGCGAAGATACTCGAGGCGCTCAGAAATCTGGCGAAGAGTCTGGTCATCGAGAGTGCCATGTGCTTCCTTTCTATAACGTGCAATGAAAGGAATGGTATTTCCCTCATCGATGAGCTTTACAGTGTTCTCAACCTGCCAACGCTGTAATTTAAACTCCGCTGTAATACTTGCAATAATATCCATTTTTCCTGTTACTCCAAAATTTAGTCTGCTTTGAGCTGCCTTATGTCTGAGCCCAAGAATTCAAGCATTGTATAGTCGCCAATAATTCTTGAGTATACACGTGGGTCATACTTATCACCGATCTCATCATACATGAGATTGGTACTGATAATTGTAGGAAGTCCATAAAGAATCCTTGTATTTACAATGTTGTAAAGTTTCGCAACTGTAAATGATGTGATAAATTCAGAGCCCAAATCGTCAAGAATAAGAAGGTCTGATTCGAGTACTACATCCTCGAATGACTCATCGCTCTTATACTTTCCGAACTGCTCACGCTCGAGTCTTGTGAAAAGGTTACCTGCACTTATATAGCAAACATTAAATCCCTTAGCTACGAGCTCATTTGCGATAGCAAGTGAGAGATGTGTCTTTCCAAGACCTGTCTTTCCGAACATCAAAATGCTCTTGGAATCTCTATCAAAATCATCTGCCCAAGCTTTGCAGTAATTGAATATCTGAGTCATTCTATCCTTCGCTTCGCCCTCGTAATATCCGAGATTGAAACTTCCGAAAGTGCAATTATCTGCTGGTGCATATTTACAGAGATTGTCATGTTGAAGTTTCTTAACAAGAGCCTTCATACAGTCGCAGTAATGACCATCAACAATTCCTGTATCATCACATTTTCCACATGTATAGTGGACATCGAGAGCGTCGGCCTCAAGGCCAAAACTCTTCAAAATTTCGATGCGTTTATTCTGAAGCGCGAGATTTTCACTTGCGAGATTCTTAATATACTCGCTAGCGTTTTGGCCGAGTGCAATAGCTTTCATTGCATCGAGACCCGCTCTCGCAATCTTCATATTTACGTCGCGAAGTTCCGGAGAAATTGCTTCAAGTTCAGCGCGCTTCTTTGCTGCAGAATTCTCCGCTGCGTCGCGACGTGCGTCAATTATTTCTTTAGCACGTGCAAGATCGTTTGCCATTATTTCTCCTCCTTCGTCTTTCTCTTATATTCAATCGGTGCCTGAGTTCTCTCACGCACCTTGTTAGAATCATACGATGTTTCAGCCTTCGGTTTGCCACCCTTCAAGTTATCACGGCTCTTTGCTTCAGCCTGCATAACTTCACTTGGGTGCTTATATCCTTTCTCTTTCCAAGATTCAAGGATAGCATTCATATACTTAAAGTCCGGCTTATTTATCCTATCAACAGTCCTCTCATACGCATAAAGGATGAGTTCCATAGACTGCTTGTTTTCAAGTCGCCAATGCTTCAAGTAATTAAATCTATTCTCCGTATACTGCGGAATATCCTGAGAGAAATTAGATACGAATGTCTTCCAAAGACGCTCGTCACTTTTAAGTTCCTTGAGATAGGCATCCGCCTTCGCAAGAGTGTTTATTTCACGCTCTCCCCAATCTTTAGCAACTTTAGAGATATATGAAAGATTGGTCTTATCTTTAGATACGCAATATTCAACAACAGTCAAAATAACCTCAACTGGAAGTCCGTAATAATCAAGCATCATAAGAAGTCTTGCCTGATCTGCATATCCAATTGTTCTTCCAAGTTTCAACTGGACCTCATTGAAGAGGGCACGTAGATTTGCGTCCTCCAAAGTTCTTGCTGCGACTTGGTCATAAGTTGGTGTCACATCAGGAAGTGCTTTGAGTGCCGCACTTCCCTCCGCCTTCTTTACATTCGGCGGTGTCTCACCGTCCTCGTAAACGAGGCCTGCCTCCTTCCAATAAAGGAAGGCATCTTTTACATCGGACACGTCAATTCCTGTGCCCCTTGCTATATCTTTCGCATCCAAGATATCTGATTGATGGCGCAGCAAGAAAAGGAGGACTTTAATCTGCTGTCCCCCTGCTTTCTTTATATGCTCATCAACCACACAGTTTGGGATGGCAAAGACGCCATTCCAAGCTGCAGCATTTACCTTGTAGCTCATTAAAATATCCGCCTATTAGTCAATTCTCTGTTCAAGTGCTGTGTAGAGTGGTTTCATTCCCATCTTCTCATAGAAGCCACGTGCTTCGTCGTTGCACTCCCATACGCGGAGTGTAATGCTTACGCAGTTACGCTTTTTCGCAATTTCACATACGAAGTCATAGAGTTCTTTACCAATTCCTTTGCCACGGTATCCCTCTAATACACATATATCATCGATATACATAGACTTTCTTGCGTGGATGCTTGTTGTCTCCTTATTGAAGTCATACATACAGAAAGCATATCCAAGTACTTCATCTGTAGCATCATCTGTATAGACAAAGATTGGTCTATTGTAATCTTCAAGCAAGAAACTAAGGTCATTCCTTGTGTACTTTACGCCGCCTTCGATAAAGATGTCAGGACGACCTTTAGAATGGATGTCATGAACATCTATCAGCATTTCTTCAATTCTATCGAGGTCTTTTTCTTCTGCTTTTCTAATCATATTAAACGCTCCAATCTCAGTCTTTAAAAAAGTTCATTAAACGTTCTTTATAATCTGGGGCCTCATCATAGACAGCATGTCCATAGCCCTCATACATATAAATTTCACAGCCGAGTTTATCAGCAAGTTCTGTCATACTCTCAGGAAGGAGAGCTTTATCAACAAGTGATCCTATCGCAAGAACTGGACAAGTGATTTTATCAAGTTCGGAATAAGCATTGAATTTTACACATGCATCAAGTGTCAGTGCAATACGATTAAGTTCATCCGGTGTACCATCATTTTCAATGGCTACAAATGAATCGTTCCACTGCTTAAGAAAATCCTCACTGTAAATATGCTCGCGCATCTCGATATTCAAGGTGCGGACATCACCAGCCAATGCGAGGTCACGCCAGCGTGACATCGTACTTCGGCTGTACTCGTTATTCCTTGACAATGTAGATGCAAGGACCATCTTAGATACAAGTTCCGGATGGCGAATCTCAAGGTACTGGAGTACCATGCCGCCAAGTGAAACACCGAACATATACGCATCTCTAATATCAAGTATGCGCATTGCGAGTGCGAGATCATCTGCCATATTGGATACAGAGTATCCAGGACGCAGATGCTTCGCATATTCGAAACAATAAACAGTGTACTCAGCTGCGAAGACTGAGTAGGCCGCCTCTATCGCGTCCGCTGACAGCATCACGGATTTTAGACTTACACCTGGAATGATTACGAATGTCTTATCTCCATGTCCAAATGAGAAATAATCCATTTCAAAATCGCCAAATTTAACTGTCTTAATTTCACTCATTGCTAGTTCCCAAATAGTTTTCCAAAATTTCAGCGGCATCGCCGACCAGTTCTACGCATGGGCGTTTCTTATAAAACTCCTCTGTACGTGGAGATGCTTCTGGTGTGTCATGCTTTACATCGAGTCCCAAGAGTTCACGGCATACAATAGAGCCGTTCCTCTCCTCAAATTCTTTGGCAAGGCCCTGAATTTTCTCATAAAATTCGATTTTCGCTGGTCCTTTTTCAGGAGTGCTATAGCCATAAATTGCGTTAATGACAAAAGTCATTCCTGAAACGGCACCGCAGACTTCACGAAGTCTTGCGACTCCGCCGCCGAATCCGCTTGTAAGCTGTGCGGCAGTCGCTGGCTCCATGCCCATAACATCAGAGAAGGCAAGTGCGATTGACTGCGCACAGTTATAGCCCTCTTTGAAATAATTCATTGCAAGTTCTTTTCTACTCATTTTATAAATCCTGCAATTGTCTTGATGAGTTCTATATTATCAATTGGCTTTGCAAGATGAGCGTTCATTCCTACCTCAAGTGCACGTGCCTTATCCTCGGCAAATGCGTTTGCCGTCATAGCGATAATTGGAACTGACTTTGCATATTTATCCTTTACTCTTCGGATCTCTTTCGTTGCTTTATAGCCATCCATGATTGGCATCTGGATGTCCATAAGAACGAAGTCGTAACGATCCTCAGCACTCTTATCACATGCTTCGACAACCTTTTCAACAGCAAATGTGCCATCATAAGCTTCGTCGACAACCATGCCCATATCTTCCAAAATATCCTTTGCGATCTCTCGGTTAAGCTCGTTATCCTCTACGAGGAGAACCTTCTTACCCTCGAGAAGTTTAAGACTGGTCTCATATTCTTCTTTAGAATCAACAAAGTTCTCATCTGCAAGCCTAAATTCGAAATGAATTGTAACTGTTGTACCTTCACCGAGTTTACTTTGAATATCAATGGTACCGCCCATAAGATCAACAAGTGACTTAGTGATTGCCATACCAAGACCAGTACCCTGGATACCTGTGATTGTAGATGTAGATTCACGAACGAATGCTTCGAAAATATGTGTCAAGAATTCCTCTGACATTCCAATGCCATCATCTTCAACAATGAAATCATATGCAGCATATCCGTCTGTCTTGCAAGGTGTCTCAACAATCTTACAATTTACATAACCACCCTGCTTCGAATACTTGATGGCATTTGTTGCAATATTAGTAAGAACTCTATTTACACGAATCTTATCAGCATATACGCAGTTATGCTGAATCTTAGATACATCAACGTTGAAATCAAGACTTCCATCTTTAATTGTCTCACGAAGCATAGCACCAAGGTCATTCGCCGAATCAGTGATGATTACTCGATCTTCTTCAATAGTAACCTTACCTGATTCAATTCGTGCCATATCAAGCACGTCGTTAATGATACTAAGGAGATGCTGGCTACTGAGGTCAACCTTGTTAAGACAATCTTGAAGTTTCTCTGGATTATCAAGATTCTTTCTTGCCATATTGTTGAATCCAATAATGGCATTCATAGGAGTACGGATGTCGTGCGACATGTTAAAGAGGAATGTTGACTTTGCAACGTTCGCAGACTCAGCCTGCTCACGAGCTTCCTCAAGAATCTCCTCCTGTTCAACCTGCGCACGTGTAAGTTCATCCATGTTGTGTACACCGATGAGGAAGTTCTTATCATATAACCAGTCGCCGGTATGAATAACCTTAAGCTGGTAATATGTAATTGTTTTGTTTCTTTCAATACGGTAGTTATGGAAGAAAGCATCCGCTTTTGCGAACTCTCTATCAATATTATTAGCAGAGAGAACTCTTACGAAATCTTCCTTATCTTCTGACGCGATATTGGCAGCAACGGCGTCAACATACTTGTAATAATCCATCTTTCTTTCAAGAGATGGGTTGCGCTGCATATATGCATCAGACATACGGACTGTTTCAATTGTCTTAGTATCGAAATCAACATGGAATACGGCCTCGTAGTCATCGGCCAAACTGTTGATGAACTCTTCACGCTGTTTGTTAGCGAGTTCTTTACGATACTCATCATCGACAACGGAGAAACCGAGGGCAACAGCCTGAGGGTTGTCGTCGTCTCCTACCTTTACGAATTTCATTTCGCAGTAACGAACAGTGCCGTCACTATCGGAACGATAGGTTGTAATAAAGGTCTTCTTGTCGTGAAGTTCTTCAAGGATGTTGTAGATAGAACCTGCTTTAAGCATCATTGGTTTATCATCATTAAATACGAGTGTATCTACGTACATCTTGAACGCATCTGAGTACTTAATTCCAGAACGGAATACAGTACCGAACTCAGACTCTGTCTCCTCGTTCATTGTGTACGGGTCAAGTTCATCGGTTGTAAGGTCGATGTAATAAACTGATGTGTACTCAGATGCGAGGATTTCGATAATCTCAGTATTTCTCTGGCGAACCGTCTCCTGCTCAATGCGATTACGAAGTTCGTCATCCTTATCGGCGAAACCGAGAGCCACAGCTCTTGGTGTGCCTTCTTCGGTTCCCACCTTTACGAATTTCATTTCGCAGTAACGTGGTTCGCCATTATTATCTGAACGATAAGTTGTAATGAAAGTCTTCTTATAACGAAGTTCCTTCATAATATTTCCAATTGATCCAGCTTTAAGCATCATTGCCTTATCTGCCGAATGAATCAGTTTATCTACGTACATTCTGAACGCGTCAGAATATGTCATGTCTTTGAAAAGTACTCCGAACTGGTCCTCAGTCTCAGCGTTCATTGAGTACGGTGTAAGTTCATCAGTTGTAAGGTCGATATAGTAAACTGATGTATACTCAGATGCAAGAATCTCGATGATTTCGTTGTTACGGTCAATCTCTTCCTTTCTTGCAAGTTCAGCACGAATTTCTTCATTCTTATCGGCGAAACCGAGGGCGACCTCTTTAGGCTTGCCAAATGAATCTCCTACCTTTACGAACTTCATTTCGCAATAATGAGGGTCGCCTCCATTATCTGAACGGTAGGTTGTAATAAATGTTTTCTTGTTCTCAAGTTCGTTTGCAATATGCTCAACCGAACCAGCTTCAAGCATGAGTTCCTTATCTTTTGAATAAATAAGGCGGTCTACGTAAAGTTTGAAAGCTTCTGAATATGTGATTCCGCTGTTGAAGATCTGACCGAACTCAGACTCTGTCTCAGCGTTCATTGTATATGGGTTAAGTTCATCTGTCTCAAGGTCGATGTAGTAAACTGATGAATACTCAGATGCGAGGATCTTGATGATCTCCATATTACGTTCTTGCTCATGAAGCAATACTTCTCTACGGTTAACGTCCTTTACATCATCAAGAAGAGTTACCATCTCAAGTGCATATTCATTTCCTTCAATTTCAATTGGTTTGCTTGTAATATGGCATACCTCACCGCCAAGCACCTCGTACTTGTCAGTTGTAATATGTTCAAGGCATGTCTTTTTTGTAACACATTCTTCACAAGGTTTACTTCTATTCCAAACTGCATAACATTTATTAACTACGACAAATTTTCCGTTCTCGTCGAAGTCAAAGACATGGTGCTCAATTGGATCAGAAATCAGAACCTTGAAGAATACCTCTCGCAAACTAGCGACTAATGCTCTAGCTTCTTTCTCTGTCATGTCATTTCTCCTCAAAACAAAATTTTAATATAAACTAACCCAGTTTAACATATTCTGATAGCGTTCTTGCCAATACGGAAATATCAATTGGCTTCGCTATATGCGCATTCATTCCAGCATTTAGTGCGTTTTGACGGTCTTCATCAAAAGCATTTGCTGTCATCGCAACAATTGGGATATTTGCAAGGTCTTTATTTTCTAATTCTCTAATAACCTTTGTCGCTTCATAGCCATCCATAACAGGCATTTGTACATCCATAAGGACAACATCATATTTTCCTTTAGATGATTCTGCCACCTTTTCAACTGCTATTTTTCCATTCTCAGCAATATCGACAACTATGCATCCTTCTTCAGTGAGAATGTCTTGAGCAATTTCACGATTTAATTCGTTATCGTCAACAAGAAGAATACGAAGGCCTTCCAATGATATTTCTTCTTTAACAGGTTCATTGGCAGCATAATATTCGCGAATTTCTTCTTCCGTTGCAATTTTTAAATCAAGGAAAACCGTTATCTTAGTTCCCTTGCCAACTTCACTTTGAATATCAATTTTTCCGTTCATAAGATCAATGATCTTACCAACGATTGACATTCCCAGTCCAGTACCCTGTGTTTCCTTTGTTATCGAGTCATCGCTACGAGAAAATTGATCAAAAATATGATCAAGGAATTCTTGGGACATACCCATACCGTTATCAGCAACAACGATTTCAAATTTGGCATTCCCTGGAATGTCGCTAGGCAACTGGCGTACTGTATGAGTGATTGTTCCACCCACCTGTGTATACTTCACAGCATTAGATATCAAGTTAAGCATAACTTGTCTAAGTTTTAACGTGTCATACCAAACAAGATTATCTTTTATATCATTAAAGTCGACATTAAATGTCAAATCCTTCTTCTGCATATCAACTTCGAACACATCACAGAGAAGCAATCCCTTTGCTTTGATATCATTAATAGTCGGCTCAATTTTAGTTTTATCTGATTCAATTCTTGCCATATCAAGAACATCATTGATAAGTGACAATAAATACTCACCAGATGATTTAATCTTCCTAGCACTATCAGCAACAATCTCTTCATCATCAATATGTCTAAGCATTCGATCAGAATAGCCAAGTATCGCATTCATTGGGGTTCTAATATCATGCGACATATTAAAGAGGAAGGTTGATTTAGCTCTACTTGCCATATTTGCAGCATCCTTTGCTGCGACAAGTTCTATTTCATCTGCTTCAATAATCTCTTTTTGTCTTGTAATCTCACCTAAATTTTTCTTGAGCTTTCTTGAAGACATGTTTCTATCTATCGCATAAACAATAACGATAAATATTGCGATAAAGAACATAACTACAAAGAGAATATTTTCCTTTAAGAAATTCCAAAATTCATAACCATTATTTGGATAATGTTTTATTGCAAGAGTTTGCAATTCAGAAGCTGAAATTAGATGTATACCACGATTTAGAATAAGGAGCAATGTTCCACTATTGTGATTGCTTGAAAAACATATCGGACAACCAGCTACTAATGTATTAACTGTAAATGGTCTCAAATATTTAACAGACTTTTCTTGAAGTGCAGCAACGTGTGCGACTGCCGCATCGGCCTCCCCCGATACTACTGCGGCAATGCAGTCCTCAACTGATTTACATTTGATTATTTCTACATCTGTAAAATTGTCAGTTACATAGTAAATACCGAGTTTCGTAGAAGGGGTCGCAATCTTCTTTATATTCTGCTCTTCCATATCTTCTTTAAAAAGAATACCCATATTTACTCGATGTATCTCTTCTGACAATACAATGTCATTTGTTTCTGCATAATATGTGCTCAAATAATCAGGACAAACAAGATCGATTTTACCTTCTCTAAGATCCTTATGCATTTTATTTAGATCTTTGTATAATGTCCATTCGGTTTCTATATCCACCCCAAGTTTTTTAAAAATCATATCAACCATTTCTGGATATACGCCCACAACATTTCCATCTTCATCAGTGTAAGTGTAAGGGGCATCATTTACAAAACCAGCGAGCCTAATTACTTTTTTATTAGCAAGCCATTCGAGTTCTTCATCCGAAAGTTTATAGGAAGAAAGCGTTCCTGTAAGATATTTTTCTTTAAGATGAGACATTGTAAATGGGCTTATTTCATATATTAAATCAATTGCATTATCGAGTTCCGATTTAATATCTTCTCTATTTGGAGCTATAGCAAGCCTTGAACTACCTGCGCCAACTTTAAATAAAGAAGTATAATCTGAGGCCTGTGAGGCGTTATCGACATTTAAGATAAAATCTACTTTACCTTCATCAAGTAATTTCCATGAATCCTCATAAGACGATGCATTAACGAGAGTGGCATTTATACCATTCTTCTTTTCCCATTCATCGAACACTTTATTTTGGTTAGCGCCCGCAACAGAACTAATTTTTTTACCGTCTAAATCCTCTATACTTTTAAAATTTTTCGCATTTTCTTTTAAAGTGGAAACATAATATTGTTCAAAATAGATTTCTTCCTCAGAGAAAAGGTGAAGGGCAGCTCTCTCCTCTGTATAAACAATGCATGGCAAAATATCAATTTCACCATTTAGAAGTTTTTCATATAAATCATTAAAATCACCATAAACGAACTCATATTTCCAATTGTTTATACCCGCAACCGCATGAAGCAACTCATAGGCGTAGCCTGATTTGGCTTCACCTTCTGCTGCTCCAAGCATATACTCTTGGAAGTTAAAATATCCGACTTTTACTGTTTTAACCGTTGTGCCTTTGTTTGATTCCGTCGCATTTGCCACAGGTGCAAACAAAGATAGCATTAACAATGCTAAAAGGGCTACTGCTACAAGGCTTCTCAGCTTAAGAGTTGCTTTCTCCTTCACCTTCATATACTCCCTTTATAATAAAATCTATTTATAAATACATAAATTGCTAAAATAATATATCATAATTTTACCTTATTAGTAAAGATTTTTTATTAGAAGACATACTGTCTCCACATGCGCGGTGCGAGGGAACATGTCTACCGGGCATGCACGGGAGACAGTGTAACCGAGTGTTGCAAAACGTGCGCAGTCACGTGCAAGAGTTGCTGGATCACATGAGACATAGACCACCCTGTCTGGCTTCATTTCTACGACAGTGGAAACGAGTTCTTCAGACATTCCTTTTCGTGGTGGATCAATCAAAATTACATCTGGATTTATAGATAAATCCTTTGTAATTTTGCCTGCATCTCCACAATAAAATTCTGCATTTTCTATTCCATTAATTTCTGCATTTTTTCTTGCATCTTCGACAGCTTCTGGAACGATTTCAACCCCGACAAGGTGTTTTACTTTACACGCCATTGTAAGACCGATTGTTCCTGTACCACAGTAAAGATCCAAAAGTGTCTCAGAGCCCGTAAGATGGGCAAATTCTGCCGCTTTAGAATAAAGTACTTCACATTGTTCACTGTTGACTTGATAGAACGAAAGTGGCGAAATTCTAAAGGTTTTTTCTAATAATTTGTCGTTTATATAGCCATCTCCAAGAAGCATCTTACACTCGCTTCCAAGTATGACATTCGTGTCCTTTTTATTGATATTTAGAAGTATAGTTTTAACATTTTCGATTTTTTCTGCGAGCTCATTTATGAGCTCTTCTTTTTTATCTATACCATCTTCATTTATTACAAGGCAAACCATAATTTCGCCCGTAAAATGTGCTCTGCGAACATAGATATGCCTTATACAATAAATGCCGTTTTTCTCTGCCCAATTTGCAACTATATCAACGATGTTTTTAAATACTGGATCCTGTAATCTGCAGTCTCTACAAGGGACAATCCTATGGGTATTCCATGCATAAAATCCAATGAGAAGGCTATCATCTCTTGTATCTCTTGCCACTGGATACTGGGCCTTATTTCTATAACCTTCAGTTTTACTACCGATTATTTTGTCAACTTCTATATCTAAATGGCCTATTCTTTTAAAGGCGTCTTCAACTTTTTGCTGCTTAATTCTAAGTTCTGCTTCATATGACATCTGCCTATATGAACATCCACCGCACTTATCTGATACAGGACAGTCTGATTCTATGCGGTCAGGCGATGGCGTAATGATTTTTGTGAGCTTTGCAACTGCATAATTTTTCTTAGCAAGAATTATGTGAGCGATAATCTCATCGCCCACAACCGTTCCGCGAACAAAAATCGCCTGACCGTCAAGATGAGCCACTCCCTCACCTTCAGCAGTCATACCATCAATGATTAAATTTACCTCGTCATTTTTATTAAGCATAAAAAACTCCTAAATAATATATGTAAAATAATACCATATTGGATTGATTTATGATAGAATAATAATTGGATTTTTAGGAGCAAAAATTATGGATAAAAAGATTTGCAAACATTATAAAAAATGTGGTGGCTGCCAACTTGACCTGCCATATGACGAGCAACTCCAGTATAAGCAAAGGCTGGAGGAAAAATACTTATCCATATTTGGAGAAATAGAGCCAATTATTGGCATGTATTATCCATATCATTATCGCAATAAGGTGCAAGCTGCTTTTGGGTATGATAAACGTGCAGGTAAAATTATATCTGGTGTATATCAATCAAACAGCCATAAGATTGTATCCGTGGACTCCTGCAATATAGAAGATAAAAAAGCTGATGAAATCATAGTCACTATACGAAAACTTTGCAAAGATTTTAAATTTATACCTAGACATGTCCTTGTAAAACGTGGATTTAAGACAAATCAAATTATGGTTGTTGTTGTCACGGAATCTCCTATTCTTCCAGCAAAGAACAATTTCGTAAAAGCGCTGAGGGAAGAGCATCCAGAAATCACAACCATCATTCACAACATAAATCCTTATGAGACAAATCTGGTCCTTGGTGACCGAGAAACTGTCCTTTATGGAAAGGGATATATCGAGGATGAGCTGCTCGGATGCACATTTAGAATCTCGGCAAAAAGTTTCTACCAGATAAATCCGCAGCAGACCGAGAAACTTTATAAAACAGCAATCAAATTCGCTGGTTTCACTGGAAATGAAAGAGCCCTTGACGCTTACTGCGGCACGGGCACAATAGGAATAATCGCAGCCAAGAACGGTGCAAAAGATGTCATTGGTGTTGAACTTGAAAAATCAGCAGTCAAAGATGCTATTTCAAATGCCAAAGCAAATGATGTTAAAAATATTTATTTTTACAATGCAGATGCCACCGATTTTATCAACGGCCTCGCCGAAAGCGGTGAGCATCTCGATGTTGTATTGATGGATCCGCCGCGTGCGGGTTCTACCGAGGAATTCCTCAATGCGGTTGCCGCGCTCTCACCAGAGCGCGTCGTCTACGTCTCCTGCAACCCAGAGACCCTCGCCCGCGATCTCCTCTATCTCACTAGCACGACTGAATATGTCGTAGAAAAAATCCAACCAGTCGACATGTTCCCACACACCGCGCATGTGGAGACGGTGGTCTTGATGTCGCGGAATAAGGCAGAAGAAGGAAGGCGTAACTGAAGGAAATTTTATGGAAGGTTTATTAACACTCGAAACTATCGATGCCGCCATTTTGGAAGTCGATAAGTATTATGAAAAAATCAATATTGACGAGAAAGATGTCTTAAAGGTTAAACTTGGCGTTGAGGAGACACTCTTGCGTTTCCGTGACAAGTTTGGCGATAAGCAGGAATTTGTTCTCAAGACATATAATAGTTTCGGAAAGAATCATGTTGTAATAGAAGTGCGCGAGCAGATGTTTGACCCATACGCCAAAGGCGACGATACTGAGTCAACATCGCTTGCTATGCGAAGCGCGCTATCCTCTATGGATGTTCTCCCTATTTGGAGATATTCAAGAGGAATAAATGTCATCTCATATACAACCAACAAGAAAACTGTTCCACAGTGGTGTCAGTTATTCATCGCTATCGCTTTGGCAATTGTATGCGGATTGTTACTTAGGCGCGCACCAGAGAATGTAGCAACCTTCATCAATGAAGGTGTCTTCTCTCCACTCCTTACAACATTTACTAATCTCCTTTCAGCTATATCTAGCCCTATGATTTTCTTCGCTATTATCTGGGGTATTTATAGTATTGGTGATGCGTCCACATTTAACGTACTTGGTAAGAAACTCGCCGGAAGATATATTGTCTTTACGTTTGCCTTAACTACCATTACTGCAATAGCATCTATACCTTTCTTCTCCTTTATAGGAGGCGGCTCAGTTGATTTCAGCAGTTTTTCTGATGTCTTTGAAATGATTATCGGAGCTGTGCCTTCTAACATCTTCACACCGTTTGCTGAAGGCAACACGCTCCAAATTCTCTTCCTTGGAATTACAATTGGTATCGCAATGATTTTCATCGGAGAAAAAACTCAAAATGTTGCCGTTATTGCAGAACAGATTTATTACCTTGTACAAGTTATTATGAATTTCATTCGTAGACTTGTTCCGTTCTTCGTATTCGGTAACATACTCGATATCATTCTTCTTGATGAGATCTCTACAACTGCGACTTCTTGGAAATTCATTCTCGTCAACATAATTGGTATTGCGTTGATAATAATCATTTATATTTTACTGGTATGCATTAAGCTTAGAGTACCTGTAAAAGTATTCGTAAAGAAAGCGCTTCCAACATTCATCATCGGTTTCACAACCGCTTCTTCAGCAGCCGCTTTCTCAGAGAACCTTGATACATGTATCAACAAGTACGGAATTAAGAAAAATCTTGCGAACTTCGGTCTTCCTTTCGGACAAGTTGTTTACAAACCGACAGTTGCATTGCTTTTCTATTCAACAGCAATATTCTGCGCTGATATGTACCAAGTACCAACTTCTCTTACTTGGTTCATAACTGCATTACTCGTCAGCGTTATCCTTTGCATTGCTACGCCACCTATTCCTGGCGGAGCACTTGCAAGTTTCGCTGTACTTTTCGCACAACTTGGTATTCCAGTTGAAGGACTCGGAATCATCATAGCTATGAATGTACTTCTCGACTTTATAGAGACACCTACAGATCTTCTCGGCGGACAAGCTATGCTCCTTCTCGCTGCAGACAGATTTAGACTTTTAGATAAAGATACACTCAGAAAATAAGGAGAAATTTATGAAAATCGGAATTGTAATTGCTATAGCAAGAGAACTTAAAGCTTTCCTTGAAAGCGATTTTGAAATTGAAGTATTACAGATTGGACAGAAAGAAGTATATAGCTTCAAAGTAAATGATAACGAAGTATACGCAATCAAATCAGGTTATGGAGAAATTGATGCATCCGCTGCAACTCAATTTCTTATTACCAAATTTGATGTTGAAATCATTTTGAACTTCGGCGTAACCGGTGCACTTGATCGCACACTTAAAGTTGATGACCTCTTTGTTGTAACCAAAGCAATCAATCACGATTATGATGTATCTCCAATCGATCCAGTTAAGCTCCATCAATATGAGGAATTCGAAGACGAATTCATCCCTCTTGATAAGGAGCTCGTAGAGTTCGCGAAGGGTCTTTACCCGACACTTCGCGATGCAGTTGTTGCAAGTGGCGACCGTTTCGTATGGGAGACACAGGACAAAATTAATCTTTATAATCTCGGCTGCAACATCTGCGATATGGAAATCGCTGCAATTGCCCGCACATCATATATGAACGGTGTGCGTGCATTTTCAATCAAATGTATCAGTGATACATTTGACGGAGATGGCGGCGATTTCAATGAAAATGTAATCAAATCCTCTGCTAAAGCATTCAAGCTTATCGAGGATATGCTTTATAAATTCTAATCACAAAGGATGACTAATTTGGATAAGAAAAAACCTAATATCCAGAAATTGGACATTAAAAAAATCAAAATTGATAAATCAAATCTTAAGATGCCAAAAATCAATTTTAGAATGATAACCAAGGAACAGAAAGCTTTCTTGCTTAGAGTTCTAATTGGCTTTGTCGTGTTCATTATTGGATTTATCTTAATAAAGGTAATAAAAAAGACCATATGGGCAGGTCTTCCACTGCTAATCATCGCATATCTCATTTTAGGGTATGATGTAATCCTTAAAGCCGCAGGCAAGATTGCTCATAAAGAATTCCTTGATGAGCATTTCCTTATGTCAATCTCAACGATTGGCGCATTCATTGTTGGCTCATATCCAGAGGCAGTTGTAGTTATGCTTCTCTATCAGATTGGAGAATTCTTAACTGATATTGCCCTTGATAAATCTAAAAGAGATATCGCATCTCTTATGAATATCCGCCCAGATATTGCACATGTAAGACGTGGCGAGGACATCGACCTCCATCCACGCGATGTAAAAGTTGGCGAAATTATTGAGGTATATCCAGGTGAGAAAATTCCTCTTGATGGTATTGTAAATACAGGTGAATCTCTCATCGATACATCATGCATGACTGGAGAATCGGTTCCTCGCCGCGTATTCGAGGGAGCCGATGTTCTCGCCGGATATATATGCACAGATGGCGCAATTTCAGTTCGTGTAACTAAAGCTTATGATGATACAACAGCAGCTAAGATAACTCGTCTTGTCACAGAAGCCAGCGAGAAAAAGGCTCCATCAGAGCAATTCATCACTAAGTTCTCTAAATTCTATACACCAATTGTATGTGCGATTGCTCTTCTCATTGCAATCATTCCAAGCATCATTACAAAGAATTGGACCACATGGATATATAGAGCACTTGTATTCCTTGTAATCTCTTGCCCTTGTGCGCTTGTTATTTCTATCCCTCTCACCTTCTTTGGTGGACTTGGCAAGGCCTCATCTAAAGGCGTGCTTATAAAGGGAGGCAATTATCTCGAAACACTTACCAATCTCGACACAATTGTATTTGATAAAACAGGTACACTTACCAAAGGAAACTTTGCTGTAACTCAAGTATCTTCAGCAAATGGATTCTCCGATTCGCAACTTCTTAGACTTGCAGCTTTCGCTGAATGCCAGTCCAATCATCCGATTGCAAAATCAATCATGCATATCTACTATGAGACCGGTGGCAAGCACATTGACAAGTCACAGATTTCAGAATATAAAGAGATTCCTGGACACGGCATAAGCGCTGTTGTCGGCAAGCATCTACTCCTTGCCGGAAACACCAAGCTGATGCGTGCAGCAGGTGTAAGTTTCACAGAGAGTGCTGTGCTTGGCACCAAAATCTATATTGCAGCTGATGGTGAATTCGTCGGTTATCTCGTCATCTCAGACGAGATAAAGAGCGATGCTCGCGACGCAATCACATATCTCAAGAATCTTGGTATTGAGCATACAGCAATGCTCACAGGTGACAACTCGCATATCGCTTCATCAGTTGCGAAATCACTTGGTATTGAAAAATATTATGCTGAACTTCTCCCAGATGAGAAGATTGACGCATTTGAAGAACTTCTTCGAATGGGTAACGTCGCAGGCTCAGTCGCCTTTGTCGGCGACGGTACCAACGACGCACCAGTTCTTGCGCGTGCCGATATCGGCATTGCAATGGGCGGCGTAGGTTCAGATGCCGCCATTGAAGCCGCCGATGTTGTAATCATGGATGATTCCCCATCCAAGATTGCCGACGCCGTATATGTTGCTCTTGAGACGAAGAAAATCGCATCTCAGAACATCATCGCAGCTCTCGCAGTAAAAGCATTGCTTCTCCTACTTGGAATCGTCGGTGTTGCATCGATGTGGTTCGCAGTATTCGGAGATGTCGGTGTAATGGTACTTGCAGTACTTAACTCACTTAGAATACTAAAGAAATAAAAAAAAGGACTCAGAAATTTCTGAGTCCTTTTTATTTACATCTCTTCTTGAGTTGCGATATTAATTTTTCCTCGTCTACTACTCTCCAGTATTGCGAATATATTGAGCAGTGCAAGAATTACAAATAATATCAGTGAGAGAAGTACAAGTCTTACTTTGAAGAAAGCGAAAAAGAAATATGCGCCCGCTCCAAGTATGAGTGATATGAGAAGTGTGATTCCCATATTGAGTGCTACGTTTGTATTCTCTCTTACTACTGACATCTCGTCATCCCATACAAGCTTAGGCTGTACGCTGTCGAGATATAGACCAAAGTACGAAACAAAGGTAACTGACAAGAACGACAATGCCATCGCCACAAGTAGATATGCGATCTTAACACGTACAATAATTGCAAGTGGAAGAAGGTAAATCCAAAGACCAGCATAGGTCATAACAACAGAGATAAGCACCTTAATATCCCACTGTGTATCATATGTCATTGGGATATATTTCATAAACTGGAAATGCTTTCCCTCACGGGAAATAGCATTTGAACTGAGTGAGTTGATAGCGGTCATGATGAGTGAGAATACTACAGAACCAACTATCAGGAAGAATCCTACAGTTTTCGGTGCATTCATATTGTAAATTCGAAGTGCCGGTATTGATGCATCATAAGTCTGGAACTTTAAGATTACAATTATAAATATCGGCCACAAGAGATTTACAACAACTGAATTTGTAAAGAATGCCGGTGTACGAACAAGAATTCGAAGTTCCTTCAAAAGATATGCTTTGAAAGGAGTCTTCATAACTGATGCCTCAAGCATCTTCTCCATTGAACGGCCCTTGTTCTTCTTGTTGTTCGCAAGGTTAACAAGTCCATCAAAATAGAGAAACTCTGCGAGCATAAGAAGAAGTGCAACGAAGGCTATATTGATAAGAATGTATATAAGAAGATCTGAAATTGAACCGTATGCTATAGCTCGTGAGATGAAATGAATCGTTGGGAAAATACGATTCATATATTCTACAAACGGGCTATTCTCCGTCGTAAAGAAGAACTGAACGGCATCCATTCCCTTAGCTGAAAGGATCTTGAATATCAACGCAAAGAGGATAAGGAGTCCCGCTGTTACAAATCCAGATAATCTCTGTACCGCTTCCTTATTTCTTATTATCTTAGAAAACCTCATAACAAGAATTGAGATAATTCCACAATAGCAAAGTGGAACAATTGGAAGCGTAATAGTTGCAATAATGCTTGAAATCCAGGACATCGCACCCGGTCTCATCTTAACGATGAAGCCCGCGATTGACGCGATAACCATAAGGATTTGCATCGCGTTGTCAACGTAATAAGAAACAGTAAACTTCGCGCCGACGAGCTGCCACGCCCTGACAGGCCAAGGCCTGACGAAGTCAATGTCTGATGAGAAATAGAACTCGTTAAAAATAACATTGAAGCCGAAAAACAGGGTGAAAAGACAAATCAAATGGAACACAAGTGCAATTCCGAGATCCTGCAAACCGAAGAACGATAGGCCCTCTGTCAGAGCGTACGTGCCAACGGCGCAGAAAATTGCAACCGGAATAAAAATACACAAGACGACAATGGCAACCAAAGCGCCCATTGTGAGACGAGCGCGCTTTGTCGCCGGTTTACTCATACTTATTGACTTGACAAAAGTTTTGGTAAGTGCTTTATAAGTTTTCATTTGTCATCTCAAGGAATATCTTTTCAAAGTCCATACCTGGGTAGCGTTCTACAAGCTCATCCATTGTTCCGTAGAAGATATCCTTACCTTTATTAATAATGATTATTTTGTCACAGAGTTTCTCTGCAACCTCGAGTACATGTGTTGAGAAAAGGACACAGTTGCCTGCGTCAGCGTGCTCGCGCATCATACTTTTAAGTTCATAAGCCGACTTAGGATCAAGGCCGATGAGTGGCTCATCGAGGATCCATACAGGTGGGTTATGAACAAGCGCTGCAGCGACCATCATCTTCTGACGCATGCCGTGTGAATAGTTCTGCATCGGTGTGTCGAGGACTGATACGAGATCAAATCGATTTGCGAAAGTCTCAATTCTCTTCTGTCTGTCCTCGGTAGGAACTTTATAAATATCTGCTATAAAATTCAGAAATTCGATACCCTTAAGACGCAGGAACATATCCGGGCTATCAGCTATATATCCAATAATTTCCTTAGCACCTATCGGGTCTTTTACCATATCAAAACCATTGATATTAATGGTTCCTGCGTCTGGCTTTAAGATACCTGTAAGTACCTTCATTGTCGTAGTTTTGCCAGCACCATTTGGTCCAACGAAGCCTACGATTTCACCATCGTTTACCTTAAGGCTTAAATCATCCACGGCCTTAAGATCACCGAAGGTTTTCGTCACATTACTAAGTTCTAACATACTATCACCGTACTTTTTAGAATTACACCATCAGTATAGCATAAAATCATTGAAATTCCAATTTTCGAAGTTAGGTATGAAGCTCTCTTTGGCGGCCTCTCCTTCCTGCACAAAAGCGTTAGAAATTCCAATGTCGACTGCATAATTTATGAGCTCATCATATTCCTCTTCTGTAACCTTCCGGTCAAGTTCTGGAAACGCCTCTAAATTCTTTGAGATTGGCGTGTACTGATTCATTATGCTAATAAAGATATTGTCACCATATCTGTCATATAAATATTCAAGTATTTTCTTGGAATCTTCAAGGCAGCCCGGAAGTAGCAAATGTCTTACAACTACGCCTTTTTTTAGCATATCCTCTTCGTCGAAAACGAGCTTCGGTTGTTGCTTTATCATAGTGTCAATTGCAAGACTTGCAACATCAAAATAATCACTTGCATTCGAATATTTTAATGAGATCTCTGGCGAATAATATTTGAGGTCTGGGAGATATATATCGACAAGACCTCGGAGCATTTCAATTGTGTCAGGAGTCTCATACGAACTCGTGTTATAGACAATTGGAATGTCAAGACCGCGATTCTTAGCGGCAATAAGCGCGCGGCGGATGACCGGCACGAAATGTGTTCCAGTCACAAGATTGATGTTGTGAGCACCCTTTTCTTGCAGGTGCAAGAAAACCGATGCGAGCTCATCAGTCGTAAGTTCCTCGCCGTTCGTGCCGTCAGCGATGTTATAGTTCTGGCAATATACGCATCGCAATGAGCAACCGCTGAAAAACACCGTACCAGAGCCATGCTCGCCCGATATCGGTGGTTCCTCCCACATATGTAGCGATGCTCGTGCCACACGCACTATATCGCCCTCACCACAGACGCCGCGCTCGCCCATCTCCCTATTCACTTTGCAATTTCTTGGACATAAATTACAAATAGGCATACTTCTACCTCTATTCTTTATATCAATTATATATTCCTGCTTAAAATAGTGCAAATTAGAAAGTTGATATATTTACTTTTTATATATATTTTGTTATTATTATTTTGTTTATTTATATATTTAGGTGGTGAATTTGAATTGGGAAACGAACGTTTTAAGTTGCTTATTGTCGATGATGCTGAAATCAACAGAGAAATTCTCACTGATATCTTAAGTGAAGATTTCGATATTATCGAAGCTGAAGATGGTAAACAGGCTCTTGAAATAATCGAACAAAACCTGGATTCAATTAACTGTATTCTCCTCGACATGAACATGCCTGTTATGAACGGCATCCAAGTTGTAGAAGAGATGCACAAGAATGGTTGGCTTGAGACTCTCCCTGTAATTATGATTTCAGCAGAGAACTATCCAAAGTTCATAGCGCACCTCTTTGATCTCGGTGTTACCGATTTCATCAATAGACCATTTGATGCTAAGGTTGTACACAAGCGTGTAATCAATACAGTACTTCTTTATGCAAAGCAGAAGAATCTTACAGAGATGGTTGCTTCTCAGATTATTGAGCGTACCGAGAGCACAGATATGCTTATTAATGTACTCTCTCATATTGTTGAGTTTAGAAACGGTGAAAGCGGATCACATTGTCTCAACATCAGTAAGATTACAGCGCTTCTTCTTCGCGGAATCATGGCGCGTACAGATGAATATGGCCTAACACGTGCAGATATCCCAATCATCTGCACAGCTTCATCACTTCACGATATTGGTAAGATTGCAATTCCTGACGAAGTAATCAACAAGCCAGGAAAACTTACAGACGAAGAGTTCGCAATCATGAAGAGCCATTCTATGGAAGGATACAAGCTTCTTGAGTCTATCCCTGCTGGCGACAACGTTGATGTTATCCGTTATGCAAAGCAGATTTCAAAATCTCACCATGAAAAATATGATGGTCGCGGATATCCTGAAGGACTCCGTGGCGAGCAGATTCCAATCGCCGCTCAAATTGTATCTATCGCAGATGTATATGATGCCCTTACAAGCGAGCGTTGTTATAAAAAAGCATTCCCACATGACAAGGCTATCGAAATGATTGTCAATGGCGAATGCGGAGCATTCAACCCATTGCTTCTCCAGTGCTTCCTTGAGATTGCACCTACTCTTGAAGATCAACTTAAAAACAGTGAACTTCTTGAGAAGCAGGCTGAGGAAGACCTTCAATACATGGTAAGAACAATGCTCGATAACACAAAAGTTAGCGATCAAGTATTTAAAGGAGCAAACTAATGGATATTAAAGGCGTATATGATATTATAGGTGGCGACTATGACGGAACTGTAGCCCGTATGTGTGGCGAGGAACGTGTCGCACGTTTCATTCCTAAATTTTCTAAAGATCCTTCATACCAAGAACTTTGTGATTCTATGGCAGCAGAGGATTGGGATGTAGCATTCCGTGCTTCTCATACAATGAAGGGTGTATGTGCGAACTTCGGTTTCACTAAACTCCAGCAAGTTTCAAGCGACCTCTGCGAGACACTTCGCCCAGGTTCACCAAATGATGACACAATGCCACTTTTCGAAGAAGTTAAGAAAGAATATGCAATCGTAATCGATGCACTTGAAATGCTTGACTAAATTATAAAAAAGAACCTCCAGGGACTTAAGTCCTTGGAGGTTTTTATTTTATCTTTGCCTATAAGCAATACACGCGGAGTATATTTTCGAGAACATCAAGACCTATTGGCTTTCCAATGTGAGCATTCATGCCAACACTGTATGCCTTTTGTTTGTCCTCATCAAATGCGTTTGCGGTCATAGCGATAATTGGAATAACCGATTTATCCTTTTCTGGAAGTGATCTAATAATTCCAGTTGCCTCATAACCGTCCATATTAGGCATCTGAATATCCATAAGGATTGCAGCATAAGTACCTGCATCTGCCTCTTGAAGTTTCTTGACTACCTTCTCACCATCGCCTACGATGTCGCAAGTAAGTCCAAGTTCTTCAATGAACTCACCAATGATCTCTTGATTGAGTTCATTGTCTTCAGCAATAAGAATACGCTTACCCTTTATGTCACGAAGTGCTACAATTTCTTCTTCCGTATCATCGCTTGCTACGAGTTCTTTATCATAGAGCTTAAGTGGAAGAATAATTGTTGTTGTAGTACCAACGCCTTTCTTACTCTGAACATCAATTGTACCACCGAATACGTCAATCATACGCTTGGTTATTGCCATACCAAGACCTGTACCCTCGATACCACTGATGGTAGAATTTTCCTCTCTAGAAAATGGCTCAAAAAGTTCTTTTAAGAACTTCTCGCTCATTCCTATACCGTTATCTGCAATAACAAACTTATAATCCGCGAATCCATTTCTATCAGATGGAAGCTGTTCAAGAGTTACATCTACCTTTCCACCTGGGTTAGTATACTTAACTGAGTTAGAAAGAATATTAATCATAATCTGACTAAAATGAAGCTTATCAATATACACTTTAGGATTCGGAAGACTGATAATTTTAGTGTTTAGAGCTATTCCCTTCGAACTTGCTGTAAGACCAATAATTGATCCGATTCTTTCTTCAAGGTTGTTAAGATCATCAGGTTCAAGATTCACTTTAACCTTACCGCTCTCTACTCGAGACATGTCGAGTACCTCATTGATAAGTTGAAGAAGATGTGAACCTGCAATCTTAATCTTACTGAGACTCTCACGAACTCTATCATCATCTCCGATATTCTTCTCAGCAATTTCAGCAAAACCGAAAATCGCATTCATTGGAGTACGAATATCATGCGACATATTAAAGAGGAAAGTAGTTTTAGCTTCGTTTGCTTGATTCGCTGCGACGAGAGCATTCTCAAGTGCTTTCTGTCGTTCAAGTTCACGATTCATATCATCATCAATATTATAAATACCAACAACGAGTTTGTTTTCTTCACCCTCAACTGTTGACCTTGCGCATCGCATTTGATAATAAACCTGTTCTTCGTCAATAAGCATTCTATAATTTACCGAAAAACTATCTTTATGAAGAAACTCTTTTATGATGTTCTTTTTTGACATTGACTTTGTCATTATGGCTACATCTTCTTCGTATACGATGTCGCCAATATTGCCAATTATATCGTTAAAAAAGTTATTCGTAGAATCAAGTTTATTAAACTCTTTTCCAAAGGATTCGTTTACTCCGAAACTTTCATATTCACCTGTCTGCATATCAATATAGTAAATAGCATCGAAATCTCCAGCAAGTGTGTCAGCAAGTGTGGTGAGTTTCAAATTATCTTTCTTATAAAGTTCTTTAAAATATTCATCACGCTCTGTCGTAATATTAAAGCAATACATTATAAGAACGGAAATCATAAATCCGATAGAGTACATCGGTGCATCCGAGAAAATAAACTGTCCAAGTCCAAATGCAAGAGGTACAAGTGCAAATCTCGCAATATTCTTATATTGTCTTCTCTTTTCTGCGTCAAATACATATGCAAGAAATGCAAAAACTAAAAGGAACAAATAATATGCAAATTGTAATACGAAAGCAATTTTTCTTCCTTTTCCAGTAATATACTGAAGATCATTTGTTATTACAAAGAAAAATCCCGGCTTTATTATATTGGATCCGATAAGAAGCATTTGGAATGTGATTAATGTAAATCTTATGGTTTGTAGTGCGATTTTCATTCTGCCTTTTAGGCCTAAAAAATGGATGGCATAACCGAACCACCAGAATGCAGACCAAGCCGCCATTATGTGGAACCCATAAGTAAAAATTATATATCCTAGCCTAGATGTTGCTATAGCATTCGAAAAATAAATTCCCCATATTCCGTCAACTATAGAGAAGGCAATAACAAATATCAGCATATAACAAAAACTGTTATCTACTGTCTCTTTAAATTGTGTGGATATTGTTCGGTCAAGCAAAATCGCACTAACTGCAACGCAGACAAAAGCTACTATTGCGTACAATACTCCAAGATCCATTTGCATAGTAAACACTTCTTCCTAAACTACTTCAAAAAGCCCTGAATTATAATTTCCTCTGCCTCTTCTTCTGTCATTCCAAATGTTTCAAGTTTTATAAGCTGATCGGAATTGATTTTTCCAATCGCTGCCTCATGGATAACTTGAGCATCCGGATGATTAGCTGAAATTGCCGGAATAGAAGAGATTTTAGCATTATCCATAATGATTGAGTCACACTGAACGTGTGCATGGCACGCGTTGTTGCCTACAGCGTTTGGATAGAAAACCTGAGTGGAGTTATCCTTTCCCACTGTACGCGAAATGATCTGAGCTGACGAGCCCTCGCCATTAAGATTTACTACCATGTCTGTCTTAGCAACCTGATCACCATGTGTCATGAGTTTCTCAAGAACATACATCTTAGCGCCTGCTGCGAGATTGGCTTCGGTCTTTCTGTATGTGGAATCAACACCCTTGATCTGGATCATTTCCATCTCGCAGTAGGAGTCCTCATCCATCTCAACAACTGTTGTTGGATTAAGGATTCGTTTGCCGTTTCCATCGCCCTCACCATAGTGTTTCTCAACATATTTGATGCTTGCACCCTTGCCAATATGGAATGTATGAATTCCATCATGGCCACTGTCCTCATTGCCGCAGTTGTGGATTCCACAACCTGCAACTATGTTGACATCGGCACCAGCACCGATATAGAAATCATTGTAAACAACATCGTGTTTACCTGATTCTGTAACAATAACTGGGATGTGAACATCTTCACCCTTAGTGCCTGGCTTTACGATGATATCAATACCCGGCTTATCTGATTTCGGCATGATTGAGATATTAGGTGAATCTGATTTTACAAGTCCTTCGCCGTTCTTTCTAATATTGAGTGCGCCCTCTGGCACACCTGTCATATCAGCAATTTCAGAGAGCATATGCTGATCAACTGGAGAGAGTGATAAATCAAACTTAAAATCTTTAATGTCCATTATTTATCCTCCCCTCTGAAATTGCATCCGGAGGCGAAGCTTCCGAACTCAGAGAGAAGTCTTGGGAAGACCTCATCCTTTGGTCCCTGAGTCTGGACCTTGCCATTTGCAAGAATGATAATCTCATCTGCGAGCTGCATAATACGCTCCTGATGAGAAATAATTATTACACTGTTGGTTGCGTTTTTCGCAAGTGTCTTAAATGTATCAACGAGCATTGTAAAACTCCAAAGGTCAATTCCTGCCTCCGGCTCATCGTAGATTGCAAGATTTAAGTTTCTCGCCATGAGAGTTGCAATCTCGATACGCTTTACCTCACCACCCGAGAGTGATGTGTCCACTTCTCTATTGAGATAATCCATAGAGCAGAGACCCACTCTTGTTAGGAACGAACAGCACTCATCCTCTGGGAGTTCCTTACCCGCAGCGAGCGAAAGCAAGCTGCGTACGGTCAGGCCCTTGAATCGAGGCGGCTGCTGGAAGGCATATCCTATGCCAAGCTTCGCACGCTCAGTGATATCAAGATCTGTAATATCTTTTCCGTTGTAAAGAATCTGACCCGATGTTGGTTTCTCGATGCCCATAATAAGCTTGGCAAGGGTTGACTTGCCGCCTCCGTTAGGGCCTGTGATCACGATGAACTTTCCATCATCAAGAGTGAGATTCAGTCCATCTATAATATCGAGTTTGCCTGAGCCATCTTCATTGTTAACCGTAAAAGATACATCTTTTAGTTCTAACATATTCTGAACCTCAGTTTATAAATTCTTTAGGATGGTATCGACTGCATCTGAAATACCGTCAACTTTTGCATCCTCAATCTTTCCAGCATCAACAAGTTCTGCAACTGCTGGATTGATTGGAAGACGTGCAAGTACTGGAACACCAAGTTCCTTTGCAATTTCATCTGCTTTGCCTTTACCAAATATTTCAAGTTTCTTGCCACAATCTGGGCATTCAACATAACTCATATTTTCAACGACACCGATGATTGGAACATCCATCATCTTTGCCATGTTATATGCCTTCTTAACAATAAGTGTTACAAGGTCCTGAGGAGTTGTAACTACAACGATTCCTTTAACAGGAAGTGACTGATAAACAGTAAGTGGAACATCGCCTGTTCCTGGAGGCATATCAACGAACATATAATCAACCTGTCCCCAATGAACATCTGTCCAGAACTGATTGATCACGCCACTGATAACAGGGCCTCTCCATACTACTGGAGCTTCCTCATCTTCGAGGATCAAATTAATTGACATGAGTTTAAGACCTGATGCTGTAACAGCTGGCTCGATACCAAGCTCCGTACCCGCAGCTTTAGAATGAATACCGAAAGCCTTCGGAATAGATGGGCCTGTTACATCAGCATCCATAATTGCTGTAGCGTTGCCTCTCCTGGCACATTCAGTTGCGAGAAGGCTGGTAACAAGGGATTTACCTACGCCACCCTTACCTGATGCTACGGCAATAACATTGGTAACTGAACTATTCTCGTTTACAGCTACCTGAAAATCTGCTTTGCTGCACTTTGATGAACATGTGCTGCAATCATGAGTGCATTCACTCATTTATTTCATCTCCCTTAAGTTTTTGAAAAAATTTGATAGAAGAGAACTACACTCCTCTTCAAGAATGCCAGATACCACTTCTGGCTTATGGTTATAAGGCAAATCGAAAAGATTCACAACGCTTCCGACAGAACCATTTTTCTGATCATTTGCCCCAAAATATACTGTCTTGATACGCGAATTAATTATTGCACCCGCGCACATAGGACATGGCTCCAATGTGACGTATAGGTCACATTGCCATAGGCGCCAACCGCCAAGATTCTTACATGCCTCATCTATTGCGAGAAGTTCGGCATGTGAGAGAGCGTTCTTGTCACCTTCGCGTCTGTTGTACCCACGACCGACAATCTTGTCGTCTCGTACAACCACCGCACCTACTGGTACTTCACCGCACTCTGCAGCTTTCTCTGCAAGGCGAAGTGCCTCTTTCATAAAATACTCAGCTTCCATCATGTTACCCCATATAAGAAACTGTTTCCATTGCTACTTTAACCACCTCAACAATAGCCCAAATAAGAGCTGGAGAGAGAACAGTTACAACAAAAGGTTGCCACTTTGTATATTTGTCTTTTACCGAATTAAGTTCCGGCTTGTTCTTATAAATCCAAATATAAGCAACAAGGCCAAGTGTTACACCAATAGCATTAAGTGCTGCTGCAACGGCAAGATAGCCAAATGTTGGCAAAGATGCTGTGAGCGTAGAAATGATAAGTGCATAAGTGTTATTCATGAAATGGATTGCAATACTGGTCCAGAGGCTTCCCGTACGAATTACGAAATAACCCATTGCACATCCAAGTATGAATGCAAATGGAACTTGTGTAACATTGCCATGCATTACAGCGAAGATTATCGCTGACACGACGATTGCGAAGTAGTCGCCATATTTTCTAAGCGACTGCATCACAACACCGCGAATTGCGAACTCTTCGCAAAGCGCTGGAATTATTGCAACACTTATAAGTTCCCAGATAAACTCGAATACATTACTTGCGCTATCAACCTCAGATTCCTCAAGAGAGAAACCCGCTCTTTCACCTGCGACGACAAGTATTGCTGTAAAGAAATTAGCAACAATGAGTATTACAAATGAAATAGGCAAAATAGCCTTGAAATAGCCCATTGATTTTGGTTTGTCAAGCGGGATAATAGTTGTCTTCGGTTGAAGCAATTTGATAAAAGGAATTGCGATACCGAAAGGTAGCATAATTCCAATTATCGAGAAGAAAATCTGAACTATCTCTTGAAGCACAAATGAATCATTATAATAATCCATGATTTTCGATCTAAGGATCCAGTCAACAATCCAGTCAATACTATACCTAAAGCCTAGAATTGCGAATCCTATAATGCTTGTGACAAGGAGAAGTTCTAATATGGTTTTTTTGTCCATATTATTCTTTAATGGTTCAGGTTTTTTATAATCATCATAAGATATGCTAATACGGCCGTAATCCATACATTTACTCCTTTCACAAGAGTGGCACCCCCTGCGGGAATCGAACCCACAACTAGCCCTTAGGAGGGGCTTATTATATCCATTTAACTAAGGAGGCACGTTGCCAAATTTTCCTATTTTAGGGCATAGGCATTATAATTATACTAAATATAATATTAAATATCTACTATTATTTATCTTATTAATAACTGTTATTTTATAGTAGTTTATAGTATAATAAATTCGCTTATACAGTTTTTTCGTAGCACAAGGGGGCTTTGAAATGAAAATTTCAAAACGCATAATTACAATTCTACTTACACTAATTTTCGCATTATCTTTTGCCGCTTGTAACTTAGTTAAAACCGGCGAAGGTGTTACAAAAGAAGAGACCACAACAGAGGCTCCAAAGATTATAAATCCTCTCACGGGTGAAGATGGACTTGACCCTCAGTATGTAGGTCTTAGACCTATTGCAGTTACAATTCAGAACAATATAATCTGTCGTCCACAGTGGGGACTAGGCTCTGCAGATATAACAATCGAGGCAGAAGTTGAGGGCACAGAGACAAAGCAACTTTGGATTTATCAAGATCCAACAAAGCTCGTAAAAGGTGGCCCATTCCGTTCCGTACGTGTTGACTTTGTCGAAATGGCAATGGGATTCGATGCAATTCTTGTACACTGCGGTTGGTCAAGTGGCGTTTCTTACGGTGCTAAAGAACTTCTCGTAAAAACTGGTTATGACCATATCGATGGTGGCAGCACAGGATATAAAGTCGGTAGTGAAAACGGCATTTGGTTCCGCGACAGCACTGCACCAGACGGTAAGAAACGCGGCGTTGAGTATCGCTCATATACAAAGGGTGCCAACATCGACAAATATCTCAAATCCGAAAAAGGCCAAAAGATTCGTAGAGATGTAAAGGCCGCTTATTCAGCACCTCTCAGTTTCTATGAAGAGAAAACCGATCTCCCTGGTGGCGCTTGCAACAAGATCACATTCAAAGTTGGTAAGCACACTTATCACTGGGATTACAACACAGCAGACGGCCTCTACTATGGCAACTATGGTGACAAGGCACTTGTTGCCAACGATGGTACTAAATTCTCAGTTGAGAATGTTGTAGTCCTATACCTCAAATCAGTTAAGGTCATGGATAAGAAAGAACGTGTAGATATGGATCTCTCCGGTGGAAATGGTGTAATCGCTTCCAACGGTACATATCAGAACATCACTTGGACTAAAGGCAGCACAACAGATATGTTCAAGTTCTATGATGAAAGTGGAAAAGAAATCAAGTTCAATACCGGTAAGACATATATCGGTCTTGCAAGAGCAGCTTATAAAGATAAAACTGTGATTGCCTAATTTGGAGGAAATCAAATTGGAAAATCAAGGAAGAAAAATTAGCTTTAGTTGGGCAGCAACCATAGCAATAGTCATCGCGACTTTTATTATGGTTTTGTTCTCGACTGTCTATAAGCTTCCACAGGTCCTAAAATATGAATCTCAAATGGCCGAAAGTATCAATCAGAAAGATGCGGAATTCCTTGCTAAATCAACTATCAATTCCGAAGATGATGCGCCTTATCTTGAGACAGGAATTAAAGGCATTTATTACACTTGCAATGCAAGTGGAAATGTCAACTTCTATAAATTCGAAAGAGGCGAATATAAGACTTACCGTTCCTCCGGCACAGTAAGTATAACCTTGCCGGGAACGGATAACGGAAAGTCTACGGACATTTCACTTGTCACCTACGATGGTAAGACAGTTGGATTTGGTGTTTATAGCAATAAGACAAGCAGAAGTTTTCCTTATGCTTTCATCAAAGTTATACCAAACAAAGTCACAGACAACTACGACTATATCGCCTTCGTTGATAAGACAATTCCAGATTATTACAACAATAGCAAGAAGTACGAAACCGCATTTGCCTTCAGCAAGAAGGGTAACGACGTTGCAGAAATTTTCGATTTGAACGGAGCAACTTCATTCGTTTCAATTGAGCTCACCGAAGAACTCGGCGATGGTTTCTACTACTTCACCAAGAATGAGTCTGGAGATAAATACAGTCTCTATATCAAGAATGCAATCCACGATAATGCATTTTGTGTTTCAGATTCTGTAATCTATCCTCAAGGTTTCACTAAGGACGGTGAACTCTACATCCTAGAGAAGACAATCCTCTCTGATGCAAAGTTCTGCATGATTCGTGTCACAGCTGACCAGACAGGTTCTATCATCAAGGAGTTCGATACATCTGCCGAAAAACTGCTTGTAAATGGCAACTACATCTTAGACCTTGAGTCCAAGAATCTTTATGACTTCGCAAGCAACACCACCCAAATGATTTCTGTATCAGTAAGTCTTGAAGGTGTTGAGGACTTTGCAGTATCAGAAGGAGCATCAAGACTTGTGCTCGCTGGTAGATTTGCA
Source organism: Acutalibacteraceae bacterium (assembly GCA_045629305.1). Taxonomy (GTDB): domain Bacteria; phylum Bacillota; class Clostridia; order Oscillospirales; family Acutalibacteraceae; genus UBA1227. The sequence continues at coordinate 37,856 of JAZQQZ010000002.1, read as the reverse complement.
GCAGGTGCTGAGAAGCTCTATTTCTATGAATTCGCAACAGATAAGATGAAAGTAATTGACAGCAACAATCTCTATCTTTCAGGTAACCCTAACATTGCCTTCGATGGAAGTTACGTTACTTTCTTATCACCTGCATCAAATGCCAATAACGTTATAAATATTGCAATTTCATGGAGTGACATCATCAAATAATATGTACGATTTATCCAATATTGACGTTATCAAATCCATACTTTCTAAAAACGGATTTTCATTTTCGAAATCCCTTGGACAAAATTTCATAATTGATGGAAATGTCTGCCCAGAGATGGCAGAGAATGCAATTTTGAATGACAACTATGGTGCACTTGAAATAGGACCTGGCATCGGAGTTCTTACCGCTGAACTTGCGAAGCGTGCTTCGAAAGTTGTTGCGATCGAACTCGACGATCGCCTCCTCCCTATCCTTGATAAAACACTTGATGATTTTGACAACGTTAAAATCATCCACGGCGATGTAATGAAACTTGACCTTAAGGAAATTCTTGAAGAAGAATTTAAAGGAATGCCTGTTGTAATATGTGCAAATTTGCCTTATTACATCACATCACCTGTGATAATGAAATTGCTTGAGAGCAATCTGGATGTTGAGTCAATCGTCGTTATGGTTCAAGCCGAGGCGGCGGACCGTCTCTGTGCCGAAGTCGGCACAAGAGATGCTGGCGCTGTAACAATTGCGGTCAACTTCTTCGCGGACACCGAAGAACTCTTCTTCGTGCCACGCACGAGTTTCATGCCCGCTCCTAAAGTTGACAGCAAAGTTATACGGCTTCGCCTTAGGTCCGAGCCGCTCTGTGACATAGATCAGAATGAATTCTTTACAATGGTAAAGACAGGATTCACAAAGAGACGTAAGACCATTACCAATTCTTTGGTCTTCGGATCTATAACCAAAGAAAAGCTCCTCTCAGCACTTGAGTCACTTGGGCTTTCGCCTACAGCGCGCATAGAGGAACTTTCAATGCAAAATCTAATAGATATATATAATTGTTTATATTAATAAAATAAGCCATTCAGAGAGAACTCTGAATGGCTTTAATTTTATCTTTTATACCCCATAAACATTTTGAACAAGTAGTGAAATAAGAACTGATACAATGCCACTTCCTCCGATTACTGATGCAACAGCAATCTTAAGTTTCAGAAGTTTAGACAATGATTTAGGACTTGCCAAATCCGGGCGAACCACATTCGCATCACCGAACTGTGGAGTTGCATATCCTGTATCAACCCAAAGACCGAGCATCTTGAAGAGTTCCTCACATGCTCTATAAATAAGGTGTGGTGGTGTCTCGCCCGGTTCTGCCAAAAGTTTGGCAACGTTGGCATTATTGCTATCGGCAATACATACGTACATATAATACTGATTTACACCATTTGTATCAGGCGAGCAGAAGACCTTCGTTATTGCGGCACCCACGCTATTAATTGAATTAGCGAGCGCACCTTTCGCAAGCGTTATTGCATAATCTCTTGCTGTCATCTCACCCTTCTCAGCTGCGAAGGATGATACAAATATAACATCATCAAGTTTAACAGCAGTCTTCGAAATATTGCTGACAAAGTCAACTGTTTTCGTATTGGCAAGTGCAACTGTGAGACCTCTTGCTTTGAGCTTGTCTACAGATGCCTTTATGGCGAGTGTGTCATAAAGGTCTGTGCGCTCACTCGTCTTAACCTGTGCCTCTTCTGCAGCTTGTTTTGCCAATCCACTCATTTCTTCTGTCATGCCACGGAGAGGATCTGATGCCAGTACAGATAAGTCCATATTTTCACGGACATATGACATGAGGGATGCATTGATTATCTGATCAATACGTCTTACATCAAGTGGAAGAACAATAAGAAGTTGCTTCTTAACTTTTAATCCGAAACCAGTGTTGATTCCGTCCTGAGACATAAGTGGTGTCGAGTTTACAGGAAGCGTCGCATGCGGCGCGATATCCTCATCGAGCATATCTGGATGAGCCTGAGCCACCCAACTGCTTACGTTCTTATATACTTTTGTCTTCATCTGAAATGCATTACAGATAAATTTCTTAAATGCAACAAAATACTCAGGCTCAGCCGTTGCGACGATTATGCTATCCTCCGAAATGGCTGTAGAGAAATCACTAAGGAATAATTTCTCATTTGAGTAGTTCTTAAAAGAATATTTGTCATCAAGAATACTCTGAAATGCATTTTCAATTGCAATCTGTGATTCTTTTATGCTCGGTGTCTCTTCTGGACAGAGCGAAAAAAGACTCAAAATCATTAATATCAACTACCTTGCAAAATTTTATGATGGGTTCCACTGTGAAGCAGTGGCATAAGGGTTATCAATCTTGTTTTTATCATAATATGCCTGTGGATAACGAGGATTATCATTCTCCTGTACCACAGATGCATCAACTTCTCCGCTTTCGTCATCAGTCATGATACGACCGATAACAACGATACGAGCGTCTTTAAAGACTTTCGATTCAGCGGAAATTGTTATGATTCTATCGCCATATAGAATATCTACGCCCGTGCTATAGAGCTGTCTTTGATTAATCTCATCAACATATGCTCCGAAACTTTGCGATGATATATCTGTGAATGAATAATCAAAATAGAATCCATTATCCTGTGACTTATCAGAACTTGTTATAAATACGGCACATACTTTATAACGATAATCCTCATAAAGAGTATTGAACTCGATAACAGGGCTATCAACGAACCCAGCTGGTTTCTCATAAGCATTAATGGCATCAAGTCCACCACCCGCGAGAACCATGTTTCTATCTTCGCCGTTTATCCTATTTTCAGAAGAGAGATAAACGCATCCTGTTGTGCTGGATTTCTTCTCAAAGTTATGTTTCGTATAATATGTGTTGTTGTCAGCCTGAACAACTGGACAATCAATATCCAATCCATCGATTCTCAGCCAACCAACAAGGTCCTGGTTCATTGCATAGAGATCGGCAAATTTGATATTCATTCCAGATGGGAACTCGATACCTGGATGTCTGTCATAGACAGAATCCCATGTCTCCGAAGTTCCCTCTCCCTCTTTCATCATCTGAGAAAGTTCAGAATCACGATTCTCAACTTCCTTAGAGACACCAGAGTTGACTATCTTAACTATGACCAACGCAACAACTGCCAATGCAATAATCAAGAGTATAATCTTCGTAATTTTACTAGTCACAACTTTTACGATTGCTTCTTGATTTATTGCACCGACAAGTCTGTCATTGACATCCTGTGCTATTGCTTTGGCATCTTTTGGTTTTTTAGAAGATTTTTTAGGCGCTTCAGATTTAGAAGATTTACTTCCCTTTTTATTTATCTGAGCGCCTACCGAAAAAGGGAGGAAAGACTTCTTTTCTTTACTTTCACTCTCTTTTGGAGCCTCTGGTTGCTCAGCAGGAGCAGCTGGCGTAGGAGCAGGAGTAGCAGCTGGTGCAGGTGCAGCAGCTGGTGTTGCCTTTGCTCTTGCAGAATTATTGCTATCGAAATTCTTGAGCATCGAATTCATCTGTGCCCAATATTCGTCATCTTTCTTTTCCTCTGGAACTGTATTAGAGATATCTTTTACAGTCATAGCTGGCTCCGCATTAACAATCTTTACTGGAGCTGCTGGTGTAGCAATAACTGGTGTTGGAGCTGGTGCTGGAGCAGGAGCTGGTGCTGGTACTGGAGTTGGTTTCTCAGCAGGAGCTGGTGCCGGCATTGGCTCTGGCTTAGGTGCTTCCTTAGTCTCAAGGGCTGCCTTTGCCTCTTCAACTTTCTTGTTCTCAGCATATGTTGGAACTGTTAAATCAGAGAAGTTACGAGCTGGCTCTGGTTCACCATCAGCTTTCGCTGTGTAATTTGCACCCATACCTGTAAGATCAGCAAATGTCTGTGGAGCAGCTGGAGCCGGAGCTGGTGCTGGAGCAGGAGCCGGAGCTGGTGCTGGAGCAGGAGCCGGTGCAGGTGCTGGAGCCGGTGCAGGTGCTGGAGCCGGAGCTGGTGCTGGAGCCGGAGCTGGAGCTGGAGTTGCCTCCTCTTTCTTCTCTTCAGTTGCTAAAGAGAGAGCTGCAGCTGCCTCTGCAAATCTTTGGCTTTCTGCTACTGTCTGTTCCATCTCTGCAACAGACTTCGTATTTGAGAAAATATCTGAATCTTCGGTTGTCTTATTCTTGGATGCTGTCTCTACATCATTGAGATCAAAGCTCTTGATTGTAGATGTGAACATACCCTTCTCCTCTTCAGAGGACTTAGAAGCAGCTTCTTCTACCTCTTCGAGAGTAAGGTTAGGAGTCTGTGCGTTAAATGCATTGAATGCAAACTCATCAGGTTCCTCTTCCTTTTCCAAATCATCATCCATAAAACTACCGAAGTCATGACCGAAGTTAGCAGAATCACCTTCGCCGAAACCATAATCAGCGAAACCTGGATTCTGGAGAATTACCTCTGGCTCTGCAGCGGCTGCAGCTGGTGCTGGAGCAGGAGCTGGTGCTGCATAATACTGAGGCTGTCCATACTGCATTGCCTGTGGTGCAGGATAATACTGTGCACCTGGTTGCATATATGGCATAGGTTGACCTGGGTAATACTGTGGTGGTACCTGGTAATACTGCTGTGGAGCAGGCTGACCATAAGGCATTGCCTGTGGTGCAGGATAGTACTGCTGCTGTGGCTGTACTGGCTGCTGTGGCTGTTGAGGGTCAACAGGCTGCGCAGGCTGACCAGGCTGCGGCGGATAATAATTGTTAAAATCTGGCATGATTATTTGCCCTCCTTATCTGCATATATAGCATATGAATTCACATATTTTGTAACAAAATAAGTTCCTGAATTTTCCTCTACAGAGCCGTCTGAAATTCTCGTGCTCTTTATGAGAATTGTCATGGAAACAAGTAGAAGAACAAGACAGATAATTACAAGACCTTTTCTTATCGTCTCAAGAATACTGTCTTTACTTGTTGGAATAAACCAAGCAAGTGCTGCAGGCATTTTCTTTGATTTTTTCTTTGGAGTAGGTCTTGCCTCTTTATAAACTGTGCGCTCTTTCTCAACATAAGGGAGTTTAAATCCCTCTTCCTCTTTTGGCTGTTCCTTTGGAGGTTCAACCTTAGGTGCCGGTTTCTTTTCCGGTTCTTTCTTCGGAGCCGGTTTCTTCTGAGGTGGCTTCTTTGTAGCTGGAGCCTTCGTTTGTTGTTGAGTTGCACCTTTTTTTTGAGCTGGTTTCTTCTGCGCAGGTTTCTTCTGTGTCTGCTTTTTCTGTGCAGGTTTCTTTTCCGGCTCTTTCTTCTTTGGTTCCTCTTTCTTTATATCTTCAGCAGGAACCTCAATATCGAAAACGAAAATATTCTCATTTTCTGTTGGCTTAAGTTCTACCTGTTTTTTAGGAGCCGGCTTTTCTTTCTTTTCAGTAGCTGGTTTTTCTTTCTTTTCAGTTACTGGTTTTTCTTTCTTCTCAGCAGCTGGCTTCTTATCTGCTGCTTTTTTCTTCTGTGCAGCGGATTTGGTAACAGTTACATCTTCATTGATCTTAGACTCTACACTTGCAATGGCTTCTTCAAGTTCCTTCTTAGAATCAGTCTTAGTTTGTTCCTTCTCAGCTGGCTTTTTTTCTGCTGGCTTTTTCTCAGTTGTCTTTTTCTCAGCCGGTTTCTTTTCTGCCGTCTTTTTTTCAGCCGGTTTCTTTTCTGCCGTCTTTTTTTCAGTTGGCTTTTTATCAGCTGTTTTCTTTTCCACAGGCTTTTTCTCTGTAGTCTTCTTTTCAGCAGGTTTCTTCTCGGCTGATTTCTTTTCAGCCGGCTTTTTCTCAGCTGTTGTTTTCTTCTTTGCTGAACTTGAATTTGTAGTAGTCTTTTTCTTAGTAGAAGATGAAGAGCTATTAGTTTTCTTCTTAGTGCCTTCAGAGGTATTCTTCGCCTTAGGCTCTTTTTCTACGTTTTCAGTTTTCTTTTTTTCTTCTGCCACGATTTATTCCTCCTGAAGGTTATTTGAGAGAACTTGCAATGCAAGGTTTAGCGCATTAAGTGTTGCAAGTTCACGATTATAATTTCTTTGATTTTCTGTGCCTGTCATAAGTGAGAGTACATATGTTACATCTTTGGTGGATGCGGATATATAAATCTCGCCTTCTTTATGAACGCCGTCAGGGCCTGGCCCTGCAACGCCCGTAATTCCAACGCCGATATCCGAATCTGCAAGAGTTCTAACACCGCATGCCATCATGGCTGCGGTCTCGGCGTTGACAGGCCCGTTCTTATCAAGGAAGTTCGCATCAACAGATATGAGACGCTTCTTGAATTCGTTTGAGTAGGTAACAACACCACACTCGAAGACATTAGACGCGCCGGAGACATCAGTGATACTCGCCGCAACAAGGCCTCCTGTGCAGGACTCTGCAAGGGAGATTTTCTTGTTCTGACTTACGAGTAATTTCACAAGTTCGTTTGCGGTCTCATTTATTTGCTCTGCTGGCTTGTCGGTCGATATTATGTTTTTATCCTGGACCAATTTGAAGTCCATGAAAACACCTCTTTATACCTCAAGCGATTTATCTATAACTACAAGTCGAGCACCATCTACTGCTCGCTTTATTAAGTTATCCATATCAAGTGCTGCCTCAGCATCAATTACGTCCTGCATTGTAGGGCGAAGTCGTGGATGCTTCGGTGTGAAGACTGTGCAACAGTCCTCATATGGTTGAATTGAAATATCGAAAGTATCAATCTTTCTTGATATCTCTACAATGTCATTCTTATCCATTCCAATCAGTGGGCGGAATACAGGTATCGTTGCCACTGCATCGGTGCAACCGATTGCAGACATTGTCTGGCTCGCTACCTGGGCGAGACTCTCGCCTGTGATGAGTGCGCCCGCTCCTTGCTTTTTCGCAATCTGCTCAGCGATGCGCACCATCATGCGTCGCATAATGATTGTGAATAGATCCTCAGGACAATCATCTTTTATATGTTCTTGAATCTCTGTGAATGGAACAACAAATAGATTAATTGTTCCACTGTATCTTGATACTTTACCAAGAAGTTCATGAACCTTCTGCTCAGCGCGATCGCTTGTATACGGTGGGGACGCAAAGTGGATTGCATCGATTGACAATCCACGGCGTGACATCATATATGCCGCAACTGGACTATCTATTCCACCGGAAATCATAACGGCAGCTTTGCCAGACGTGCCCACCGGCATACCGCCCGCGCCTTTAATTTGATTTCCATGAATGAATGTATATTGCTCACGGACCTCAACATTTACAACAAGGTCTGGGTTGTGAACATCTACTTTTAAGAAAGGGTAGTTCTCAAGAATCGTTCCACCAAGCTCCATACAGATTTCTGGCGACTTTAGTGGGAAATTCTTATCAGAACGTTTTGCCTCAACTTTAAATGTCTTAATCTCATTAAAAGTGTCTTTTAGATATTCAACTGTTACCTGCTTTATGACATCCATGTCTTTCTCACAAGCAGCAGCTCGTGAATAGCCAGCAATACCGAACACATGTGAGATCTGCTCTACAGCAGCATCCATGTTCGGATTGTCACAAAGTGGCTCGACAACAATTGTCGACTGCGACTTTCTAATATCGGCATGAAAAAGAGGAGACAGGCGTCTTTTTATATTCTTTACCATAGCATCCTCGAAAGTCGACCTATTGAGTCCCTTGAGCGCTATTTCACCATTTTTAATGAGAATAATTTCTTTCATTTATCTTCCCTAAACTTTTCTTAGTTTTTCTTTTGCCTCAACAAGTGCTTCGATGAGATAGTCCACCTCTTCTTTAGTGTTATATCTTGAGAAGCTAATTCTTATTGCAGAATCTATGTCTTTTACATCCATGCCCATTCCCTTTAGGACATAGCTTCTATGTCCTTTAGAGCAAGCTGAACCTGTAGATACATATATACTCTTGCTAGAGAGGTAGTTACGGAGCACCTCCGATGGTACGCCAAGGATAGAAATGTTTGTGATGTATGGGAATACAGAGTTGGAATTTATCTGAATGCCATCCATCTCTGATATCTTATCGCAGAGTTGTTTTTTAAGTTCTGCTACATGCCTATAATTCGCATCTATATCGCCAATCTCATCAACTGCAGTGGCGAAGCCTACAATGCCAGGCATATTCTGTGTGCCCGAACGAACACCATTCTCTTGGCCACCGCCAAGAATGTATGGTGCGAGTCTTGTGCCCTTCTTTATGTAGAGGGCACCTACACCTTTCGGACCATGAATCTTATGTGCACTAACGCTCATAATGTCAACACCGAGATCCTTTACATCACAGGACAATTTGCCATAGGCCTGAACTGCATCGCAATGAATAATTGCTGGTGCACCTACACGTCTTACAGCTGTCCTTATAAGTTTAACTGGCTGGATGGTACCAACCTCGTTGTTGACATACATCATGCTAATAAGAATTGTGTTCTCATTAACTGCATCAAAGAGTTCGTTCTCTGATACAAATCCGTTTTCATCTACACGAAGTCTTATTACTTCGAATCCCTCAGACTCCAACTGATTCATACATTCGAGAACTGATGGATGCTCAATAGATGTTGTTACAATTCTATTACCACGTCTTTTCATTGCGTGCGCGACGCCCATAATAGCAATATTGTTGCTTTCGGTTCCGCTGGCTGTAAAGCATATTTCATCCTTATCGCAACCGAAAGACTTAGCAAGCGTCTCGCGCGCATGCTCTAAGCTATAATTCGCCATATCACCGATATGGTGAAGTGACGACGGATTACCATAATTTGAATTCAGCATCTTCACCATGGCCTTTACGACTTCGTCAGAAGGCTTAGTTGTTGCGCTGTTGTCAAAATAGCATTCCATATATTCCCTCCTAAATTAGAAGAACAAGGATTTGCCCATAATGCCTGTAAAAGCAAGGCAGATAATTGCGATATACATAAGGAGTGAAGGTGCTCCCTTGAAACTAAGTGGGATATCTTCATTCCCTTCAAGTTTTCTCATTCCCATATGAATAAGAGTCGTGGCAATAAGGAACGCCACGCCTGCGCCGAGTCCCTGTGCGATAGATTCGCCCACGCTGTATGTTGCTTTCTGATTTATGAAAGGAATAGCGAGAACGATTGTATTGAATGCTGACAGAGCGGTCTGACGGAAGAACTTTTCCTCCTCTATGTCAGTCCAGTCAGAACTACTAAGCAATATTTTCAAAATAAATACGCTTACGAAATATACAAGTGTCAATACGCATGTGTAAATTGCGAGGGACACAATTGTCGATACTGCGCGAAGTGCTGGAATGAAGAGAAGCACACGGCAGATAAGTGATGTGACTGTAGAGAAGTATGCAATCATAATTGAGAAGAGTGCAATCTGTCTCGGCCTTGCAGCGGAGCGTATCGCTTCGCTGGATCCATAACCACCAGTCAATACGAGGTTCTGTGTGAATGCGACATAAATGAATGCTGCGAAAAATGCTGTAATCAATCTCATTTATCTTCACCCTCCTCTTTGACTGTTCTTCTCTGACCATAGTTGTTGGCGCTCTCGCGAACTGCTTCTTCAAATCTTTCACGGTCTGGAGAATTCTTAACTTGCTGGCCAAGATCAAGGGTTACGAAGTCGAATCTTGAAGTGTGTTCAAGTTCGGAATATTCCTCTTCGCTCACTGGAGCGAGCTCCGCCTGAACCGTCGTCTCAACAGGAGGAAGTGCTGCCGCACGCTGCTCCTCCGCCTCTTCAAGAGTCATTACTTGAATCTTGTTCTTTGGCTGAACCTTCTGACGTTCTTTGCGAAGTTGTTTCTTAGACTTTTTCTTTTCTCTCTTTTTCGTTGTTGTGCCATCAGAATATGTAGCACCAGTGAAAGCAAGTTTTGCTTTCTTGCTTCCTTTAATATTAGTTCTGTCATTGACAATAAGCTGGTCTGCAAGCTCAGGATCAACCTTTCTGAGATATGAGCGAAGTGCAGCCGCCATAAAAGCGATTATGATAAATCCACCAACTGGCATTAGGAATGCATCTGCTGCTTCGAAAGGAGATATTGCTTTACCCCATACTGTGCCTGCACCGAAGAACTCTCTTATAAGTCCAACGATGAGAAGAACGATTGAGTATCCTACTCCAGCACAAAGAGATGTAATAATTGATGCAGCTAAATTTGCATCAACTGCCTCTCGCTCACAGTTTCTAACTACGAGCGGGTTAACAGCGAGAAGTGGGAAATAAATTCCAAGAGCGAGCATTACTTCTGGGCTCGCCTTCTGAACAATAAACATGGATGGTACTACAACTATCATTCCGATAAGAGTGTATATACCGAGTCTTACCCACTGTGGCAACTTGCGAAGTAAAAGTGATGTCACTATCTGCGCAAGAAGGAGTGTAAGTATTGTAATAATTGACAGAATAACTGCCGCTTTAAGTGATGTACAAATTGCTACTACAGGACATAAGCCTACCGTTGCAACAAGTACAGGGTTCTTTGCAAGAACCTCTTGGAAGAAGTAACCGTTATTACTATTCAACCTCGGCACCTCCCATCACTGGAACTTCAGATGTTTCATCTGAAGGTTCTGTTGCTGGTTCTGCCTGTTCCTCGGCTTCTCTCTTAGCTTTCTTCTCTTCATTTGCTTTCTTTGCTTTGTTCGCTTTACGAATCAGATCAATTCTCTCTGGAATTGCATCATAGATATCTGATGTCGCGTTGAGAAGTAGAACAACAAATATTACGCTCTCCTCATAAGGGCCTACTCTGCGAAGAATCATAGTGAGAAGTCCAGCGACGAAGCCATAGATGATTCTACCTCTAGTAGTATTCGGACTCGTTGTAGGATCTGTTAAGAAGAAAATTGCAACATAGAGGAGAAGTCCTGCTGAAAGTTCCATAATCACAGAATAGATTCGACCAGTCCATACTCTTGGGAATAGGAATGCGAATATTGCAGATGTGATTATGAGACTTAATACAGTGGCAACACCTGGTTGCTTTCTGATAACGAGGTAAATCAATGCACCAATGAGCATAATAGCGCAGGATGCTCCCATTGCACCTGGGATACGACCTACAAATACATCAAGTACGTTAAGTACATTGGTTCCGATTGACTTGGACTGCTGGAGCATCTGCGCAAGTGATGTGCCTGCGACAAATTCATCAGAAGTCATAGGAACTGAAAGATCTCCGATTGCGAGATCTGGATATGTATAAACAAGTGTTGGGTGACTGAGAGTCACAAGGCCAAGACCAACTGCCGCAGGCACGAACGGAGTGGACTCCGCATGGCCGAAAGGCAACTTGCCAATGGCAATTGCGAGTGCGCTTGCAACAGGTGCCAACCAAAGCGGAGCTGTGGATGGAAGTGCAAGCGCAACAACGAAACCTGTAAAGATTGCGGATAGATCCGCAAGTCGTTCAGGGTTTCGTTTCATGAATGCGATATATCCAATTGTCTCCGTTGCAATCGCAGCTATGATGGATAATAAAACGCAGACAAGTGCTCTAAAGCCATAGGTGTATATAGCAACTATAGCAATGACAGTGAGCATTATCAGCATATCCGTCATGTATGAGCGAAGATTCTTCATACGTTAGCTTTCTCCTTAAGCTGGGTGATCATTTCTTTAGCATCTGGTGCTTTGAAAATCGCACTACCTGATACAAATACGTTTGCACCAGCTGATGCTGCTGTCTCAATTGTATCGAGGCCTATGCCACCATCGACTTCAATAAGCATGTCGCTTATTCCGCGATGCTCGCATTCCTCTCTTATAGCCTTTACCTTCGGCATCATATCAGCCATAAATGACTGACCGCCGAAGCCAGGCTCAACTGTCATTACAAGAACCATATCTACCATGTCGAGATATGGGAATACAGCCTCAGCTGGAGTTCCCGGCTTAACACTGATAGATGGTTTACATCCAAGTGCACGAATCTTCTTAATTGTCTCAACAACATCAGAGTCTGATTCGATATGGAATGTGATATAATCCGCACCTGCCAATGCAAAATCATCAGCATATTTAAATGGATCCGAAATCATAAGATGTACATCGGCAACGCTATTCATTGTTTTCTTAAGGCTCTTCAGAACTGGTGCGCCAATTGTAATGTTAGGAACAAAGTGACCATCCATTACATCTATGTGCATCCACTCTGCACCGGCGTCTTCCATTCTTTTAACCTCTTCAGCCATCTTGCCGAAATCGCAAGATAAAAGTGATGGTGAAATAATAGCCATAAAAGCACCTCTTATAATAAATAAAATTATTAATAAAAATAATTATAGTATCGAGTTAGTATATCACAAATTGGCACGAAAATAAACAATATCGGTAAAATTATTTATAGAGAATAAAAAAAGCACAGCGCCGAATGACGCTGTGCTTGTGATTATATACTATTCTCCGACCTCTTCAACTTTTTCAACTGGTGGAATCTCATCGTCAGCAATCTTCGGGAAAAGATGAATAATTCCCTCCTTCTCCATTGCAACAACGCAATAGAGAGCAATTACAAATGCAAACATTCCGATCGCACCGAAAGCCTTAAGACCAATATACATTACAGAGAGTGTAAGCGCTGATGGAAGACTCATTGCACCGGATACAAGTTTTGGTTCAATAATATGTCTAATTACAGTCATGATAATGTACATTATTGCAAGTCCAATTGCGAGTTTATAATTGCCTGCAATAATGCAATAAATTGCCCATGGAATAAGCACCATTCCAAGTCCCATTACAGGGAGGATATCGAAGAGTGCTGTACAGATTGAAATTGCGAAAATATAACTGCTATGGAAGATGCCAGCAACCCTCAAAATCGTCAGTCCTATAAGCATTTCTACGAATGTGATGCAGCAGATAAGAGCATATGCTTTTGCAAGCTTACCAACTGACTGACCAAGTACTCTTCTAGTTGCTGAAACGATGTTGTTTTCGCCACCTGGGAGATGGGAAACTATAAAGCTGTCAATCTGTTCAAATTCAATTGTCATGAAGCAGCAAAGAACGATACAAATAAGGAATCCAACAAGGAATGATGGAATCTGTTTTGCTGTTGCAAGAACACCTGAACCGATGCCGGAACCGATACCAGAAATCGAATCAGAAATTGATGAGAAATCAATAGCCGAAAGCGTCACTTTGGTAACACCTGTTGCAGCATCGTTTTCCATTGCAAGTTTGAGCTGATTCATCACATCATCAATTGTTGGAAGAATCTCTTTTTGAAGAAATTTAGGAAGAGCTCCAACGATTGTATAGACGGTGGTGTTAATCCAATCAAAATCTTGAAGTTTAACTTGAATGAACTGTACGAAAACCGCAATTTCTTGGGCAACTTTTATAACCAAGAAATAGATGCCTGCACAAATAAGTGCAAGTGCCAAGATTACTATAACTGTGGCGGTTATGCCTTTAGGAATCTTCGCTTTGCTCGCCAATTTTTCTACAGGTTTATGTAAAATAAGCGCTACAATAATTGCAATTTCTATCGGCAATAAAGGATAGAAAGCATACTTTAGAAAGAGTATGAAAATTGCAATAATTACAAGCAAATACGCTACATCAATCAAGAACTTACGTCTACGATCTGTCTGAGCGTTTTCAATTAATGATGCCATATTTGCACCTCCATATATTGGTATTTTACAACAAGCAAAATAAATAAACAACAATATTAATAATTTTTCTTTATTATATAGATTGTTTGTGCTATTATATATTAGTTTTCTATATAATCTAAAAAGAAAGGGGTACGATTTATGAACGTAGCAGTAATGGGATACGGCACAGTAGGTTCTGGTGTTGTTGAAATCATTGATAAGAAAAATCTTGGTCTCAATGTCACTAAAATTCTTGATCTTCGTGACTTCCCTGGCGACAAAAATGAATCTAAATTTACCAAGGACTTCAATGACATCGTAAACGACGAAACGATAGGAATTGTTGTTGAAACCATGGGCGGTCTTACCCCTGCTTTTGATTTTGTTTCTAAGTGCCTTGCCAAGGGCAAGCACGTTGTAACATCCAACAAAGAACTTGTTGCAGAACGTGGTCTTGAACTTCTCAAGATTGCGAAAGACAATAATGTGAACTTCATGTTCGAGGCATCCGTTGGTGGCGGTATTCCTATCATCCGCCCTATTAGCGTCTGCCTCGTTGCAAATGATATAAAATCAGTAAATGGTATTCTCAATGGTACAACCAATTTCATCCTCACCAAGATGATTGAAGAGAATATGTCTTTCGAGACAGCTCTTAAAATCGCTCAGGATAAAGGCTATGCCGAAAAGGATCCAACAGCTGATGTTGAGGGATTCGACGCTTGCCGTAAGATCTGCATTCTTGCAGCTCTTAGTTTCGGCAACCATGTATATCCGAAGGATGTACATTGCGAAGGAATCTCTAAAATCACTCTCGAAGATGTTGCCTATGTTACAAGCACAGGTGCTTCCATCAAGCTTATTGGCACAGCCCAGAAACTTAAAGATGGAAAGCTTTATATAATCGTCAGCCCTGCTGTCGTAAAGGGCAGCAGTCAGCTTGCCGCCGTAAAAGATGTCTTCAATGCAGTATGCGTAAACGGCGATGCCACAGGCGAAGTTGTAATGTACGGCAAAGGAGCGGGCAAGCTTCCAACAGCAAGCGCTGTTGTCGCTGACGTTATGGACTGCAACAATCACCTTGATACACGCAGACCAATCGATTGGGAATCACCAATTGAGAACAATGTTGTTGATTATAAAACAATTCCAAACGAATACTACATTCGTTTAACATGCGACAAGTCCGAGATATCGAAGCTCGGCGCAGAGTTTGGTCAGATCAAGCTTCTCTGGAGAGAAGATGCCAAAGAGAACGAAGTCGCATTTATGACAGAAGAATTCACAGAGAACGAAGTGCGCGAGAAGCTCGATAAGCTCGGACTTTCAGCACAGAGCCTTCTCCGTGTTGCGAAGTGCTAAAGGAGGAACGCTTATGGCACTTATTGTACAGAAATTTGGCGGCTCATCAGTAGCCGACGCCGAGTGCGTCAACCGCGTTGCCGGAATAGTTGCAGATACATATTCTGCTGGCAACGATGTTGTTGTAGTAGTATCAGCACAGGGCGACACAACTGATGATCTCATTGCCAAAGCAAACGAAATTAACCCTACTCATTCCAAGCGCGAGCACGATATGCTTGTATCCGCTGGAGAGCAGATTTCAATTGCCCTTCTCGCAATGGCAATTGAAAAACTTGGCCTTCCAGTTATCTCACTTCTTGGATGGCAAGCAGGATTCAACACCAACTCAAATTATACGATGTCCCGTATAAAGAAGATTGACAAAGAACGTCTTCACAAGGAACTCGATCAGCATAAGATTATCGTTGTTGCCGGATTCCAGGGCATCAATAAATATGACGATATAACCACCCTTGGCCGCGGCGGTTCAGACACATCAGCAGTTGCTCTTGCAGCGGCTCTCGGTGCTGACAAATGTCAGATTTTCACCGATGTTACAGGTGTCTATACAACCGACCCACGCAAGGTACCATCAGCTATCAAGCTAAATGAAATCACTTATGATGAAATGCTTGAACTCGCATCTTGCGGAGCACAGGTTCTCAACAATCGTTCAGTTGAGATGGCCAAGAAATATAATGTTGAACTCGAAGTATTGTCCAGCATCAAGCGTGAGCCTGGCACAATAGTTAAGGAGGCAGTTAAAATGGAAAAAATGCTTATCCGTGGCGTCGCAAAAGATAACGACGTAGCACGAATTTCTATACTCAAATTACCTGATACACCGGGTATCGCTTTCAAACTTTTCTCAAGACTTGCATCTCAGAAGATCAATGTCGACATCATTCTTCAGTCAGTAGGTCGTGATGGCACTAAGGATATCACTTTTACAGTTCCAAGTGATTCTGGTGAAGCAGCTAAAGCCGCTGCTATGGAAGCTTTCCAAGACCTTGATGATGGCAATGTCATTATCGATAACAACGTATCTAAGGTCTCAATCGTTGGTGCAGGTATGGAGACACATCCAGGCACAGCTGCCCAGATGTTCGAAGCACTTTACGATGCAGGTATCAACATTCAGATGATCTCCACAAGTGAGATTAAGATCTCTGTTCTCGTTGATAAGAAAGATGCTGATAAAGCAGTTGCTGCAATTCACGAGTCTTTCTTCCCTAGCAATTCATAAGACATAAAAATAAGACACCTTTGGGATTCCCAAAGGTGTCTTTTGTTTTATACTTACATCTTTTCTGGTGCTGAGATTTTCAACATGCCAAGGACATTGGCGAGTACATTCTTCGTGCAGAGGCAGAGATGAATTCTTGCCGCACGAAGTTCTTCGTCATCGACATTTACGCGGCATGCATTATAGAACTTGTGGAAGAGTGTTGCAAGTTCAAGAAGATAACGAGTGATACGAGCAGGATCATAAGTTCTTGCTGCGAGTATCATCTCATCTGTAAGAGATGAGAGATGTCTTATAAGCTCGCGCTCCTCTGGAGCATCGAGTCTTAGAAGTTCATCAGCAGTTGCGGCACGAACATTTATGTTTTCCTCTTCAAGTTTACGAAGAATGCTACAGATACGTGCATGAGCATACTGACAATAATAAACTGGGTTCTGTGAATCCTGCTGTACTGCAAGGCCAAGATCGAATTCCATCTGTGATCCAGCTTCGCGGAGATTGAAGATAAATCTTACAGCATCAATTGGAATCTCGTCGATAAGGTCCACCAAAGTAATAGCCTTACCTGTACGCTTTGACATCTTAACAACTTCGCCATTTGACATGAGCTTTACAAGTTGCATAAGTACAACGTCAAGTTTTTCCTCGCCGAGGCCGAGAGCTTCGAGGACTCCCTTCATACGTGCAACATGACCATGATGGTCTGCGCCCCATACATCAATATTCTTAGTGAATCCACGATCAATTTTGTTCTTATGATAAGCGATGTCCGCTGCGAAATAAGTCGGATTTCCGTTTGCACGAATAAGCACGTCGTCCTTGAGATCAAGCTTCTCAATATCCTTATCTGACTTACCCTGTGCCTTAAGCATAGCGGTCTGAACCTCTATGTTCTTATACCAGAGAGCACCATCTTGTTCATAGGTATATCCGCGCTTTGTAAGCTCATCAATTACATCTTTAATAGCTCCACTCTCATGGAGAGTGCTCTCGTGGAACCATGTGTCGTAGTTAATTCTATACTTCTCCATCGCAGCTTTCATTCCTGCGATATTCTTCGGAAGTGCATATTCTACAAGTGCTGCGCGGCGGGTTGCCTCGTCAGCATCAAGATATTTATCACCGTTTATCTCAGCGAATTCTTCAGCAAGCACTTTGATATCATCACCGTGATAGCTATCCTCAGGAAGTTCGATTGCACTTTTTCCCTTAAAGTGTTGCTGATAACGAATGTCGAGGGAAAGACCAAATTTATCAATTTGGTTGCCCGCGTCATTTATATAGAATTCGCGTTCTACATAATATCCTGCAAAATCAAGAACTGCTGCGAGGCAATCACCGAGTGCACCGCCGCGCGCATTTCCCATATGCATAGGTCCAGTAGGATTCGCAGATACGAATTCTACAAGTACCTTCTCCCCTTTGCCGTAATCAGAGCGACCATAGTTCTCGCCGCTCTCATATACATCAAGGAGAACATCAGCATAATATCTATCAGAGAGGAAGAAATTCATGAATCCAGGACCGGCAATTTCAACCTTATTGAAATATGTTCCATCAAGATTCAATTTGCCGACAATTGCCTCTGCGATTGCTCTTGGAGGCATTCCAAATGTCTTAGAATTCACCATTGCAACATTGGCAGAGAAATCACCATTGTTGTGATCTGCTGGCACCTCTATCTTATACTCACGAAGTTCTGCAGAAGGAAGCGCTCCGTCAGCAACGAGCGCGTTTACTGCAGTTTCAATAAGTGTTTTAAGTTGTCCTCTTGCCTCAAATACGACCTTAGACATTCTTTCTCTCCTTAACCTCTATAAAAAGTTCATTGTCGGAAAGCTGCTCGCCACCGACATCAATAGAATATTTAAATGATAGTCTGCCACCATTAGATGTCATATCGGATTTAACATATTCTGTGTAGACAGCCATTTGAAGATTTCCAAATGGAGTGTCATATACACAATTATGGCGTTTATCATTCTCAAGCAAAAGTTCAATCGCCATATCACCACCGCGTGACACGCGGACGATGTCCGGCTCCATCACCATTATCTTAGTCACAGAGCCTTCAAATGTACCTTCGTTATCAAGATACTTTATCGTATAACCATTCTTGCCAAATACAAATTCGCCAGCGACATCCGTCGTGGTCTCATCAATTTCACCATTTGCAAAGTGCTTATCATTGATGGTTATCTTGAAGTTGTCATTCAAACTCTTTTGTATCAAGCCCATTTCTCCTCTGCAAGTTCAATAAGTCTATCACAGAGTTCGCTATATGAAATTCCTGCTGCTTCAATCATCTTAGGATACATACTAATATCCGTAAATCCAGGAATTGTATTTATCTCATTGAAAAGCACCGACCCATCATCCTTCTTTACGAAGAAATCAACTCTTGAGAATCCACTGCAACCAAGTGCTTTAAACGTTTTAACTGCGAGCTTTGCGACAGTGTCGCGAGCCTCCTCCGATACGAGTGCCGGAATATGTAATGTGCTTGCTGCATCATTGTATTTTGCGTCATAATCATAAAATTCGTTTGCTGGATTAATCTGACCTACGACGCCTGTGATAACTTCGTCATTTCCAAGGACAGAACATTCAACTTCATAACCATCGATGAACTCCTCGAAAAGGACTCTTGTATCATGCTGAAAAGCGAGCTGCAATGCACCTTCAAGTTCTTCATAGTTATGAGCTTTAGTGATACCAACAGATGATCCTGCATTAGCTGGTTTTACAAAAATTGGATAACCAAGCTTGCGCACAACAGACTCCAAAGTTTTGATGCCTGTCTC
Organism: Acutalibacteraceae bacterium; assembly: GCA_045629305.1. Taxonomy (GTDB): domain Bacteria; phylum Bacillota; class Clostridia; order Oscillospirales; family Acutalibacteraceae; genus UBA1227. The sequence continues at coordinate 18,843 of JAZQQZ010000002.1, read as the reverse complement.
GTATGAATGCTTCGTTACAAAGTCCCATTTAGCCTGTGGAATCTTCCACTCACCCGCAATTGTATTTGTATGGATTTTATCCATAGATACTGCACTTGATGTCATATCGCATCCAACAAAAGGAATGCCGGCAAGCTGGAAGAGGCCTTGTACCGTGCCATCCTCTCCGTTTCTTCCATGAAGAACTGGGAAAGCAACGTCAATTCGCACTACTTCTGAACCAGTCTCACGCAGAACTACTATGCCGTGCTCCTCCCTATCCGGAGACACGAATGCCTTCGTACGTTTGCCCTCGCTGAGCCATTTGTCCTCGGGAAGATTTTCTACTGGTCCCTCATAAAGATACCAGTTTCCTTCCTTCGTAATACCCATCATATATACATTGTACTTCTCGCGATTGATATGAGAAATTACTGATGCAGCAGATACAACTGATACATCATGTTCACTTGAGCAACCACCGAAAAGAACCAATACATTTTTCATTTATAGCGCCCCTTAACTACAATATATACGCATACTAGTTTATCTTACCACAAAACATTGATAATGACAAACCATAATTTATGTGGTAAAATGTCATATATTATAGAAAAATTAAAGGTGGATACAATGATTTCTAAGAAAGAAGCACTTGCTACTTTAATCAAATCTGTAGACGGCACAATGACCGCTGCCGGCATGGCTCTCACTAGCAAAGCCGGCCCAGATGAACTCGCGCCTATCACATATTCTGGCGAATATGGTGAGGTCGAGTTATCCTTCGAAGAAAATGTTTTAAATATTAAGTGTAAAGCTGAGGGACAGGACTGGAAAACAGTTGCCGCTACCCTCTTTGATTTAGAGGACGAAGAGTGGTCTGACAAGCTCACAAAGTCAGCTGCTAATGTAGTCTGTGAAGGCGTTGCAAAGTACTACGGAACAGAGCTCGTTTATCCGGGAAAGACAGCCAAAGGCAAGGCCGAAACTGCTATGACTCCTGAGATCGCTGAGTTCCTTGAAAAGGGTAAGAAAAAGAAGAAGTCCAAAGATGCTGGTCCTTCTTATGATGCAGTTGCACTCGGCAACCGCATGGAGAACATCTTCCCTGACATCAAAGGTAAGGTTGATGAGAACATCGCAAAGTATGAGATGTTCCTCCCAGAGGAGTTCTTTGAACTCTATGCCACTCCTCTTATCGTTGAAAGCATCAAAACTTCCAATAGACAGAATCTCAAGAAGATTTTCAATGCTTTCAACACATTCTACGAGGAGGGCGACAACGATATTCAAAGTATCATCGTTGTCTCAGTTCTCGGAATGAGCATGGCCAAAGATGATGAACTTCTTCCGAATTGTGAATCATTTATGGAAGATGATTTGCATGACGCAGTTCTCCCTGTTGTTAAATATCTCAAGGGTTCTGGAAAGAAGCAAATTGAAACATTTGAAAATCCAAAGCCATATACACCGAAAAAATTTGGAAAATCAAAGTAATAAATATTAGAACAAGCTCCTACTATAAAGGTAGGAGCTTGTTCTTATCAAAATATGACGTTTGATAAAATTTCACATTTTCAATTGTATCTATTAACCTATTATGCTATACTTTCTAATGCTATTTATTAATATATTAATATTTCGTAAGGAGGATTCTAAAAATGGCAAAGAGTTATGTCATCCTTAAAGATGCTCCAGTAATGGACTACTCTAAGGATTATGTTGCCCTTCCTGACAACTATGGCACATACGACTATTTCCACAGAGAAGATGTAAAAGCAATTCGCGATACAGTTTTTGCAGCTCTCGACGACCTTAACGAGCGTACAGGCATCGCTAAGGACATGGCTGGTTACGAGAAAGTAATCATCAAGCCAAACCTTGTAAACGTTTATCACAATTCTGGTTACTATGACAAAGACGGTGGCGCTGACTTCCCAGAGACAACTGACCCACGTGTATTCGAGGCAGTAGTAAACTGGGTTAAGCAGTACAACCCTAACATCATCATTGCCGAGTCATCAGGTAAGCCATTCCCTGCAGCAGGTTCTTTCAAGATCACACACTATGACTGGATTGCTAAGCAGTATGGTGCACAGCTCGTTCCTCTTGAGAGACGTCCTGTAGTTCGTTACATGCTTCCAAAAGCAGAAGTAATGAAAGAAATCCTTATTCCAGATACATTTGACGACATCGTAAACGGTAAGGCATTCTACATCTCAGTTCCTAAGATGAAGACTAACATCTACACAGGTGTTACTCTTGGTTTCAAGAACGCTATGGGTACAATTCCTTACTTCCTTCGTGAGCGTAACCATACTCACGACATCAACAAGAAGCTTGCAGATATGCTTTATCTCTTCAAGCCAAACCTTACAGTAATCGATGGTATCATCGGTGGTGAAGGTAACACACCTGCACCTGTTGATCCTGTTGATGTTCATATGATCGTTGCTTCTAACCAGTCTGTAGAAGCTGACCGTATCACAACTTACATGATGGGCTTCGATCCTAACGAGAACAAGCTCATCCAGGAAGCTGACAAGCGTGGCTTCGGCGACAAGGATGTTGAAATCGTTGGTAACGTTCGCGTTACTCCATTCCGTCCAGCTTGCCCATCAGTTATGCGTGGCGAAATCGCTGACAACTTCCCAGGTCTTGTAGCTCTTGCTGGTCACACACTTCCAGGCGCTCCTAAGATCACAGATCCTAATAACGTAACACCAGACGAAGCATTTGCTCTTGAGCAGGCTTGCGTAGGCGGATGCCTTTCATCTATCGGTATGGGATTCGCTGGTGCTTTATACGGCCCAGCTAAGCCACATAACCCAGATCTCTTCATCGTTGAAGGTCCTGGTGTTGAAATCGATGGCACTAAGTACTGGTTCGACAAGAACGGTAAGCCATATACAAAGAACGACATCGTAAACGGTGGCAAGAAGATTATGGTTATGGGTCTTTGCTGCGGCGAAGATATGCTTTCAATCGCTGATTATCCAATCAGAGGCTGCTGCAACCCTGCAGAGTGCCTTAACGCTACATGTAACGCTCTTGGCGTTGTTAACCCACAGCTTCGTCCATGGGGCAACACAGCTCTTATTCCAATCGCTGTTCCTTGCCTTCTTGGTACAATGTTCTACAGAGGCAAGTGGATTCTCCAGGGCAAGGCTGTAGACGTTCCAAAGCATCATGAAGATAAGATCTTCGAGCTTCCTCCACTTTCTGCTGAGGATGCACAGAAGGATTATATCTCATGGCCAATTCCAAAGCTTACAACACAGGAGAAGGTTTCAGCTATCACAGATATGCTTGACTTCGCTGGCTCACTTACAGGTATGCCAGGTGCTATTAAGTACTACAAGAAATAAGATATTAAAGTTCTAGGGAACTTTTAATACAGGCTACAGTTAGGGCCCTCTGCCAATGGCAGAGGGCCCTACGGTTTTTCTTGCTTTATTTCCATATTAAAAGTAAAATACTTATATTAAAGGAAATGGAGATATTATATGAATAATACCTTAAAGAAATGTATTTCTATTCTTCTTACAACAACAATAATTTTAACTTTTCTTTTCTCATTCACCGGTTGTAAAAAGATTGCATACCAACTCGGATTCGGAGAGAATCCAGATGAAGCAACAACTACTCCGGCGCGTGAGACTGTAAAAGTACTTATAAAGCCGGGTCTCACCGCGCTTCGTATTGCTGAGACACTCGAGGAAAAAGGTGTCTGCAGTGCATCTGCATTCCTTGCAGAATGCCAGAAGATGCCTGAAGGCTACGACCGTCTTCTCGAAGGTGTAACGGTAGAAAACAAAGTCTTTCTTCTCGAGGGATATCTCTATCCTGAGACATATGAATTCTACAAGGATGATGACCCTGCACGTGTTCTTAAAAAGCTTCTTACCGCTATGGATAAGAAGATGTCAGAGGTTATCGATAAAGAGACGTATGGATACGGAGATTGCTCAATTTATGACCGCGCAGCAGAGCGTGGCATGACAATGGACCAAGTAATCATTCTTGCATCAGTTATCCAGGCCGAAGCCAATTTGAAATCCAATTCTGAAGGCCTTCGTGAGATGCGTAAAGTATCCTCTGTTTTCACCAACAGACTAGCCCATCCAGAGAAGGGATTTGGCTATATTGGCAGTGATGTAACACGTCAATATATTGATGTTAAACTTGCTGACTACATAAAAGAAAACAACCTCGACAAAGATGCTCTTTTCGCAGCATATAACACCAACAATGGATATGATCTCAAAGTACGTGGTCTCCCAAAGGGTCCCGTTTCCAATCCAACTCGTGCCGCAATAATTGCCGCTCTTTGGCCTGAGGATACAGATTATTACTACTTTTTCACAGACAAAGATGGAAAATTCCACTACTATTACGACTACAAAACTTTCACTAAGGAATATAAATATTATTATGGAAAGTAAGAAATTCATATCATGGAATGTAAATGGAATAAGAGCCTGTGTCGGTAAAGATTTCATCAAATCATTCAATGAACTTAATGCAGATATTTTCTGTCTCCAAGAGACAAAGCTCCAAGCGGGACAAATTGAACTAGATTTACCTGGATATCATCAGTATTGGAACTATGCCGAGAAAAAAGGATATTCAGGCACGGCCATCTTCAGCAAGGAGGAACCGATTGCCGTAACCTACGGAATCGGCAGCCCCGACCATGATGCAGAGGGCCGCGCAATCACACTGGAATTCCCAAAATACTACTTCATTACCCTCTATGTGCCTAATGCACAAGATGGACTTCGCAGAATCGATTTTAGAATGGACTGGGAAGACAAGTTCCGTGCTTACGCTGGTGAACTTGCGAAAAAGAAGCCGGTCGTTGTATGCGGCGACCTAAATGTCGCACACAACGAAATCGATCTTAAGAATCCTAAATCCAATGTCGGCAACGCCGGCTTCTCAAATGAAGAGAGAGGTAAATTTGGCGAGCTTCTTAATTCTGGTTTCATCGATTCATTCCGATATCTCTATCCAGATACAGTCAAATATTCTTGGTGGTCATATCGTTTCAATGCACGTGCGAACAACTCAGGATGGCGTATTGATTACTTCCTTGTTTCCGAGAACGGTAAGGACAGCATAGTGGATTCTAAAATTCACAATGAGATTTTCGGCAGTGACCACTGCCCTGTAGAACTCGATTTCGAAATTTAAATTTTATAAAAAAAGTCCCATATTTATATGGGACTTTTTCTATATTTATGGTATAATACAATTAATTGTAAATATTATATAGAGGGGTTTTCTATGGAACGTCTAAAGAACCTTGCGCTTTCTCTATTTGGTGATCAACTTCCACTACGTGAGCGCTTCTTTAATTTCGCAAGCCTCGGTGGCGCACTTGCTACAGTTCTCGCCACCCTCGCTTCAGGTATTTCAATAGCAAGAGTTAGTGCCGCAGAGGGTGTTCCTTTCTGGGATATGGGACTATATGGAATGCTTATATGCTTCGCATGTATTGTATTCTTCCTTCTCACCTTTGCATTATTCCATATCTCAAAGAACTTAAACTTTGCAATTATGGTTTGCCTCATCGGCCTTAACTTTGTCCTCTTCCCTGGCCTTTTCGTTACGGTTGGTGGAATCGGAAGTGGAATGCCAATATACTTTGTTATGGGTCTAGTCTTTACGGTACTGATGCTAGACTGGAAGCCAATGATTGTGATGATGGTACTGGAGTCAATCTGGTACGCACTCGTCTTCTATTTCTCAGCAAAATATGCTGACACACTCACAGATACATTCTTTATCATGCCTGAATGGGCAATGTATCTCGATGAAGCAATGGACTTCTTCACCGTTGGACTTTCCACATCAGTTCTCGTTAAGGTCCTTGCACTCTGCTTCGAGTTCCAGCAAAAGCGTACCAACGAGCTTCTAAAGCAGCTCGAGGAACTCTCAGTTAAAGATCCTCTCTCAGGCGCATATAATAGACGTTTCCTTCTTAAATATATCGAGTCAGGTATTGAGAAACACCACGAGACTCACGCTCCTCTTTCAATCATAATGTTTGATATAGATAAATTCAAACGTGTCAACGATGACTTCGGACACCTAGTAGGAGATGATGTCATCAAAGGATTTGCAACCGTCCTCATCAATAGTTGCCGCAACTATGATGTAGTTGCTCGCTACGGTGGTGAGGAATTCATCCTGGTAATGCCAGGTGCATCTGAAGAGACGGCCTATGCTCGTGCCGAGCAAATTAGAGTCAAAGTTGAAAACTCAACTTTCTCAGAGGCGCTTACAAGACAGGTTACTGTCAGCGGTGGCGTTGCAGGATATGTTGGAACATTTAATACCGTTGAAGAATTTATCGCTGCAGCTGACGAACATCTCTATACTGCTAAAGAAACAGGCAGAAATAAGATAATTTGGAAAGGCTCAGCAGACATATAAATACTCCTGAAAGGAGCTACTAGATAATGTACAATAAGATATATTCATTTTTCGAGGGATTGTTCGGCGACAACGTGCCTGTAAAACGACGTTTCTTTAATATCGTTTGTGTAGGCGGTCCTATATTCTCACTTCTCGCAACAATTGCCAATATAATAAGTCAATCTACAGCAGGAGATAATTCCAATCTTGGTATTTGGGCATGTATAGCATGTACAGTAACTTGTCTTGCTCTCTATCCATTGTCTCTTGCAATCAAGGACCTCAATATTTTGATTGCGGTAGTTGCACTTGGAATGAACTTCCTTATTATGCCGTTCCTATATATCACCCTTGGTGGTATCAACAGCGGAATGCCAATATATTTCGTTATTGCAATTGTATTCTCAGTTCTTATGCTTAACAATGTACTACAAGGAGCTATAGTTTGCATTGCTGCAACCATAGGCTACTCTGTACTTATACTTGCAGACAAGAACAACTGGTGGGGTCTTAACGATATCATCAATAAATTATGTACATATAATGCAGAAACAGGAAACCAGTACATCGATACACTTTGCGACTTCGTAGTAGTTGCAGCATGTATTGCCGTTCTTGTAAAGATCCTCTCCCGCAGCTTCGAGAAGCAGCAAGCTAAGACAGATCGTCTTCTTGCTCAGATGGAGGAACTTGCAGTAAAAGATCCTCTCACTGGCGCTTACAACAGACGTTTTCTCATCAAGTATCTCGAAAGCGGAATGGAAAGTGCAGTAGCACAGGACAAGAAAATGGCAGTCGTAATGTTCGATATCGATAAGTTCAAGAGAATCAATGATGATTACGGTCACCTTATCGGTGATGAAGTTATTAAAGCCCTTGCAAGCACACTCATGAAGAGCTGCAGAGATTATGATATCGTATCCCGTTACGGCGGTGAGGAATTCGTACTCGTTATGCCTGGTGCATCTGAAGAAGTTGCCATCAACAGAGCAGACCAGATTCGTCAGACATTTGCAGGCCTTAAGATTGCAGAAGAGATTGATCGCCCTGTAACAATCAGTGGCGGTGTTGCAGAACTTAATAGCTCTATGAAGACCACAGAGAGCTTTATAGGTGTTGCTGATGATCATCTCTACATTGCTAAGGAAACAGGCCGTAACCGTATCGTAGGCACAGTTTACAACCACGATATGCCTAAGGTTCCAGATCCCGACCCAAGGTAATAGAGAATAAAAAAATAAGAGCTTCACGAAATATCGTGAAGCTCTTTTATTTTATTCTTCTATCTGTGAATCGAAAGTTAATTGTTCAACCTTTTCTTCGTCAGCTTTAATATATTCATCAGCCTTCTTCGAAAGGTCCTTTTCTTCCTTCTCTGGTTCCTTTGGAGCTTCCTCCTCAACAGGAGCCTCTTCTTCCTCTTCAGCAGGAGTCTCCTCCTCATCCTCAGGAATAGCGAAATCCTCTACTGTAAGATCTTCGCCTGTGATAGAAGTAAGTGAATCATTTCCTTCCGGAGCAATAATCTGGAAGTTATCCTTTACCTTCTTAACTCTCCTGTTGCTCTTCTTAACTTTGTTATATATACGAAGACCAACGATTGCAAGAGCAAGGGCAATTACGATTGCAGCAATTATAATAATAAAGATTAACCAACCCGGAAGTCTAACCTTATCATTCTTGCCGTCAGAAACATCAAGATCATCAAGCGCCTCAAGAAGTTCATATCTTACTGAATCAATCTGCTCATAAGTAACTGCACCCTTAGAAGATATTTCAAGTGCGTTATCCTTAGCAGTTTCAAGATTCTTAATTGTTACCTTGGTATAATCCTTAGAACCTATCTTCTCATCAGCTGTTGCCATAAGAGTTACGAGTTCTTTACGGTAAGATTCAATCTGTTTTAGATGAGTCGCAAGCTCTTTAGGATAATCTGTCTCAATTACAGATACGCCCATTCCTATTACTTGATCCCATCCTGTTGATCTATCTTCGCATTCGCCGCAATATGACTCTTCTGTCATAGATACGAATGCTCTACCTTTATTAGCGAACTTTGAGAGAACATTATCTTTAAATATCTTATCAGTTGAATATTCACCTCTAAGTTCTACGAAAAGAGCACCAGCGTTAATCGCACCATCAACGAAATCCTTAGCTTTTCCGTCTGACTCAGGTCCGAAGAAAGCTGAAACATATACATGCTCGCCGCCATCAAGGAAAGCCTTTATTTCCTTAGTACTTGTTGCGTCACGTAAAATAACTGACTTACTTGCACCAAGTTCTGCTGCAAGTGTATCGATTTCTTTGGCATACTGCCAACCATCATTTATAAGAAGCATACCCTTACCTTTTACGGCTTTAATTGCATCAGCAAGAGATGCTGGCTTATATTCGGTTGCGGTAGCAAGAATTCCACCGTGTCCCTCTTTAAGAACGAAACCGTCCTGAAGTTCTTCAAGTGTATAATCGGAAACAGAACCACCTACGAATGTTCCATTCTCTTTCTTAGCGCATGTTATGGAGAGATCTGATGATGTCAAAAGGACTAACTGATCATCATTGGTCTTCTGAACATTAACTGATACTATATCAATACCATATTCTAAGCAAGCTTTAATTCCTTCAAGTGAATTCTCAGGATAATTTCTTGCATCGCCATACTTTGCAACAGAAAGCACTCTACCATTTGCGTTTTCAAAGATAAGTGCATAATCTGCATCCTCTGTCTTCGTTTCTTTCTTCTTATCTGTCTTAGCAAATGCTGAAACCGAGAAACTAAAAACAAGGACTAAACACAGTATGAATGAGACAAACTTTTTCATGATTTCTCACTACCCTTTGCATTTGATGTGCTCATTTTACCATAAAATAATCAAATAATAAAGGTATTATATAATCAAATATAGAATATTGTAAATATACCAAATAATTAAAGAAGGCTCGCATGGGAACCCATGCGAGCCTAGTTTATAGATTAATCTGCTCTATGATTAATATCTAGTTATTAGCCAAAGCCAATACCGAGAAGTTTGAGGATATCCCAAAGACCGCCCTCTGTGCTGATAGTAATACCTGAAAGCATACCACCGATTTCAGAAAGAGCTGTTGAAAGTCCCTGAAGGAGATCTGAACCAGCTGCAACAACTGCCTGAATATCTTCTGTCTTAATGTCATCGAGACCAGCGCCAACTCTTTCAAGAGCACCGCCGATACCGTTAACAAGAGCGCCACCGCCCTGAACGAGCTTATCAATATCAGACTTTGTAACGTTCTCTTCGATAGAAGCAGTAAGGTCATTCATTACGCCACCGATGCTATCAACAAGATTCTTAACGTCATCTGGGTCAAGATCAATTGCAGCGATAGCTGGAACAACTTCATCAATAACCATTGTGCTTGTAGCTGAAAGCATGCCACCGAGAGCTCTAAGTGTCTCCATAGTGCCATCCATAAGTGCTTCAATAGCTGTTGGATCAATACCCATAGCCTCAAGAAGACCAGAGATACCGCCATCTGCGAGACCCTGCATCATATCCTGAAGAAGAGGCATAATTTCCTGCATAGCGCTGTCGAGACCCTTCATCATACCAACGAGCATGCCGAGCATCTCTGACAAGTAGTTCATCATACCAGCGAGGTCAATCTTATTGATGCCTTCAAGCATGATAATAACCTGTTCCAAGAGACGTGTGAGCTGTTCAACCATAACTGGTACGTATGACAATGACTCAACGAGGCCATCCCAAATTACACCGAAGTCACCCATTACGTTCTTAAGGAATGGTACTACAGTATCAAGTACTGGATCTGCGTATCTCCAAAGAACAAAGAGGAGTGATCCACTGATTACCATCATCATCATAGCTACGAATAAGCAAATGATAGCAATGATAAGACGGATGTTAGAACGTGATCTTAATTTTTCCTGGTAGTCTAAGGACTTAGTGAGTCGCTGAGCTTCAAGTGTGTTAGAAACACGCATAAGAGCTTCACCGATCATCTGTTCCTCAGAAGATATGGTGCGTCTTCTTTCGTCCATATCGTTTCCCTCACTTTCAATAATTCATAATTTCCGAGCAGAATTTTATCCACTATGTGACAAATTATATATTAATATAATAAAAAAATCAACATAATTTTTTAACTTTTTAACAAAAAACAATATTTTTATGCATTTTCGATGCATTTTTCACCTGATTTAAACCCTTTTTTACCCAAAAAAACGGGTTTTTTAGCAAAAAATCCGTTCGCATTTTGCACAAAATATTGTTAAATAATAGACAAGAATTTGTTAGAAATGTTGAAAAATTTGCATTAAATCTCTTGAATAACCAACTAAAATTTGATACTATATACTATGCATTTTTATATCTAATTAGAGGTTATTTATGTTAGAAAAAAGACCGAGTCTTGACTACCCTATCTATTTGTTCCATCAAGGCAATAATGCAAAGTCCTATGAATTCATGGGAGCTCATAGAGTAGACAAGAAAACTGTTGCTTTTCGTGTCTGGGCGCCGCATGCAGCGTCCGTCTCGGTCGTTGGTGATTTCAACGACTGGGATGCCAGCGCCAACGCTATGTATAAAATCAGCGATGGCATCTGGGAGACCGAGATTGTCGACAAAATCGAAAAGTTTTCAAACTACAAATATAATATTGTAACCTCAGACGGACGCGCTGTCATGAAAAGTGATCCATATGGCTACCATATGGAGACGCGCCCAGGCACAGCCACCAAGTTCTATGAACTAGGCGGCTACAAGTGGCATGACAGCAAGTGGCTTGAGAATCGTCAGAAGACACGTATCTACGATATGCCGGTGAACATCTATGAAGTTCACGCCGGCTCATGGCGTAGATACGAAGATGGCAATCTCTTTTCATATAGAAAGCTCGCAGACGAGCTTGTCCCATATGTAAAAGAGATGGGATACACCCATATTGAATTCATGCCACTTTCAGAATATCCATTTGATGGATCTTGGGGATACCAAGTTGGCTGCTACTACTCAGCAACTTCAAGATATGGCACGCCTGATGACCTTATGTACCTTGTTGACACCTGTCACAAGGCAGGAATCGGCGTAATTCTTGACTGGGTACCCGCTCATTTCCCTAAAGATGAGTACGGTCTCTTTGAATTCGATGGTGAACCTTGCTACGAATATGCCGACCCACAGAAAGGTGAGCATAAAGGTTGGGGCACCAAAGTTTTCGACTTCGGAAGAAACGAAGTTCAAAGTTTCCTCATCTCAAATGCGGAATTCTGGCTAAACGAATATCACTTTGACGGAATTCGCGTAGATGCAGTCGCATCTATGCTCTATCTAAACTATGACCGCGAAGATGGAGAGTGGACTCCTAATGTAAATGGTGGAGTTGAAAATCTCGAAGCCGTTGCCTTCTTAAAGAAACTCAACGAGCATCTTTTCGCCGAGCACGGCGATATTATGATGATCGCTGAGGAGAGCACGGCATGGCCGATGGTTTCCAAACCGACCGACATGGGCGGACTTGGATTCAACTTCAAATGGAATATGGGCTGGATGAATGATGTCATTCGCTACTTTAATTTGGATGGCCTAAGTAGAAAGTACAATCATGATTGTCTCACCTTCTCATTCTTCTACGCCTTTTCGGAGAACTTCATCCTTCCAATTTCACATGATGAAGTTGTACACGGAAAAGGTTCACTGATTAACAAGCATCCAGGAAATCCTGATATTCCAAATGAGTATCAGGCAAAATTTGCCGGTCTTCGCTCAATGCTCGCCTATATGTACTCCCATCCAGGAAAGAAACTTCTCTTTATGGGTTCCGAATTCGGCCAATTTAAAGAGTGGGATTTCGCAGACGAGCTTGATTGGAAAGTTCTCGACTATGATATGCATAGAAAGACCCAAGAATTCACGAAGGCTCTCAACCATTTCTATAAAGAGCACTCTGAACTCTGGGAAATAGATTACAGCTGGGAAGGATTCGAATGGATTATCCCAGATGACAACAACAATTCAGTTCTCGCCTACAAGAGAAAGAATGACAAAGGCGAGGAAATTTATGCAATACTCAACTTCACGATAGTGAACCGTGAGTCCTATATGTTCGGTGCAGACGAAGGAACTTATGAAGTAATCTTCAACACGGACGATCCTAAATTTGGCGGTACAGGCTACAGCACAACCGGCAAAATCAATACGACAGAAGTTCCAATGCACGGAAAACACGACAGTCTTAAAGTAAACCTTGCTGGCAACTCGGCGCTCTTCCTAAAAAGGACCGCTTCGAAGCCTCGTAAAAAGGAGAATAGTTATGGCAAGAAAAAATGAATGTATAGCAATGCTGCTCGCAGGTGGCCAGGGAAGTCGTCTCGGTATTCTCACAAAGAAAATCGCCAAGCCTGCTGTGCCTTTCGGTGGAAAGTATAGAATTATCGACTTTCCACTCTCTAACTGTGTAAACTCAGGCATCTACACAGTGGGTGTGCTTACACAGTATCAGCCACTTGAGCTAAATGACTATATCGGAAACGGTGAGCCATGGGATCTTGACCGCACATCAGGCGGTGTACATATTCTCTCACCATATCAGCAGATTGAAGGCACTGAGTGGTACAAGGGAACTGCCAATGCAATTTACCAGAATATCAACTTTATCGATAAATACGATCCAGAATATGTTGCAATTCTCTCCGGCGACCACATTTACAAGATGGATTACGCCGAGATGCTCAACTACCACAAGGAAAAAGGCGCTGCTTGCACAATAGCAATGCTCGAAGTTGACTGGGCCGAGGCATCACGTTTCGGACTTATGATAGTAAACGACGACGGTTCTATTGCTGAATTCGAAGAGAAGCCACAGAACCCTCGTTCTAATAAAGCTTCAATGGGCGTATACATCTTCACATGGTCCAAACTCCGTCAATATCTCATTGATGACGAGGCCAAAGCCGGCTCATCCAATGACTTCGGCAAGGATGTAATCCCTGCCATGCATGAGGCCGGCGAGAAGATGGTTGCATATCCATTCAAAGGCTACTGGAGAGATGTAGGTACAATCGACAGCCTCTGGATGGCAAATATGGACCTCATCTCACCTGAGGCAGAGATTAACCTTGATGATCCTTCTTGGAAAATTTTCGCAAGAAGCCCAAGTGCTCCTCCTCAGTATCTCTCCAAAGATTCTAAAGTTCAAAACTCTATCGTCGCAGAGGGTTGCGAAATCTACGGAAATGTAGATTTCTCCGTTCTCTTCGCCAATGTTACAGTTGAAGAGGGCGCAACCGTTCGCGACTCAATAATAATGCCTGGCTCCGTAATCAAAAAAGGAGCAACTGTTCAATATGCAATCGTTGCCGAAAATGCAATTATTGAAGAAAATGCCAAAGTCGGCGCACGTCAGCAAGACTGTGCACCAAACGAATGGGGCATCGCAGTTGTTGGACAGAATGTCACTGTAGGTAAGGGCGAAATCGTTCCACCTAAAGCAATGATTGGCGAAAAGGAGGAAGCATAATGAGAGCAAATAATGTACTTGGTATCATCCATGCACAGGCAAGCATTGCCAGTGCTCCAGAACTCACTTCAGTGAGAACAAGCGCTTCCGTGCCTTTCGGTGGCCGTTATAGAATGATTGACTTCCCGCTCTCCAACATGGTAAATGCCGGTATCACTCAGGTTGGTATTATCACCGAGTCCAACTACCAGTCACTTGTAGACCATGTCGGTTCCGGTAAGCCATGGGACCTCGCACGTAAGCGCGAAGGTATGATTATTCTCCCACCATATAACACACCTGGTGCTGTAATTGGTCATGAGACAAAGCTCTCCTCCCTTTACAGTATCTCAGACTTCCTTAAGAAAGCTCGCCAGGAATATGTAATCATCGCAGATACCAATATCGTTTACAATCTAGATTTCAACGATATTTTCAAATTCCATTCTGAGAAGAATGCTGACATCACAATCGTCTACAAGCACGGCAAACTCCCTGCTGTATCAGATCTTATGATGTTCGCCATCGGCGATGACAAACGCATCGCCGAGATGTCCGTTGCACAGGCTGCCGATGTCGGCAGAGAATGCAACTACTCATTCAATATCCTCGTGATGCGTAAATCAACGCTCGAGTATATTGTAAGAAATGCAATTGCTCACAACGGAACTTCATTTGAGCGTGATGTTATCCTTGCCAACCTCCCTACTCTCAAAGTATATGGTTATGCGGCAACCGGTTACGCTGAAATGATCGACTCACTCAAGACATATTACAAAGTCAACATGGGTCTTCTTGTGCCAGAGAATCGCAAGACTCTCTTCGACCACAAGAAGCAAATTGATACAAAAGTATCCGACAACGTACCAGCAACTTATGGAATTGATGCTGAGGTATCCAATTCCCTCATAGCTGACGGTTGTCTTGTAGAGGGTACAGTTGAGAACTCTATCCTCTTCCGTGATGTTAAGGTTGAGAAAGGCGCAGTTGTAAAGAACTCAATTCTTATGCAGGGCACAAGAGTTGGCGCAAATTCATCTCTCAATGCAGTTATCACGGATAAAAATGCTATTATCACACCGAACAAGACCTTATCCGGTGATGAGACTTATCCTATCTATATCTCTAAAGGTGTAATTGTATAATTAAGTTGGAGGCACAATATGAATATTTTATTTGCTGCGTCTGAAGCAACTCCTTTTGCACAGAGCGGCGGCCTCGCCGAAGTTGCAGGAGCATTGCCGAAGGCACTCGTAGAAAAGGGCGAAGATGTTCGCGTAGTACTTCCTCTTTACGAATGCGTAAAAGAGGAACAGAGAAAGAAAATGAAGTTCCTTTTCCACTTTGATGTACCTGTTGCTTGGCGTTCACAGTATTGTGGTGTCTTTGAGGCAAAAGTTGGTAAAGTAACATATTATCTTCTCGATAATGAATATTATTTCAAACGCTCCGGCCTCTATGGTTACTATGACGACGCTGAAAGATTTACTTTCTTCTCACGCGCCGTATTGGAACTCATAAGTTGGCTCGACGGTTGGAAACCAGAAGTTATCCATTGTAACGACTGGCAGACAGCTCTTATCCCAATCTATTACAACTGTTTCTATGCTCAAAGAGAGGGATATGAGAATATTCGCACAGTCTATACGATTCACAACATTCAGTACCAAGGTGTATATGGCAACGAACTTCTAAATGAAGTTGTCGGAATAAGCCCACCTGACTACTCGCTTATCGACTATGATGGTTGCGTAAACTTCTCTAAGAGCGCAATTGAATGTTGCAACAAGATTACGACTGTATCTCCATCATATGCCAACGAGATTCTCGATCCATGGTTCTCCCATGGACTCGACGGAATTCTTTGGAAGAATTCCTGGAAGCTCGTCGGCATCCTAAATGGCATCGATGTTGAGAGTTACGACCCAAGCACAGATAAAGCTCTTCCTGCCAAATTCTCAGCAGGAAGGAAGACAGGAAAAGCAAAATGCAAAGAGGCGCTCGAGGACAGATTCGGTTTTGATCATCAGCCTGATGTTCCAATCATGGCTCTTATCTCAAGACTCGTATCTCACAAGGGCCTCGACCTCATCACAAATATGATTGACGAACTTCTTAACACAACAGAAGTCCGTTTCATCGTTCTCGGCACAGGCGATTCCCAGTACGAGGACTTCTTCCGCGGACTCGCAGCTCGCCATCCGGATAAATTCCGTCTTGAACTCGCTTTCGACTCCGCACTCTCCCGCCAGATTTATGCGGGAGCAGATATGTTCCTTATGCCATCAAAGAGCGAGCCTTGCGGTCTCTCTCAGATGATTGCACTTCGCTATGGCACAATCCCTATCGTTCGCGAGACGGGTGGTCTTCGCGACTCAATCAGTGATTGTGGCGACGGCGAAGGTAACGGTTTCACATTTAAGACATACAACGCTCAAGATATGCACTGGGCTATCAACCGTGCTATCGATCTTTACTACAATGATAAGAAGGCATGGAGTGCCCTTGTAACACGCGCTCTTAAATGTGACAACAGCTGGGCCAAATCAGCTGACCTTTACATGAATATGTACCAGGAAGCTTGCTCATAATAAAAAATGCCGTGTGGCAAACGCTACACGGCATAATCTTTCAATATTAAAGCAAATTTGCGATAGACAAATTAAGATAATCATTGGTCCAAGAACTAACAGTCGACACACAGAGTGGTGCCTGTTCCTTGGCATTCTTTTTCGGTCCAGTCTTTACATCATGTGTAAGACTTGCCACTGTATTTGCAAGATAACTTGCAACATCAGGATTTAAGAGATTGCTCTCTATCCAAGACACTGGCAGAAGACCTTTTCTAATTCCAGCATACAGAATGATGTAAGTTGAGAGACCATATACCTCTGTTATGAGTTTCCTAAGTTCCTCATCTTTGTTCATACGACCACCAAGGGCAACTGCAGCTCGTACAATTGTATCATTGGTCATTTCATTGTCCTCTTCGATGTCGCTTATCTCGATTCTCTCTTCGAGATTAACTGTGCTCTTAGAGTTACCAAGTAAATAATCGCAACTTACATTATAATAGTTAGCGGCGCGAACTACGAAGTTCAGTCCGCACTCGCGGACACCGTTTTCGTAGTGAGATAAGAGGGCTTGGGATATCCCAAGATCCTTGGCCGCCTGCTTCTGGCTGATTTTCTTATTCTTGCGGAGAGCCATAAGGCGTCCAGAGAAAATCATCGCATAATCCTTTGAAATTTTAACTGGCATAAAGCCACCCCATTTATACAAACTGTAATATTTTTAATATTTTGGACTTATATTATAACCAAAATTATACTCGGAGGCAACTATGAAAACTTACAAAATTCATCTTATTCGCCATGGACTTACAGCAAGTAATTTCGATGGTGCTTATGTGGGACAGAAGGACGTCCCTCTCTGTGAAGATGGAATAAAGCAACTTTTGGAAATGAAAGAAAAGATGACATATCCTGAAGCTGCTGCAATTTTCTGCAGTCCTCTCTCCCGTTGCATTGAAACATCTAAAATAATCTATCCCGACCAGGAGCCAATAATTATCGAAGAGCTCAAAGAGTATAACTTCGGTGACTGGGAAGGAAAGACAGCTGACGAACTCAAAGACAACGAGCTCTTCGCTGCTTGGCTCGCTGGTGGTCCAGATGAAGAACCACCGTTTGGTGAAAGCAACGCCACTTTCGAGAGACGTATCACGAACGCCTTCGAGAAGATTGTCGAAGGCCTCCTTAAAACAGGTGTCACCGAAGCGGCTGTCATCACCCACGGTGGCGTTATCATGACACTCATGGCAATGTACGCTCTTCCTGAAATGCCAATGAACGAGTGGCTCATGCCTGGTGGATGTGGCTATACAATCCGTTTGACACCTAGCCTCTGGACACACGGCAGAAAATTTGAGGTCGTAGAGGATATCCCTTATATCGAACTCACAGAGGAAGAGGAAGCTGAATATCTCATGAGCAATCCTGATATGGACTCATTTGGAAACCAAATGTCCGGATTCGGTTTCGTAGATATTGATTAGGAGGAAATCCCATGGCAATTTCGGCAGCAATCTTTGATATGGATGGTACACTTCTTGATTCAATGCATCTTTGGATCAATATAGGTCCTCGATATCTAGAATCTAAAGGAATTGAATATGATGAAAAGATAGCAAAAGATACAAAGCTTATGCTTCTCCCTGAGATGGGACAATACTTTATAGACCATCTTGGATTCACTATGAGCGTAGATGAATTCATAGATGAAGTTAACAAAATGGTAGAGAACGGGTATTACAACGAAGTACCTGTCAAAGACGGAGTTTTGGATCTTCTCGACAAACTTTATGAGCGAGGAATTCCGATGGTTATAACGACTGCGACAGACCGTCATCTCGCTGAAGCTGCACTAAAACGCGTTGGAATATACAAGTATTTCAAAAGGATTTTCACTTGCACAGAAGAAGGTGCAGATAAATCAGTCCCAACAATATTTGACCATGCTCTCTCTTTCCTTGGGACAGATAAATCTGAGACATATGTATTTGAAGATACATTTACGCCAATTAAGACCCTATACAATGCCGGGTATAGTTTTATTGCTGTCTATGACAAGTGGTCAGCAAAACACAGCGACGAAATTCGTAATCTCGCAAATTTGTATGTCACACGACTAGACGAAATTGATATAGCGAAACTTTAAAATAAAAAGGTGTAACTCGAATGAGTTACACCTTTTCTTTTAATTTAATACCTTATCCAGAGCAGCGATAAGTTTTTGGACATCAATTGGCTTAGCAATATGCTCGTTCATACCAGCATCAATTGCAAGTTTTCTATCCTCTTCAAAAGCATTTGCTGTTGTTGCAATAATTGGGATGTTGGCAATCTTTTTATTCTTCATTGCACGAATTTCCTTGGTTGC
>JAZQQZ010000001.1:0-5644 GCA_045629305.1 Acutalibacteraceae bacterium | reverse complement strand
GTAGATGGACCACCATTATCGATAAGACCCTGTACATAGGCGTCAGATGCGGCTCTCTTAGCATCTTTATCAGCAACTTCATTCATGTCTTTAGCAAGACTGAAGAACTTGTCAAGATATTTAGCATATAAATCGTCACATCTATCAGCTATCAGAGATTTCTTACCTTTAATAGAAATTGATGCAGAAAGCTTTATGTCGTCATACCAATTTGGCTGACGAGGATCTTCTGGTAAATCAGAAAGTTCTTTTCTGATTTCAAGAAGTGCATTGTTGATCTTGTCGTCCTTTTCAAGCATTACATCATACATCTCAATGATGAATGTGCGCTTTCCAAGAACATCTACAATGTCATATGAGAAAAGTGGCAAATCACGATCAATTGGTGTGATACAAGTTGAACCAATCTTCATAAGACCGAACATTGTAGCATTTTGAATAGCAAGGTTACCAATGCCTTCTACATAGTATTGATTGAGGTTTACATTGAACCCAGATTTTTTAATTTTCTTATACTCAGCTGGAATTTCCTTCTCAACTACATTGAAGTATTTCTTTGCTATATCAACCGCATTTGTCATAATTATACCTCTGCTTTATATCCACTCTTGTGCATACTACGAGCACCAAGGTAGAAGAAAATTTGTCCTATTGAATTGACGCCCTGCTCAAGCCAGTTAGCCCAACCGAGTGAACTGTCAATTGTAGCGCTTAAACCAACCATTCCGAAAATGAATACAATTGAAAGAATAAAGAAAATTCCAGCAAGAGCATTCTTATTCTTAAAGCCAAGGATTGAGAGGCAAATGAGTGAGCCTGTACTTCCGATTGACTGGAATGCAAGAAGAGGAACTGATGAAGTCACAGTCGCTGCGACCACATTAAGTGCTTCCCCTGTCGGTTTCTTCTTCAGCTGCTTCATGGCCATAAGAAGACCAACGAAGTAGAGCATGAAGCCAGGCGCCTGCATAGGAAAGAATGATGTGAAGAAGGCTGGATAGTTGATTCCAAAGCAGAATAACAATTTCCAGAGCGCTTTAAATGCTCCACCGATGAAGCACATAAGTGAGCCCGCAGCGAGGAAACCGTAAACGGTCTTCGTTACATGTTGATATAAATCAGATGCAACAAGCCAAGCTGCAAGGAAATAGAATAGTACAGGAATGAAATCAACTATTGCCATTATTACTGAATAGTTTCCTTCAAAGGAACTTTCGATAAAAAATTGCATAATATTACCTTACTTTGAAATATACTGCTTAGCGAGTTTCTGAGCGTGAGCCATATTCTTTGCAAGCATAGCATCCTTAGGATCCATGTGATAGAACCAAGGGATGAATGGGATAAGAATAGGTGTCTTAGATGCGTAGTTCTCAAATACTTCATTACCAGCAAGTCTCATTGACTGTCTCTTGTCAAGTCTCTGGCAACCGTTGAACATGATGTAAACGATGCAGATGTATCCAAGGATAGCAACAATCCACTGTGCAGCACTTCTATAAGCAGCAATACCTGAGATAAATGTACCTGTCCAGAATGTTACTTCGCCGAAGTAGTTAGGACAACGTGTGAACTTAAAGAGACCCTTAGTTGCAACCATGTTAGGATCTGTCTTCTTCTGCTGGCCCTTCTGCTTATCAGCTGTTGCTTCAAGAATAACGCCGATAAGAGAAATAACGATACCGATTATTGGAAGGATATATCCTTCATAACCATTGTGGATTCTGTAGTTAAGACCTGATGTCTGAGCGAGATAAAGAGCGCCCATGAGGAACCACATAACAACTTTAACAAAGATTGGAGGCTCTGCGCCCGCAGCATCAGCAAGAGTCTTCTTATATGCTGCATTCTTGAGCTCACGGATAAGAAGAAATCCACCGAGACGGATACCATATGCTATGAAAATTACGCACTGTGCGAGAGCTACCCAGTAAGCTGGACCATCAATAATTGAAAGACCAAGAATCTCACCATTACCAAGTAACTGGATAAGAAGAATTGCGAGATTGGCAATACCAATGCCACATACTGAAAGACCATATCCTACAGACATGAACCATACGAACTCTTTAAAACCTACGCAGCAGAAGATAAGAGCTGCGATGAAAATTATAAGATAATACATATTATTTCTCCTTTGCTGCTTTAGCTGCAAGCTCTGCTTCGATTACTGGAGCATATGACTTCTCCATAATGTACTGCTTGAATGAAAGTCCAGGAATTTCGTGATCGCCGTAGCAATCGTTAGAAAGTGTGAACTTAGAGAACTTCATGATGTCCTGCTTGCCCTCTGCCTTAATCTTAGGAAGCATAGCAAGAAGTGAGAACATCCATGCTGGAGCGTATTTGATAGGAACTTGACCCTGGTTGCCAGCAGCTTCCCAGAACATCTGGCCTATCTCCTGATATGTATAAGTCTCTGTACCACCAACGTTGTAAATAACGTTCTCTTCGCACATAGTCTCAACGATGAATTTAGCAAAGTCCTTAGTATCGATTACGTTAGCTGTCTTAGGCTCGCCCTTAAGAAGCTGAATTTCACCCTTTAAAATCATTGGCCAGAATACATGTGCGATATCATAGAAATAACCTGTTGGACGATGAATAACATAAGTCATTCCGCTGTTTCTAAGTTCAGCTTCAAGAAGGAACTTAGAGTTAACCATTGGGATACCATCGCCTTTGTCAGCGTTGATAACTGATATATAAACGAAGTGATTAACATTTGCTGACTTTGCTTCGTTTACAAGATTCAAGTTACCCTGGAAGTCGATGTCGTAGTTGTTAACCTTAGTAGAAGCACCTGTGAGGCCTACTGTTGTGATAACAACATCAGCGCCGTCACAGAGACCCTTGAGATTCTCTACGTCTGTTACATCAATCTGTCTTGTCTTGTAAGCATTTGCATCAAGGTCAGGTAATTCTCTAATTACCATATCTGCAGCGATTACATCGTGTCCTGCTGCAACGAGTGCTCTAAGAATATCCGAACCGAGTTTTCCAAATGCGCCTGCGAGTACAACTTTCATTTGTACTACCTCCTTAAAAAGTTTTTAAATTATCGGAACATTCGCTTGAGAACACCAGCAAGATTATCATATTCGAAATCTTTCTTCGCTGCTGCACTGATAAGAATTTCTGATAAAAATACGGATATGTATCTATCTTTCTCATCGTGACAACGAATTAGGATCTCGTCGAGTATCCCACTGAGCTCTGTGATTAATAGGTCGAACTGAACTGGCATTTCTTTTTTAATACTGAGACTTTTGCCATACTGTGTCCATACGGAATCATATCTATCTGAGAAATCTGATACACCATCATAGACAATTTTGAAACCATCGAAAATGTTATCGACATATCTGCATTGTGCTTTGACATCTCTCATTATTTCTTTCCAGTCGTTAAGCATAATCTGAGCGATGAGCAAATCCTTGGATTCAAAATAGTTATAGAGTGTACCTACAGCAATATGACAATCGCTTGCGACACTTCGCATTGTCATATCGTTATAGCCTTTTTCAAAGAGCTGAATTTTGGCAGTTGCCAAAATGTTCTCGTTTAGATTTTCAATGATTTTAGGCAAGTTATCACCTCTTTTATGAATCAGTTCATAAAAATTATACTATAATAAAAATAGCCTGTCAATCAAATGACAGGCTATCCTACTATTTATCATATTGTTCTACGAATACCATCATGAGAACGAGAATGAAAAGGAATGCTGGAGCGAAGATTCCAGGGTTGACGAAAGACATCATTTCAAGTCCAATAAATGACCAGAAAACTGGAACTGCAAGCTCTCTTCCCCATCTCTTTTTGAAGAATTCAAGACGGCAAATGAATTGGTACATATAGCAGAAGATTCCGACAATTCCGAAGCTTCCAATGACCTGTGGAATCGAGGAATGATACCAACAGAGCTGGGCTATCTTCGATGGATGGGCATCTCTGTTGCCCATGTATCCGATTCCACGGCCAGTAATGATATTAGCTTTGAAATCTTCAATCGCTCTGAACCAAAGCGTCAGTCTAATACGGTACTGACCTGGATCTAAAAATCTTGAGATTGTGTATTTAAAGATAAATGTATAGCGTATTACAAATGCTATTGCAGCAATTACTATAGCTCCTGTTACGATAAGAAGAATTATTCTGTGTCTCTTATCAACAACAGCATAGTAGAGAATAAGGAAAATAAACTCTGCAATACCAAATACAAGTCCTCCACGAGATCCCGAAAGTACTATCGCCCCTATCGATGCAAACGGAACAAGAACATAAAGGAAGTTCTTTTTCTGTGCGAGATAGAATGCAAATGGCATGTATAGCATAAGCATTGTACTTATGTTATTTCTCCACTGTAGATAAAGAATTTCTGGATGAAGAATTGTATCAGGAAGTCCTTCACAATAGAACTCAATTACTTCGAAAATAATGAAGATACTGACTGTTACGAATATCTTGGAAAGACGATCAGATATATCGTCTGTGTAATTCTTTCCAGGTCCGATTTTGCCTGAAAGAATTACATACATAAATGTCATGCCAGGACCGAGCAGAATCATATACACAAGATTGATCTTGGTAGTATATTCTGCGAAGGTCATGATGCCGACGCCGCCGAGCATCATTGCGACCGATACGAAACACATCGGAACGAACATTTCGAGGTCTTTTACTTTCTTCCATTCGAATTTCTTACGATAAGCAATTATATGGAAAAGGAAACAAAAGACGAGTATCGGTGCTCCCCATAAATACTTGATAAATCCATCATAGGAGTCGTGATATTGAACACAGAACGAAACTAGCAAAAGCGTCGGACATAGGACTGTGACAATATCATCTGTGAGTATAAGTACAATACCTATGATAAATCCATAAAATATTGTGAATCCGTAGTAATAAGGTGAAGCGACTTCTTGGTCAATCATGACAACTATAGCCGCAATCACGAACATTATTATATTAAAGTAATCAGTTGCAAGGAACTTTCGAACTTTAACTAAATTCAACATATCACTTCCTAAAATTTAGCACATATATTTTACTAAATATTACATATTAAAGCAACTGTTTATAGACAAAATTAAAAAGATATGTATAATATATATTTGTTATTTTATATTTATTGGAGGCATTTAAAAATGAAACTTAAGCCAGTTCTTGATCACGTAGTTATCAAGGCAGTTGAAGCCGAAGAGACAACCAAGAGTGGCATCATTCTTGCCGCTGCTTCTCAGGAGAAGCCACAGATCGCAGAAGTTGTTGCTGTTGGTCCTGGTGGTATCGTTGATGGTAACGATATTAAGATGTTCGTAAAACCAGGCGATAAAATTATCGCCGCTAAATATGCTGGCACAGAGATTAAGCTTGATGATGTCGATTATACAATTATCAGACAGGCTGACATTCTCGCTATCGTAGAATAATTAAGGAGATAACTTATCATGGCTAAACAGATTATTTATGGTGAGGAAGCTCGTAAAGCATTACAGACAGGTATTGATAAGCTTTCTAACACAGTAAAGATTACACTTGGTCCTAAGGGACGTAATGTCGTACTTGATAGAAAGTATGGCGGACCACTTATCACTAATGATGGTGTTACAATCGCAAAGGAAATTGAACTTGAGGA